>JAVBPE010000002.1:0-417324 GCA_031549865.1 Anaeroplasmataceae bacterium | reverse complement strand
TTATTATTTAGGTTGTTTTCCAATATAAGCTAAGATTCCACCATCTACATATAGGATATGTCCATTTACGAAGTTTGAGGCATCTGATGCTAAGAACACTGCTGGTCCTACTAAATCTTCTGCTTCTCCCCATCTTTCTTGTGGAGTCTTTGCGATGATGAATTGGTCAAATGGATGACGTGTTCCATCGGCTTGTAATTCTCTTAGTGGTGCTGTTTGTGGTGTTGCGATGTAGCCTGGCCCAAGTCCATTACATTGAATGTTTGCATAACCATATTCTGAAGCAATATTTTTTGTTAGCATTTTTAAGCCGCCTTTTGCTGCTGCATATGCTGATACTGTTTCTCTTCCTAATTCTGACATCATTGAACAGATATTGATTATTTTTCCATGTCCTTTTTTAATCATGCTTGGTAATACTGCTTTTGCCATGATGAATGGTCCATTTAAATCGATATCGATTACTTGTCTAAAATCTTTAGCACTCATTTCGATCATTGGGATTCTTTTGATGATTCCAGCATTATTTACTAAAATATCGATTACTCCTACTTCTTTTTCTATTTTAGCTACCATTTCATTTACTTGGTCTTCATTTGTTACGTCACATACATAGCCATATGCTTTTATGTTTTCTGCTTTGTATGCTTCAATTCCTTTATTTACTAAATCTTGATTGATATCGTTAAATACGATTGTTGCGCCATTCTCTGCACATCCTTTAGCGATTGCAAATCCGATTCCGTATGATGCTCCTGTTACTAATGCTATTTTTCCTTCTAAGCTGAAATTTACCATTTTTTATATCTCCTTTTTTATACTATATTTATTATATCACAACTAGATTTTGTTTCAAGAAAAACCACTTTTTAAAGTGATTAAATATAAATATTTTAAAAAACTACACTTTATTTTTAGATTGATAAAAGAGAATGATTAATTTTGTAAAAATAATTTTCATTGTTGATAAAAAAATGACTAAAATTGGAAATTATCCTTTATTAGTCATTTTTTAGTATTATATTGCTCTATATTTATTGCGTTTTTTTAGCATAAATACTTAAATTTATAATTACTTATTCTGCATCCCATACAATATTTGCAGAACAATCTCTATTCCAATTCAATCTCCAACCATAAGGTAAAGTAGATGTGCCTCGAATATAAATAGTTTGTGATGAAGTCCAACCTTTGAAAACATCTTCACCAACTGTAGCTAGTGCAACTGGAAGTGTGATTGATGTTAGACTAGTACAATTTTGAAATGCAAATTCTGCAATAAGTTTTACTTTATTTGGTATATTAATCGATGTCAAACTAGTACAATCTGCAAAATCAAACATATTAATATCTGTAAAGTTTTCTGGTAGTTCAACTGTCGTTAGACTGCTACAACCTGAGAATGTAGCACCTCTAAGTCCAGTCACTCCAAATGGAATTCTAATAGATGTTAGACTGCTACAACCTGCAAAAGCAGAGGAACCAATGTAATTTACACTAAGAGGAATTACGACTGATGTTAGACTACTACATTTAAAAAATGCTTGGTTTCCAATTTTAGTTACGCTATCTGGAATTATAATTGATGTTAGACTAACACAACTTAGGAAAGTTTGCTCATCAATCGTAGTTACTCCTTTTGGAATCACAATTGACGTTAGATTACGACATTCATAAAATACCCCATTTCCAATAGTTGTAACACTATTTGGAATCACAATAAATTTTAAATTATTACATCCATAAAAAGCAGCCAGACCAATAGAAGTAACGTTACCTTGGATTATAATAGATGTAAGATTTCTATTTTCATAAAATGCTCCAACACCGATAGCCGTTACTGGTTTATCTAAATAAGTAGATGGCGTTAATATTTCATTAGAATCACCCGTATATCCTGTTATGCTATATTCTTCTCCATTTTTAATGGAAGTAAATACCAATCCATTAGTATAATTAGTATTGTCCAACCAATGCGCATAAAGTGTTGTGTTTCCCTTTTTGTCCCAAGCTTTAACGCTCATCATATTAGCATCATAATATTGAGTACTATCTTCTTCTGCGAATTCAAAATAACCTAAAAATACATATCCGTCTTTAGTTGGAGCTATAGCTTCAGGCATTTCATCACCTTCGTTTACACTTATTTCATCAGTTCCACCAATGCCACCTTGTTTATCAAAGTTTATTAATGATTTAACATCAGCTAAACTAATTCCATCACCAAAATATTCAACTATTTTTGCTTGATCTTCTGATGATATTTCATTACCATTATATAAGAATAGTATTGCCTTACTATTGTCATCTATATCATTTTCATCCATAAATAGCCATAAAATTTTACCATCAATTTTACCATATAATAACGCATAATCAACATCTATAATTATTAGAGTATTATCAAACTCGTAAGGAGCAACCCCACTACCTGATATTTCAACATTATTATTCAAACTAAATTGAAAATAATTTTCTAAATTAGGCGCCCATCCATCTTCACTCGTTTCTATTGAATAATATTTACCACTTAGTACATAACCATATTCTGTAGGTATTGTTATAATAGTAGTTCCGAAATCTTCATATTCATATTTATAAACCACTGAATCACCTTCTACTTCAAATGTAAGACTTTTTATAAGGTTGTCTTCAAAAGTAGCAACTACATTAGTTAATATTCCACTCATTGATTCAGTCATATCTATTGTTTGGGCAGTGTATACTCCTTCTAAATATGTAAAACTATCAAACTCATCTTTAAATATCGCTAAAAGTTGTGAATAAGAACTCGTATATCCGTATTCGTCTTCATCCACTGTAGCTCTAACCCAATCATCAGTATTTTTTAGATAATTGAAATATTCATTGCCTTCTTTTGTATAAATTTGTTCTCTAGTCCCCATTTTTTGAAATCTTTTTTCTCCATCAATTTTGATTGTACCCATAGCTGTACTATCTACTGATATTGATATAGTAAATGATTGATCACTTTGCATTATTTCTACCCATTTAGTCTTAGTAACAACTTTTGTGTCGACTTGAGTTTGGGCATTAACACTCACACTGCATGTTGCTGACTTTGTACCTACTGTTGCCGTAACTGTTGCTTCACCTTGAGCAAGTGCGGTTATTTTTCCATTAGCTACGCTTACTATTCCTGCTGGGGCAACTGACCATGTTATAGTTTTATTTGTTGCACTTTCTGGATTAATGGTTGCGATTAATGTTTCCTCTTCACCAATGTCAAGTGTAACTTCACTTTTATTAAGTGAAATACTTGTAACTTCAACTGTTTGTGAAGTATTACTTGGTGTTGTAGTATTTGTTGTAGTATTGCTTTGTGTATCATCTCCACATGAAGCAAGCCCTAATGTACATACCAAAGCACATACAAAAGTCAAAATATTTAGTAACTTTTTCTTTTTCATAGTTTTTCTATCTCCTTTAAAGATATTTTGCTTTATATTAACATATGAAGTGCTTGAAAAGTGCTACAAACTAAGGCTGAAATAACAAAATAAAGATTAAAAATGATAATATAATTTATGATTTCTCAATGAGTTTAATCCTATTTTTGATTTGAAAAGTCTACTTTTGAAAATTTCTTTTTAAAGTGAAAAATCATAAAAATAATTTCCACCCGTTGACAGCATAAAGGTGATGAGATATTATAGAAATATGAAAACTAAAAAAATAATACGCAATATTTTTCCAATTTTATATATACTTTCAGTCTTTTTAGGCGGTATCATATCTCTTATATTCAACCACTTTTCAATCAAATTACTAGCAGGTACAAATATGGACATCGGTATCTTTGCATTTATCTTGCTTGGATTTTGTTTTGTAGTTTTTTTTGTGGAGTTTATAACAATCTTTCATATATCTGATGCAACAATGCACACAGCAGTCTTTTCGTTTTTCCTAATGTTACTCATGTTGTTTTCGCCTGATATGTCAGTCTTTTTTGCTCGACTTAATATACAACAAAACTCATTTTTCTTTGAAATTGCTAGCAACATCAGTTATATAGCCTATGTACTATCTACTTTGTGGTTTTTGCAATATACCTATCGTCCTAATAACAAAAAAATTCCACTACTAAGAATCTATACCTTAGGTGGAGGGTGTGCCATTTTTTATTTTGTACTTTCCTTCTTTGGGCTACAGTTTATCGCTCATATTATCTTTGTAATATCGTTCAGTATTTGGTTCATTAACTTTCAACGACGTGTCTTCGGTGCTGGGTTAGAAAATATAACATTTGCACTCACATCACTCATCCTTTTTTGCTGCACTGGCATGCATACTACCAATATGTTAGCTTGTCTAGGAATTATTAAAAACAGCATAGGTTGGTCGTCAGCTTATATATTGATATGTCTTTTATCATACATTGGTGTATATATTGCTTTCTTCATTCGCGTTGATCGTGATGCTGTTCGCGCCAACGAATATAAAATTCAAGTCGAACACATGCGTACTAAAGTTTTAAACGAACAGCTGAAACCACACTTTTTCTTTAACTCATTAACTACTATTAAATCCATGTACCATCATAATTTAGCCTCTGGAGATCAAGCCATTGAACTCTTTTCTGCGTTCTTACGTGAACGTATAGGCATGATTGATACCGAACTCATTCCATTTAAACGTGAAATTGAAAATATTTCACGTTACATTGACTTTTGTAACCTCAATGTACAAAAAGAGTTTCGGATTATCTATGATATCGATTATTCTAACTTTTTAATCCCTGCATTTTCAATACAACCTTTCGTAGAGAACACTATCAAATACAGTCGCATCAATGAGCATGAAGACGGTGCACTTATCATTACAACTTATCGTGAAGCAAATTACATCATGTTACGTATCAGTGACAATGGTGTTGGATTCAACCCTGCGGATGTTCTTGAGAAATCTGTGGGTATACGAAATGCCTGTGAAAGATTTCGTTTAATATTAGGTGTTGAACCTAATGTGGAAAGTAGTTTAGGAAACGGAACACAGATCACTGTACATTTGCCAATTACAACACAGGAGGTATCACATGAAGATTTTGATAATTGATGATGAAATTAATGCTTTGCAAATTTTTTTAAAAGAAATTATCGATGAACAAGAAGTTGAAGCTAAATTTTTTCGTGATGACCCAATCGCAATTTGTGAGTATGTAGCATCTAGCCACATCGATGCAGCATTTTTAGATGTTAATATGCCCGGAATCAATGGTATTGAGCTTGCTAAACTTTTAATTGATATCACTCCAACTTTACGCATAGTCTTTATAACAGGACTTTCCATTACTCTTGCGGATTTACCACAAATTGTTGCTCAAAATACAATCGGTTTCCTATACAAACCATACGACACTAAAACGCTTTGCAAGTTTCTTGAAATAATCAATGATAGGAATAGAATTTTAGTTGCTAAGATGTTCGATTCTTTTGACTGTTTCGTAGATGGTTCACTCATCAATTTTTCTTCTACTAAATCAAAAGAACTTTTTGCATTACTACTTACATATAATGGTAAAACATTAACTATGACCGATGCTATTGCTCATCTTTGGGCAGATGTTGACATAGAAAAAAGCAAAATACTCTACCGTGATGCTGTTTGGAGATTACGAAAAACATTAAGTGATATCGACTGCCCTTGTGTTACATTTGGTAGAGCTATTCTCACTTTAGATAAATCTATTATTTCGTGCGATTTTTGGACATTTTTACTGACTGGAAAAGGTAATTATTACGGAGAATTCTGTAAAAATTATGATTGGTCAATTGAGTATTTAGCTGAGCTTGATGAAATCAAAAAACAAAATTAGAAAAGAGCATATAAATTCTGATATGATATCTCCAAAGTAGACAAATAAAATAATTAAAGATAACAATCCCCAAGGGGATTCGCGACCTTAAAATTATTAAGTCTATTTTGGAGGTGTTTTTTTATGGGAAGAAATGTTAAGTATAGCAAAGAATTAAAACTTGAGATAGTCAAAAGGTATTTAAAAGGATAATCACCAACTGATTTAGCAAATGAATACAACTTGTCGAATAGTGTAATCTTTAAAATTAGTAAATGGACTCACAGATATGAAATTTTAGGAGAAAAAGGATTCGATTCATCTAATAAGAATAAATCATATGCAAGTGAATTTAAGAAAAAAGTAATTGATGAATATTTATCAGGTAAGGGAACTTATGAATCGCTAGCTAATAAATATAATATTAGGATTTGGCATTATATTAATCAATCCATTAAGCTCGCCTATTTTATTATTTGCCTTATTCAATGCCTTTAATATATCTATATCATTATAGTCATAATCAAACGTTAAATTGCGCACGTTATCACCTCTTGCACAAATTTTAGCATTTTTTGTGCTCGTAGTCGATACGCGCACAAATTAAATTATTTAAATAAAAACCTAAACTTTCGTTTAGGAATCATGTGAACAATTTATGTATAAATCAGTATAAATATCAATCTTAGAAAGGTAGTTTTAATAATTAAAAATTCATTGTTTATCTTTTTCAATACTAAAGACATAATGAGGCATATCTATACCACGATAATGTTTTACAAAGACATCTTTTTTTCGCATTCCATTCCTAATTGCTACATTTTGCGATGCAATATTAGTATCTCTTATAATTGAATATATTTCTTTTGCATTTAATATATTAAAAGCATATTCTTTACAAGCAATAGCTGACTCTATTGCATATCCTTTATGCCAATAGTCACAATTAAATAAATATCCTATTTCTAATACTTTATTTTCTTTATATTCCTGCATAGTTTTAAAAGCAAGTTATCACTATTGTTTTTTATTATTTTATGTTTTTGATAGTGATAAATTCTAACTAATAAAGTCACAATTATGCTTTATGATTAAAAAATCACTAAACTTTTTTAATTTAGTGATTTTTATTCAATTGTAGTTGATATACTATATCTATTTTTTTAATCAAACAAGCCAACAATTTCTACAATATATTATTTTACTCATTTTATGGCTGTCTTTTACTTTTTAGTTCTAGTAATACCACACACTCAACTAGTGATGTCTGAGGAAACATATCAATAGGTTGAATTTGTTTAACTGTATAAGCTTCATCTAATATTGCTAAATCTTTTGCGAATGTTGAAGGATTACATGATACGTAAATAATGCGTTTGATTTTTGCATTAAGTAATGTTTTACATAAAGTTTCTCCTAAACCCGTTCTTGGTGGATCTACAATCGCAACATCAAAGTTTTGACCTTGGCTTATTAGTTTAGGTAATAATTCTGCTGTATCACCTTGTAAGAATTTAGCATTTTTAATTTTATTTAGAGTAGCATTTAAATTAGCTTGTTCAACTGATTCTTTATTATATTCAATACCTATTACTTCTTTTGCCATTTTAGCTATATATAAACCAATTGTTCCAACACCACAGTATGCATCTAGTACTGTTTCTTTAAATGATAATTTAGCTAAACGTTTAACTTCATCATACATTTTTTTAGTTTGAGTTGTATTAAGCTGGAAGAATGTTGTTGGTTTTAATCTGAATTTATAGTCTCCTATTGTTTCTATAATAAATTCATCTTTACATAAATGATTAGTTTCATCACCAAATATAATTCCATCTTTCATAGATGTATTAAAATTTTCATAAACGCTAGCTACATTTTCTAATTTAGATGTTTCTATTGCAAGTTCCTTTATTTTTGAATTCTTTTCATTACAAACAAAACATACTAATACTTGATTCGTTGCGTATGATACTCTGCATACAATATAGCGTAATACGCCTCTATTATATTTAGGAACATATAAAGGTACTTCTAATTTATCTATTATTTTTAATATTTGTTTAACTACTTTATTTATAGTTTCACTTTGGACATTACAATCATCTATAACTACTGGCATATTTGATTCTTTTTGAAGCATGCATACCTTAGTTTCATTAGCTACACTTTTAACTTGAAGTGATGCTTTATTACGATAA
The DNA here is from genome assembly GCA_031549865.1 of Anaeroplasmataceae bacterium. Taxonomy (GTDB): domain Bacteria; phylum Bacillota_I; class Bacilli_A; order Acholeplasmatales; family Anaeroplasmataceae; genus JAVBPE01. Next base: position 409,308 of record JAVBPE010000002.1, on the reverse strand, counting down.
TGGTATGGATCATCCATTCCAATTGTTTTTCTAATTTCAAAAGAACGTGGATTTATTGTTGTATAGCGAGTTAAAGCCTCAATAATAGAATCACGTTTAAATTCTAACATTTTTTCATAATTTATATGTGCTGTTTGGCATGCACCACATACTCCATAATGTGGACATTTTGGAGTAATACGAGCACTATTAGATTTAATTAATTCAACGACTTCACCAAATGCCATTTTTTCATCAACTTTTGTAAGTTTTATTTTTACTTGTTCATTAGGTATAACACCATCAACAAATATTGCAAGTTTTTTATAAAATGCAATACCTTCCCCATTTATACCCAATCTCTTTATATCAACGATTAATTCATCATCAATTCTTAATTCGTGATTCATTTTATTTACCTACTTTCTTTACTAAAAAATTATTAAATTTAGCACTACCTAAGCTATTTTTAAGTCCTTTAGCATATATACCTATTTTAGAACCAATCCATCTGCCAGGTTTCGCTATGAATGTTTCCTTAAAATAAATATCATTATATCCTAAATTAAATTTATTAGGATATTTATATTTTATATTGAATTTGATATTGTTTTCTTTATAAATTATACTGCTTACTAATCTATCTATTTCTTTAAATTTACCATTATATAAATTTAAAAAGTTCTTACCGTTAATGCGTTTTATACAGATATAGCCATACTCTTCTCCCATTAAAGTAAATCCTACTTCATCACCATCATTTATTAAATTTAATTTCACTTCAACACTGGCTTTAAAATTTAGGTAACATAATTTTTGTAAAAATAAATTAGGTGTTAGATTAAGTGAATCAATTGAATCTTCATTATGGTAAACACAATTTAAGATTAATCCATTATCTAACTTATACCAATTATCTTTTTTATTAGCAGGCGTTTGCCAAATAAGTGATAATTTTGAGTCCATAAATTCATCATTATTATTTAATTTATAATCTGATTTAATATCTATTATATATGGATGTTCTATATAGGGAGTTCCAGCAAGAAGTTCGTCACCAACCGCTCCACATATTGGCCAATCATTAATCCATTTTACTGGTTGTAGGTAAACTACTCTTCCATAGCATCTCATATCTTGGAAATGAAGAAATGCCCAATTATCATTATCATCTATTTCAATTAAAGCTCCTTGATGTGGACCATTAATAGGTGAATCATTTTGCATTAAAACAATTTTAGATTGATATGGCCCATATATATCTTTACTTCTTAAGGCAACTTGCCAACCAGCTTTAACACTACCAGCTGGCGCCATTATATAGTAATACCCATTACGTGTATTAAATTTTGGTCCTTCAATTGTTGGGTTTTGATCATGTCCATCATATATAATTTTATAATCTGTAATTTGTGTTTTTAAATCATTTGATACCTCATATATTCCAAGACAACTATTAAAGCCAATCCTTGATTTGGCAAATCCTACAACCATATAGCATTTATCATCCACCCATATTGGGCAAGGATCAATAATACCTTTTCCTTTTATTAAGCAATGCAAATCACTCCATTTACCATATGGATCATTTGAAGTTGAAACAAAAACTCCTTCATCTGGAAATGGAATAACGCAATAATATGTATTGTTATGATATCTAATAGATGGCGCCCATGCAGCAGCCCCATGCACAACATTATCATAAATATCAAATGGTAATTTATCTGCAACATAATTAATAATTCGCCAATCTACAAGATTTTTTGAGTGTAAGATTGGAACAACTGGTGTATGATTAAAACTTGAAGCAACCATAAAAAAGTCATCATTTACTCTTATTGCATCAGGATCTGAATAATCTTGAAGAATAATAGGATTTTTATAAATTTGCATATGTATCACCTCATAAATAATTATAACATAAAAAAATAATTGGTAAGCATTAAACTTACCAATTAATATATTTAATCCATTATAACATTTTCTAAAGGTTGACCAGGCGCAACCATTGGAAGTACTCTTTCATCAATATGAATTGTACAATCAATAATTGTTGGTTTTTTTGAAACTACTGCTTTAGCTAAGGCATCTTCAAGTTCCTTATATGTATCGCATTTAAAATATTCTATAAAATATGCTTCTGCAAGTTTCTTAAAATCAGGTCCACGATCTAATGTAGTTTGTGAATAACGAGCACCATAAAATGAAGTTTGCCATTGTCTTACATTACCTAATGCTTGATTGTTTAGTAATACAGTAATGATAGGCATATTATAATATTCAACTGTTGAAAGTTCATTACAATTCATTCTAAATGAACCATCACCTGCAACATGGAATACCACTTTATCAGGACATCCAACAACAGCACCCATTGCAGCGCCTAATCCATAACCCATCGTTCCAAGTCCACCACTAGTCAATAATTGACGTGGTTTATCATACTTGTAGTATTGACATGCCCATAATTGGTTTTGTCCTACTTCAGTTGTAATAATCTTATCTTCCTTGACATTTTGAAGAGCTTCCATTACTGTTTTAGGATTTAAGTCTTTATTTATAAAATGCTTAGATGCAAATAATTCTTTCCATGAATCTACAGTATCATTCCATTCTTGATGAGAAACTTTCGTAATATTCTTATTTAACATTTCAAGTACAACTTTTAAATCACCAACTATATGAGCATCAGTTTTAACGTTTTTATCAATTTCAGCTTTATCAACGTCGATATGAATAATTTTTGCTTGTCTACCAAATTCATCTGTTTTAGCAGTAACGCGGTCTGAGAATCTTGCCCCAAGTACAATTATAACATCGGCATTAAGTAAACACTTATTTGAAGTGATTGTTCCATGCATCCCAATTAAACCTGTAGATAATCTATGTGTTTGTGGGAAAGCACCAAGTCCCATCATTGATGTAGATGTTGGAGAATCTAATAAAGTCGCAAATTCCATTAATTCTTCGCTTGCATCAGACAATATTATTCCTCCGCCAGCGTAAATAAATGGCTTTTCGGCATTTGCAAGAATATCTAAAACTGCTTTTACATCTTCATCTTTAATTCTAGATTGTTTTCTTTCAACACTACGTACAGTTAATGGTTTATATTCAATTGTTGTTGCAGTAACATCTTTAGCAATATCAATAAGCACTGGTCCAGGTCTACCTGATTGAGCAATATAGAATGCTTCATTTATTACAAATGGTAAATCATTTATATTTTTAACAATATAATTATGCTTAGTTATAGGCATAGTTATACCAGTTATATCGATTTCTTGGAATGAATCTTTACCTAATAGTCCTGTTGTTACATTTCCTGTAAGCACGATCATAGGAATACTATCCATATAAGCCGTTGCGATCCCTGTGACTAGATTAGTAGCCCCAGGCCCTGATGTAGCAAGGACGACTCCAACTTTACCTGTAGCACGTGAATATCCGTCTGCAGCGTGTGATGCACCTTGTTCATGGCTTGTTAAAATATGTCTAATACGATCTTGATTCTTATATAATTCATCATAAATATTTAATACTGCGCCACCTGGATATCCAAAAATCGTATCAACATTGTGAGCCACTAAACATTCAATTAAAATTTGGGAACCATTAAGTTTCATAAAATTCACCTCTTGTCTTATTATTTAAGTATTGCGCCTTCATCACTTGAAGAAACTAACTTAGCATAACGAGCTAAATAGCCTTTAGTAATTTTAGGTGCAGGTTTTACCCATTTTGCCTTACGAGAGGCAATTGTTTTTTCATCTACTAATAATTCAATTTTACAGTTATTTATATCGATAGAAATGATGTCGCCATCCTCTACTAAAGCAATTAATCCACCTTGAGCAGCCTCAGGAGATATATGCCCTATAGATGCTCCGCGTGTTGCACCACTAAATCTTCCATCAGTAATTAAGGCAACATCTTTATCTAATCCCATACCAGCAATACGTGATGTCGGTTCAAGCATTTCAGGCATACCAGGACCACCTTGTGGACCTTCATAGCGAATTACTACAACATCACCTTTAACAATTTTACCACCATCAATAGCTGCTATTGCTTCAAGTTCTGAGTTATAAACTTTTGCAGGTCCTTTATGACAAAGCATCTCAGGAGCTACAGCACTACGCTTAACAACACATCCATTAAGAGCTAAATTTCCCTTAAGTACGGCAATTCCACCAGTTTGTGAATATGGATTATTAATATCTCTTATTACTTCATTATTCTTATTAACAACATTTGCTAAGTTTTCTTTTACTGTTTTTCCACTAACTGTCATAAGACTAGTATTAAATAAATTTTTCTTTTCTAATTCTTTTAATACAGCTTGAACTCCACCTGCAAAATATAAATCTTCCATGTGTGTAGGTCCTGCAGGAGCTAAGTGACATAGATTTGGAGTTTTATCAGATATAGCATTTGCCATATCTAAATCAATTTTTACTCCAGCTTCATGCGCAATAGCTGGTAAGTGAAGCATTGTATTAGTTGAACAGCCAAGTGCCATATCAGCAGCTAAAGCATTTTCAAAAGATTCAAATGATAATAAATCATTGATTTTAATATCTTTATTAAATAAGTCCATAATTCTCATACCAGCTTGTTTAGCTAAACGAACACGTTCACCAAACACGGCAGGAATTGTTCCATTACCAGGTAAGGCAATACCTAAAACTTCTGCCATGCAGTTCATTGAATTAGCTGTATACATACCTGAGCAAGATCCACAACCAGGACAAGCATTATTTTCGTATTCTTTTAATTCTTCTTCTGTTATTTTACCATTTAAATAAGATCCTACAGCTTCAAACATTACAGAGTAGTTAGTTTTACGTCCATTTACGTTACCAGCAAGCATTGGTCCGCCACTTACTAAAATAGTAGGTAGATTCATTCTGCATGCACCCATAATCATTCCTGGGACAATTTTATCACAATTAGGAACTAATACTAATCCGTCAAGGGCATGAGCTGTTGTCATACATTCAATTGAATCAGCAATAAGTTCTCTTGTAGCTAGTGAGTATCTCATACCTTTATGACCCATTGCGATACCATCACAGACACCAATCGCAGGGATTTCAATAGGAGTTCCTCCAGCCATTCTAATACCAGCTTTTACTGCTTGTGCTATTTTATCTAAATCAGCATGTCCTGGAACAATTTCACTTTTTGCTGAAACAACGCCAATTAATGGTCTTTCAATTTCTTCATCAGTGTAACCCATAGCTTTAAATAAAGCTCTATGAGGTGTTCTTTCGATGCCTTTTTTCATTCTATCGCTTATCATAAAGTAGTCCTCCTATATTATTTTAAGGCGTTAACGATCAATTCGCCCATTTCTTTAGTACCAACTTGCACCATACCAGCACTCATAATATCACCAGTACGATAATTTTGATCAAGTACTGCCATTACTGCATTATCAATAGCTTCTGCTTCTTTATGTAAGTTTAGAGAATATCTAAACATCATAGATAATGATAGAATTGTTGCAATTGGATTAGCTAAATTCTTACCAGCTATATCTGGAGCAGATCCGTGGATTGGTTCATATAACCCAAGTTTTCCACTTCCTAAAGATGCAGATGCAAGCATACCAATTGAACCTGTTACACGAGATGCTTCATCTGATAAAATATCACCAAAGATATTTGATGTAATTATAACATCAAATTGACGTGGATTGCCAATTAATTGCATTGCCGCATTATCAACATATTGATAGCTTACTTCAAGTTCAGGATATTCTTTAATAACTTTAGCAGCTACTTCTCTCCATAACCTTGAAGATTCTAGTACATTTGCTTTATCAACGATACATACTTTTTTACCACGAATCATTGCAGCATCAAATCCAACACGTAAGATTCTTTCAATTTCAAATACACTATACTTTTCAGTATCTGAAGCATAAGTTAGGGAATAATCTTCATTATTAACAACTTTCTTCTTTTCACCAAAATACATACCACCAGTTAATTCACGAACAATTAAAATATCTAATGAATCACCAATTACGCTTTCCTTTAAAGGAGACGCAAACTTTAATTGTGGATATAATACAGCTGGACGTAGATTAGCAAATAATTTTAATGCTCCTCTAATTCCAAGTAAGCCTTTTTCAGGACGATCTCCATTTGGAAGATTATCCCATTTAGGACCACCTACAGCTCCAAGTAATACAGCGTCTGAAGAAAGACAAGCATCTATAGTATCTTGAGGTAAACTAATACCATCCATATCAATAGCGATACCGCCCATTCTTTTTTCTGTTATATTAAAAGTATGACCGTATATATCACCAATTTTATTTAAAACTTTTACAGCTTCAGAAACGATGTCTGGACCGATTCCATCACCAGGTAATGTTACAATTTTAAAATCCATTAGAATTTTCCTCCTTTAATAGTTTTTACAAGTCCACCTTCTTGAATTAACTTTTGCATAAATTCAGGGAATGGTTGTCCTTGATAACTCTTATTAGTTGTTAAATTTTTAATAACACCACTATCGAAATTCACTTCTAAAGTATCGCCAGCTTTTGTCTCTTCACATGCTTCTGGACATTCAATAATAGGAAGTCCAATATTTATAGCATTACGGTAAAAAATACGAGCGAATGTTTTAGCGATAACACATGAAACACCTGCTTCTTTAATAGCTATTGGTGCATGTTCACGACTTGAGCCACATCCAAAGTTTTTATCAGCAACAATTATATCACCTTTAGATACTCTTTGGAAAAATGGTGTTAATCCAGCATTTATATCTTGCATAGAATCTTCCATACAGTGAGTTGCAAGTTCTTTTGGATCTGATGTATTTAAAAAACGAGCAGGGATGATAACGTCTGTATCGATGTCATCTCCATAACGAAATACTAAACCTTTTGCGTTCATGTTTTATTCCTCTAAACTTTCTGGATTTGTAATATATCCTGTTAGTGCTGATGCAGCAGCTACAGCAGGAGATGCTAAATATACTTCACTTCTAACATGTCCCATACGTCCTACGAAGTTACGGTTAGTAGTTGATACACATCTTTCACCTTCAGCTAATATTCCCATATGTCCACCTAAACATGGTCCACATGTAGGAGTAGAGAATACGCAACCAGCAGTTACTAAATCTTCGATAATTCCTTCAACTAAAGCTTGTAAATATATTTTTTGAGTTCCAGGGAAAATTATAACTCTAACTCCCTTTTTAACTTGTTTTCCTTTTAAGATATCACGAGCCATTCTTAAATCTTCCATACGTCCATTTGTACAAGATCCAATAACAACTTGATCAATTTTGATACTTGTTACGCCTTCATCGTCTACTGTTTTTGTATTTTCAGGTAAGTGAGGGAATGCAACAGTTGGACGAACTTTACTTAAATCAATTACGTAAGTTTCATCATATTTAGCGTCACTATCTGCTTCATAAATAACAGGAGTTTTCAATGAATGTTTTTTACAGAATTCTAAAGTTTTTTCATCTACCGCAAAAATACCATTTTTAGCACCAGCTTCAATAGCCATATTTGCCATAGAAAGACGTGAATCCATGCTTAAATTAGCTAAACCTTCACCAACAAACTCCATAGATTTATATAATGCTCCATCTACACCAATCATCCCAATGATGTGTAGGATAACATCTTTACCAGTAACATATTTAGTAGGTTTTCCTATTAATTCAAATTTAATAGCTGATGGTACTTTAAACCAAGCTTTACCTGTAGCCATACCACAAGCCATATCTGTAGAACCAACACCAGTAGAAAATGCTCCAAGTGCTCCATATGTACAAGTATGAGAGTCTGCACCAATTACAACGTCTCCACTTACTACTAATCCTTTTTCAGGGATTAGGGCATGTTCAATACCCATTTGTCCTACTTCAAAATAGTTAGTAATTTCTTTTTCAAGTGCGAATTCACGAATGAATTTGCATTGTTCTGCAGCTTTAATATCTTTATTTGGTGTAAAGTGGTCAGGTACGATTGCTACTTTATCTTTGTCAAATACTTGATCGTAACCAATATTTCGAAATTCTTTAATTGCAACTGGTGATGTAATATCATTACCTAAAACTAAATCTAATTTAGCTTGAATTAACTGACCAGCTTCAACTCTATCAAGTGAAGCATGAGCAGCTAATATTTTTTGTGTCATAGTCATTCCCATGTTTTTTATTCTCCTGTTTTCTCTAAGTCATTAATTAATTTATATTCAAGTGAATCAACAAGTGCGATCCATGATGCTTCAACAATATCATTTGAAACACCAACAGTAGTCCATGAATTTAGACCATCACTTGATTCAATTAAAACTCTAACTTTGGCAGCAGATGCCTCAGCTGTATCTATTACTCTTACTTTATAATCTGTTAAATGAACATTTTTGATGCTTGGGTAAAACACTTCTAAAGATTCACGCAATGCTTTATCAAGCGCATTTATCGGTCCTCTACCTTCAGCAACCTTAAGTTCGGATTTTCCTCCAACCTCGATTTTAACTATTGCAGATGCACTTAAAACTTGTTGTTTTCCAAGTGGATCATCCCCAATAATTCTAAAACGTTCTAAATTGAAGAAAGGTTTATATTTGCCTAAAACTTTTAAAACCATTATTTTAAAAGTTGCATCAGCACCTTCAAGTTGATAGCCTAAATATTCCAATTCTTTTATTCTATCAATTATTTTCTTTGTAACTTCATCATCTTTATTTATACTTGGATCAATTTTTTGAATTTTACCAATTATCGACGAACGACCTGCAACTTCTGATAGTAAAAAGCGACGTGAATTACCAACACTAGATGGGCTTACATGTTCAAATGAATTACTTGATTTTGTAACTCCATCAATATGCATTCCAGCTTTATGGGCAAATGCTGATGAACCAACATATGGTAATTGGTCTAACAAATTAATATTAGAAATTTCTGCAATATAACGCATATATGCTGTGAATTCTTCTAATTTAGTTTTATCAATACAATCATACCCTTTTTTTAACATTAAATTAGGGATAATAGTTGATAAATTAGCATTTCCACATCTTTCACCATAGCCTAAAATAGTACCTTGGACTTGAGTTGCGCCTGCTTTTACAGCCATAATACTATTGGCAACGGCCATTCCAGTATCATTATGCGTATGAATTGATATTTCAACATTAATATATTTTTTTACTTCACAAACTATTTCATAAACTTCATCAGGAAAAGTTCCACCATTAGTATCACATAATGCAATAACATCCGCTTTCGCTTCCTGTGCTTTTAAAATAGTTTTAATTGCATATTCTTTATTATGTTTATAACCATCAAAGAAATGTTCAGCATCATATATAACATATTTATTATTTTCTTTTAAATAGCTTACTGTATCATAAATCATTGCTAAATTTTCTTCTAAAGTTGTCTTTATAATATCTGTTACGTGAAAATCCCATGACTTACCAAATATAGCAACTGCTTGTGTTTCTGCCTTTAAAAGTGATTTAACATTTTGATCGTCTATTACATTAATGCCTATTCTTCTTGTTGCTCCAAAAGCAACTAAAATAGATTTCTTAAGTTTGATTTTTTTTACTGCCTCAAAAAATTCTAAGTCCTTTGGATTTGAACTCGGATTTCCTGCTTCAATAAAATCGATGCCTAATTCATCAAGTGCTTCTACAATTTTAATCTTATCATTTACACTAAATGATATTCCTTCAGCTTGCGCACCGTCTCTTAATGTTGAGTCAAATATTCGGATTTTTTTCATAGAAACACTCCCTTCATATGGTATTAAAGCGAGTTTAAACTCGCTTTAATAAATTATTCTTAGTTGTTGATAAATTTATCAGCTTCGTTATTCCAGCTATATAATTTACGGATTTCTTCTCCAACTTTTTCAGAAGAATGTTCAGCACCTAATTTACGCATTGCTCTAAAGTGTGCTTGACCACCAGCTTCTGACATATCTAATAAGAAATCTTTAGCAAAAGTACCATCTTGAATATCTTTTAAGATTTTCTTCATAGTCTTTTTAGTTTCATCAGTGATGATTTTTGGACCAGTAATATAATCACCATATTCAGCAGTGTTAGAAATTGAATAACGCATTCCAGCAAATCCTGATTGGTAAATTAAATCTACGATTAATTTCATTTCATGGATACATTCAAAATATGCATTTCTTTCATCATAACCAGCTTCAACTAAAGTTTCATAACCAGCTTGCATTAATGCACAAACTCCACCACATAAAACTGCTTGTTCACCGAATAAGTCAGTTTCTGTTTCTGTTCTAAATGTAGTTTCAAGAACACCAGCTCTTGCTCCACCAATACCTGCAGCATAAGCCAATGCTTTTTCTAATGCTTTTCCAGTTGCATCTTGTTCAACAGCTACTAAACAAGGAACACCTTTACCAGCTTGGTATTCACTTCTTACTGTATGGCCAGGTCCTTTAGGAGCGATCATAGTTACGTCTACACCTTTAGGTGCAACGATTTGACCAAAATGGATAGCAAAGCCGTGAGCAAACATTAACATGTTTCCTTCTTCTAAGTTTGGTTCAATGTCATTCTTATACATTTGAGCTTGTTTTTCATCATTAATTAAAATCATGATAATATCAGCTTTTTTAGCTGCTTCAGCTGCAGTAAATACTTTCATTCCTTGCGCTTCAGCTTTAGCCCATGATTTTGAACCTTTATATAAACCAACAATTACGTCTACACCTGATTCTTTTAAGTTTAATGCATGAGCATGTCCTTGAGAACCGTAACCGATAATTGCTACTGTTTTTCCTTTTAATACATTTAAATCACAATCTTTTTGATAAAATATTCTTGCCATTTTAATTTTCTCCTTATTTTTTTATATTTTTCTTGGCTTTATTCTGTAAAATCTTTTAGTTCGGTATTGCCTCTTTCAAGGGCAACTAATCCTGTTCTTACTACCTCTAGGATTCCATAAGGTTCAAGCATTTCTATAATTGCTTGGATTTTGTTTGAATCACCTGTAACTTCTATTATTAAAGCTTGATTTGAGACGTCAATTATGTGACTTCTAAATATATTACTTATCTCAACGATTTGAGCGCGGACTATAAAATCGGCCTTCACTTTAATCATTACAAGCTCACGATATACTGCGATATCGTCAGTCAATTCTTTAATTGTTATTACAGAAATTATTTTTGATAACTGACTTATAATTTGTTTAAGCGTTTCATCATCTGCATAAGTAACAATTGTCATTCTAGATATTTCTTCATCTTCAGTTTTACCCACAGATAAGCTTTCAATATTATATCCTCTTCTTGAAAACATTCCTGCTACTCTTGATAAAACACCTGGCTGATTTAATACTAAAACCGATAAAACATGTCTCATAACTTACATCCTTTCTAACATAAAAACTGAATTTTCTTAACTAAAGTTGTAAAAAAAAAGTCTCATCTCTTTATAAGAGACAAAACTAATAGTTCTGCGTTACCACTCTAATTGCCATAAACATGACCACTCAATTAACAATCTAACAATTGTTAAACATCATAACGGATGTTAACCGGCCACACTTACTAAAGTTTCAGTAGGCTGTTCCTGGGTGATATTTCAACCAACTCATAATTACTGTCTTTCACCACCACAGCTCGCTTTGAACATTAATTAGTTTACTCGTCCCAATCTTCACATTTTTATATCAATAGTATTATATAGTAATATCAAAATTAAGTCAATAACTAATTTGCTTTTTTTATTTTTTAAAGATTTTAAATTCGAATAATTTTAAAATAAATCGTTAATTATTTTAAACAATAGATAAATTTAGAAATTTTCTTTCAATTTTTATCAATTTTATAAATAATATGTTATATATTTAATCTTTTAATTAAAAAAGGTCTCATTTAATACTAAGACCTTTTAGCTTCATTAATCAACAGACTTTAAAGATTCTGCCATATCGATATTATTTATTTTTCTACCCATATATATTTGAATTAAAATGTTAAACACAAAAGTTAATATAAATGCTAAGAAATAACTTAAGACATTTATTTTACGTTCAAATATTAAACCTTCCATATGAATTTGAGCTAAGATATAAGCATGAAACGCAATACCTAAAAATAATCCAACAATACCACCTATAAATACTAGAATTTTATTTTCTCTAAAAATGTATTGAGATGTTTCCCTAGAGTAAAATCCCAAAACTTTAATCGTAGCAATTTCTTTTTTACGTTCATTAATATTAATGTTTGTTAGATTATATAAAACAACAAATGCTAAAGCCCCAGCACATACTATTATTACTAACACAATATAATTTAAACTACTCATCATAGAATCAATACGAGTTTTGTTTTCTGAAACTAAAATGACATTTGAAATGTTATCATCTTCCAGTAATAAAATCATGGCATCTTTACTATTAACTCCAGCTTTATAATTTATAAAAGCACAATTAATAACAAATTCATCCTTTAAAGAAATTAAAGTATCCTTATTTACTAAAATCATATTATCAATATAAGAATCAAAAATATTTGTTACTTTAATTTTTAAAGAATGAAAATCAGCATCAACTAATTCTATTTCATCGCCAATACCTACTCCTAAATTACGAGATAAGGTTAGAGAAATTATTACTTCATTATTTTTAGGAGTCTCAATTTTAATTTTATTAGATTTCAAATTAATAAAATCAGATATATTATCACTATTTAAACCAATGACTGTCGCATTTTTAAGATCATCATTAAACTTGACCTCAACACTTGATGATGACAAATAAATAACATTTTCAATAATATTATTATATTCATTTTCTAATTCATTTTGATCGTCAGTATTTAAATCTCTATAAAAATTAATTTGACTATCATAAATCATAATTTCTTCATATTGATTAGTCGCAATATTACTTATAGAATCTTTTATTCCAAATCCTGTAAGTAATAACCCCGTACATCCCCCAACACCTAAAACCATCATAATAAATCGTTGTTTATATCTAAATATATTTCTAATAGATATCTTATGTTGAAACTTTAATCTCTTCCAAAGTGGTTTAATTCTTTCTAATAAAATTGTTTTACCTGCCTTAGGAGCTTTAGGTCGAATTAATGTGGATGGTTGTTGACGCAATTCTTTTAAGGAACAATAAAGCGTCACAATCATTGTACAAGCTAAAGAAACAATTAATGATATTAACAATAAAGAAAAATTAACACTATATGTTAAAAAATACGCTATATTATACATTATCGAATAGCTGCGCCAAATAACAAAAGGTATTCCTAAAGTTCCTAAGAAATAGCCTAAAATACAGCCTAAGATACCTGCACTACTACTATAAAATAAGTATTTAAATAAAATTGCTGAATTTTTATAACCTAAAGATTTTAAAATACCCATTTGTGTTCTTTGCTCTTCGATCATTCTTGACATTGTTGTAACACAAACAAGAGCTGCAACCATTATAAAGAAAAATGGAAAAACTTTGGCAATTTCTCTAACTATAGTTGAATCATTCTCAAAGCTAACATAAGAAATATTTTCATTTCTTGTTAAGACATAATTAACTGGTTCATATAAATTAGATACATCAAGGTGATACATTTCATATATTGCTAATATTTCATTATATCTTTCAGCACTTATTGAGTCTAAGATAGTTAAGACTTTCGTTTTATTATTTTTGATAAAATCATTATAATCATCACTATATATTTTGGCATTTATATTTAAATCAAGATATACTTCGTGATAAAAATCAACATTGAATGATTCTTCAAGCACATAACAAAAACCAGCTAAAGATCCGTTCCCTATACTTGTTGTACCACGTTCATAATTCATATAAATTGGAGATTTTATTAATCCAACAACTGTATATTCATTATTTTTTAATAATTCTTTTGAATCAGTTTTATTAGTATTTGAAATTGACAATTTACTACCAATATAAGAAGAATTTAAAAATAAAGAATCTACTACACATTCAGTATCATTAAGTGGCATACGTCCATCAACTAATGTAAGTTTATTTATATCATTTGTTATAGAATTAAACTTTATTGCGTTAGTATTACTATAACAATCTGTAACTAATAAATCGACAAAATTTGAACCATTTATATAATTTAGGCCATCTAAGTTTTCAAATTCATTAATTTTATCCTTATCGAATCCTATAGTAGAAACTAATCTATAATCATATAAATTTGTATTACTGATATATTCATCTGTTGTATTTACCATTAGTTCTTCAGTTATAGATAATCCACTATAAAATCCAACCCCAAGTAAAATAATAATCATAATTGAGATATATCTACCCTTACTTACAACGATATCTCTAAAAGTACTTTTCAATAATCCTTTTTTCATAATTTTTTACCATTCAATTTCATCAATTGATGTTGGATTATCATTTAAAGTAATAGATTCAATCGTTCCACTTTTAATTTTAATTACGCGGTCTGCCATCGGTGTCAAGGCTAAATTATGCGTAATTATAATGACTGTCATATTATTTTTTATGCATGTATCTTGAAGTAATTTTAAAATCGATTTTCCAGTTACATAATCAAGTGCTCCCGTTGGTTCATCACATAATAATAATTTAGGATTTTTAGCTAAAGCACGAGCTATAGCAACACGTTGTTGTTCTCCTCCAGATAATTGGGCTGGAAAATTTCCCTTACGATTAGTTAGCCCTACTTCATCTAAAATCAAATTAGCATCAAGTGTATTTTTAGTAATTTGAGTCGCTAATTCAACATTTTCTAAGGCTGTTAGGTTTGGAACTAAGTTATAAAATTGAAAGACAAACCCAATATCGTTTCTTCTATATGTTGTTAGTTCTCTTTTATTTAAAGCAGTTATTTCTTTATCTTCTAAATAAAATTTTCCACCTGTTGCCTCATCCATTCCTCCTAAAATATTAAGGAGTGTTGTTTTGCCTGCACCACTTGCCCCTACTATAATACATATTTCACCTTTTGATACTTCAAAAGTCGCATCCTTAAGTGCATCAATATTTATATTTCCTACTTTGTAAGTTCTACTAACATTCTCCAGTTTTAAAAATCCATCCATAATGATTCCTCCTTGCATATTAATCCCTATATATATTATACTCTAATTTTATTTTTATTTCTAAAAAAAGAAAGCACGACCAAAGTCATGCTTAAATTATTATATTGCAACTACTCCTACTATAGCTAAAACTGCTAAAATTAAGAATAATACTTGCCATACTAATTTACTTCCAGGTAATTTTGTAGTTTGAATAAAATTCCAAGCTGATAAGAAAACTGAAATAACTAAGCTTACACTTCCAATTTTACCTAGCCATCCTAAGCTTGCTCCTCCATCAAATAACGTAAGGATCCAGTTAATTAAGAATGTTAACCCTGCAATCAATAAAGCTAGAAACGCAAAGAATCCTGCAATTTTTGCTAAACCAGTATTACCATTACTACTTTTTTTTGCCATATATTTTCCTCTTTTCAAATTTATAAATATATTTTACCATTTTTAATTTAAAAATAAAGTCGATTTATTTTATTAAAATAAAAATACCCCATAAAGAGGTATTTTCAACTGTATTTAATTAGTCAGCAAGAACAGTGATTTTTCCTGATAAAATAACAGTTACTAAATCAATTAACCAGAAAATAAAATTTCCAACACCAGTACATAATGCAAGAATACCAACAACTAAAGTAATAATATTTTTCTTTTCTATGAAACGTAAAATTCTATATAATCCAGAACCTATAAATCCTAAGAAAAATTGTAATAAAACTTTAACTATCCAAGGTAAATTTGTAAATGTTTTTGTCATATATATTGCTCTCCTTTATATTATAGTTTAATTATATCACTATAAAATTTAAAATCCATCATTTTTTTAAAAATTATTTGTTATATTTCTCGGATCATCTAAAACAAACCCTAAAGCATTTAATTCAAATAATATATCATCTAAATCATTTTCATTATCTTTTGATACTGTATGCATTAATATTATAGCTCCTTTATGTATTCTTTTAATTACTTCATTATAAGCATAGTGATTTCCATTGAATCGTTCTTTATGCCAATCGACATAAGCTAATGACCAAAATAGAAGATTATAACCTTTTGAGGCCAAATACTTAGCTGATTCATCACTAATAGCACCTTCTGGTGGTCTAATAAAGTTTGACATTTTCACACCAAATATTTCTTCATATTTAGTTTCTAAACTTGTAACTTCAATTTCTAATTCACTAATACTTATTTTTGAGAAATTTTTATGTTTATATCCATGGTTCCCAATTATATGTCCATCTTCAATCATTCTTCTTACTATATCTGTTGCACTCGTTAAATAATGTCCTGTAATAAAGAATATTGCTTTAACATTATGCTTTTTTAAAGTATCAAGCATACTTACTGTATAACCATTTTCATATCCACAATCAAATGTAAAATAAATTTCATTACTATCTTTAGCGATGTAATAACCATTATTATTTTTTATTAAATCGTTTAATTCTTTACCTGGATATGGACGTTCGTTATTAGTTGTTTTAGGTATACCATAATTATAACCTTTGGCATTTACGTTTATTGATAATGTTAAAAATAAAACTGCCAGTAAAGCAAAGTATATTTTTTTCATTTTGCACCTCCATTTTATTATTTATCATTATATTGGATTTACATTAGTAATTTCTTACATTTCTTTTGTTTATAACCATCCCAATTAAAACACTTTGAGATAATAAGTATATCCAAAATAAAACCGCAATAATAACTGCAAATGCTCCATAAATTATTTTATAGCTGAATAAATTTAGAAAAATCATAAAAGCAATACTTACTATAAATGTATAAATAAAAGAAAATAGAATTCCTTTGTATAAATCCTTAAACCGTGGTTTTTTAGGGTAAACGATATATTGAATAAAAACGGATATTAAAAAAGGTATTAAACATATCGCAATTATTGAAAAGATAAATAGGAATTTTTGAAATACTACTGACGCTATTAATAAAACTATAACTGCAACTACTAAAATAATTAAAAAAACTATTAAAAACAAAAATGATAGTATTCGATTGAAATATTTGAATTTTTTTCTATCACATTGATAAACCATATCGCCAATTCTTAAAATATGGACAAACAATGATGAGCTAGCCCAAATACTTGTTAATAAAAAGAAGAATGAAAAGCTTTTAGAAATATTCATCGCATTATGATATAGATAAAGTGCCATATCGTATATTTCACCTTGTGGAAGATAAGTAATAAAATTATCAATTATGTTAATATTAAATGTTTCAACAGTAATCAAAATGAGAAAGAAAAAAGAACCTCCATTTATAGTCGTAAAAAAAGCTAGAGAGGCAGCTAAGGTAAAAGCATTATTTTTATTACAATCCTTAATTAAAGAAATAATTCTTTGCATTTAAATCACCATTTTATTATTTACTTTAACTAAATATATATACTATAAGTATAATTTTAAATAATAAAAAGGACTTACTATTTAATAGTAAATCCCTTAATATTAGTCATTTTTTTTATAACCCCAAACTACTCAAATAGTTCGATTTCTATTATATATTTGTCTTATATTATCAAAATTTATGATATCTTATGTTCATTATAACATATCTTTGTAAAATAAATATAATAAAAAACCTTCCGAAGAAGGTTAATTTATTTAAGCTATTCTTACAACATCACGAGCAATCATAACTTCTTCGTTTGTTGGTATTACATATGCTTTTATTTTTGAATCAGGAGTAGAAATCATTGTTTCAGTAGAGAAGCATTTATCATTAACTTCTTTATTAATTTTGATTCCTAATACTTCTAAACGGTTAATAATCTTTTCTCTTAAGTGACCAACATTTTCACCCATACCTGCAGTAAAGGCAATAACGTCACATCCCCCTAAATAAACATAATATGAAGCAACGTAATCTGCAATACGCTTTGATTGAACATCAAAAGCTAATTTACAACGATAATCGCCTTCATTCATTCCTTTAGTTACGTCACGAGCATCATTAGTTCTTCCGCCCATTCCTAAAAGTCCTGATTTTTTATTTAAATCACTTATTAATTCGGAAATTGTTTTTCCTTCTTTTTTCGCAACTAATTCTAAAGCTGTTGGATCAATATTACCACTGCGTGTACCCATTGGGATACCTTCAAGTGGTGTTAAGCCCATTGATGTATCAATACATTTTCCACCTTTAACGGCAGATATAGATGCACCGTTACCTAAGTGACATACAATAATTTTTGTGTCTTTTAAATCTTTACCAATAATTTCAGCTGCACGTTGAGAAACATATTGATGACTTGTTCCGTGGAAACCATATTTTCTAATGCGATATTTTTCATACCATTCATAAGGAGTTGCATACATATATGCTTCATCTAACATAGTTTGATGGAATGTAGTATCAAATACGGCAACTTGTTTAACATTTGGTAATGCTTTTTGGAAAGCACGAATTCCAACTACGTGAGCACGATTATGAAGTGGTGCTAAATCTGCTAATTCTAATATTTGTTCAATAACAGTTTCATTAATGACAACTGAATCATTAAAGTATTCTCCACCTTGAACGATACGGTGACCAACACCTTCAATTTCATTTAATGATGCTACAATATTTTTTGAAATTAATGATTCAAGTAATAATTCTACACCTTCAGCATGTGTAGGTAATACAGGATTTGTTTCTTCTTTTTTACCATCATATTTTAAAGTAAAAATTCCTTCATCAAGTCCAATTCTTTCCATTACTCCTGATGCTATTACATTTTCAGATGGCATATCAAGTAATTGAAACTTAATTGATGAACTTCCTGCATTTACTGCCATTATTTTTCCCATGTCTAAAATTCCTCGCTTATTTTTTATTTTATATTTTTTTCAAACCATGCTTCAATAGACATTAAAGTTTTATTAAACTCTTTCACATCTGAGAAACTAGGTAATTTAACCATTAAACATTTTTTGTCTTCTATTACTTCTTTTTTAAGAAGAAGGATGCTTTTTTGACCCTGTACAAAAATATTTGACGGTAATTCTATTATACCAAGAATTGTTAAATCTGCAGTAACATTTTTCTTAAAATCCATTTTTTTGTCATAATCAAAGAAATCATTAGGGATAACACAGATCATATACCCTTTATCATTTAATGATTCTTTATGTTTTAAAATCAAATCATATGGCATATAATAGTCATTTTCATATTTAACTTGTGGAATATCCGTAATTATAAAATCTATATTTGTAAGATTTACATTAAATGTATCTTGGAGATATAAATTAACATCAGCATCTAATAAATCTGCTGTTAATTTACAAAGATTAAGTAAATTTTTATTATGATCAATTCCATAAACATTTAAATTAATATTTTCTAAATGGTTAATTACTGTAAATAATAAATTGCCTATTCCACATAAAGGATCTAAAATATTTAATTCCATGATATCTTTTTTTCTTAATCTATCAATTAAATAAGTTATAAAAATTCCAATTGTATCTGGAGTTGTTTCTCCATTAGATAAATGAACTTCTTTAAAACCTTTTAAAATAATAGAATGAATTGCTTTTCTTACATCTTCGACATTAAAATCTATTGATTCTAATCTTTCATAAATTGCCATTAATTCATTTTCATCTTCTGGCTCTAAGGAGTTTAATATTTCATTTTGAATAATATTATTTAAAGTCATTTCAATTAAAGTAAGATAATTCTCTTTTGTTTTTTCATATAAAAAATCTATAGAATCATCAAGTACATCATAAAATAGCTCCAAATTACTAATTTCTTTTATATCTTCCATTTTATCACCTCAATGATTATATCAAAAATTTTAAAATAAGTAAACTTTGATTTGTGAATCAATTAATAAAAAAAGATAAATTTTCATTTACCTTTTTTTATTTCACCATCCAATATGTTGTAATAATCCACCATCAAAAATAGAATCTTTCATAAATTATGTCAAGTATTTCATTAATAAAACAATATTTTTCATTTAATTATGACAAAAAAACTAAACCGAAGTTTAGTTTAAGCTTTTACTATTTCTGCATCATCTTTAAATAAGTCTTTTACATGCTCAAGTAGTGATGGAATTCTTTCAATTAATTTATCTAATACATTACTTTCATCATCAACTTTAATCATTCTTACATCACCTTTAGTACAAACTAGAAATGCTACTGGTGTTAAAGACATTGTTCCACCAGCTCCGCCGCCAAATGGAGGATTTTCATTATTAGATGAAAAATCGCTACCACCTGATAAGAATCCCATCTTAACTTTTGAAACCGGAATTATTGTAATATCTTCATGTATGATACTCTTACCAATAATCGTATCAACATCTATCATATTTCTTAAGTTTTCTAAACTAACTTTTAATAATGTTGGTATTTTTTGATCCATTTTTTATTCTCCTTAAAATCTTTTTATTGTAATAATCTATAATGCTATAAATTATATTAAAAATAGTACTTCTTGCTTCTATTTTAAAATCTATTTCAAAATTTTTATCATCATTAACCAAATTATATTTTTCTTCATAAACACTTTTAAAATTTGTTTTTAAATAAGTACTTATATTTGAAGTAACAATATAAAACATTGCATTTTGAAATGGATATAATTCAATTTGGGTAAAATCAATTGATTTAGTTACTTCACTTTTAGTGATAACTATTCTTTTCATAATATTTTTAAATAAAGGCATTCTTTCTAAGTTTTTAAATATTTCATTAATATTATCTTTAAAAGTACCTTTATTATTTTTTGATTTAAATATTTTTTTAATTTGATTAGCTGTAAATGATATTTTTATAAAACCAAATTTAATAATGAATTTTGTAAGTTTATCAGTATTATTTATTTTAAATTCAATATTTAAACTTAAAAATAAAATAAGACCCATAAAAATAATTATGTAATTCAAAATTATCACCATATATATTTTGGCAACATTTTTCTATATTATACAAAAAGACCGAAAAAATGTATTTTTAGTAAAATAAAAATCGTCAAAATGACGATTTAATTTATTGAAATTTCAATATGCTTGTTAAATTATCTAACAGGGAAGGAATATTTGTTAATATCTTATCAGAAGTAGTTTCCTTCTCCAAGGATACCACTTGAACTTTACCATCTTTTACATTAATAAATGCTATTGGTGTTGCGCTTATTTGGGCCGTATTTCCTGATGTATCATTTGTTTTTATATTTGCATTTATTATAGTAAAATTAAGTTTAATCTTAAATACCGGAATAATTATATTATCTTCAATTTCAATTTTTTGACCAATAATTATATTATCCTCTAAAATTTCTTTAA
The DNA here is from genome assembly GCA_031549865.1 of Anaeroplasmataceae bacterium. GTDB lineage: Bacteria > Bacillota_I > Bacilli_A > Acholeplasmatales > Anaeroplasmataceae > JAVBPE01. The sequence goes on along the minus strand of JAVBPE010000002.1, from coordinate 387,909 downwards.
TACTTTTGGAAACTTCTTTAATAGTTTCTTGCATTTTATCTCCTTTATATTTCTAACTTAATATTGTAAGTTTTAAACCAATAATCGATTTGATAAATAAAGACTAACAACTGTGTTTTACGCATTAATTGACCATACCATGGTGTTTTTAGCTCTTCGTCGCTATACATCATTTCTTTGATGCTATCACAATCAAAAATTTGATATAGGATTGAACTTTCATTCTTCAAGGCATCCTCTAATAAAGAAACAACTTTTTCATGATATTTCCTACTCCTACTTTTCGGATAAGGACTTTTCTTTCTTTCATATATTTCAATAGGTAAAATATCTTTCATTGCATCCCTTAATAACATTTTTTCTGTTTCATTATAATACTTTTGATGAAACGGAACGTTATATAAGAATTCTATTAATTCTTTATCAGCAAAAGGAACACGCGCCTCTACTGATGCCCCCATTGACATTCTATCTTTGCGTTCACCTAACGTTGTCATACAATACATTATATTTAAATATAGCAATTCACGTTCTTTGACTTCATCTATAGTATCCGATTCTAAAACCGGAACTCTATTAGCTATTTCTAAATATACTTCTTTTAGATATTCTTTTAGATTTATTTTTTCTCTTAAATTAGAGTTTAATAAGTTTTCTCGTTCTTCAATGTTTCTTATCCAAGGAAATGTATCATATTCCATTTTTTTATAAAACCAGGGATATCCGCCGAATATTTCATCTGCACACTCCCCAGAAAGCACAACATTATGATTCTTTTTTACTTCATTACATAAGTAGTACAGGGAAGAATCTATATCTGCCATACCTGGATAATCTTTTATTTCCAATGTTTTTTCTAAATTTTTAACTAAATTTTCTGTACTAATTTTTATAAAATTATGTTTTATATTTCTTTTATTAATAACATAGTTAATATAGTTTTGATCATTTGAGATTTCAAAATCATTAGAGATGAATTCTTCTTTATTATCTTCATAATCAATACTATATGTATCAACTTGACCTAACTCTTCTAAGGCCGTTAATACTATAACAGAGGAATCTAATCCACCAGATAATAAACATGATATACCGTCATCACTTTTTATTTGTTTCTTTATTGCATTAGTTACTAATTCCTTAGTCTTTATGATTGTTTCGTTTAAATTAAGATTGTGTGGTTTCGCAACCAAATCAAAATATTTAAATATTTTTAATCCATTCTTCTTATCGAATGTTAAATAATGACCCATTGGAAGTTCATATATTCCTTTATAAACTGTCTTGCCAATTGAGTGCATTGGTCCTAAACCTAGTAACTCCTTTAATCCATCAATATTTACAACTGCTTCTTTTTGATATTCTAATATTGATTTTATTTCAGAAGCAATAAATATATCATTATCTATAATAGTATAATATAATGGTCTAAATCCAAAATGATCTCTTGCAGCCACTACTTTATTTTTACAGGTATAGACAAATGCAAAAGTTCCATCTATTTTATTAATTATTTGTGTTCCTTTTTCAATTAAACAATTTAAAAGAACTTCTGTATCTGAATAAGTATCGTACGTATTCTTTTTTAAAGTACTCTTTATTTCTTCTTGATTAAATATTGCCCCATCAAAAATTAAATGATTATTCATTTTAGATGCTGGTTGAATTCCATTTTTCTTATCAATTATTGCTAAACGCATAACCCCAAAAGAAAAATCATCTAAAAACAAAAACCCTTCATTATCTGGTCCACGATGCTTAAGTCTCCTTGTTGCATCAATAAATAACTTCTCATCTACTTTTTTATAAAAATTGCTTTTAAAGCATAATCCTGACATTTCATTCCACCTTTTATTCACTTTAAATTATGTATAAAAAGAAAAAAGTGTGACAAATCACACTTTAAAAGTTTATTTTTTTAATGAATTAATTCAATTAATTTGATTTTTTATCGTATCTTTTCATAAAAAATTACTTCATATAAATATCTATTTTTTTAGATTCAATATTTTTAAAAAGTCTTCTTTTGGCATAGGTTTATAATATTTAAATCCTTGCGCATAACGACATAATGAAGCACGCATTAAATCTTCATGAGCAATCGTTTCTACACCTTCACAAATTATTATTATATTATTTTTATGCGCAATATCTATAATTGAACTCATTAGTTCTTTTTCTAATTTTGAAATATTAGTTTTTTGAATATAACTCTTATCCAATTTCAAAACATCAAAAGGAAAAGAATATAATAATTGAATTGAGGAGTAACCACTGCCAAAGTCATCTATTGAAATTTTAAACCCCATTTGTTTCAAACGGTTCATCGCATTTACATACACATTGAAATTTTCAGTTGCGACTGTTTCGGTTAATTCTATTTCAATATAGTCTAATGAAAAATGATAATTACTTGTAATTTGTTCTAAACGAGTAAAGAAAGTTGGATTTGATAAATGTAATCTTGAGAAATTACATGAAATTGGAAGCATTTTTTCATTATTAATAAATCTATTTTCTAATAATTGACATACTTGATTAAATACATAAAAATCAATTTCTATAATAAATCCATTCGTTTCAAAAATAGGAATAAATATCGAAGGAGATAGTAAGCCTTTCGAATAATGCTTCCATCTAACCAATGCTTCTGCTCCTATAATTTCTAAAGTATCAATATCAACTTTAGGTTGATAATAAACTAAGAAATCATCACTTTCTAATGATTTAATCATATCGCGTTCAATATCTTGTCTTATATTTATTTTTTCAAATATTGACGAATCATAAATTATTGAAGAATTCTTAGAGTTTTCTATTATCTCATCTACTGCAAAATTAGCATAATTAACAGCTTTTAAAATATCACGTTCATCATCAATAAAATAAATTCCAAGCTTAATAAATAAATTAAAAAATGTAAATTGCTGTTTTGCCTTTAAAGCAAAATCTTTTAGAAAGTCTTGATTGAATACTTTGATTTTATCGTAAAATTCTATTTTAGATAAAAACACAAAACGATCAGAGTGAATACGAGCATATGGATGATTCATATTTTTACTGCCTATATAATCTGAGATAAATTTTAAAACATCGTTTGCAGTTTGTTTACCAAAAGCATCATTTATATATTTATAATCTCTAATATCAATATATCCCACTATATAGGTGTTTTTAGGATTATCCATGATAACTTTATTGGCATCAATAATAAACTTCTTATAATTACTATGATTAGTTTCTTCATCAATAAACATAAGTTCAAACTTCTTTTTATTGTGCAAATATTGATTAATAATTATAAAAATTGCTAACCCCAATATGGTTAATGCGACCCCTGTAATTATAGGTATAACTATTGATGCATTATTTAAAATGAAATCATTAAATGTATAATTATTATCTATTTCTTTATAATCTTCAACTAAAATTCTTAATATATAATTATCTATATCTTTTGTGTTGATTGCTTTTAAACATTTATCTAAGATATTTAATACTTTAAAATCTATTTCATCATTTATTGCAAAACATAAAAACAAATAATTTTCTAAAGAAATTTTATTATATTCCATATAATTATAATTCATATAATAATTAGCTATATTTTCCATTACAATAGCACAATCTGTTAAATCATTTTCAATACTTAATAAACATTCTTCGTATGTATCATATTCGATGATTTCTGAAAAATCTATTCCTATATCATTAATCAAATTTTGATCAAAGTCTTTATGGATAGCTAATCTATAATCACCACTTAAAGCATAGTCTTTCTTACGATATAAATTATAACTATCCTCATAAAATGAATATGTTCTAATACTATCTATCACTTCTGTTTCATTACTTTCATAAAAAACTAATCCTGATATTTGACATTCATCTTTTAACAATGCTTCATTTAATTCATTTTTTGTATTATACATTTTAAAATCAAATGTAAATCCACCATTAGTTAATTCACTTATTTTATTAAATACTTCAATAGTTATACCTTTAATCTCTCCATTTTTTACATATGAATACGGCGCGAAATCTTTTAAAACGCCTACACTAAATACTCGATTATTTTTCAAATAATTCTCTTCATTTATTGAAAATGCTACATTAGTTTTAAAAACTTCGTTGAAATATTTGTTATATATTTTTTCCGCAAAATTACTATCAGCTCGTAATATTTTCTCATGAGCTGTATCAAACATTTCAATATATTTAGAATTTCCATTTGAAGGAATTGTATAATATTTTGGAATGTAACTATATGTACAAGCACTGCTTAAATTATTAGTTAATGCACTACTATCTGATGTTAATATGGCATCAATACTATTTGCATTTAATAAATCCAATGAATTTTCCGCTTTATTATATAAACTCACTCTTATTTGTAGTAGTGCTTTTGATAAAGGATAAAGCTTATCATCATTATTATAGGCAATGTTTAAGGTCTTAAGATATGTTGCAAAGTTATCATGTGCTTTAGCCTCATCATCACGATATGTTGCGACTATTTTTCCTTTTAGTGATGTTGGATCATTTGTTTGAATATTCTCAGAAGTTTTCTTAAAACCAACTACGTTTCTTTTACTTACTACTGAATAAGCTCCTGATTTAGTATCTTTATCAACGCCTAAAATAAGATCGCAACTTAAAATACCACTTTTATATTGCGCTAAAGTGTTTGTATCATTTATAAGAATTAACTCATAATTTGCATTAGTTTTCTTTTTTATTTCTTCTAAATAATCATAATAGAAACCTGAAAATTCTCCATTTTGATTTTGATTAATATATCCATCGTTATCAATTGCATAAATAGCAATTTTAATTGAACTATCTGCATGGACTACAATTATTGAAATAAAAAGTAAAATGACTAATAATATATGATAGATTTTTTTCATAGTATCATCCTTAAGCCTTCTACTATTATTTTACAATAAAAGATTCTTTTTTACTATAAAATTAAATGTTTTTATATAAAAAAATAAAAAGACTCTATGAACATTTATTTCATAGGGTCTAAATACTTACTATTTGAGCTATTTACTTTTATTGTTTTCATATTCTTTCAATTTTTGCTCATAAAAATTAATAATATCTTGCTTCTCTTTTTCTTTAAAATCAATTAATTTTTTTATTTCTTGATTATTCTTGCTAACTAACAAATTAAAATCAAACTCTTGTTTTTTTAATTCTTTTTTATATTTTGTAATTTCTTGATCTTTTTGTTCTAACTCTAAAATATTTTTAGATTTTTCATTTGAAATAAGTTCGATATTCTTTTTATTTAAAGAATTTATCTTATCGCGCTGTTCCTTTTTTAATTCTTTCTTTTCCAAATTGTGCTTTTTTATTAATTCTTTGAAGCTATTTTTTTGTTCGTCTATTTGTTTTTCATATTGAATAATCATATTATCATTTTTCAAAACAGATTGTTTTAATTTGGTTTCAAAATTAATAGACTCTTTGTTATAATATTCTTTTAATAAGATAGAAGCTCTTTCTTGTTCATATTCCTTATCATCTAATTCATTTTTATGATTTTTTACTAAATTATCAATTGTAGCATTATATTCAACCGTATTTTGGGCCAGCTTATTACTTAATTGCTTAAGTTTATAATTAAAAGCTTCTGTTTCTTTTTCATGCAAATTGTTCAATTCTTCAATTGTATTGTTCTTATCCATAGTTAAATTTTCAAGTTCTTTTTGATGGTTTTTTAAAAGACTTTCAATATTTAAATTATGATTATAAATAAGTTTTTCATATTTAAGATCTAATCTACTAATTTTACGATCATATTTTTGAAGTTCTTTTTTATGTCCTTCTTTTACAAAATCGAGTATTTTTCCTTTTTCAATCGCAATGTAATTAAGTTCTCTTAAATGATTTTCATTTATTATATTTATTTTTTTCTCATTATAAGCATCAATTTGTTTAATCTCTTCTTCATGATTAATATTAATTAATTCAATATCCTTTTCATGACAAGAATTTAGATATTTATTATAATTTTCATGGTTTTCAACTAATGTATTAATATATTGCTCATTATATTCTTCAATCAAAGCAATTTTTAATTCATAATCCTCTGCTAACTTAGCTAACTTCTTGTTATTTTGGTTTTCTTGTTTATTTAATTCTTTTTCATGAGACTTTTTTAAACCTATTATTTTTCGTTCATTTTTATCATTTAATAATTCTATGGCATTAATATGTCTTGTCTTAAGATTATCAATTGCATTTTGATGCTTATCATTAATATTTTTTATTTCTGCAATATATTTATTTTTTATATTAATAATTTTCAAATCAAATTTTTCAATTGTTTTTTCTAAAACTATTCTATCAAGTTCTTTTTGTTTACTAATAGCTTTTATAATTTCGTTTTTTTGTTTCAGTTTTTGTTCACGTTCTAAATCTAGTTGCTGCATTCTTAATTCTTTTTTGTATTTTGTATAATTTGTTTCCAAATCTTTTTTCAAATCATTATCATAATACATTTTAGTCAAAAAATTATTTAAATTAAACATCTCTGTCATTTGTTTTTGATTTTTCTTACTAAAGTTTAGGTCAACATCTTTTTTTGAAACACTAAATTTATTTCCTTTATAATTTAAAATATAATCCCAAAGTTTAACGGCCATCTTAAAGTTTGGATTTTTTTGTAAAACATTCGTCATTGTTAAAGGTGGCCTAAGTAAAGTAGACCCACGTAAACTCTTCATCAGTGGACTATTTAAAAATTGTTGAACTTTTCCTTTTAATACTCTAACTCTTACAACATCTAAATTTGAAGTGTCTTCATCATTTATATCTATTTTAATATTTCTTTGATAAGAAATTTGTAAATTAAAATCATTATTTGATTCTTCTATTTCTTTTTTTTCTTTTTGCAAATATTTAATATTTAACCTAGCTCTTGTTAATTCATCTTCAATATCATCAGAACATCTAAAAATAAACGATTCGCATTTTTTTACTAAAGTATATATAAATAAATTTTCATAAATACTATAAGTATTTTCATAATATGAATTTATTATTTTACTTGGAACTACATTATTAGTATCTTCATCATATTCTAAAATTAAATCTGTATGTTGAGATAAATAAATAATAGCTGCTTGAACGTCTATTTTATTTGCCTGTTCAATAAGGATTAAGTCTTCATCTTTATATAAAAAACTTCTAAGTTCATTAATACATTTTTCAATATATGGAAAACATAATTCAAACATGTCTAACCAATCTTTATCTACATTTACTTCTACTACTTGTTTTGATAGTTTACTTTTTTCTTCATTAAAATTTATACGGCCATATTGCATAGCATTATTTTCAATTAATGTATTTCTCCAAGCAATATAACCTACATAATACGAGTCAATTGGTTTCATATAATCACCTAACTAGCCCATTTTACAAATTCTTGTTAAGAACTCTTTACTTTGTCTAAAATTTTTACTTCCCCATAAACTATCAAGTTTTGCAATTAAATTATCAACTTCATCTTTAAGATACGATAAATTCAATGCTGAAAATTTTCTAAATACTTTTTTTACTAATACAAAATCTATTCCATCAACTTCAGTTCCGCCACAGGCTATATATGCTGGGACAAAATTATACATTTGACGCATAATACGGTTACCAAAGGCTACTCTAAAATGCTCTATAACATAACTGTCTAACTGGTCTAGTTTTGCAATATTTGCACTAGATAACGGATATATTTTCTTTGCTTGTTCAAATAATTCATCAAGCTTGCGGTAATCAAGAGGCATTGCTTCTGTATCAATTGGAGTGAATTTTTCAAATTTCTTATCGATATCAATAATCATAGCTCTATCATAAACCTTATCCGATACAGCAAAGGTTGAGTCATCATTATTTGCTGTTCCAACATACCACATGTTTGGTGGTAAAGTCATTTTTCCACCAAATAAACGTACTGGATCTTTTGCTTCCATACTTGATATTAATTCAACTATCCATTCTTCTCTTCTTGGCATTTCAAGTACTGATAAGAATTCTGCAAAGTAATATTCAACGCGGGCAATATTCATCTCATCTAATACTGTAATATGAACATTATTACTATAACTAGCCTCATATAGATTACGTAAAAATTCTGGTTCTTTATACTTTTTAGTAAATTCATTAAAGAAACCTAACATTTCACTTCTTTCCTTCCATGAAGGTTGAATAGCTTGAATAAATGAGTCTTTACCTAAGAATTTACCAAATGCATATGGAAGAGATGTTTTACCTGTCCCAGAAATACCTTGAAGAATAATTAGTCTAACCGCTGCAAGGGATGCAACAAACTCTTTAACAAGTCCAAGATCGTAATATAATTTTAATTTTGAACCTGCGAAATTTCTAAAGTTTATACATACTTCTTCTAAAGTGAATTCTGTGTTTAAAGTTTCTGGATTTCCATTTGCATATTTTTTATCAACTAAAGTTAATTTTTTAAATCTGATATCATCGTCTTCCTCCTCTTCTTCAGTAGAAGCCTCACCAGATTCTTTTTTCTTTCTTGCTAAATCACTTTTTATTCGCTTATCTAACGCATTATGGGCATAGGCAAGTTCTTTATTTAACTTTCCAACTTCTTTAATAATAGCATCTTGTTTTTTTAATGACTTATGAAGTCTTAAATATTTTTTTACTGTCCAAACAATTAAAAATACTATTCCTGCTGTTATCGCAATTAATAATAAGAATACAAGAATAACGATAATCCAAACCCAACCACCATTTGTAGATGAGTACTCTTTTGTTAAAGTCCAATATTCTTTAAAATTAAACATATTAACTAAATTAATAAATATATCTGCAACTACTTTAAATAAATAACTAAAAAATTGTGTAAATACTTTTATTAAATAATCACCTGTCGACATTGTTCTCATCCTCCTTATTCTTATATTCTATAATCAAAAACGCTTTATTTAAATCATTATGCCAATAAGAGGCATTTATTATTTTTTCACTTAAAATATTTTCTTGACCGCATATTGAACAGATATAACGGTAATGGATACCTTCCTCATCATTCCATATATATGGTGCTTCACGGTACCGATGATTTCCTAAGTCTGTATCATACACAGTTATTTTAGATTCACAATATTCTTTTTCACAATAATATTCTGTATATCCATAATGTGAACAATCACCTTCGTAATATGCTCCCTCTCCACTATAGACATGTTCATGATCAGGAATATATACTTGTAAAAACTGATAGTCTGAATAAAAATATAACAATATCATACTAAGATAAAACACTGTTATTAATACAAAAGTAATAAGTAAAGACTTCTTTAACATAACTTGTTGATTTCTGATTTTAACAGTATCATAAATATCTTTTGTTTCAAATATGGTATCTATTTTTTCTTTAATAAGAGGTGAAATAATAGCATTTTCATCAACATTATTATCTTTATTAATTTCTTTATTTTTTTTGCGCATTATTTCACCTCACTTCTTTTATCTATTAATTAGGTAATGTAACTGTTTCTATTCTTTCATATGTTAAACCAGCGGTATTATTATTTAACGCAAGTATTTGTGCTTCTATCAGTGTGTTATTTTCACTTAAAATAATATTATAATTGCTTGCCGCATTCACATATAAAAGCATTGCTGGTAATGATGTAACTTCATCTAATATGTGAATATTTATAATTTTTGATGTAGTAGAAATACCACTTCCATAAAATAATGAATATGCAGAATTACTAATTGTTAAATTGATATTACCTGTAATATATACATTTTCTAATACTGCATGGTTAACAAATGAACTCATTCCAATTTTTGAAAAACCAGGTAATATAATAGTCTTTATGCTTGGGCAATTATAGAACGCATAATCGCCAATTGTAGTTAAGTTCTTAGCTCCGCTTATATCTAGATAATCAAATTTTGTATTAGTTGTATGATTAAACGCATCCATTTGAATTTCTATTAATGAACTAGCTTTACTAAAATCTATTGATACTATACCAGTATTTGTCGTTATTTTTGAATGTCCGGCAAATGCACCTTCAGTTATTTTTTGAACATTACTTCCTATATGTAGGGTAATATTACAACCATTGGCAGCAGTTACGATACTGTAGTATGTAGTACTTGAACCAGTTGAACCAAATTTTCCTTTTGTAGCATTTGCTTCAACCCCATAACGATATGCTTCTTTAGCATCATAGTATAAATCAGTTAATGCTGTAGAATTATAAAACAACATGGCCCCTACATATTTTGTATTTTGGGGAATATATAGTGATGTAATTTTTGATAATGCGAAGGCATATTCACCAAATACTTCTAAATTAGAATCCGTATTAACCGTGAAACTTGTCATTGCTGAAGTATTAGCAAATGCCCAGTTTCCAACATATTTACATGTATCAGGAAGGGTAATTGATGTAAGTGCTGAACAATAATTAAATGCATAATCACCAATCATTGTTAAATTCAAATTATTTATTAATGTATTATATTCTGTGTTTGTTATATTCTTTTTTGCTAAAGTTATGATATCTCCTGATATTTGACGTTTAATTGCCGTGCTTGTTCCACTACCTAGTCCCAAGTTTGTTTGGCCTGAATAACGAAAAGCATTATAGGCAGATACATAAACTAAATCTTTTGCACCTTTAATAATATGAGTTCCGTTTTCTATACTAACCATATCAGCAAATTTATTTCCCGCACCTAAACAATAGATTATTGATGAAGATTCATAAACAAATCCTGATGCAGGATAAGATCCTTCATAATATATTACTGTCCCACGTCCACCAAATGAAGATGAAACTCTCTTTGCAGAAGCATGCATAATTACATAATCTATATCAATTGCATAAAAAGCATTTGATACGATATTAACGCCACTACATAATGATAAGTCAACTTTTTTAAGCATTAAGCAACCATTAAATGCTGTAGCACTAATTGTAGCTAATGAAGCTGGAAAAGAACTATCAATACTTAAACGAGAACAACCATTAAATGCCGATTGACCAATTGTTAATAACCCTTCGCTAAAATCAATACTAGTTAAGGCAGTGCATCCATAAAAGGCATTAGAACCAATAATTGTTACTGAATCAGCTAAAATTATACTTTCAAGGCTTGTAGAACCATAAAAACCATAATTCGAGAACGATGTTACTCCATCTTCTACCGTCACTGTTTTTATTCTATTTAATACTCTTTGACCATTTAAAACTTGATACCAAGGCATTGTACTACTTGAAGTATAATCAGTCATTGTACCTTCACCTGAAATTATCATATCATAAGTACCTGTTGAACCTATTTGATATATTTTGGCTACTACACTTGTCTTATCTGCATTTGTACCAACGTTATATGTTGCATCAGCTGGCACTTTTCCGCCACATATACTACATGTACCAGACACATAGTTGTGAGATCCATATACTTCATCATATTCTTTATAATGATCATCATTTAAATCTAATTTATATGTGTTACAACTAAATGTACATTTAAATTCATCATATCCAGTATGTTCACAATCACTACCATTTGTATGAACTTTCACTGTATATTCATGATCTATTTGGTCAATTTTTACATCCTTTGTTCCACCACATTCATCATGATAAATACAATAAACATGTCCAAGTCCATCACGCTCACAAGTCGCTGCAGTTATAACATTTGCAATGATATAGTTATCATCTTCATCTACTTCCCAAATATGATTTTCATATTTAATATCATATGTTCTTATAGGTTCATTGTTAAGATCAACATATAACGAATCACAAACTTGACAATGATATTCTATGTAGCCATATTCATAACAACTACCCGTTATATGATCTTCTTTTGTATAATCATGATCACCATAATCTAAATCATAATCTTTTACAATATTACCTTCGATATCTTCTTCATAGCGACCACACATAACGCATTTATACATTGTATAACCATGCTCCAAGCAATTTTCTCCAGCTATATATTCATCATCTGAATAATCATGATCTAATATATCTGAAACAACTAAATGTTTACCATTGCAATGTTCATGATTAATACAATAAACGAATCCTTTTCCTTCGTCACTACATGAGACTTCTTGGACTTCTTCAGATATAACAAAGTTCTTATCTTCATCTACTTCCCAAATATGGTCACCATAATTTGTATCTATAGTTTTAAATGTGCTACCATTTGTATCTTGTTTTAAATCATCACAAATGTCACAACGGTAGATTGTATATCCATATTCATAACAATTTCCATCTGTATGATATTGTTTAGTATACGAATGTCCATGTGCAGATATTGATTGATAATCATAGTATATATCACATATAATGCATTTCTTTGCCTTAATTCCATCATCACTACACGTAGGCTCTTTGATTGTTTCATAAGCTAAAGCGCTATGAGCTGTAGCTGTTATTTCAATTTCTAAAATGACTGAACTATCATTTGATAAATAGTATTTATATTTAACAATTCCAGCTTTTAATTTCTCATCATTAAGCCATTTTGCACTAATAGACGAATCTGAAACATTTAATTGTGGTAGTTCATCACCTTCATGGAAACTATTACTTACTAATTCTACTTTAATATCATTTTCACCGCATGATTCTAAAAAAATTACTGATAACAACATAATAAATACTATCATAAAAGTTTTAAATATTTTTTTCATATTTTTCTCTCCTTATATACCTTATTTTATTATTATATTTTTGTTAATCTCACTATTTGGATATAATCCAAAAAGCATCTCTTCACTTAATAATGAATCTATAATTATTTCAAAATAACTATTTTCATTATTTAAATAAACATATCCTCTTAATAGATTAATACTTAAACTAGTTACTTCATTTGAGATATATACTTTTACTCTATTTTCACTAGTTCCACTATTTGTAAACCATCCGTGATAATATATATAATTTTTATCCAAAATGCCTATACCTACCGTAGTTTTCACTTCATAATTAATATTACCGTTTAAATATAATTCTTCAACGGATGGACAATTAATAAATAAATCATTTCCAAAACTTTCTACTCTTTCAATACTAGTTGGAATAATTATTTTTTTAAGATATAAAGAATCAGAGAAAGCATTATCTTTAATTTCTTTTAAATTTAATGTTCCTGTTAAATCAAGAATATTATATTTTTTATTATCATTATATTTAAATGCGCCTTCGCCAATTATTAATAATGAATTCGCTTCGCTAAAATCTATATATTCAATACCTACTTTATAGTTTGTCCAACTTGAGTCCCCAGCGAACATATAATTAGGAATAACTTCAACATTACTTCCTATATGAAGAATAAACGAACTTACTGCTGTTCCACCTAAGATACTAGTTTTATTAGTATAATTGATAACTCCTACCTCATCATTAATTCGATATGCTTCTTTAGCATCATAATAAATATTTTTTAGATTACTACATTCTCCAAATAACATTCCACCAAGTTCTTTAACAGATGAAGGAATATATATACTTTCTATATTTGAGTTGTAAAAAACTGCTTCACCAAAACTAACTAAATTTGATTCTTCAAAAATATTCATTGATGTCAATCGCATGGTATTCATGAAAGCACCATTACCAATTCTTAAAGTAGTATTTGGAATATTAAATTCTGTTATATAGCTACAATTCATTAACGCATAATCACCTATCATTACTAAATTATCTATGGTATTTAGCACATTATTTAATCTATTATTATTAATGTCTTTTGGAGCGTATGCTAATATATCTCCACTTATTGACTTATGTAGTTTAATATTATCTGGAAAATAAAATAAATTATAAGATGTTACTATGTCTAAATTAGAAGCGTTTCTTATTATAAAGCACCCGTCAACAACATCTATAACATCACTAAATTTTTTACCATATCCTAAGTAATAAGTTATTGAATTAATTTCATAAGTTAAATTCTTATTATAATCTTCTGAGATAAATACAATTGTGTTTTCTCCCCCAAATGAACTTGAAACTCTCATAATATCATTTGATGGAATAATAACATATTCTAATCCACAATATTCAAATGCTTGATGTATAAAAGTTAATTTATCAAACCCAGTAAAATCTAAATAGCGGACTCTACAGCCATAAAATGATCTATATCCTATAGTAACTAATGTCGTTGGTAAATTAATATTTAATGATGCACAGTCATAAAATGCATATTGTTCAATATATTTTAGCTTATTACCAAATTCAATAGTTTTAAGGATTCCACATCTATAAAATGTATATTGAGAAATAGTCTCTAAAGAATTAGGTAGTATTGCAGTTTCTAATTCTACTGCTTCATATAATGCTGCTGGCATAAGTGAGGTAACACCTTCAGCGACTATAACATTTTTAATTAATGAAGAAACTCTGTAACTTTTATCATTATAAGTAACATATTGATTATACCAAGGTATATCTTTTTCATTTGTTACGTTATATGTATCTCCACGTCCTGATATTATTAAGTCAAAATATTTAATTCCATTCTTTTCACTATTAAGACATAAATACGCAATTACATTTGATCTTGTTGTCTTACCTATTTCAAAAGTCATCTCTACTTTATCCAGGTTCAATGCTCCACAGTAGATACATACGCCTTTTTCATATTTATGGTCTCCGTAGTAATCATCTATTTCCATAATGACATTACCAGCATGGTCATGTTCTTTTTCACCACAACTAAATAAGCAATAGTGCTCTATATAACCATAGCTTACACATGTTCCAAGAGTATGACTATCTATAGAGAAATCATGATCAACTTTATCAATTGCTACTTCTTTTTCTCCACCACATAAAGCATGATATACGCAATTAACATATCCATTACCTTCTTGATAACAGGTTGAAGGAGTTATTACTTCTTTAATTAAAAATTTACCATCTTCATTTACTTCCCAAATATGTTCACCATAATCCTCATCAATAAGAAGATAAGGTGTCAAATCTTCATTATTTTTTTGACCATCACAAACAATACAATAATATTCTATAAAGCCTTTTGTTTGGCAATTACCATCAACATGAGCTTCATGGGTATACTTGTGTTCACCGTAATCATCATCATATACTCTTATTTTTTGCTTTTCATTATCAATTAAATATGCATTACACATTGTACATTGAAATTCTGTATAACCTTTATTTAAACAATCTCCTATTGTATATATTTCTTTTGTGAAATTATGATTTAATTTATTTGATATTATCTCATGGGTTGCATTACATATTTCATAATTGATACAATATGTATACCCTACACCATCGTGAGTACAAGAAATATCTAATAAAGTTTCACTAATTACATATGTTCCATCTTCGTATGTCGCCCATACATGCTCTCCTAAATGCTCATCATAATGTTTATTAGCTTCTCCCGTATTATTCAATTGGTACTCTTCACATCTTAAGCATTTATATTCAGTAAAGCCATTAGTCTGACAATCACCAGCATTATGAATTTGCAATGTATATTCATGACCTAAAGCTTTTATTGATTGAAAATCATAATTTTTATCACAAATATAACAATGTTTTCCTTTGATTCCATCTTCAACACAATTTGGTTCTTTGACAATAATAAAGTCTGTTTTGGAATCATGTGCTGTAGCGTTTATTTCAATTTCATATCTATCAGCTTCACCGTCAATATAAAATTCATATGAATTCTTCCCAGATTTTAATAATCCTTTACTAGCCCATATCGCTTCACCATCTTGATAATTTAAAATTAAATTTGGAAGTTCATCACCTTCATGAAAATTTTCACCTTCTACATATGCAATATCTTTTTGATTACATCCTATTAAAATAAATAAAAGGCAACATAGGGCAAAAAGATTAAGTGTAACACTAATAACTCTTTTGGCCATATCATCACCTCCTAAGTTTGATTAAAAATAATAATAAAAATATTATTTTATTGTGCAACTGGCTGACATACTTTCGTTTAGTCCCTATAGCTTTGTGTCACTACTTTTCAATAGTTTTACTAATATTAAATTTTATTAAATAAAAAATTCCACTCACAAGATAAATAGTTTTGAACTAATCTTTTGTAAGTGAAACCTTAATGTATGCTTAAACAATAATAATAAAAATTATTATAACGCAACTGGCTGACATACTCTCGTTTAGTCCCTATAGCTTTGTGTCACTACTTTTCAGTAGTTTTACCGAAATATTTAATTATACAAAACATTACTTTTGTATGTATATATTATAGCATATTTTTACGAAGAAGCAACTTGAAACCATTTTCAGACCATATTCTTTTATTTAATTTTACTTATTTTGTCATTTTTTTACAAAACTTTTTTAGAAAATACTTAATATGGCATTTTTTTACACGAAATAACATATGAATATATAAAAAGGCTCTAGTTTGTATCCTAGATGCCTTAATCACATGTTATTTAAAATATCTCTTTAACATTGCTTCTAACGCCTTACCATGACGTGCCTCATCTCTGGCCATTTCATGAACAGAGTCATGAATTGCATCATAGTTTAATTGTTTAGCTAATGTTGCGATTTCTTTTTTGCTTTTGCATGCTCCATTTTCACCAGCTAGCATTTTTTCAATATTAGTTTTTGTGCTATTTGTGATTAAATCACCAAGCATTTCTTGAAATTTTGCGGCATGGTCTGCTTCTTCTTTAGCAATTTGTTCTAATAATAAACCAATCTCAGGGTAACCTTCTCTAAAAGCTTGACGAGACATAGCTAAATACATTCCAACTTCACTACATTCACCATTAAAATGATTGCGTAATCCTTCTAATACTCTTTCATCTACGCCCTTTGCTACTCCAATAACATGTTCATCTGCCCATGTCATTGCTTCTTCTTTATATGGAACAAGCTTTTCACCTTTTGCCTTACAAATAGGGCATACTGCATCTACTTCTGGACCTTCAATTATTTGACCACATACTAAACATTTGTATTTCATATTATTTTTCCTCTTCTTTCTTTTGACAATTCTTACAAATACCTTCTAAGTTTATTTCAATATTTGTAATTTTATAATCTGTTTTTTTACTTAATTTAGAAACATCCAAATCATTATCAGCAAAAATATCATCAACACATCCACAATTTTTACATCTTATGTGCATATGTGAACTTAGATTAAAATCATATCGATCAGCATGATCTAAAATTTTAACCTGCTGTATCTTTCCATCTTTTGCAAATTGATTTATTACTCTATAAACCGTAGCTTTACTGATTGTAGGGTAATTCTTATGAATTTCATCATAAATCATATCAATAGATGGGTGATTTTTAAATTTAAGAAATTCATTATATACAATTTCTTTTTGCATTGTATTTCTTGTATTCATGTTTCCTCCTTATTGATATATATTACTAATTAATAGTATATACCATTATAATTAAAATGCAATACTTTTTTTATTTTTTATGATAAAATATTTTTAAAAGGAGGAAATATGAAAAAATTAATCTTAAAACTAATAGATATCTATCAAAAAGGAATCTCTCCAAATTCCCCTCCTAGATGTAGGTTTATTCCAACTTGTAGCCAATATGCTAAAGAATCTTATGAAACACATAATTTTTTCAAAGCAACATTTTTAACTTTATGGAGATTAATAAGATGTAATCCGTTTTGTAAAGGTGGCTATGATCCAGTTCCTTTAAAAAAAGAAAAGAAAAAAAGAATATCATAACTATAAAATATAAAATAGTTATGATATTCTTTTTAATTTAATGTTGTTATATCTTCATCAATTGAAACAACTTTTTCTTTATACAAAGCGCCTAATGCACGTTTAAATGCCTTACGACTCATTTTAAAACGGGCTTCTATTTCTTCTGAACTACTTTTAGCTGTTATACTCATTTTACCGTTATGATTTTTAAGGTAATTAATGATTGTTTCTTTATCTTTATCAACTAAGACTTCTTTATTTTCATTTAAAGAACCGTAATATTCAAAATTACCATTCTTCTTAGTAATTTTGACACTTACTTCTTCACCAATATGATAATCATTTCTTAACATAATTTTAGGAACAAAAATATAAGTCATATCTTTGGAAATAATACCTACACCAGATTCACTAATCTTACTTACGAATCCATTTACTAGTTCGCCTTCAGCATATTCGATTGTGTTTTTCATTTCTTTTAATTCATCACGGTTCATTGGCTTAGCAACTAAGCTTTCACCTTTTAATTTCAATTTAGCTAAAATAATATCATTTATTTTGGGCCATTTATCTAATTCATAAGGTAGGTAATCTTTTGATATTAAAACGTCTTTTGAACAATTATTCTCTAAAAATATCCCCATTGTATTAATAATATTTACAACACGAGCAAATCCTGGTTTTGATAAAGTCATAACAGGAGTTTTTGTTGTAGCACAAGTTCTTCCAGCTTTATCATAAAATATAAATGCTTCGACTTCATCATTGTCATTATATTCTTTTATTGATTCACGAAAATGCATTAAAACATCATCTTTTCCATCAGTTAACATGAATCCTAGATCGCTTTTTCTTACAACTTTAAGTTTATTAATTTCACCAATATTCATATTTTCACCTTAATTTCTATCGCCATCTTTATAATTGCGATCAGTTTGTTTTAAATACATTTCTTTTTTCTTTTCAAAAGGAACACTTTTCTTTTTATAGCCATTTTCATATTTAGCTATTAATTTTTTTTCATCAATTTTGACTGTCTTGTCCTTCGTCATCTTCATCTTCCTCGTATACTGGTATTAAATTTCTTTCTCTTACACCAAGTTCTTTTAAATAAGTCATTAGATAATCTAAATTAACTTCGGTTTCATGTCCATCTTTTGTTCCAGTATAATAACAAATAGGCAAATATTTTCCTCTTTTAGTATAGAATGTTATTATCTTTAAAACTCCACCTTCTGCTTTATATGTAAAATGACCCAAATCAGAAATATTGATTAATAAATCATGCTGTGGTTTCATTACATTAAACCATTTAGAAAAAGCTTGGAAAGAAATTTTATCCTCTACTATTGAAATCAAAAAATGACCAACATTTGAATTACAAAGACCACCATTATTTTTATACATTGATACATATGCTGGTCTTTTACCTTTAATTTTTTTATTTACTCTTAAATTTTGAACAAATTCTTTTTTATTCATAAAATCACCTAAAGTAAAGCTTTTAATCTTTGAATTACTTTATCGTATCCTAAGACATCAATAATATCATCCATCGATATGCCACTTGATTTATGAGATAAAGCCATTCTTAAAATATGATAAAATTCCATAATGACTCCTCGGTACATTTCAGGATTTTTTTGATATTTTTTCTTATCAGTGTAATTTAAATCTTTACTAAGATCTTTCAAAGTTTTTTCACTACCGTTTTGTTTTTCTATAAAAAATTCGATAAATGAATTAATAATTAAATCTTTATCTTCGGCTTTACAATATGTATTAAATTCTTCCATATATGCCTTATCTTCATTTATAAATATATCATCATAAAAAAAACTAAAAGTATTCATAAACATTGAATAATTATATAAATCTTTTCTTTTTTCACTACTTAATGGGCCTTGAGTTTGGAATAATCTTTTTACAAAATTTAAATCTGAATTATATCTTTCATACTGCTTAATATCATTTTTCTTTGCCCAATTTAATAAATTTAAAACATTTAAATCTATTTCTGTATCAAATATAACTTCACTTGAAATACTGTTTAATTTTTCTAAGTCATATAGTGGTCCACTATTAGACATATTAGAAAATTTCATTTCAAAATCTTCAATATTTAAATTTTTATTTTCTAAATACCATTCTTCAAAATTTGAATTTATTAAGGTATATAAATAAACATAAATTGCTTTAATTGGATACCCTTTTTCTAAATAAAATTCTGCGCTAGATTCAGGATCTTTTCTTTTCGAAAGTTTTCTTCTAGAATCTAAATCCTGTTTCATAACTGGGGCAACATGAGCATATTTAGGCAATTCAAATTCTAATGCATTAAATAATTGTAAATGAATCGGCAAAGATGAAATCCATTCTTCACCACGAATAACATGTGTAGTACGCATTAAATGATCATCACAAGCATGAGCGAAATGATATGTTGGAATTCCATCTGATTTTAATAATACAAAATCATTTAGATTATTTTCCATTTCAATCTCGCCTCTTATTAAATCATTTATCATTATTCTTGATTCACTATTAGAAGGGACTTTAAATCTTAGAACATATTCTTTATTTTGATTAATTAATTCTTTTGCTTCTAAATACGTTATATCGCGATATTTCGCATATTCCTTATATAATCCAGGCGTTAATTTATTTTTAACTTGTTCTTCATGAATTTGGCTTAATTCTTCTTCTGTTAAAAAACATGGGTATGCTAAATCTTTTATTACTAATTCTTTAGCTAAAGCTTGATAGATATCCTTTCTATTACTTTGAATATAAGGACCATATTCACCTATTTCAGCATCAGTTGAAATTGGACCTTCATCAATTTTTACTCCAAATTCTTTAAATACATTAATGATTATTTCTTTTGACCCTATTACTTCTCTTTTTTTATCAGTATCTTCAATTCTTAACATAAAAACACCATTATTTTGCGTCGCCATTTTGCGGCATATCAATGATGTATATACTCCACCAATATGTAAAAAACCCGTAGGACTTGGGGCAAATCTAGTTACTATTTTCCCATTTTCACGTGGTTTATATTTATTTTCTAAATCATTTTTTGTAATTGTTACATCTTTAAATAACAATTGCGCCATTTCTAATGACATATCTTCAACTCCATTCTAAAAAAGAATACTTAATTATATCATATTTTATAATTTTTCAAAAGTTTTATATACTTTCTATTATTCTATGTTAATAAATTGACAAATGTATTAATTTAAGATACAATAAGGGTGTAAAAGTTTACAATTAAACTTTTCGAATAATCTCTCCCCTGAAGAACAATTCATCTCCCGAATTGTTCTTCTTTTTATATATAAACTTTTAAAAACCTAAAAAATAAAAACATGCCTAAGCATGTTTTAAGAAGTTTTTTCTAATATTTTAATTATACTTTGTAGTCTAATATTTTCTTTTTCAATATTATCATTAAGTTTTTTTAACATTTCTTGAACTCTAACGTTTTGATATATCGTTAATATACTTTCTGTTTCTGAGAATTCTAAGAAATAAACAAATAATTCTTTATTTTCAACTTCTTTGTACATATTAAATATTTGCTCAGGAATATCTTTTTTGAAATTATTTTGTCTTAATTTTTTTATTTCTTCTTCTATTCCTTTTTCTTCTTCTTCAAATAAAGCTTTTCGACGATCAATTTCTTGTGTTTTTGAAAATTGCAAACGTTCAATTTTTTCAACAATTTCATCTTTTTTCATTTTAACAAATATATTATGTTTGTCTTTTAATGCTTCTCCTTGGTCATAAGCATATCTTTGAAGAGGCTTATAAATTGAAGTTCTTAAAATAAAAAATAATAAGACTGGAATAGCTATTCCAAATGGAATTACCACATATTTGATCCATTCTATTTGAGCAGTTATCGCAAGGACTATCCATAATGCAACAATAGCTATAATAGAAACAAATAAAGTCCATAATTGTATCTTCGCATATTTATTTAAATTTTCAAAGGTATTAATAAAATATTCATCATAGTTTTTATGTGTATTTTTAGGCACAAAACCTTTTGTGGCATTATTAGGGTTATGTACTGAATTTAAGTATTTATATACATCTAAATAATCTTCTTCTACTTTTGAAATTTCATCTTGACATTGATTTTTTATTTTTGAAATATTATCATCAATATCTTTTGAGTCATAAATTTGATCTTCCATTGTAGAAATTTTATCTCTTAAAGAATTTATTTTTCTTTCATTATCATCATATTTTTTTAAAACTTTAGCGCATTCTTTTAAATCCATAGGAGTACCTCTCTTCTTATATTTATTTTAGCATTTATTATTTGTCAAAACAAGAACAGATATAAATTATTTCTTTAATATTTTATTTTCATAAAATATTCATTAATTTTTCCAATAAATTATGTTATTCTAGACATATAATTTATTGGAGGTAAACTATGGAATTATTAGGGGAATTAATATTTGAAATAATATTCACTTTACTTATTGAAGGCACGATAAATTTAATAAATAATAAAAATATAAGTAAATGGGTTCGCTATCCACTACTATTCATG
This sequence comes from Anaeroplasmataceae bacterium, assembly GCA_031549865.1. Classification (GTDB taxonomy): domain Bacteria; phylum Bacillota_I; class Bacilli_A; order Acholeplasmatales; family Anaeroplasmataceae; genus JAVBPE01. The sequence goes on along the minus strand of JAVBPE010000002.1, from coordinate 365,572 downwards.
ATTTTCACTTTCTTTGCAGTTATATTTGGACTAATTTTTTGGTTAGGAATAATTTGTTATGAAAAAAATATAGTAATGTCTTTGGTAATCTGGATTGTTGGAATTTTATTAGTTATTGGAGCAATATTTGGGTTTAGAAAGAAATATATAAAAAAGAAAAAAGAGGTTCTAATTGATGAACAATGATTTATTAAGCAATTTAGATAAAATTCATACTACAGAGCTTGGCGTGATAAGAATTAAAAGAAATCTAAATTTAGATATTAATGATGTAGTTTTATGGTCAAAAGAAATAATTTTTAAATCAGATAGTATTATATTAAAAGGCAAAAATTGGTATATAACATATGAAAATATAATTATTACAATAAATAGATATAGTTATACAATTATTACAGCTCATAAATTAAAAAAATAAACTATCACATGATAGTTTTTATTCTTTCATTAACTCATTTAATTTATTTATTTGCCAAGTTCTCTCTTCTTCCATTAAATTAATAACATTATTTTTATTTTTATTTATTTCTTTTATAACTGCGATTATATACATAGCACAGCCTTCAGCATGGGTTTTAACATGACATGTTGCCAAGGTATGGCTTGTAGCTCTTAATATAAGACAAGCAATTTTATCATCTTGTTCTAATATTTTGGCTAGTTTTAAAATAGACCAGCAATACTTTCTTGCTTCCCACATACTTATTTCATCATTTTGCCATTTCTTTAAAATATTAATAGCGTTAAATGGTGTTAACTCTGTAGGATAGTTCTCCATATAATAAGGGATGACTCTATTTAAGCAATCAATTGCCCATGTAGCTAATATTTTATGGTCACAAATTTTAATTAAATCTATAATAATAGGATCATGTTTAGTTAAACTAAATTTACTCATATCCATAAGAAAACCTCCTTTTTTATTTATTACAACAAATCTATAAAAAAAATGCCCTATTGGACATTATCATAATTAGTATGGAGCGAGTGATGAGAATCGAACTCACGTCATTAGCTTGGAAGGCTAAGGTTCTACCATTAAACTACACTCGCAAATAAATGCACTTGAAATTATATCAGCATTTTGGGTAAATGTCAACTATAATTTCATCTATATCAAACTTATTCCCATAAGTATTGTTTTTTAGATGGTCGGGAAAACAGGATTTGAACCTGCGACCTCTTGGTCCCAAACCAAGCGCTCTACCAAGCTAAGCTACTTCCCGACTTATGCATATTTTCACATGCAAGTAGAATTATATAAGAAAACTAAACTAAAGTCAATAATAAAATGCAAAAAAAACATGAAAAAAAAGAGATTTCTCTCTTTTTATCTTATTTGACCATTTCCATATATTTTATATTTATAAGTCGTCAATTCTTTTAATCCCATTGGTCCTCTAGCGTGTAGTTTTCCTGTTGAAATTCCAACCTCCGCGCCAAGCCCAAAACATCCACCATCTGTAAATCTTGTTGATGCATTGACATATAAACAGGCTGAATCAATTGAATTTAAAAATTTTTCTTGATTTGTCTTAATATTTGAAATAATTGAATCCGAATGATTTGTAGAATGATTTCTTATATGTTTAATTGCTTCATCAATATTTTTAACAATTTTAATTGATAACTTTAAATCATCGTATTCTGTATTATAATCTTCTTCATTTATTAACTCAACATCAAATTCTTTTTTAACATCAAGATTTCCATAAAATTTTACATTGCTTAATCTCTTTATTAAATCATTAATTAAATATTTTTTATCTTCATGGATTAAAACCGTTTCAACGGCATTACATACAGCAGGATTTGAAGTTTTAGCATTATAAATGATATTAAGACTCATATTATCATCACTATTGCTATCAACATAAATATGACATACTCCAGCACCAGTTTCAATAACAGGAACTTTAGCATTACTAACCACAAAGTCAATCAATGATTTACTCCCCCTTGGAATAAGCAACGATATCTTTTTGTTTGTTAGAATTTCCTCGGTATCTTCACGATTGTAAACTAATTGAATTCCATTTTTATTAACATATTTGCTTATTGCTTCTTGCATTAAATTAACTAATAATGTATTAGTGTGTTTAACTTCCTTACCACCTTTTAGTATAATCGCATTTCCAGTTTTTAAAGCTAAGACAGCGATATCTATCGTTACATTAGGTCGTGATTCATAAATTGAGGCAATAAGTCCAAAAGGTACTCTTACTTTCTTAATTAAAAGCCCATTTGGCATTGTGTTCTTAGACATTATTTCATTAATAGGATCTTTTAAAGCAATAACCTTATCGATTGAAGATATAATATCCTCTATTTTCTTATCAGTTAATTCTAAGCGTTTAAACATTACATCACTTATTTTATCTTTGGCTTCATCTAAATCTTTTTTATTTTCAATTAATATTAATTCCTTATTTTTATTAATTGCTTCTTTTATGCTCCATAACATTTCATTTTTAACTTTAGATTTTAAAGTCATTAATTCAAAAGAAGCATCAAATGCTAAATCTATTTTTTCTTTAACCATCTTACACCTCTAATAATACTATTTCATTCGCATGAATTATTTCTTTAGGGCCATTTAAAATATCACTACATTCTTTAGTGCTTTTACCTATTGCAAGTTTAACTTCATTTGATGAATATTTAATTTTGCCCTTAGCAAATACTTGATTATTATATGCGATATCAATAACGTTGTTTGAAGCAAAGATACTATCTACACTTATTATTCCGCTTGGTAACAGGCTTTTTCTATTTTTTAAGGCATTCATTGCGCCAAGGTCTACATTAATTAAGCCTTTTGATGTAGCAAAATATTTCATCCAAGCTTGATAACGATTGATTAAATCATGACCTAAAAATCTTGAGCCGATTTTATTATTTATTGCATCAGATATATTACCCATATTTTTAGAATTCATAATAATCATATCGCAATTACATGAATTAGTAATTTTTGCAGCTTTTATTTTTGTAGCCATTCCACCTGTTCCAACATCAGATGCTGATACGCCTTCTGTTGAAACATTTAATTCATTAACATTTTCGATTGTTTTGATCATTATAGCGTCACTATAAACACTTGGATTCTTATCGTATAGCCCATCTATATCTGAACATAAAATTAATATTTTAGCCTGAACTAAAATTGAGGTTAATGCTCCTAATGTATCATTATCTCCAACTTTAATTTCTTCAACTGCTAAAGCATCATTTTCATTTATTATTGGAATGATATCTTGTTCGAATAAAGAATTTAGAGTGTTTTCTAAATTTAGCATTCTATTTCTATCATCAAAGTCATCATGATTTAATAAAATTTGAGCAACGTTAAGGTCATACATAGAAAAAACTTGTTCATACAATTGAATTAATTTCACTTGACCAATTGCCGCATAGGCTTGTTTTTCTTTAATTGTTTTGGGTTTTGAGTTAAGCTTCATTCCCCCTAACGCTATTGCGCCTGATGTAACAACTACAAGGTCATATTCGGTTTTTAATTCTTTAATACTTTTAGCAAGTTCAATTAAATTATCAAATTGGATTTTATTTTTTGAAACAATTGATGAAGAACCAATTTTAATAACAATTCTTTTTTTCATATATACCACCTCTTTTAGTTAATAATTATACCATATAATTTTATAATTAATATACTTTAGTTTGATAAATTATATAACAAAAAAGAGTCCTTTGACTCTTCTTTACTATTTACAATGATATTTTATAGCATCACTATAATACTTAGCTAATCCATTAGCTAAATCATCATATGTCTTTTTAAAACGCTCATCACCTATATACATTTCTCCTAGATTTAAAAAGAATTCTTTAGAGCAAGGATAAAAATTTTTATCAATAAATAATCGGTTTGCCTCAACTGCATTTTTTACTTCATTTGATTTTATATCTAAATTATTATTGAAACAATTTAAAATAAGCTTCATATTTTCTTGTTGTTCTAAATGTATCTTTTCCCAGTCCTCTTTAGAATATGATTTAGTTCTTTTCTTAGATATCTTATATGCATCAGATGCACCCCATCTATTTGTAACTTCATCTTCATAACCTTTTTGAGTTTCTACCATTTCTTCATAATTAAATTCTTTAAATAATTCTTTATTATCCATTTTTTCACCTCTTTTTATCTTTTCTGCAGTATTAATTGCCAAAATAGCTAATTCTTCATACTTCTTTGCTTTTTTTATTAAAATGCTAAATTGTTCTTCTAAGGCTTTTAATCTATTAAAATTTTTATTATTAATTATATCTTTAATTTCTTTTAATGAAAAATCTAATTCCTTATAAAACATTATTTGTTGTAATGTTTCTAAATCATTATCATTATACTTGCGGTAACCATTGTCATTTTTCTTAACTTTTAATAAACCGATTTGATCATAATAATGAAGAGTTCTAATACTCATTCCGCATAATTTAGATACTTCATTAATATTGTATTCCATATTAGCACCTCCAAAATCATTATATACTATGACGCAATGTCATAGTCAAGAGATAAAAAAAGAAATATAAGAATTTTATATTTCCAATACGACTATAATAAGTTATGGTGAAAGAATTTGAATGTTTTTCATTTAACTATTTTTTTAATATTATTGCATTTCTAGAGAATCACCTTTTAAAATATCATATATGGTACTTTTATCAATTTCCAAATATCTCGTATTTTTTTGGCTTACTTTTAAGTTATTATTATATTTTGACTGCCTTGGTCCAATTAAATCATATAATTCAATTGTAATAATATCACTATTTTTATTAATATCTAACATCGCAAAATCATGGTCATAGTAAATTCTAATTCTTTTCTTCTCTCCATAATGATTAACATTAATAATAATAGTTTCGTCATTTAAATCATATTCACTTTTCAATATATAATTTAAATTATTTCCAAATATGTTATCCATTTTATACCACTTGAAATTCCTAATTTATTTAATTAGACTACACTTAAACACTAACAACCACCAAGGCGCCCACTTCACGTTAGAATTATACCTTAAATACACTACACTCAAACTTCATTTCCTTTAGTCTATGTCGGCTTCGGTTAGAGTTATACCTTAAATTACACTACACTCAAACAAATCGTCTTTTTTAGTGACTCGTTTTTCAGTTAGAGTTATACCTTAAATTACACTACACTCAAACGCTTTAATGTTTATAATCCTTAAAAACGAAGTTAGAGTTATACCTTAAATTACACTACACTCAAACTGGGCGGCATCTAATATTCCTTGTTGTTGCGTTAGAGTTATACCTTAAATTACACTACACTCAAACATCAAGACGAATTAATCAGATATTCAAATAGTTAGAGTTATACCTTAAATTACACTACACTCAAACTAGAAGAAGGCACAAATAAAGAGAAATATTGTTAGAGTTATACCTTAAATTACACTACACTCAAACGGTGGCTTTTTATACGTTAATTTCCAACCTGTTAGAGTTATACCTTAAATTACACTACACTCAAACATATTTAATATGGAATTAATCAAGGGAATTGTTAGAGTTATACCTTAAATTACACTACACTCAAACCTGTGCGGAACAATGGGAAGCAAAAAAACAGTTAGAGTTATACCTTAAATTACACTACACTCAAACTACTAGAGTTAATTAGACTAATAGGCAGTTGTTAGAGTTATACCTTAAATTACACTACACTCAAACATTTCTTTTTACCTCTTAATAGAAGCAATGTTAGAGTTATACCTTAAATTACACTACACTCAAACCCGATGGTTTTAAGAGTGGAAAAACAAGCGGTTAGAGTTATACCTTAAATTACACTACACTCAAACATTTACCAACATCAATCATGGAACAATTAGTTAGAGTTATACCTTAAATTACACTACACTCAAACGATACATAGTACAACAAGGTGTTATGAGTATGTTAGAGTTATACCTTAAATTACACTACACTCAAACTAGGTTGGTGTTATCTATCTTTAAAAGGTAGTTAGAGTTATACCTTAAATTACACTACACTCAAACGACAACATAAACTTGTGTATATAAGGCTTGGTTAGAGTTATACCTTAAATTACACTACACTCAAACTCCGTCAAATGCTCCGTCTTCTTCACCTAAGTTAGAGTTATACCTTAAATTACACTACACTCAAACTAGCAAGTGAGTTCTGCGCAACTGCTCCAGTTAGAGTTATACCTTAAATTACACTACACTCAAACTATATGTGAAAGGGAATCAATTCTATTATAAGTTAGAGTTATACCTTAAATTACACTACACTCAAACGACGCTTTTACGGGTTTACTTAGTGGACTTGGTTAGAGTTATACCTTAAATTACACTACACTCAAACACAAAGGTTATAAATTAATGAGTGAAACAGGTTAGAGTTATACCTTAAATTACACTACACTCAAACCAGGCTGGTTACGCTGTGTCAAGTTTAAAAGTTAGAGTTATACCTTAAATTACACTACACTCAAACCAGGCTGGTTACGCTGTGTCAAGTTTAAAAGTTAGAGTTATACCTTAAATTACACTACACTCAAACAAATATATGAAATAGAAAATTGCAAGGTTAGTTAGAGTTATACCTTAAATTACACTACACTCAAACAAGATTGTGTTGTATCTAAAGCAAACATTTGTTAGAGTTATACCTTAAATTACACTACACTCAAACTCCGTCGTATGCTCCGTCTTCTTCACCTAAGTTAGAGTTATACCTTAAATTACACTACACTCAAACATAAGTGGGGTCTATTGCCAAATAATAATCGTTAGAGTTATACCTTAAATTACACTACACTCAAACAAATATATCTAATGAATAGTTTTCAGTAAGTTAGAGTTATACCTTAAATTACACTACACTCAAACTACAGTGGCGCGATGAAGGATATTGCCGTAGTTAGAGTTATACCTTAAATTACACTACACTCAAACTTGAGTTTAATAATGATGTTAGAATTTTAAGTTAGAGTTATACCTTAAATTACACTACACTCAAACTAATATGTCTTCCAATCTTTAGTAGCATGAGTTAGAGTTATACCTTAAATTACACTACACTCAAACAGAAGAAGATTGCAGACCAATCTTATAGCTGTTAGAGTTATACCTTAAATTACACTACACTCAAACAGGTATTCCGTCATATAAAATAACAGCATTAGTTAGAGTTATACCTTAAATTACACTACACTCAAACCTGTAGTTAAAAATAATAATACTGTCAATAGTTAGAGTTATACCTTAAATTACACTACACTCAAACACATTAGTTGGTGGTTGACCTATCACTACTGTTAGAGTTATACCTTAAATTACACTACACTCAAACTCATAGTGAGAAAATCGGTGAAATGATTCCGTTAGAGTTATACCTTAAATTACACTACACTCAAACATGATGGATACCAAAACGGACATGAAGACGGTTAGAGTTATACCTTAAATTACACTACACTCAAACAATCAACTTTAGATTTTGAAATTATTTTAAGTTAGAGTTATACCTTAAATTACACTACACTCAAACCTTAACAACAGCATAGTTACAATGAAGTAAGTTAGAGTTATACCTTAAATTACACTACACTCAAACTAGAGAATTAAATAATAATTCATCTTATTGTTAGAGTTATACCTTAAATTACACTACACTCAAACTAAATACACTTGAGGAAGTCCTTAAAGAAGGTTAGAGTTATACCTTAAATTACACTACACTCAAACATATTCATCTAACGCAATTTCATTTTTATTGTTAGAGTTATACCTTAAATTACACTACACTCAAACATCTTACACAATGCTGCGCGCGATATGAAGTTAGAGTTATACCTTAAATTACACTACACTCAAACCTGTTGATTCACTTGATGAATTAAAATGTTGTTAGAGTTATACCTTAAATTACACTACACTCAAACCTCAAATTATGAGATTCAAGTGCTTGAGTATCTTTCCAAAACCGGTAATCTAAGACTCTATACTACTATAATATCATTAATATTGACATAAATCACTATCTATTACTATCTTATTAAATAAATTTTGCTCTATAATACTATTATTTTTTAAATCTATTAGGCAAATATTTAAAATATCTAGTTCTTTTTTTAATAATATAATTTCATCATTTGAAAAATGTTTTAAAATATCAAATGATATTATAAATTTAATGTTTTTCAATTCTAAACAAGCTTTTAAATATGTAATAAATAATGAAATCAAGTTTGTACCTTCTACTTCAAACATAAAGTCACACATAGATAATAATTTTGTAATGTCTATGCTCGTATTGAATGTTGTTGTTAAATCTAAATTAAATGATAATTCATCGATAATCGAAATTAATTTAACATTCAAATCATTGATATCATTTTTCATTTGATCATTTAAACTTAGTGCTAATTTCTTGTATATAGCGGTTAACAATTTTCTTTCATTTGGATTTATTTGCATAAGATTAAATATAAAAATGTTATTCTTTGTATATTCTTTTATTTTATAATCTTCACTATAAATAAAAATATCAGGATTCTCTTCAATTGCATCATAATAAAGCTTTCTGAAAAATATTTGATTATTAATTTCAATTTGATAAATTTCGCCTTGCCTGTGCATAATTGGCTCTTCTATTCCAATTATTTTAATCATTATCATAATTCAATGTACCTCTCACTGTTATTAAGAACATCCGTTTTACTTTCACCAAGTAATATATTCATTGCTGCAAATTGCTTTTCAGTAACTGATAAAATTATTATATTTCCTTCTGGTGGAATTACACTTTTTACAATATAAGTTTGAGATTCAGCCACTCTAGCATCCATACAAAGTTTCACATATACTGATTCTTGAATCATATAAAAACCTTGAGATTTAATGTTTTTTATAAAACGACGATAATTTCTCAAGTCTTGGTTTGAAGTTGTTGGTAAATCAAAAAATAATATTAGTCTCATATATCTATAACTCATATTCAATGAATTTCAGCTCTGTATCAGTATTTTCTGATAATAAATATTTGAATAATTGTTGTACATATAATTTTATAGCATTCTCCAAATGCATTTTATTATCATTATAAATTACTTCTAAATCTAATATTCTAATAAATTCATCTTTAAAATTTTCATTATTTACTTTATCAAGCATAACAAAAGAATCAATGAGTGGTCTTAATGGTTCCATAAAGTCACAACCTAAATTAAATGGGTTTGTTTCACCAATATGGTGTATACCTAGTTCAGTTAAATATCCACATATCTTTATTTCTCTATTTATTGCAGATAAAATAATCGAATATCCATAATTCAAAAATTTATTTGTTTCAATATCTAAATCTCTAGTAAAGTTTTTGCCAAATATCACATTAAAATATACTTTTGCGGCATGACCTTCTCTATTAGACTTATCTCCTAAAGTCACATTATTCATATAATCATTTAACATTTCATGTTCTTCTAAATCAATATATAATAAATTTTTACGTTGATTATCAATTTTCTTTTCTATTATTCTTTTCCATAAAGAATCTTTTATATTTTGAGAAAATGACATTTGCTCTTTTATCTTTTTATAGGATGAATAATTATCATAATACCCAATTACCTCACCACATGGATTAGATTTTGTATCGCAAAATATAATTTTAACTTTATTTTCAATTAAAGCACTTACAAGTGCTGCAGTTAATGCAACACCTGTATTTGCTATAATTAACATACCTATTTCATTAATCAAGATTCTTTGTTCTTCTTCAACTTTTCTACATACTAAATAATTTAAAGAATACTCTAGTTTACATCTATTCTTAATGACAATGGTTCTAAAACTCATTTGGATACTCCCACACTACTTTTTTATAATATCCCGTTATTGATTCATATACAATTTTCATACCTGGTTTTAACTTTTTATTAATTTTCAATATCCCTGAACTTTTAGCCATATTGAGTAAAGTTAAATCAGCAGAACCTCTTTCATTACATTTCAATAATGTTAATAATTCAGAAATGACTTTAATTTTTTCATATATACTCAATGTGGTAAACAAATCACGATTAATTTCCTTACTAATGTTTTTTAATATATCAAATAAGTATTCCTTTCTGTTATACACTTCTAAAAGCAATTCCAGCATAAAATCAATTTCTAAATTAGATATTGTTATTTGCTTATTATCATGGTTCCTTGCTTGAGCAATAATAATATTATTATTTAAATCAGTATTCATTGTTTTCTTATCTCTAATATTTTGTATATATTTGTCTATCTTTTTTATAATAACAATCGCTTCTTTATTAAAATGTCTTTCATTTAAATTCTTAATAACATAGGAGTCATTTGTTACCCCTGTTGGACAATATTTTAAGTGTTCCTGTTCGATGATTGTATTTATATTTAAAGTATCTATAATTATATTAAATTTATTGTAATTCTCTTTTAAATAAGCAAGTTTATTATTTGCATACTTTCTTGGAATAGGTTCTATAATATAATGCTTTATTCCCTTTTTATCTACAACTTCTATTAAACAATAATGACTAAAACTATTGTTATTCAATCCTCCATATTTATCTACTTGAGATAATATTGGATTTGATGGTTTAATTGAGAATAAGTTATTAATTTCTTTTGTGTTTTTATTTGCTCCGATAATAGATACTTTACTATATAATTCATTTGCACTATACGTTCTAGTGGTAGTCATTATATCAAAGCGTGTAAAAATATCTTTTTCTATTTGCTTTAAAATATCCTCATTCCAATAATTTTCATAATTATTTATTATTAATTCATTATTACGTTCTTTTGCAAATATTCTCATTGCATTAGTTGTTAAACCTTTAGCGTTAAAAAATTTAATATCTTTTTTATCATTACCAATTTTAAATTTAAAATAATTATTAACTGCTCGTCCAACAATAACATTTAAATATGCGTCATGAGCATGATGAAAATTATTGGCTGTTCTACTTTTAACTATATCAAACATTTGTCTAAAATCTGAAACATTTTCCGCTTTAGAATAAATAATATTTTTATCTTCTATTTCTTTAAATTCTTTTAAGACTGTTATTAATCCTTTAACAGCTTGATTTGTTACTACTAGTTGTCTATTAACAAATCGATCGATATCTGCATCACTTAATTCTTTTTTTATTAAAGAATCATATTTTCTATTACCAATTAGATTTTTGTTTCGAAGCATGCTATAAAATTTATATGCATTTGGCGCTTGAATTCCATTTGGAATAGGATAACTATTAGATTTTCGTTTATTTAACTCTTGAAGTACTAATGCTTTATTCTCAAAAGAATCATCTTTAAATAATGCCTGAGGAATAATATGATCTATATCATAATCTGCTTCATTATTTAAATTATGAAAATTTATTGGTTCTAACGAATACATACATTTACCTAATTGCATGAAGTATAAATAATATTTATCACTTTGAAATGCATTTGTATCAAGTTCATCACATTCTTTAATCAATTTTTTAATTTCAATTTCTTGCAGTAAATCTTTATGTTCTTTTGCTAAATCAATTGCTGCTTGAAGTATTCTTTTAGCATTATCTTTTCTGGTAGTACTACGTTTCTTTTCTGCTTGATTTGTCCTAGCACATTCCACATAATATTCATCAATATTAGTTCCAATTATTTTTTCAACTTCTTCTATAATTTTATATGCTTGAATAAGTGGACGCTTCATCACTGGTGTCAAGTATAATTCCTCATTAATAAAAGATTCAGCATTAGTATACTCAATTCCATTTTGTTTGTTGTATTCTAAAATTTGTTTTTTAAAACCAAATTCATCAATATTTAAAATTTCTTGTAAGTTATAATTTGTATTCAACATTATTTCTAATATATTGCCCTTTGTTACTCCCAAATCATCAAAAGAATAAATATCTTTAATCAATTTTGAACTTATACTAGCATATCCTTTGTAATTTAGTCCTTTTATGTTCTTAGCTTGAGTTCTAAAAATTTCATATGAAGACTCATTCAATATTCTTTTATAAAGGATATTTTTATCTTCAAATATAGAAATGTCTAATATTAATTTTTCAATTATTTCTAAGTTATTATCAACTAATTCTTTACCAAATAAAGCAACAAAATCACAATATGATCCCATATTACAATTCAATTCTTCTAGTGGTTTATTCGTAGATGTAGTAACAATAACATCTGATCCTTTTGTTGCTTTAAAATAATCTATGATATCTTTTTTTGTAACTTTTCTTTTTACTTCAAATATTTTTTCTATTAAATCAATCTTATCTTCTACAGTAATAGGCCTTCCATTTATATTTATTTTATTTAAAACTGATAAAACATTATATTTTGAAAATAAAATAGAACTTTTAGGCATACAATAACAATCTCTTAAATATGTACATTTGTTTTGCATTCTTTGGATAAAATCTACTGCTGTTTTGTCGGTATCTACAACCTTTTCAAAATTCCATGGATATATCTTTTCATTACCTCTTGTTAGCCACGCATGATTTGAATTTTTATTTAAAGGTCCTACATAATAAGGAATCCTAAATTTTAAAATTGATATTATTTTATCTTTTATAGTTAAATCGTCTTCTTTTTTATTTAAAAAATCATAGTAATGTGATTGTTTTTCTAATATAATTTTTAGCTCAGTTAAATTTAATTGATAGGGGAAAACACTATTGTCAGAAGTTGCAAGTTTATTTAAAAAATCACCTGCTTCAATTTTGCTTAAAATATTATCCCTCATTTTTTTACTCTCATCAGTTTCAATTATATTACTTAATATATTCTTTTTTAAGTATGCATAAAAATCTTCTTTTTTGGCTTTAGAAGTTCTTAATATAGAATTATCACTGCGGTTAAATCCAACATACTCAGCATAATTATTAATTATTGTTACTTTTTCTTTTTTTCCATCTTTTTCTTTAAGACGTAGCCTTCTAAAGCATTCATAATACTTAGAAGGATTATAGCTTTTGACAAATGTTTTTAATACTATTAAATCCTCTTCATGCTGATTATACTTTTTAACCATTGCCTCAGATAGATAATTAGTATCTTTTAATAATTTACCTAGAAAGAAAAAATCATATATTTGTTTACAAATAGTTAGTATTTCAAAAAAAGCATCTTGATCTTTCGCTTTCGTTTTAGCATCATCTATTGCTAAATCAAGTCCTTCCATTGATATATTTAAAGTAATAACATCTTCGATTCCTAAAAAATTAATTTTATTTAATTTAATATCACTTCCATTTAAAAATGGCAAAATGTAATCTTTAATATTTTTATCATTATCCGGATTTAAAATTTCATTTAATTTTTTTAACCTATCTCTTTTAAAATTAATATCAAATGCATCTTTAATTTTATTAAAGTCATCATTTTTATAATTAAATGAATAACTTGTTTTTTCATCTTCAAAAGATATATTTTGAAACAATTCATTAATATATTCGCAGAAAAGTATCATATATTGATTGAAAGCATCTTTATCCATTGTTTTAAATTCATCAGTATCATTTAAAAAATTACCACGTTTTTTTAGCATTTGACTTATTGCCAAATAAATATATCTAATATCTTCTTTTTGATTTGATTCAATAAGGTATTTTCTTAAATGATATGTAGTTGGGAATTTTTTGAAATAATTATAATCGGTTTCACCATCATTAAAAAGCGTATATTTATTTTTATTTAATTTATCTTCTTGAAAATAAAAGGAATCATCTAGCCTTTGGAAAAAGGTTGGATCTACTTTATTAATTTCTTCAGCCATTAATTCTCTTAATAATTCTATCCTATGTTTTCTTCTAGCAATGTTTTTTCGTGAAGTTCTAAAGCCTCTTCTTTCAGAAGCATCTTTTGCTTCTTCAAACATTCTTACACCCCATAATGATTTTCCGTTCTTTTTGGCAATCTTATATTTTTGATTGATTACGTCCCATTCAACTAAGGACCAACCTACAGAATTTGTACCAATATCCAACCCTAAAAAATATTTTTTATTTTCTTTCATTGACAATCCTCCTATTTTAATTTACAATAATATTGGGTTAAACTTAAATTACACTACGAGTTCAAATAAGGTTTTACCGAAATCATAGGTCTTGTGAAGACCTTTTTTTATTTTTTATTTAAATTTATAATGTAATTATGTTTCTTAAATTATAACATTATATAAAGTATTTTGACAAGTTTATTTCAATTTTTCATATTATTTTTAAAATAAAAAACACTTCTATAATTTAATAAAAGTGCTTATTTATTATTTACTCATCTTCAAAATTAAATACTTCTTCAATTTCTTTATTAAATACTTTCGCAATATCATAAGCTAGTTTTAATGATGGCATATATCTATTATTTTCTAAATGGATAATAGTTTCTCTTCTTACTCCTACTAAGTTTGCAAGTTCTTCTTGCTTTATATTCATCATTGCTCTAAGTATTTTTATGTTATTCTTCATAACTTAATTTAGTGCCTTTCTTACTTGCTACAATATAATAAAGCATAAATATAAAGGTCGAAATAATAATTACTAAAGAAAATAATGATATTATAGTTAGTGGATCAAGAACTGATGAAATTCCATCTACTAATATTTTTTCTTTATTAAATAATATAGTAAATACATTAATAGCCATAACGAAGAATAATAAAAATAACGTAATAATGAATGTAAGATATCCACCTTTTTGTATTATTTCTGATGTAAGTTCATCACCAACTTTATTTTTCTTACTCATAAAGTAACCAATTGGTGCTATGATCATCATAAATGCTCCTAAATATAAAGGCAAATACATTAAAAATGTTGGTTTTTCATTTGAATTCATTAATATCATTCCAAAATATAGTATTACACAGCCATCTATTGTAAAAAAACTTGAAAATATGTTAGCTGGTGAAAGATGTTTTTTAGTTATCATAATAACCTCCGTGTTATAAATTTATAACTTTATGTTACAATTTTATAACATTTAATTTAGTATGTCAATAGTAAAAATAAAAAAAATGTTCCATTTCTGAAACATTAATTATTTTAGATGGCGCATCCAAGAGGACTCGAACCCCTAACCTTTTGATCCGTAGTCAAACGATCTATCCAATTGATCTATGGATGCACTAAATGGCGGTCTGGACGGGACTTGAACCCGCGATCTCCAGTGTGACAGACTAGCATGTTAACCACTACACCACCAGACCATTTTAACAGCTTTTTTATTATAGCATAGGAATTTGATTATTTCAATACCTAATAATAAAAATGCTGTTTTTTGTTATTTTAAACGATTTATTATCTCTTTGGCTGCAACTCTACCACTAACCATGGCCTTAACAACAGTTTGAGGTCCTAAGGCAATATCGCCACCAGCATAAATTTTTGAATCTGAAGTTTCATAAGTTTCTGGGTTTATAATCAAATAGCCACCATTAGTTTCTATATCTTTATTAGCATATAAATTATCTGGGTTTTGACCAATAGCGCTTATAATATTATCACATTCAATTTCAAAGAAATCATTACTTCCAACTGGTGTTCTTCTACCTGTTTCATCAGCATCTTCTAAAATCATTTTTTCGCATAATAATTTTTGAACTTTTATATCGCCTATTACTTTAACAGGGTTAGTTAGGAATTTAAATATCACTCCATCATGCAAGGCTTCATCAATTTCGGCTTTACTTGCTGGGGCTTCATCTATTGAACGGCGATAAACTATACTTACCTCACTACTACCTAAGCGTAGTGCCATACGTGAAGCATCCATCGCAACGTTTCCTGCACCTATAACAATAGTTTTTCCACTAAGTTTAGGGAGATCACCTATATTATATTTTGATGCCAGATTTGATATTTTTAATAAATCTAAGGCATCATAAATACCTTCTAAATCTTCTTTTAAAGCTTGAAGTTTTTTTACTTTTGTAAGACCAGTACCTAAGAAAATAAAATCATATTCATCTTTCATATGTATAATATCATCATAAGTAATTTCAGTATTTAAATTTATTAATACACCTAATTCTTTAAGTTCATTATAATAGTTTGCGACAATGTCTTTATTTAATCTAAAGTTAGGAATCCCCGTAACCATTACTCCGCCTAAATATTTATTATTATCAAATAATGTAACATTAACGCCATTTTGGGCTAATACTTTAGCACATGATATACTTGCAGGTCCACCACCAATAACTGCGACATTCCCAGTTATTTCATCTGCTTTATTATATGGAATCCCTACTTCATCATTAATAAATCGTTCTAGTTTACCAATTTCAATAGGCTTACCTTTAGCGTTTAAAATACAATGTCCAACACACTGCTTTTCATGATGACATACGCGGCTACATATTGCGGATAATGAAGAACATTCTGAAATGATGTTTGCGGCCTCAGTAATATTTTCATTTTTTAATTCTTTAATAAAATCTCTAATTTTCATTGATGTAGGACATCCAGTCTCACATCGTGGATTTTTACAACTAAGGCATCTTTTAGCTTCTAAAAGAGCTTCTTCTTTTGTATATCCATTATCATTAGTTGAAAAATCGTTGTATAACATAAATCAAAACCTCTATTCTTTATAGGCTTTACCAACTAAGCTTAAATCAGCTAATCCTATTGCCACCATGGCTTCTAAAACAACACCTGCGCGCAAAATTATAGCTGCGTCATGTCTACCTACTATTTCAAGTGGTGTTACTTCATTTGTAATAAAACTAAATGTATCTTGAGCTTTATAAATACTTGGTGTAGGTTTAACAAATACATCAACTACTATATCATTACCATTTGTTATACCACCATTAATACCACCGTTATTATTAGTTGATGTGGTACCTATAGCGTCGATAATTTTATCATTGAATTCACTACCAAACATATTAACACCATTAAATCCTGTTCCGAACTGAACACCTTTTATTCCACCAACACTAAATAATAAATGCGATAATACTGATTCAACTGAGTCAAAATATGGCTCACCTAACCCAATATCAGCATTTTTTGCAGTAACTCTAATAATTCCACCAACACTATCTAAATTAGTAACTGCTTTATTTACTATATCATTATATTTAGATTTATCTGTTTCTCCACCTAAATTAATAATTTCACTTTGAATATCTATATTATGAATTTTTTTTGCTACTACCCCTGCGGCAACAAGTGCAGTCGTAAGTCTTCCTGAAAAATGTCCTCCACCACGGTAATCTTGAAATCCATTATATTTTATATTGCTTACAAAATCAGCATGACTTGGACGTGGATGAGTAAGTAGATTTGAGTAATCCTTGGAATTTTGATTTTTATTTAAAATTCTAACTAAAATTGGACTTCCAGTTGTATGGCCATTGAAAACTCCTGATTCCAGTAATACTAGGTCATCTTCTACTCTAGCAGTAGTTCCGGCTTTACCAGGTTTTCTTCTTGACAAATCTGCTATAAAATCACTGCTATCAAGAGCAATGCCTGCAGGTACGCCATCAAGAATAATTCCAATACTTGCGCCATGCGATTCTCCATATATACTTACTTTAAATAATCTACCTATTGTATTCATCTAAATCATCTCGCTTACTTTTTTTAATATTTTAACCTTATCTAAATCAAGGTTTTTATCATGCCAGATTTCTTCTGCTTTAATCGCTTGCCCGACAAGCATCATCAATCCATTATATGCTACTTTACCTTTTGATATTAATTTTGTAACTAAAGGATTAAAAATAATATCTATTATTACATCGGTTTTATCTATTATATTATCATTAATTGGTGAGGCATCCACATTTGGAAACATTCCAACTGGGGTAGTGTTAACAATTAAATCTATTTTTTCAATATATTCTAAATCTTCATAACTTAAAGTATCGATTGTTTTATTCCTAGAAACCATGAATATATTGGCACCTAAATCTGCTAAAACTTTCTTAACTGCAAGTGAGGCTCCACCTGTCCCTAAGATATAACAATCTTTGTTTGATACTTCAATATTGTTTATCATCAATGTATCTAAAAAACCATAATAATCTGTATTATATCCAACAATTAACCCATCAGTATAGGCAATTGTATTTACACTTCCAATAGCTTTGGCCTCAGGTGTTATATAATCTAGGTACTGCATTACTTCTATTTTATAAGGAATCGTTACATTAAACCCCATATACTCTTTTGTTTTTAATTTGTTGATTGTGCTTTTCAAATCTTCTTTTTTTAGTTCTAAAAGCTCATAAGTCGCATCAATATTTTTTTCTTCAAAAATTATTGTGTGTAATATTTTAGAATAACTATGAGTCAAATGCTCACCTAATAGGGCATATTTATTCATTTCTACTTAATAAATCTTTTTGATATTCTTTTGAAGCCGTAAGTAATCCTTCAAAATAGATTAAAAAGTATTTTTCTATTTCTTTATTATCTAATAAATCAATTTGTTTATTTATAATATCATTTTCTCTTATCTCATCTAATATTGGAAGATTATTTTCATATTTATATAAGGCAACCATTTTAGCTGCCTCCATTCTTTTAATAAATAAATTTAACATTTCTTTATCTACAGATGAAATAATTTCACGAGCAATTTCTAACTTATTCTTCATATGTTAAATCTCCTTTTAAAGATTCAAATACTTTATAAAAATGTGGATATGATTTTTTTACACAATCAGCTCCCATTATTTTTATAGGTCCATTTGCTTTAAGTGAGGCAATAGATAACGCCATCGCAATACGGTGATCATTATGAGCATCTAATACTACATTACCCTTTAATGACTTAACACCAGTTATAATCATTTTATCTGGCTCTTCAGTTATTTTTGCACCCATTTTTTCTAATTCAACACGCATACATGTAATGCGGTCACATTCTTTAATTCTTAAGCGTGAGGCATTAATAAATCTTGATTCTCCTTCACTTAACGAAGCTAATACCGTTAAGGCTGGTCCTAAATCAGGAGACTCAGAAAAATCGATTACAGCACCTTTTGTATTAGAAGCACTTGCCTTAATTAAACCATTTATAAACTTAACATCTCCGCCAAGGGCATTAATATCTTCAATAATCTTTTTATCTCCTTGATATGAATCCTCACGCATATTTAAAAGATTTAAATCTGCACCTAAAGTTTGTGCAACCAACCAAAATGCCACTTGTGAGTAATCACCTTCAATAGTATAGTTGAATGGTTTATAAACTTGATTGCCCTTTATTGTAAACTCTTTATAATCATAATTTATAATTTCAATATTAAACATTTTTAATATATCAATCGTTAAATCAACATATCCTTTAGATTCTAAATTTGTAGTAATAACTAACTTTGAATCACCTTCTAATAAAGGTAAGGCATATAAAAGTCCAGTAATAAATTGGCTAGAAATATCGCCTCTAATTTCATACACCCCACTTTTTATCGCACCTTCTACATAAAGAGGTAATTCATTAGTTTCTTTAAAATATTTTATACCTTGTTCGTCAAATATTTTAGTATATATATCTAAAGGTCTCTTAACCAAATGATTGCGCCCAATAAAAGTTATAGGTTCATTTATAGTTAGAGCAATAGGTATTAAAAAACGGATAGTAGAGCCAGATTCATGTGCATCAATGACATTATCTATTCTTTTAACTTTAGAGCCATCAATTATTAATTTATCTTCTAATCTTTCTATTTTAGCGCCCATTGCCTCCATTGCATCTAATGTTGCAATAATATCATCCGAGTATAAAACATTAGATATTTCGCTTCTACCCTCACTTAAACAAGCCGCAATAATAGCTCTATGAGATAGGCTTTTTGAAGGAGGTATTATTACATCTCCAACTAAATTCTTAGGGTTAATTGTAACATTCATTATACCACCAACTTTTCTAATTCTTTTTCTTCTATTTTGTGAATAATACATTCACCAGGATTAGTAACTAAAATAAAATTAATAGTCCCAGCTAAATTCTTTTTATCATAACGTACATCATTGATATAATCTTTATAATCTATTTGTGAATATGGAATATTATACTTTCTTAAAATATCTTCTAACATATCATAAGTACTTGCCTTTGTAATACCTAAATCAATACCCATTTTAATAGCCATAAGCATTCCATTAGATACAGCAATACCGTGTTTTAAATTAAGTTTTAATTCTATAGCATGTCCAAAAGTATGTCCAAAGTTTAAGGTCATTCTTTCTTTTTGATCAAATGGATCAAGTTCAACAACTCTTTTTTTAACTTTTAAGCTTTCAGCTATTATATCTTCATTAATAGTTGGACATTTTTGAAGTTCAACTATTAAATCTTTATTTCCTATAAATGCGTGCTTAATAAGTTCTCCCATTCCGCTTTGAATTTCACCTTGAGGCAAAGTATTTAAAGTAAGTGGATCAATTATGACTAATTTAGGTTGAGCAAAAACTCCCAAAATATTTTTTCTATTATAAAAATCTATTCCCGTTTTACCACCAATTGAGCTATCCATTTGACTAAGTAAGGTTGTTGGAATATTTATATATGGATTTCCTCTAAAAATTGTTGAAGCCACGAATCCTGATAAATCCCCGATTACTCCTCCACCTAAACCAATAATTAAATTATTTCTTCTAATATCTAAATCAATTAATTTTTGAGCAATATATGCATAAGTTTCTAATGTTTTAGATTCTTCACCAGCTTTAATTATTACTGATTTTACAATATATTCTTTTTCTAACTCTTTTGTAACTTTATCTAAATAATATGAACTTACATTATCATCTGTAATTATAAAAACATTTTTACTATTATAGACCTTCTTAATATGAAAAGAAAGGTGGTTTAAAATACCATCTTCGATTAAGATATCATATGAATTTTGATTAGGTATAGAAACATTTAAAATTTTCATAATTACATCTCTTTTCTTTTATTTTTAGAATTAATAAATAATTCTTTTAAGCCTTCTTCATTATCATCAAAAAGACATTTTTTTAATATATCCAATTGTTCTTCAAAATCATTAATCTTTTTTAATAAAATTGTTTTGTTTTCTAAAAATAACTCAGCCCATAAGTTTTCATTAATCATGGCAATTCTTGTTAAATCGCGATAAGAATCACCAATATAGTCTTTAGTATCTTTGTCTTTATCAGTATTAACTAAGCTTACTGCAATCGCGTGTGTAAGTTGTGATGTAAAAGAAATCATTTCATCATGGCGAGCCGGAGTTATAAGTTTAATATTTCCAAAATTTAAATCTAAAGCTATTTCTTCTAACACATTTATTGCATGTTTTGTTGATTCATCAAAAGGGCATATTAAAAAATTAGCGCCTTTAAATATTGTCTCAGTAGCGTTAATGATTCCAACCTTTTCTCTTCCAGCCATTGGATGGTGAGATAAATATTCTGCCTTACCAGCTAATTTTTTAGCCTCGTTAACAAATGATAGTTTAATACCACAAACATCTGTAATAACTTGGTCTTTTATAAATGAATCTTGATATTTTTCTAAAAAACTTAAAATAGCTTTTGGATATAATCCAATAATAATTAAATCTACTTCAGTAATGTATTCTAAAGGCTCATCTGAGCCTTTAGTTATATATCCATTATTTTTTGCAAAATCGACGCTAGATTTATCTTTATCAACACCATAAACTTGATGTCCCTTCATTGATAAGCCCTTAGCATAAGAGCCTCCAATTAAACCTAATCCAACTATTAAAATTTTCATTATTCCATTTTTTTATTGACGATTGGAGCAATTAATTTTAATTGTTTCATCATTTCGTCAAATTTCTTTGGTTTTAAAGATTGAGCCCCATCACATAATGCTGCCTCAGGGTTATTATGAACTTCAACAATAATACCATCAGCGCCTACTGCAAGAGCAGCTTTTGATAAGTCTTCAACCATAGTCCATTTACCAGCTGCATGAGAAGGGTCAACTACTACAGGCAAATGTGATAATTCTTTTACGGCTAAAACTGCTGATAAATCTAATGTGTTACGTGTATATTTTTCAAATGTACGAATTCCACGTTCACATAAAATAACTTTTTCATTTCCACCAGCCATGATATATTCAGCTGCCATTAACCATTCTTCAATTGTATTAGACATTCCACGTTTTAATAAAATAGGTTTATCAATTTTACCTAATGCTTTTAATAGGTGGAAATTTTGCATATTACGAGCTCCAACTTGAATTATATCAACATCCTTAACAAAACGTTCAATCAAATCTTCAGATTGGATTTCTGTAATAATAGGTAATCCTGTTTCTTTTCTTGCCTCCATTAATAAATCTAGACCTTCAAGTTCTAAACCTTGGAAAGCATATGGAGATGTACGTGGTTTATACGCACCACCTCTTAATATATGAGCTCCACTCTTTTTAACATCTTTGGCAACTCCAATGATTTGGTCTTTAGTTTCAACTGAACAAGGTCCTGCCATTACAACGAATGTGCCTCCTCCAATTTTAACACCATTCACATCAACAATAGTTGCTTGAGGATGAAATACTTTGCTTGCTTTTTTAAATGGAGATTGGATACGTGTTACTTCACCAATTCCTGAAATCCCTCTAACATCTTCAATATCAATTTTAGATGTATCTCCAACAATACCAAAAACTTTAAAAGTTTCTCCCGAAATATCTTTAACTTCAAAGCCTCTAGTATTAAAATAATTCATTATATTTGTAAATTCATTATTTGTTACATCTTGTTTTAATCTAATAATCATAATCTCACCGTATTCTTTCTAACATAAACATTAACTAATTAGTTAATATATTATACAATATTTTATCACAATATGATTAGTTATGCAAAAGATTTGTAAAGATTTTTCATTAAAACAAAACTAAAAAAAATATAAAGGACTCTCCCACATTAGGGTAGAGTCCTTTATGAAGAAAAGAAGGAAAATTATATTAATATCCATCCTAAAGCAACAGTACCTGGACCAGCATGTGATCCGACTACAGGTGTTAAAGGATATATAGATATCTCAGTTAAATCACTGCGTAATTCCTTAACTTTCATTATTATTTCAGTTAATAACGATTCATCTGCATTTGCATGAATTAAGAAAGGTATAACTTTCTTATTTTCAATTTCTTTAATATATTCAAAGATCATTAATTCGCGTGCTTTTTTGGAAGTTCTAGTTTTTTCTAAAGACTCAACTGCCCCTTCTTTAGAAATATGTAATAGCGGTCTAATTGATAACATTTGAGCAAAAGTACCAGCAAATTTAGATAATCTACCATTCTTAATTAAGAATTCTAATGTATCAACTGCAAAAATCATATGATGATTTTCTCTTATAAAATCTAATTTTTTTATTACTTCTTCTATAGATTTATTTTCTTCAAACATTTTTGATGCACAAAGTGCCATATATGCTTGAGGGTAAGATAATGTTTTAGAATCATATACTATTATTTCTAAATCACTAACTTCTTTTGCTGCCAAGCCAATAGCTTGTTGTAAACCGCTCAATTTTTGAGAAATCATAATACATAATATTCTTTCATATCCTAATGATTTCATTTCTTCAAAAGTTGAAATCATTTTTCCAATTGCAACGAAAGCGGTATGTGGAAATGCTTTTTTATCATTTTTTAAACGATTATAAAAATCAACTGCACTGATTTCTGTATAATCATCATATTTTTCATTTTCTCCAAATATAACTACAGATCTAAATATAGGAATGTTATATTCATGTTCAATATAGTCTAAACCCGCATTTGAACAGACAATTACTCCAGTTTTTTTCATTTAATTCACCTCATTACATCTATTATATCACATTTCAACATATTTTTTTTATAACTCTAATTTTTTATTTGCAATTTTTTCACCAAATATTTGATCATGCTCAACAAAAATCATAGTTGGTTTATACTCTAAAATTAATTTTTCAATTTGTATTCTTGAAAATATATCTATATAATTTAATGGTTCATCCCAAATATATAAATGTGCTTCTTCTGATAAACTTTTAGCGATTAATATTTTCTTTTTTTCTCCCTGACTAAGTATTTCTAGTTTTTTATTAAAATCAGCCCTCGAAAAATCTAATTTTCTTAAAATTGTTTTAAACAGTGTTTCATCTAATTTATAGTCATAAATAAAATTATCCATTTCACCTTTTAAATAAGAAGTATCTTGGGAAATATAAGATATTTTTAAATTTGGTGACACATTAAGGGTTCCTTCATATTTAATGTTTTCGCCTAAAATTATTTTTAAAATACTTGTCTTTCCACATCCGTTACTTCCTGATATTTGTAGTCTATCTTCAAACAATATATCAAAATTTATATTTTCACAAATCATTTTTTCATCATAAAATATTTTAATATTTTCTAAAAATAAATATGTTTTCTTAGAAAATGGGAGACACTTTATTTTTAAATCATCATAACTTTCAATGTTTTTTAATAACTTTGATTTTTCTTCAATTTGTGTATCAATATTATTTTCTATATTTTTTGATCTTTTCATCATTTTAGCAGACTTATGACCAATATAGCCTCTATCTGGTCTTAGTCCTGCAACCTTAGTGTGATATTTAGTTTTTTCAACTTTATCTGACCATTGTTTTTTTTCTAAAGCTGATTCTTCAAGTCTATTTATTTCCTTTTTTATTCTTTGATTATTCTCAATCTCATATTTATCTTCTAATTCTTTATTATAATACCAAGTAGAAAAATTACCTTGCTTCACTTCGATGTTTGTAATGTTTATCGCTAAAACATGATCAACACAAAGATCCATAAAATATCTATCATGAGTTACTAAAATAAACCCTTTTTTTGTATTTAAATAATTAGCTATTAATACTCTTGCATCTTTATCTAAATGATTCGTTGGTTCATCTATTAATAAAAAATTATTTTCTTTCAAAAACAAAAGTGCCAATAAAACTTTAGTCTGTTCACCCATACTTAAGGTATCAAAATTTCTATAAATAACTTCAGCATCTAAATTTAATTTAGATAATTCTTTTATAAGCATCCAATCAATAAAATCCGGATCGATTTCAAGTAAAATATCATAAGTTAATCTATTTTTATTTGATACTTGAAAGGGAAAATAAAGAAAATCAACAGAACTACTTATAACCCCTTCATATTTATATTTCCTTTGTAATAAATTTAAAAAAGTTGTTTTTCCACGGCCATTACGTCCAATAAAACCTAATTTCCAATTAGTATCAATTTGAAATGATACATTTTCAAATATATTATTAGGGTCACCATCATACCCAAAAGTTAAATCACTAACATTAATTAACGACATATATTTACCTCCTTTATAAGTAGGCAAAAAATAATTATCCTATTAAATTTAAACGAAAAAAGTGGAAGAGATTATTCCTTGCCATAAAGTATAATTAATAATTTAATTTAAACTTAGATTAACAAGAAATAATCATCTTCACACCACCTTATGTATCTATTTTAACATCTTAGTGCTATAAAAACAATATCTTTTATTTGTAGTTACTCATTAACTTCTTAAATGCACTCATTGAATCAATAATAGTTTTAGTTTTTACACAATATGCTAATCTTACATAACCTTTTACTCCAAAATCATCTGATGGAACAACTAATATATCATATTCCATAGCTTTTTTTGCAAACTCATTCGCATCACTAATTGGTGATTTAAGAAATAAATAGAAAGCTCCTTGAGGCTTAACGCAACTAAATCCTAAATTAGATAATCCATCATATAATAGATTTCTATTATTTTCATAAATTGACATATCAGATGTTTTATCAATACACATCGCAATTACTTGTTGGAATAATGCAGGGGCACATACATAACCAAGGGACCTACCTGCCCCACACACAGCTAAATAGACTTCTTTACTATTTGTAACTTCATTTGGGACTAACACATATCCAATGCGTTCGCCCGGAAGCGATAATGATTTTGAATATGAATAACAAACAATTGTATTATTGTAATACTTTGTTACAAAAGGTACTTTAATACCTCCATAAACAATTTCACGGTATGGTTCATCACTTATTAAAAATATAGGATTTCCATATTCATTTGATTTTTCGTTAAGTACTTTAGCTAACTTAATAATAACCTCTTCACTATAAACAACGCCAGATGGGTTATTTGGTGAATTAATTATTAATGCTTTAGTATTTTTATTTATTTTATTAATAAGTGAGTTAAAGTCGATTTGAAAGTCATTTAAATTTGGTTCAACTATTATAAGTTTAGCATTAGCACTTTCAACAAACACTCTATACTCTGTAAAGAATGGGGCAATAACTATTACTTCATCACCTTCATTGCATAAGGCATTTAGGGTTGCACAAAGCGATGCTGCAGCACCTACAGTCATATAAAAATTATCAGCATTAAAATTAGTTTCATGTTTTTTATTTAAATAATTAGCTAAAGTTTCTCTAACATTTAAAGCTCCTTGAGCCGATGTATAGGCATGAATATTCTTTTTAGATGCTAAAGTAATGATTGCTTCTTCTAAACAAACCGGGGCATCAACATTAGGGTTTCCTAAACTAAAATCATAAACGCTGTCTTCTCCCACTACTGCACGTCTTTTATTACCATATTCAAAAATTTCTCTTATTACTGAACGTTTTGAACCAAGTTCATACATTTTATTATTAATCATAATTAGCCTCCCAAATAATACTTTATAAAATAGATTTTATCATAAAATAATTAATAAAAAAAGTCTAAATTAATAGACTTTATTTATGCCAAAGTGCACCACCGCCAGGTTTGTTTGGATCTCCACCAAAACCTGCACCACCTGAAATCGAACTTGAAGTTGCGATTCCACTTGTAGTTACTGTTGTAAGTGTACTACCTCCACTATATGTTCCGCCAGTCAAATAACCACTCATATTTTCTCCACCACTATATGTTCCACCTGTCTTAAGCGTATATGTCATTTTATTAGTTATTTGAGGTGTTGAAACAACGATAGATTGATACGCTTTTGGAGATATAATTGTTAATATTTCGTTTCCATCAAAGTCAGTTATATTTAAAATAGTATTTGCAGTAACTGAATTAAATCCCACTAAAAAGCCATATTGTGTTGATATTGAAGAAATGTTTTGAGCCATTCCACTGCTTCCTAAGGCAACTAATATACCGCCAGTGATTTTTAAAGTATTATCAAAATCAAGTGCACCATCATTATTGCTTGTAGGACCAAACACGATTATTGTCCCCCCTGATATCTCAATAGAGCCATTGGCATCAAGTCCATCACCAGATGCATTAACAACAATGAAACCTCCAGATATTTTCAGTAAACCATTTGATGTTGCTTGAAACATTGAACTTGAACCATCAGCACCACCTGCAGCATTTATTCCATCGTCAGATGCTGTAATTTTAATATTACCACTTGTTATATTTATTTCTAAAGCTTCTAATCCTTCATAGCTTTTTATGATGTCAATAACACCACCACTTATATTAAGGTTAGAATCCGCATGAATCCCATCATCACCACTGCTTATAACAAAAGTTCCAGCCGTTATTGTAACAACATTATCTGAATGAATCGCATCATCTTTAGAATTGATTGAAAATGTACCACCATTAATAATTACTCCATTAGCTCCTTTTATAGCTTTATAAGAACCAGTATCGCTATTAGTAATAGTCTTTGAACTTCCCCCACCAGTAATTATGTTAAATACTCCATTTTCTATAGTAACTGTATTTGTTGCATCAAAGGCATCATTTCCTGCAGTTATATTAAATGTACCATCCGTTACTTCGATATAGCCATTTTCACTATCTTTAGTATCGTCTGACTTTAAAGCATCGCTATCAGATTTAATAGTAAAGATACCTTTTTTTATTTCAATACTATTATTACCCTTTATTGCATTATTTAAAGCTATCACATTAATATTTCCATTTTTTATTTTTAAATCAGCCTTACATCCAATACCATTATTAAAATTACCTACTACATATAATTCTCCATCACCATCAATAGTTAAATCTTTTTTAGAATATAAACAAGCATTAGGTTCTTCATTTGAATTTTCATATGTATAAGATAGTGCATCTTCTAAATAATTAACAGAATTAGTTGCTAGGGTTATATAAGTTTTACTTTGAAGTAAACTAAGTAATGGTGCGTTCTTTTTTGATTTAATACTTACTCCATTTAAAACTATATAAACCTTTTCTCCAGATAATGCATTAATTATAATTTGTCCATCTTCTAATGTTCCACTAAAAACATACGTGCCACCACTTGTTATTTCAAAAACATTATCATTTTTTAAAGTTATATAATTATTAGAATTAGATATAACTAATGTATCTAAATTAACTATAACATCAGTAGTTTCACATTCATATTCACCACTATTTACTAAAACTTCACTAACCTCTACTTCTTTTACTTCTGAAATTTCTGCTTCATTAGAAGTATATTCAAAAGATGTTGTTTGAATCTCACTACTAATATCATCATTATTCTTACATGATGATACAAAAACCATTATCATCATTAAAACAACTAAACTCAAATATTTTTTCATATTGCCACCTCTATGCTTTATTATAATCTTTAATTATGGTAAATTTATGTAATAATTATTTGAAATAATAAAAAACACATTAAATTTATATCAAATATAAAGTCTAATGTGTCTATCTTTATTTAATTACAATATTAACAAGTTTCTTTGGAATTACTATAGTCTTTACAACTACTGATTCTCCAATAAAAGCTTTTACTTTTTCACTATTTAAAGCTTTATTAGTTATTTCTTCATTTGTGGCATTAGCGTCACATTCTATTTTATCTCTTATTTTTCCATTAACTTGAATAACTATTTCAAAAACATTACTAATAGTTTTTGCCTCATCATAAGTAGGCCATGCTTCATAAGTAATAGTATTATCATGCCCTAATAATTGCCACAACTCTTCACCAATATGTGGACATATACAAGCTAATGCTTTAATAATGCCTTCAATAAATCCAATATAAATATTCTTTGCTTTATATGCTTCATTAATAAATACCATCATTTGAGCGATAGCTGTATTAAAGTTTAGTGAATCAAAATCACTTGTTACTTTCTTTATTGTTTGATGATATATCATTTCTAATTCAGCATTATAATCGCTTGTAAATTTAGAAGTATATTCCTCAGATGTAATTAGACGGAATACTCGATCTAAGAATTTTCTTGCTCCTTCTAAGCCCTTTGTTGACCAAGGAAGTGATGCTTCAAGTGGTCCCATAAACATTTCATAAAGTCTTAATGTATCAGATCCAAATTCATTTACAATTTCATCTGGATTTATAACATTACCTTTAGATTTGCTCATTTTTTCGCCATTTTCACCTAAAATCATACCTTGATGAAACAACTTTTTGAAAGGTTCTTTTGTAAATACAATTCCTTTATCGTAAAGATAATTATTCCAAAAACGCGAATATAGTAAATGTCCTACTGCATGTTCAGATCCGCCGATATATAAATCAACAGGCATCCAGTGTTTAATTAGCTCAGCTGCTGCAAGTTCGTTATCATTATTTGGATCTAAATATCTTAAGAAATACCAGCTTGACGCCGCAGAACCAGGCATCGTATTAGTTTCTCTTTTACCTATTTGGCCTTTATCATTTACTACTTTAGTCCAAGAGATTGCATTTTCAAGCGGAGCAGATCCACTTATTTTTGGCTTATAATCAGTTAGTTCAGGTAATACTAGCGGTAAATCATGATCATCTAGTATTTCGTCATGATCATCATAGTGTATTACTGGAATAGGTTCTCCCCAATATCTTTGACGAGCAAATATCCATTCTCTTAGGCGGTAAGAAACCTTTTGTGTCCCTATTTTATTGTCTTCAAGCCATTTAATCATTACTTTTATTGCTTCTTCTTTATCAAGTCCATTTAAGAAATCCGAATTAATATGAATTCCATCATCTTCAAAAGCACAAACATTAATATCTCCACCATCTAAAACAGGAATAATATCAATATTGAATTTTCTTGCAAATTCATAATCTCTTTGATCATGAGCAGGAACAGCCATAATTGCGCCTGTTCCATATGTCGCAAGAACATAATCAGAAATCCAGATTGGAATTAGTTTATTATTTGCAGGATTAATTGCATATGCACCTGTAAATACTCCACTTTTATCTTTATTTAATTCTGTGCGTTCTAATTCCGATTTTTTAGCACATTCTTCTTGATAATTAGTAACTAATTCTTTTTGATCATTGGTAGTTATTTTATTTACTAACTCATGTTCAGGAGATAATACACAATAAGTTGCTCCAAATAAAGTATCAGCACGAGTTGTAAAAATAATGAATGATTCATTTATATCTTTTACATTAAATTTTACATGTGCTCCAACTGATTTGCCAATCCAATTTTTTTGCATTTCTTTTGTAGACGTTGGCCAATCAATATCATCAAGTCCATCAATTAGTTTTTCGGCATATTTTGTGATATCCATTACCCATTGCTTCATATTTTTACGAATAACTGGGAAGCCACCACGTTCACTTTTACCATCAATTACTTCATCATTAGCTAAAACCGTTCCAAGTTCTTCACACCAGTTAACAGGCATATCAACTTGACGAGCTAAACCATCTTTATATAATTGTTTAAAAATCCATTGTGTCCATTTGTAGTATTTAGGATCTGAAGTTGTAATTTCTTTACTCCAGTCAAAAGAAAAACCTAAGCTTTTTAATTGACGAGTAAAAACTTTTATATTATCTTGAGTAAAACCATCAGGATGGTTTCCTGTATTAATTGCGTATTGTTCTGCTGGAAGTCCAAAAGAATCCCATCCCATTGGATGTAAGACATTATATCCTTCCATTCTCTTCTTTCTGCTTATAATATCACTCGCAGTATATCCTTCTGGATGACCTACGTGCAAACCTTGTCCAGATGGATATGGAAACATATCTAAAGCATAAAATTTAGGTTTTGAAAAATCCCATACATCTGTAAAAAAAGTATTATTTTCTTCCCAATATTTTTGCCATTTTGCCTCAATTTTCTTATGATTATATTCCATAAATTTCACTCCTACTTATAAAAAAATTATAATATCAATATCTTACCATAAAACAGATTAATTTCCTAGATAAAACTATCTATTTCTAATTATTTTAGGCTCATTCCCTTTTTTCTTACTAACTATATATATAATGGCTATCGTTATTAACACTGCGCCTAATATTAGGCAATAATAAACTATAGGATATTCATTGACACTATATCCATCAAGCTTTAATGATAAATAAATCAATATAGTTCCAAACATTATTGCCACAATACTTCCTACTACCTCATGTTTTTTGGAATTATAGCTTAAATCTTTTGCTTCTTTTATTATAATAAAAATTAAATATGATAATGGAATGGTTATTAGAACTAAAGAAACTAAAATATAAAATACCGATTCAACATTAAACTTAAATATACCCATTATTACAATTGCAATTATAATAAACACTGTAATAATACTTAAATAAATAATTAAAGATTTCTTCATTCAGTAATCTCCATTTTTACCATTTCAAGTTCAGTAATATCATAAATAATTTTTCCTTTATATAAAATGGCTTCAAAAATATAGATATTACCATTAATATCTAAATAATTTGTATTTTCATCCTTAAATAATGAATTGATTTCATGTTCAATATTTATTTCTTCATTTATCATTTCTCTATTAACAAAATATATTTTATAGCCATTTAAAGAGGCATATGAATACTTTTCTATTTTCTCTTGATTATTAACAAAGTTAACCTTTCTTTCAAAAGGATGCATCATCAAAAGATCTTTTTCCATTAAAACTTGATTAGCAACAAATTCTTTTTCCACTAATTTTTTATAATTTTCTTTCATTTTTTTAGCTTTATTTGGATTATATTCCACATATTGGGCAACTACATATGCTACTTTTAAATAATTGTTAATTTGCAATTTGAATAATGATTTTTTTATTTTTTTAGGTATTTCATCATAACATTTTTTTATTTCTACTTCATTGTTCATATAAATCCCATAAAAATATATTTTTTCAAAAAGACAAGCATAATATGCATTTGATTTTTTTTCTTTATGAGTTTTAAATAATTCTTCTAAAGTTTCTTTCGCTTCATCAAATTTAAATAAATCTAATTCTTTATAAAATTGATGATATAAGTGATTAGCAAAAAAAACTTCTTTTTCATTTGATTTACTTATATGTTCTAATAATGATAAATTTTTAAATTCTACATTATTTCTTATATCAATCGAAATATCTAAATATTCCTCATATAATTTATTAACGTCTTTATTTTTAATATAGCGATAAATATTATAACCATCATTAGTTGTTGGATAATTTAAAGGGAAAAGATTTGTAACCATAAATAATAAATTAACTGAAGCAAAAGCCATAAATATCGCACCTAAAAATCCATTTGGATATAATATATATAGGACTATAAATATTAAACCAAAAGTTAAATTTAAAATTCCCCCACCAACATGGTACATAATAACATTATAATTTTTCTTCTTTGGATACTTCATAATACATTGTCCTAAAACGGCTCTATTCTTGCGTTTTTCAGTTCTAATTTTACCATCAGTATCTTTAAAAATAATATTAGTAAAAAATTGAAAAGAAATAAACTCATATCCACTTAATAGACCAAATAGTAGATGACCTAATTCGTGGACAATTAAAAATATGAATATACCAACAATCATAAACAATATATAAAGAAAATAATATACATCTACACTATCATTTATGATAGATATTATTGGATATATTAAAAGACATAAAGCACTTAGAATGGACACAATAATAAATTTAATTTTCATTGCTATATACCTCCGATAATTTAAATATATTTTATTATAACATAAATATTATTTGTTTTATTGACAAAAAAAGAGTTGAAAATTAATTCAACTCTATAATTATTAGAAACCAAAGAATTCTTTAGCGTTATTATAACATACGTCTTGTACAATTTTTCCTAGTGTATCTAATTCTTCAGCTGGATATTGTCCTGATTCAACCAAATTACCTAGCATTTGGCATAGTAAACGGCGGTAATATTCATGACGAGGATAAGCTAAGAATGAACGAGAATCTGTTAACATACCTACACTTTGAGAAACAAGACCTACTTGCATTAAAGTTTCTAGATTTTGTCTCATACCATCTTGTTGGTCTAAGAACCACCAAGCAGTTCCTACTTGAACACGTCCTTTAACTCCTTCTTTTTGGAAACATCCTGATAATACTGTTAAAGCATAATTATCGCGTGGATTTAAACAATAAAGAATAGTTTTAGGTAATTCATTAGTTTCATCAAGAGCACCTAATAATTGAGATAATTTAGGCATAAATGTTGCATCTTCGATTGCATCAAAGCCAGTATCTGGACCAATAGCCTTAAGCATTGATTTTGAATTATTTCTTAGTGCTCCAATGTGATATTGTTGAACCCAACCATATTTATTGTATTCTTTACCTAAAAATACTAATACATATCCCTTGTACATATCTTCTTCTAAAGGAGTAATAGGCTCATTTTTTAAACCTTTTTCAAATATTTTATTTGCTTGTTCATAAGTTGCAGGAGCATAATGAACTACGTCTAATGCATGATCTGATAGTTTAGAACCCATTTTATCAAAGAAAGCAATTCTTTGTGCTAAAGCTTTACATAATAATTCTAATGATGTAATTTCATAGCCTACAACATTAGCTAATTGTTTAACCCATGAAGAAAACCAACTTAATTCAACGTTAATAGCTTTGTCAGGTCTAAATGCCGGTCTAACAGTAGTTTTTAAAGTTTTATCAGCATTCATTTTTTCATGCCATTCTAATGAATCAACTGGATCGTCTGTTGTACAAACTGTTTTAACATTAAATTTGTACATCATTTCTCTTGCTGTCAAAGTTTCTAATTTTTTATTTGCTTTTTCCCAAATAGTTTTAGCATTTTTAGGATTTATGATTTCATGAATATCGAAATAACGTTGCATTTCTAAATGTGACCAATGGTATAATGGATTTCCCACAAAATATGGCATTGATTCAACAAACATCATATATTTTTTGTAATCATCTCCATCACCAGGTCCTGAAATAAAATCTTCATTATATCCTCTCGCACGAAGTGATCTCCATTTGTAATGGTCACCATAACGATCTCCTGCACCTAACCAAACTTCACTTAAATTTTTAAATTTCTTATCTTCTAAAATTTCTTTTGGTTGTAAGTGACAGTGGTAATCAATGATTGGCATATTTTCTGCATAATCATGATATAAAGTTTTTGCAGTTTCTGTTGTAAGTAAAAAATCCTTGTCTAAAAATTCTTTCATTTTGTTTTTCTCCTATTATTATAAAGTTACGCCATCTTTGAATATTGATATTTCACGGAAATTATTAATTTCATTCTTTGTTAAAGCTTTTCCAGATGCAATATCACAAATTAAATCAATGAAATTACTTAATAGTTCATCCATCGTTTTTTCACCAACTAATGCACCAGCATTAAAATCAATCCAATTAGATTTTCTTGTAGCAAGTGTAGTATTTGTTGCAACTTTAACAGTTGGAATAAATCCTCCAAACGGTGTTCCACGACCTGTTGTAAATAAGACCATTTGACATCCAGCCATACCTAAAATAGTCGTCGCAACTAAATCATTTCCTGGTGTAGAGATTAAATTTAAACCATTAGTTTTAATTCTTTCTCCCATTTTAAGCACGTCTTCAACAATAGCACTACCAGCTTTTTGAGTACAACCAAGTGATTTATCCTCTAAAGTAGTAATACCACCATTTTTATTTCCTGGAGATGGGTTTTCATATATAACTTGATCATGATTTCTAAAGTAAATTTTGAAATCATTAACTAAATCAACAACTTTATTAAATGTGTCAGTATCTTTTGAACGAGCCATTAATAAGTGTTCTGCTCCAAACATTTCAGGTACTTCACCTAATACAGTTGTTGCTCCATTAATAGATAAGAAATCAGAGAATCTTCCTAATAAAGGATTAGCTGTAATACCACTCATACCGTCACTACCACCACACTTAAGTCCAATACGTAGGCAACTAAGTGGCTTAGTAACGCGTTTATCATTAGCCATAACATCATATAATTCTTTTAATATTTTAGTTCC
This sequence comes from Anaeroplasmataceae bacterium, assembly GCA_031549865.1. GTDB lineage: Bacteria > Bacillota_I > Bacilli_A > Acholeplasmatales > Anaeroplasmataceae > JAVBPE01. Next base: position 330,248 of record JAVBPE010000002.1, on the reverse strand, counting down.
TTCAGCTACTTCATCTTCAACATCTTGAATTGCTAAAAAACGTGTTCTAGTTTGATCATATTCACCTAACGTTTCTTTGAAGGCTTTAATTTGATTGTTTTCACATCCTAAACCAAGTACTAAAACACCACCAGCATTTGGATGTTTCGCAATATTTTGTAAAAATAATTTAGTCATTTCGTGATCACTACCCATTTGTGAACAACCAAATGGATGATTAAATGTATAAACACCATCAATCGCTGAAATATCATAGTTTTCTTTAAAATTATCAATGATTAATTTTGCTTGTCCAGAAACACAACCTACTGTTTGGACAATCCATAATTCATTTCTAATACCGCATTCCTTATTCTTTCTTTCGTAAACTTCAACAGTTTTATCTTTAGAAATTGTTTGGTAATTAGTATATTCAGGCGTGAATTCATAATCAAATACATCATTTAAATTTGTTTTAACATTTTGCACGTGAACATGTTCACCTTTTTTTATATCTTGTGTCGCATGACCAATCGGTGAACCATACTTAATAATATTTTCACCTGTTTTAATATCCTTAATCGCCACTTTATGCGCTTGAGGAATATCGTTAAGTAATGTTATATCTAAGATTTCTTCACCTTTTGTAAAAGGTCTAAGTACTACTGCGACATTATCATTTTCATTTATAATAATGTAATCATTCATATTAGCATCCAACCTTAGCTAAAGCTTTTCTCATTGAAGTCGTCACTATTTCATATAAAGAATCTGTTACAAATTCATTAACTCCAGCGATAGCATTTAAGTCAACTTCCCAATGTTCTTTCATACCAAGTACAGCTGTTACTATCTTAGCACAGCTTTCTTTAGTACCATCATAGTTAGCCCATAATGTTTTAAACATATCTAAGAACTTTTGATCATCAGCAAGTTCAATAATTTGCCCATTTCTATCACCTTTATAGAAAGCAATTAAAGCCGCTAAACTAAATAATGCATGAGTAGGCATAACTTTTAAGTCATTTATATTTTGTAATATTGAAGGTAAAATTCTAGTTTTAAATTTTGTTATTGAGTTTAAAGCAATACTCATTAATTCATGACGAACGAATGGATTTAAATATCTTTCTAATACACTGTTAGAGAAAGACACCATTTGATCACGTGGAATATCAATTGTTGGGACAACTTCATTAAAAATGAATTCTTTAACGAATTTTCCTAATTGAGGATCTTCAATAGTTTCACGTACTGTATCAATTCCTGCTAAGTAAGCAACTGGAACTAAACATGTATGAGAACCATTTAATATTTTAACTTTTCTTTCTTTATATGGTTTAATTGAATCAACATAAAGAACATTTAACCCAGCCTTAGGTGCAGGTAATTTAGCCTCTAAGCCCTTAGGTCCATCAATAACCCATAAGTGGAAGATTTCTCCGACAACCATGTTTTCATCATTATAGCCTAATTCTTCTTGAATTTGAGCTGCTTCATTACGAGGATATCCTGGAACGATTCTATCTACTAATGTATTATAGAAACGGTTAGCATCATTAATCCAAGCGATGAAATTTTTATCTAAATTCATATGATTAGCTAATTCAATTAAAACACTCTTTAAAGTATCTCCATTATAATCAATTAATTCACATGGAATGATTTCTAAACCTTTATCTAATGCACCCTTAAAATGTTCGTAACGAACTTTTAAAAATGATAATAATTTACCAGGGTAACTCTTTGGTGTTACATCAAAATTAGTATCAGTTGGATCAAATGTAATACCTGCTTCAGTTGTATTACTGATAACAAACTCTAAATCCTCGCTCTTAGCGTAAGATAAATATTTATCATATTGAGTAAATGGATTAATAAAATCTTCTAAGCAATCAATTACTTCGTGTTTTTTAACCACTTCTCCATTATTTAAACCTTGTAAAAATAAAGTATATAATCCGTCATTAGCCGCTAAATTTTCGACACGACCAAATGGCATAGGTTGGACAACTACTACCCCTCCATCAAATACTTCTTTTTGATTCATTTCGTTAATAATCCAATCAACAAATGCTCTTAAGAAATTTCCTTCTCCAAATTGCATAATGTTTACTTTATGAGACTTTTTACTAACAATTTTACTACTTAAATTTTCCACAATAATTTCCTCCATTAAAAAGCAATCATAAAAATTGCGCTTTATACAATTTTAACACGCATAAAAAGAATAGTCAATTATTGTAACCTCAAATAAACCTATAAAACGCAAAAAAACATACCCTTAATTTATTTATGGTATGTTTCATTGTTATTTATTTTAAAAGCACGATAAATTTGTTCTAATAGAATTAATTTCATTAATTGGTGAGGGAAAGTCATTTTCGAAAAACATAGTCGGTAATTTGCTTTAGCTATAACCTCATTGGCTAGTCCTAAAGACCCACCAATAATAAAAGTAATACTAGATGAATAATACGATTGAATATCTAAAAATTTATTAGCTAATTCTTCACTTTTCAGCATTTCACCTTTTAAATCCAAAACAATTATATAAGATTTTAAATCAACTTTATTTAATATTTTTTCGCCTTCAATATTTTTGATTTCTTCTATTTGTTTTAAACTACAATTATCTGGAGTTGCTTCATCATTTACTTCTATAAATTCTATTTTTGAATACTTAGTTATTCTTTTACTATATTCATTAATTCCGTCTATTAAATACTTTTCTTTCAATTTTCCAACACTTATAATTGTTATTTTCATACCTCATATACCTCTAAAGGCATTTGAGAAGTGAATTCGAACTTGATGTGATCAGTAACTAGTCCTAATTGATTAAAAATATTGTTTTTTGTCATATTAATTATTTCAAACAAGTTACATTCTTCCGATATATGAGCGTAATAAATTTTCTTTGTTTTATCGCCAATAACATTAGCTAAAGTATAGAGAGCATCTTCATTTGATAAATGTCCATGATCAGATAAAATTCTCATTTTTAAACTATATGGACGATCTGAATTCATCAATACTTCTGGGTCGTGATTGCATTCAAAAATATAACAGTTTGCATTACTAATTTTTTCATAAAGATTTTTGTGTATATAACCAGTATCCGTGATGAATACTAACTTAGAATCGTTCTCATTGATAATATAACCAACCGGTTCAACAGCATCATGGAATGTTGTAATTGGTTCAATAAAAACATCATCCAACATTATATTTTGATATAAGTTTCTATTGTTTAAATTGTTAAAAGTGATTATTAATTTTTTAGATTCATGTACTTGTAAAGCATTTTTTAAAGCTTCGTTTTTACCCCTCATTATCCCAATGTAAGTTCCTCTACTTAAAAATAATGTCGCATTAGAATACTTTAAAAATACAGCAAGTCCAGATGTGTGGTCAATGTGTTCATGCGTCAAAAAAATAGAATCAATTGAATTTGAACTAAGTCCAATATTAGATAATATTGAATCAATTCTTCTTTTACTGATTCCTAAATCAATTAAAATGTTATGTTGTTTAGTAATTACTAAAGTTGAATTACCTTTTGAACCGCTTGCTAAAACTTGAACTCTCATGTCGTCACCTTATTTTAGAATACCACGATTAATTATTTTTTTCAACAAAAAAAGCCCCATTATTTGGGACCAGTTAAATATTTAAACAAGCCACGCTGTACCGATAATAACTAAAAGAATAAATAACACTAAGATTAAAGCGTAACCAGATTCGTTTCCACCACAACTATTGCAAGAATTTTGTGCCATGTTTTTTCCTCCTTTCTATTCTCAATATATTATATTCAAAAACAAATTTTAGTGAAATTACATTTGCCTATATTATTTTAAAAAAAACATAAATTATTAAAATCTTTTTTTTCACCATTTTTTTAGAATTTCTTCCTCAATTTTACATATATTTTCACTTGCAATTTGATTATATTAATGATAATATATATAGTGCTATAGTTTAAAATTTTTAGGTATAAGGAGTAATACAAATGATTAAAAAAATCATGACAAAATTACCAATTCGTAAAATCTCATTATTGCTAATGACATTCGTTTTGCTAATTTCTGTCTCATCATGTAAAAATTCGAATTTAATAGGTAATATAGACGTTAATGAAACATATTTAACCTTAGGTGACTATTCTGTAACAAAAGGCGAATTATGGGAAGAATTCCGTTGGAATACTACTGATTTGTTAACTGCTAAAATGGAAAAGGTATTATATCAAAAGTATTACGATGAAATCGTAGATGTTGTTGAAAACAATACTGACGCTGAAAAGAAAGAAAAATATTTAAAAGAATTAGAAGATATCGCTATAGTAAATATTTTTGCGCTTGCTAGTGAAGATCCAGAATCTTTAAAAGATGTTTCTAACACTATCAAAAAACAAACTTTACAAAAATTTATCGATAACGTCTATGTTGAATATAATGTTGAATTAGATTTTCAAGAAATTATGGATGGAAATTATACTAACACTTATAAATATTTTTATAAAACATTAGCTAAAAAATTATTCGCTAAAGATAAATTGTTAGAAGCAAAAAAAGAAGCTGATGATGAAGTTGAAGATGTAGAAGATGACGGATTCTTTTCAACATCTCAAATTTTAAACAAATATAAAGATGAATATTTAAATCAAGGCGATATTGATTTATTAATGGTTCGTTTTATTAATGAAGATGAAGTAAATACTACTTTAAGAGCATTTGGTATTAAAACATATAAAACAAACTGGTATTACATTAAAGCTGATAAGCCTATGTCATATTACCAATATACAAAATATTATAATGACTTTGAAATAAACTTAACTGATTCTACTCAAGATCAATATCGTTACAACATTGAATCACGTATTGGTGAAGCTGGTATATTACAAATTTATATTGAAATATATAATTATATTTATACATATAGAGAACAATTAAATAATGTTAATTTAGGTGTAAATACTGATACTTTAGATCGTCGTAATGTAACTGAAGCAATTATGAATAGTTATGATATTATTAATACTGAAAATAATAAAACTGTTGATGATATTTATAGTTTAATAAGTTCAAGTGAATATACTCACTATACAAGTAAAGAAATTAGTAAAATTTCTTCAAGTTTAAAAACTTATGTATATCAAACACTTAGTGTTGATGATAGTGAAGGTACTGCTTACAATCGTTATACTACTAGCGGACGTTCTTATGGTTCATATTACTATTTAATATTTAAAATAGGTCAAGAACCTGATACTTATGATATATACGAAAAAGATATTTCAGATGATGATTTATATGAAAAAATCACTGGAAATGTCGGCGATGAAAATTACAAAAATACTGAATTATATAATTTAATTATTGAAGATTTAATTGAAGATTCAAACAATAATTCATATACTGAAAAAGCATTTAGTGAAGCTATAGCTGAAATGAAAATCAAAATATATGATGAATATTTAGAAATTTCTTATGCTTCAAAAAATAGCAATTATACTAAAAATCGCAGTAAGGCTAAAGATTCAAATTATTTAGCTGAAATAAAATATGATGGTGAATATTATTATTTAACTGCTGATGAATGTTTTGAACAATTAGAAATGAAAAATGGCCCTACTACTGCTTTAGATATTCTTTGTAAAAAAGTAATTAAGGATACAGACTATTACAAAACTGGTTTCTCAAAAGAAGATGTTGATACATATCATAGAAATATTGAATATGTTTTAGCAGCTTTTGCAAATGATAATTTAGCTTCAAGTGGTTATCCTTCATCGCTTGGTAAATATAATTTCTTAATGTTATATTTCCATACTGCAAATATTAATGACATTATAAATAATTATTATAAATTAAATGCTACTTCTGCAAAATTAGTTAACAAGTATACATCTGATACATTATTGAATTTCTTTAAATCATATACTATGCAAGCATACAATAACTATTTTTCAGTTGGTGGTTCTTCATTAGTAATATACATCGATATGGATGAAGATGGGGTTGCAGATACAATTGATTTATGGAATCAAGAACAAATTGATGCTTCTAATAAATTATTTGATTTAATTATCAATATTTTATCTGCAAGTTCAACTGATCATTCAACTACACTTACTAGCATAGTTGAAGAATATAATTCATCTTCACGTTTTGATAATGGTGCTTCTACTCCTCAAGGAACTTTTGGCGAAGATGATTTCGAATTTGATCCAACATCGCCTGAATGTACATGGGCAGAGTATAGAAAATTAGGTTTATATATAAAAATTGAAGACTTATCTGCTGCATCAAATACTAATAACACAATTGATGAAATAATTTTAAAACGTATAAAAGAAGTTTATAATTCTGTTGATTTCAAATTAAATAAAACATTCCAAACTGAATATATCGATATTGATGGAAAAGGCCTAGAACTTGAAAATGGCTACACTCTATTACTATTAAAAGATGCAGTTGCACCTTCAAGCTTTACTTACACTTCTGATGATGATACTTATAATATTTATAACAATATAACTATTTTATTTAAAGATGAAGTTATTACTATTGCTGATTTATTAAGTGATGGTGATGATGTTTCATTAAATCAAATTAAATTATATTTATATGAATTCTTAGAAGAAGGTACGAATGAATTAATTCCTTCATCAGTATCAAGTGCGTTAAGTAGTTACTTGTCACCAGTTATTTCAAAATATACTGATTCTACAAGTCAACTTATAATTCTTATGAAGTATGCTAAAGACGTTCAATCAGCTGATTTTGAATTTGCTACTACTGATGGCTTAGCTAGAACTGAAAAATTATTAACAATAAATAATAGAGTTTCTAATAATTACGTTGATGAAACTTCATTAACTAACAACTTTGCCAATTGGAAAGCTGACTTAGAATTGATATTAGAAAGTGGAGAATAATAACATGAAGAAATTTAAAAAATTATTTTTAGTTATTCTTTCTGTAATGGTTACTTTTACAATATCAAGTTGTAATAAAGATACAAGAAATATAACTAATGTACCTTATGGTTCAATTACTGATTCTCAAGTGTTTGCTACTGCTGGAAGTTACAGCGTATCAAACCTTGAGGTTTATAACAAACTGCGTGTTAGCGGCTATGGATATGTCCTTAACCACGTAAAAGAAGCATTATTTGCTGATGAAATAAATGCAGTTGATTATGTTAATAATGAAGATGATCATAATGATATTAATGATTTAGTATTTAGCGAAATGCTTTCAACTACTGTTGCAAAGACTGCAAAAAAATATACAGCAAAACAAATTGAACAATATAAATTGAAATATATTGATCAAATGGCAAAAGATGGTGTAACTGTAGTTTTAAATGATTTATCATATTCTATAGAAAACGATAAATTTGTTGCTGATTTCCCTGAGCACATTGTTAATAATTATAAATTACAAGTCGCTCAAAAAAGAGCAGCTGTAGCATCATTAAATGAATTAACATTAAAAGAAAAAGTAGAAAATGACAATGGAGATTTAGTTGCCAATACTTATTATATAAGTGATTATTCTATTAAAAATGAATATAACAATTATTATAAAGAATATAATGATACTCAAGCTATAATAATCCGTTTCAATTCAAGAAAAGATGCATATAAAATATATGATAATGCGGTAACTGCACTTGGTGAATTAACTGAGGAATCATCACAAGAAGAAATACTTAACTTCTACTTACATATGTATAATGAATACTATTCTTACCGTGAAACATTAACTACTTATAACTACACTGAATCAAGCTATACTAATTTTACTCAAAACGATAAAAATACTGATATTGCTAATATTTCTACAAATTTTAAAGAATACTATTATGATTCGTTAGCAGATGGTGAATTTAATTATTCTCCATATAACTTAAATAATAAGTATATAATGGTTTATAGAATAAATACAAATTATATAACTGAAACAAGTGAACCAGTTGAATATGCTGATTTAGATGGTGCAAGTGGTTCAGCTACTAACAAAGAAGAAATCTATGCAAAATTATTTAAAAAACTTGTGGATAAAAAAGCAACTTCTTCTTACTATGACAAACTATTCTTAGAAAGACTTGAAGAATCAACTGTTGAAATATACGATCCTTATTTAGAATATCAATTTGAGAGCGTTTATAGCGACTATTACGATTTCACTTCTAATATTAGTTCAAATGATGTTATAAAAATTGTTTATAATGATAAAACAACAATAATTACAGTTGATAGTTTCTTTAACGAACTTGCTTATACTATCGGTAATGAAACAGCAACTAATCTATTAGTTAATAAATGGCTTTTAGATAGCAATAACAATTATTTAGATTTAATTGACTCAGATGATATGGATACTGCTTATTCGGCTTTAAAAGATTCTATTAAAACTTTTAATAAAGGTAAAGATTCAACTTATGCAAAAGAAATTGGTTTACAAACATTCTTAATGTCTAAATTTGGATATACAACACAAGATGATGTTGAAAAACATTATATTACTGCTGCAGCTGTAAAGAAAGCATTCTTATCAAATCATGAAAACTTAAGTTTGTTTGATAATGAAAGTCATCAATACGTAGGCGGAGAAAATACATTATTTGAAAATTTCTTAGTTTATGTACAAAAAGCATATAACTCATTATTCACAATAAATATTACACATTTCTTAATTTATGTTGATGATAATTGTGATGGAACAATTGATGATCCAAAAGAATTTATGGAAAAATTAAGTGCTAATGAATTAGTTGAATATAAAGCTGCAGTTGAAGCATTATCAAAAGCAGTTATTGCTGAATCTGAATACATTACTACTGATAAATTAGATGCTTTTAAATATATTGCAAAAGCCTATAATGAAGGTCTAGCTTTGAATCATCCTGACTACCAAGGTTATACATGGAATGATTTTAAAACAAAGTTTAATTTCCAAGTAACTGTTGAAGAGCTTGGTGATATATCTGATAGTAATAAGAGCAACTATGTAGAAGAATTCTCAATTTATGTGGAAAATTTATATCGTGAAGTAGTTACATTTGATACTGATGATCAAGAAGATTACCTTGAATTCGCCGACTTATCATTCACTTATGATGATATTTGTTTAACTCAATTTGGATATCATTTAATGTACGTAAACTCTATTACTGAACCAAACAGTGCAAAACAACTTGCATCTGATGATATAGATAGTAATAATGATGGTATTAATGATTATGAAAAAATTAAAGTAATTATTAAAGCTGATACTGACGATGATGATACTGTAGATAGTTCAATATATATCTATGTAGATGCATATTCAGAAAGTGATATTCCATCTATTAATCAATTATTAATTTATTTCTATGAAAGTCAAACTTCAGATGGTGTAGTAAGTTTAAAATCAACAGTTGAAACTGCTGTTGCAAATGCTTTTACATCAATTATTTCTAGATATACAAGTAGTTCATTCCAAGAATACAGATTAATTTCTAAATTAGGAGAAATTACATTTACTAATGATACATATAATACATTACAAAGTAATTATATTGGTTCATTAGAAAGAAGTATAAATTCATATTCTACTTCTACTGATCCTGTATTTGATGGTTGGTTCAATACAAAATGGTAAAAAAAAGACTGCAACTGCAGTCTTTTTTACTTTTTAGGTTTATAATATTTAAATTTGTCTAAGACAGCTATTGGCTCTGTAAATAAACCTTCTTCAGTCCCCTCTAAATAATCCCCTAAAACTCTTAACTTAGAGTCTAATGTATCTAAGTACCAGATTAAAAATGCTTCAGAAGTCATAGGCCTTTTTGCAGCACCAAATTGAGGTTGACCATGATGAGATAAAACTATATGCTTTAAAATTAATACTTCTTCCGTATTCTCATATCCAAGTTTTTTTGCTTCTTCTTCTATTTCCATAGTTCCTAAAACTAAATGTCCTATTAATTGCCCTTCAAGCGCATACTCGGTATTTTGGACATCACTAAATTCTATAACTTTGCCAACATCATGCAAAATAATCCCTGAATATAGATAATTTTTATCTAAGTATGGATAAGTGATTATAAATTGATCGACTATATCTAACATACTTAAGGTATGGTATGCTAATCCTCCAACGTAAGCATGATGAAGTTTTTGGGCAGCAGGATATGTATAAAACAGTTCTTCATATTTTTTTATTAAAGCAGTTGTAACATCTTTAATAATATCATTCTCTATTTTATGAAGATATACATTAATTCTTTCTTTCAAAGCTAAACCACTAATTGGAGCTGATGCTTGAAAAGATCTAAGAACCATATCTTGTTCTTCTAAGGGTAAATCTTTAATATTAGCGAATTTTTCTAAAAATGTAGTTGTTCTAGTTGAACCTTCTTTAATAGATACGAAAAATTTATATATTTTATTTAATTCTAATCCTTCAAAAGTTGATACTTTTATATTTAATTTTGAATTATCAGAAAGCCCAACAACTAAATTAATCATTCCATCAGATGAATTTTTTGCTTCAATTTTCCCATATTTTATTAATTCCATAAATACCTCCTACAATATTTTCTTTAATATAAAAACTCCTGGTTTATCTACAGTAAAATTTGTTTCTTTATTTTCAACAATTTTATAAGAATCAAAAATCATAAAATAATTATCTGCCATAATAAAGTTTTCTTTAATGAAATTATTTTTAATAATTATTTCAAAACTAATATTTTCATCAGACAACTCAAATATAATACTTGAATTATTTCTCTTTAAAATTCTTGTTTTATTTTTGATTTCTGTTTCATTAGTTAATCTAAATAAGCTGTATTCTTTTCTTATTTTAATCAAGTCTTTTAAAGTGTTAACATTACTTAAATTTTCTTCCATGCGGTTCCAATCCATTTTATTTATTTCATCACCACTATTATAAGAATTCTCAACCATATTTTTAGTCCTAAAGAACTCTTGCCCAGCATGAATAAATGGTACTCCTTGGCTTAAAATCACAATACTAAGTGCCAATTTTGAACATTCTTTTATGTTATCTACACTCATATTCGAATTTTTCTTTGCATAATCAAAGAAAGTATAATTATCATGACATTCAACATAATTAATAGTTTGATTTGGATTTCTAAATTTATAAAAGAAAATGCAGCTCCCAAAAAATAAATTAAATAAATCATATGGCTTAATAGATGAGCCTAAGCAAAACCCTAAACTATTATTCCACTGACTTCCTTTAAAAAAATCACGATAAGAATCATTAAAAAAACCATATCCCGGTAATTTATGATTATTTTCATTAATCGGACGATTTTCATATGCAATAGTATTTGCCATATTCCAGCCTTCCCCATATAGCATTATTGTCTCGTCTATGCTCTTTAAACGCGTTTTCAAATAGTTTAATGTATTTATATCAAGTAACCCCATTAAATCAAATCTAAAGCCATTAATCTTAAATTCCTCTACCCAATACTCGCAAACATCTTTGATAAAACGTGAACACATATATTTTTCAGTTGCCAAATCATTTTGACAACCTGAAACTTCTGTGTAATTAGAATGTTCGTTTACTCGGTAAAAATAACCAGGTATTAATTTTTCAAAAGGGAATGTTTGGTAATCAAAGACATGATTAAAAACAACATCCATATTAACTCTTAAACCTAAATTGTGGGCCTTATCAATTACTTCTTTAAGTTCGCTTATTCTTGTATATGGATTTTCTGAATCTTCACTAAACCATCCCTCAGGTACAAAATATTGCTCTGGATTGTAGCCCCAATTATATTTTAAATTAGGACTTAACTCATCTACCCCACCAAAGTCATAAACCGGCATAAGTTGAATATGCGTAACCCCAAGACTCTTAACATAATTTAAAGAATATTTTGAGTCTTCAATTATTCCTTTGTATTTTCCTTTATTTAAAATATTAATTTTCTTATCAATTGTAAAATCTCTAATATTTAATTCATATATAATAGCGTCAACATAATTTCCACTAAATTTAGGATTACGATTTTTCATTTGATATATTTTAGACAAATCTATAACATAATTGTATTGAGCATTTGAGTTACTAGCAATACCATATGGGTCTAAACAAACACTATACGTAGCATTAACTCTAACATTATAGCGATATTTATATCCCTCATAATCACCTTTCAAAGTTATTTCCCATAATCCTGAATCTAAATATTTTAAATTTTCTTCACTTTTTTCATTATTAGGAGAAATTAATTCTAAAATAATATCTTTAGCAACAGGAGTCCACAATTTAAAAGTTGTTTGACTTTTAGTATATACAATTCCAAGTTTCCCATCATATTTAAATTTTTGATCAAATAAAGGGTCTCTTACTACTCTTCCTGAGAATAAAATTGAATGATTATTGCTTTCATCAAATAAATGATAAACTAAATGTAGCTTAACTTCTTCTGAAAATAAACAAATATATTTGTAACTCTCACCGATATCATCAATTCTTATTATTGATAATTCTTCTAAATATTTACTTCTTTGTAAAAAAAACTTTTTCTCACTATCACAAAATTTTTTATTTATTATTATTGTAATTGAATCAAATGAATCAATATAGGATTTAAAATCCAAACGCATAGGAGCACCTACTTTAACCTTTTATTTTTCTTTAAAAACTCTAATATTTTATTATAATCGTTTTCCAAATTATTATTTAAAATCTCAAACTTAATAAAATCTAAGATATCACTAATTTCACTTACTTCACTAATATTTGTTAACTCTAATATATCTTGCCCTTTAAACTTTAAATCACATGTTTTTTTAATAACTAAATTATCATATGCATTACTAATTTTTTCGCTTAAATCAAGATTATATTTTAAAATTAGATTAATTCTATTTGCTAATAAGCATATTTCTTTTCCATAACTATATAAAATAAGATTGTTGAAATTACCATCTTTTGTAACTTCTATTAAATCTATAGTCTTTTCTATTTTATTTCTACTTGCTTTTTTTAATTTCCAAAAACTATTATCTGCTTTATCTAAATAAAAACAAATGGTGAAAAATTCTAATATGTCTTTAATTATTATATTATTATCTGATATGTACAATATGCCATTTTTAATATTAGGTATATATTCAAGTAGATTTGATTTAGATAAATATTTCCAAGCGTTTATTTGATATTTTGCATTAATTATCTTATTAAATTCTTCTAATATACGTTCACAAGAGATAAATTTAATTAAATTTGCCTTATTATTTATAGCCATTAAAGTTTCATTTTCAATTATAAAATCAAGTTTAGCGGCAAAATAAAAAGCTCTAAGCATTCTAAGTGCATCTTCTTCAAAACGATCATAAGGATTAAGAACCGTTCTAATAATTTTCAAATTTAAATCATTCTGACCATAATATAAATCGATAATATTAAATTTTTCATCCATTGCCATTGCATTTATTGTAAAATCACGACGCTTTAAATCTTCTTTTAATGAATCTGTAATAGTAACATTTGGATGTCTATGATCAGTATATGAAGTATCTTTACGAAATGTCGTTATTTCAAAAGAATAATCATTATATTTAATAGTAACAGTTTTATATTTTATACCAGTATCATAACTTTTTTCAAAAACTCTTTTAACTTCATTCGGAAGTGCATTAGTTGTGATATCAATATCGTTAAAGCTTTGACCTAAAAGATAATCTCTTACTACCCCACCTACAAAATAGGCTTCGTAATTATTTTTATGTAATATATTTAAAACTTCTAAGCCAGATTCGAAATAAGTCATACAATCACCAGTAAATATTATATCATATTCTTCTAAAAAATAAAAAAAAAGAGCAAATGCTCTAATCTTTTAAGAAAATTCCAACTCCAATTGCTTGGGGTCCAACATGACAGCCCACAATCGGAGTACATGGTGCTTCGTGAAGATTTTCAATATTACATTTTTCTTTTAATGTATCCTTTAAAAAAGGAACTAATTGGTTTCCGGTATAAACTATGTACATCCAGTAATCTTTATCACCAACGTAATTTTTTATTCTATCACATACGCCTTCTAAGGCTTTTTTTGTTGTTCTAATTTTTTCTACTGCTTGTATAGTTCCATTTTCAACTACTTCTAATATTGGTTTTATTTTTAACACACTACCAATAAAGCCTGCCGCACCAGATAAACGACCGTTTTTCACTAAATATGCAAGTTCATCAACAGCAAACATAATTTTATTATTTTCCGTCATATGTTTTAATGTATTTAAAATTTCTTCAGTTGTTTTACCATCTTCTAGCATTTCAGCAGCTTTTAATGCAAACATACCTTCATTAAAACAAACAGTTTTTGTATCAAATGGAATGATTTTTATTTTATCCTCTAATAATTTGGCACATTGACAAATCCCGTTATATGTTCCGCTTAATTTAGCAGATATAGTAGTGACAATTACTTCTGTATAACCTTCTTTTGCTAGATCTTCAAAAAATTCCATTAATTCTCCAACAGGAGGTTGTGTAGTTTTTGGGATGACATTAGGATTTGCAATTAAGAAATCATAAAAAACTTCAGCAGTCATATCTGTACCATCAGCATATAATTTGCCATCAATATCAAGTTTTATTCTAATCGTTTTGATATCATGCTTATGTTCATAATAATCTAAGCAACTAGTTGAAGTTGTCGCAATAATTCTTTTTGACAAAAAATCCACCCTCTTTACTATTCTTAATTTTATCATTTTTAATTTCAAAAATCAACATAAACCTTTGTATTTCAAAGGATATTTAACAAATTTATCGAATAATGATATAATATGTTTGGTGAGACTAATGAAATATATAAAAGATACAAATGTAACAAACTTAATTATTAATAAATCTAAATTTATAACGACTATTTTTAGAGTTAATTCTATAGAAGAAATCAATAATTATTTAGCATTAACAAAGAAAAAATATTATGATGCTAATCATAATTGTTATGCATATGCACTAGGGATAAATCAAGAAATTCAAAAATGTAGTGATGATGGAGAACCTCAGAAAACTGCTGGTTCTCCTATTTTAGATGTCATAAAAAAAAGCAATGTAACAAATGTTTTAATTATAGTTACACGCTATTTTGGGGGAGTTTTATTAGGAAGCGGCGGATTAATTAGAGCGTATTCAAAAAGTGCTTCTAACGCCTTAGAAAACCTAAATTATTACGAACTACAATCTCTAACTGAAATTACTTTAACATTAACATATAAAGATCACAATAACATAGTCACATTTTTAAATGATTATAATATTTTGGATTCTTCGTTTAATCAAAATGTTATTTTAAAAATGGGAATTTTGAAAACTAAAGTTCCTGATTTTATAAAAAAGATAAATGATTTAACTAATGCTAAAGCTCTTATTATTGTTGGTCAGGAGTATCAAGTAGAAACTTTGATATCGAATATTTAAGCTTTGTTGATTCGCCGCCCCTAAGGTGGCGAATTTTTTTATTATAGTCTAATAAATATTTAACTTTTATATATAAATCATAATCTATTTTAGGTAATTTTTCCGTTAAATCTTTATGAACTGTTGATTTAGAGAACCCTATTTCTTTAGCAACTTCCCTAACAGTTGATTTTTCATTTAAGATTAAATTAGCCATGTGTATAACTCTATTTGCTACTATTGTATTCATATTATCACCAATACATTTTATGATGCTAAGATATAAAATATGAATAAAAAAGCCCATTTCCTGGGCTACTTTAAACTGCTAACTTCACTTGTTTTTTTACCAAATACTAAAGTTGGATTTATAAATTCATCATCAATTAAAATTTCTAAGTGAACATGAACTTTAGCGTCACTATCTAATAGAGTTGTACCAGCTTTACCAATCAATGTATCTTCTGTAACTAATTCATTTAAAGAAACACAAATTTCACTTAATGCTGAGTAAACACTAACCATGTTATTTTCATGTGTTATAGTAACAACTGTTCCTTCTAATTCATCAGTTGTAATATCTGTTATTCTTCCTGCATATATAGAATATACATCAAATACACTATTATCTTCCTTTGAATAACTAATTCCGTAAGATTCTTGGAAATAGCTGCCGTTATTTATAACTGCTTTAGAAAGTTCTTCTTTAGTCAAACTTGCATCAAAGAATGTTCTAACTACAATATAGTCACCATGAACTGGCATATTTATAGTTTTAACTTCTGTAGTTTGTGTTGCTGTCTTTGAAGACGATGGCGTACTTGCAGATGAAGAAGGAATAACTGTCGATGTAGTTGTTGGTTCAATATCTCCACCTACCGGAGTAGATCCATTAAGTGCAATACTTGTCACTGTTATTACGGTTGCAAAAACTAGCAATAAAACAAATGCAAAAATTAATAATTCTTTTTTCTCTATGAAAAATCTTTTTAATTTACTATTCATAATCTATTTCACCTCGACTTTATTATTAGTCAAGAAAAACAGAATATACATTTTTTAGTAAATATTTCCTAAATAATTGAAAATTTTTATAATTATTTCTAAAATTAAATAAGAAATTATTGCAGCAGCTATAAAATAAGCAATTCTTATTTGTTTAACTTTACCTTGTTTAAATAATTCTTCAAATCTCGTTGCTCTTAAAAGATGAAATACTCCAAAAGATATTAACAAAAAACCTATTATATATAGCATTGCATTTATAGCAATATTACTTAATAAAAACATTTACTTAGTTCCAAATAATCTATCGCCGCAATCTCCAAGACCTGGAACGATATATCCTTTTTCATTTAATTTCTCATCTTGAGCTGCTAAAAAAACATCAACATCAGGATGATCTATGGTTAACGTTTTTATTCCTTCAGGCGCTCCAACTAAACCAACAAATCTAATATCCTTTGCCCCACGTTTTTTTAACATTGTAATTGCGCTTGAAGCGCTTCCGCCGGTAGCAAGCATTGGATCAACAACAAGTACAATAGATGAATCAATGTTTGTAGGAAATTTCGCATAATATTCGCATGGCTCTAATGTCTCTTCATCACGATACAATCCTATAAATCCTATTTTAGCAGTTGGTATCATATTTCTAATTCCATCAACCATACCAAGCCCTGCCCTTAATATCGGCACAATAACAACATCTGAAGCTAATTCATATTGTTCAGATTTACATATAGGCGTTTCTATTTCAATTCTTTTAAGTGGAAAATCTCTTGTAATCTCATAAGCCATTAATCCGGCTATTTCATTTACACTTTGATAAAAATCCTTTGTTTTGGTTTCAATCTTACGAATTAAAGTCATTTTATGTTTTATCAATGAGTGGTCTAAAATCGTAACTTTTGACATTAACATTCTCCTTCATATTTAGTAATTTTCATGATTCGTCTCAAATGGCGGTCATTATTGCTAAAATCTGTATTCAACCATGCTTTTGTAATCTCTATAGCCTCTATACCAGTCAAATTTTTAGCACTTAAAGCTAAAACATTTGAATCATTATGTTCTCTTGTTAAGATTGCATCTTCTAAATTAGATACTAAAGCGCATCTAACTCCTTTTACTTTATTAGCTATTATTGACATACCAATTCCTGTATAACAAATAACAATTCCTCTATCAACAATTTTATTTTTAACATCTATAGCAACATTATATCCAAAGTCAGTATAATCACAACTATCTTTTGTATAAGTTCCTCTATCAATTATTTCATAATTATTTTCTTTCAAAAAATTAATAACAATTTCTTTTAATTCTAACGCGCTATGATCGCATCCAATAGAAATTTTCATTTTAACACATCCTTACTTTTAAATTATATCATTGTTTAATCATAAAAAAAAGGAGATTATTCTCCTTATTTATTAATTTTTTACAACATTTCCTACATTTGTTAAATCGAATTCATTGTCCTTTAATCCAACAAATTTAATATTTTTAGTTATTACATTATTAACATTATAGAAGATAAGACCTTTACCCTTCATCGGGTCTAAGAAACTCATCATCGCTGGTATCCCTTCAACAGGATTTGCTGCATAATTAAATGTAATGTTTTCTAATTTAACTTCTTCAATTGGCATTTCTGGTAATCCATAAAATGCTCCGGCAGCAACATTGACATTATTACACTCAATATCTTTGAAATAGAATTTTCCTATGTATGGAGTTCTATCATCAACCGGTAATTTTTCTTTTGTATAAACATATTCTGTTTTTCCATCTGGATCACAATAATAAAACATATTTATAACTAAAGGAGTCAACACATCTTGCATCTTAATATTTGTAAATGTAATTCCATCAATAACTGCATCTTTTCCACGACCACGTCGCGTTTTAATTCTTAAGCCACGATCCGTTTGATTGAATAAGCATTGAGAGACATTTATATTTTTAATTCCACCACTCATTTCACTACCTAAAACTACTGCCCCATGTCCAAAATTCATTGAACAGTTACGTATGTTAAAGTTTTCTGATGGCTTTTTATGTTTTCTTCCCATATAAATTTTTCCAGCTTTGATTGCAATACAATCATCACCTACAGAAAAATATACACCAATTATGTTCACATTATTACATGATTCGGGATCACACCCGTCTGTATTTGGTGACTCTTTAGGACTTATTAATTTCATATCAATGAAATTAATATTTTCAGAAAAGTAAGGATGTAAATTCCATGAAGGAGTGTTAGTAACAGTAACTCCTTGAAATGTTATATTTGAACAATGATTTAAAAATACTCCTCTTGGTCTCCAGGCAATGCGACGTTTTCTAACATTAATCCACCAATCAGAATTTTGAGCATTACCATCGATAATTCCTTTTCCAATAATTTTAACATTATTAACATTGATCCCTGTAATAATACTTGCAAAAGTATCCAGTGGATTACCTTCCCATGAACCTAAATTATATTCATCAAGCTCATTCGTTGTCATTATTACACCTGGTAATATTGGATAGTG
Source organism: Anaeroplasmataceae bacterium (assembly GCA_031549865.1). GTDB lineage: Bacteria > Bacillota_I > Bacilli_A > Acholeplasmatales > Anaeroplasmataceae > JAVBPE01. Next base: position 311,254 of record JAVBPE010000002.1, on the reverse strand, counting down.
CTCTCTATTAATATCGCCTAATAATCTAGCCTCTTCATCAAGTTCAATAGTAATATCGCTTTTTAAAAATATTGGGCCTGTATAGTATGTTCCTTTTGGAAAAAATACTCGACCATCTTTTGGACATGCTTGAATACAAGCATTAATAGCATTTGTATCTAAGTGATTGCCATCGCCTTTTGCCCCAAATTTTAAAACATTTAAAGTAACATATTCATCACAAGTTACAAATTCTTTAATTATTATTTCATTATTAATAATAACTTTTACAATATTCTTAGTATTTGGAATAAGATCATAAACTGAAAAAACATTTTTATCATTATTACTTAAATATAATGCCTCATTAACATAAACATCATAAGTATTTCCAGTATTATAAACCAATGAATTAACAAATTCAAACGTAATACTTCTACTATTTGAAAAAATAATATTTAAATCCATAAATCCTCCTATGCTTTATTTAATTTAGCATATTTTATTTTTTTATATAATATAACAATTAAGTATCTAATTAATAAATAAATACCATCAATAATTCCGTACAAAAATGCCATTGTAAATGGATCTAGTCCCCATCCATACTCAGCACCAAATAAATTCGGCAATATATCTTTTTGAGCTATAAATACGGTTATGAAATAAATTGGGATTAAACATAATGCAGCATAACCTAAATTCAATATGAAGGCAATAAAACCTTTTTTATTAACCATATTAAATCGATAAGTATTATTTCTACTATTATGCATAAAATTAATAATTGGCTTGCAAATATAATTCATAAACAATGCTACACAAAGTATTAGTAAGGTTAAAAATACATCTGCTGCTTGAAAGGCAGCATTAGGATCACTTAAATCTATATTTGCATAATTTAATCCAATTTCAGTTCCACCCATTCCAATAAAGAAAACGGCAGCCCCAGCTGCCCAACATTTTAATATGAAAATTAAAATCCAACTTGGAATTTTTGAGAACTTGTCAGATTTGTAAGGATTAATATCATCATAATCCTGTTCAATATTATTGTCTTTTTTCTTCTTAAACATTAATCAATTTCCTTTTTATAATTTTTATTTCTAACAAGGAAAGAAATAACTGTACCTAAAACTGAGCAAACCATAGATGCTATTACACATGTAATTGAAACAATTTCATTTGTTCCAAATACATATCCTTCTCCTGTTGATAACTTGATTATACCATTATCAACTAAATATTTTGAATGGAAGAAACAATTAATCCAAAGAATACCAAATACAATTAACAAAATTGTAGTTAGTGCAGAAGTAACTGTAGACGCTAAATTTTTTCTTGAAGAAACGTTAACAGATGTAAACAAATTCAATACCCCTATTAATGTTAATGCAAACAAATAAAATCCGCTATAATCAATTTCTCCCTTATCATATACTAATTGTGTGGCTGCATTATAATGAAATTCAAGGAATAAACCAATTATAATTCCAGGTATTGCAATTAAAAATGCAGCAATTTTTGATGGATTATATTTAAATGACTTACCAAAATCGACAACCATGTTTTTTATGTTTAATCCTATTGATTTAAATATTCTAATGAATACATTTTCTGAAGTCTTTTTCATCATTCAGTCCTCCTTAAATCCTATTTGTAGTATCAACATCGAAGAAATGAACTTTATTCATGTCAAAACATGCAGTGATAATATTTTTATTAGTAGATTCTCTTCCGTCAACTTTTGCTATAACTTTTTCTCCACCAAATTTTCCATAGATTAGATTATATGAACCTAATGATTCTGCATAATCAACTTCCATTTCAAATTTTGCATCACTAAATTTAGCTAAAGATGCATCATCAATATATACGAAATCAGGACGAGATGCCATGATAATTTTATCACCGACATAACCTCTTTCTTTCATTTTTTTAAATTGTTCAGTTGTCAATTTAATTTTTGTACCATTTAGATGGATAAAATATCCATCATCAGTTATTTCACCATTATAGAAATTCATTGGTGGTGTTCCGATAAAACCAGCAACGAATAAATTTGATGGATTATCAAACATTTCTTTTGGTGTTGCAATTTGTTGGATACGTCCATCAGACATAACAACAATTCTAGTAGCTAATGTTAAGGCTTCTATTTGGTCATGTGTTACATAAATAAATGTAGAATTTAATCTATTATGTAATAGCATTAATTCTTTACGCATTGATCCACGTAGTTTAGCATCTAAATTTGATAATGGTTCATCAAATAAGAATACAATTGGATTACGTACTATCGCACGTCCAACAGCAACACGTTGACGTTGACCTCCAGACAATTGTTTAGGCTTACGGTTCAAATATTCTACAAGCCCTAAAATTTCAGCAGCTTTCATAACTCTTTGATGTATTTCATCAGTATCAATTTTTCTTATCATTAATGAGAATGCTAAATTGTGATACACTGACATATGAGCATATAAGGCATAGTTTTGGAAAACCATTGCAATATCACGTTCACGAGGAGCGACATCATTTACTCTATTATTATTGATGATTAAATCACCACTTGAGATTTCTTCAAGCCCAGCTATCATTCTTAATGTTGTAGATTTACCACATCCAGAAGGTCCAGCAAGAACTATAAATTCACCCTTTTCTATTTCAATATTAAAATCAAATACAGCTTGTACGCCATTAGGATAAATCTTATTAACATTTCTTAAAATTACATCAGCAGCCATTTCTTTATCCTCCTTATTCGCTTATCTTAATTGACTCTAAATATTGAGTTAATAGTTTATTTTTCTTATAACAAATTATACCTGAATAAATAAAACATGCCGCAGAACCAATAAATAATATTATTGCTAATATACCTCTAAACACTCCGCTACTTGGTAAATATCCCTTTTCTGATTCAACGACGATGTTACCTAAATATTTAAGGCAATCAGCTATTGTAGCAGAAAGCTCTTTTATTTTTGCATCATCAGTTTCTTCTAAAAGTTGATAGTATGCAGAATGCCATTTTGGATAATACATTATTAACTGTAATGGAATCCAAAAGATTTGTAAAAGTGAAGCAACACCTAAGCCAATCATAACAAAACTAAATTGTTTGTTATAACTTTTTACTTTTTCAGTAGCAAGGAATCCAAATAACAATACAAATATTGCTATTAAGATATACAATGCTGTCATAACCACAGGTTGTGTAGAATTTAAGCAAATAAATACTGCTAATATAAAGAAGCCTATTGCTGAAAATCCCAACATATATGAAGAAGAGTTATTTTGATAACGCATTTTTTCTATTTTGATATTAGAAACGTTTTCAATTAACTCATTATTTTCTAATTTATTATTATCCATTATTTATTACCACCTTTGCTAATATTTCTTGAATATTTTAAAATTGTAAATAAAATATAAGCAATACTTACAATAACCATTAAAATACAAAGTACATTTGTAATTGTAAATGATCTAGTAGTTACATTAAATAGTTCATTAATTGGTGATTCAGAAGTATATTTTTCAAGACTTCCGCCCATTTTTTCATTTGTAACTTTAGCACCTATTTCATGAGCCAAAGAATATATATTTAAATTAATTTTATTATCATTAAATGCTGGTATTAAAGCAGAATTTTTTGAGAATAAAATTAGAGAGTATATTATAGAAATAATAGGTGTCACAATTCCAATTATCAAATTTGATAAATAATATTTTTTACGACTATGGTTTGCTCCAATAAGCATAACAGCAAATAATACAGCGTTTAATACACCTAATGATAATATTTGATTGTTAACTGCTTGAATATTGAAATAAAATTCATCAATTTCAAGAATTAAAGGGTTCACAATCCATTTTTTACCTAGACCAGTATAAGTTGTGTCAAGCACAGCTTTAAAAACGGCCCAAGTATTTGTATCATCTGCAATAGATATTATACCATCTTTATTACTGTGTACTGTGTATAAATTTCTATATTCATCCATATATAACATTGCCCATATAATAAATATAAAGGCCATTATTCCAAATGTATATGTTAAAATTTTTCCACCATTTTTAAATATTTTTTCCATTATATACATACCTCCGTATTAGAGAATTTTAGTATGCAGGCTTTAACCTGCATACTAAATCCCTTTTTTACTTGTTCAAAATCTTTTTTATTTCTTATTCTAATCCTAATGCTTGACTATAACTATATCTATATTCATTATTTGATTGTTCAAATAATGCTTTGTAACTATTTAATTCTCCAACAGCATAACCAGACATAATTACTTTATTAACACCTGAGTTACCAGCTTGTTGTTTCCAGAAATCAGTAATTAAAGTTATATTCTTAGTAGCTGTTGCAGTATCAACACCACTCCAGAATGTAGGAACAGCTTTGTTGAATCCAGTACCATTAGATAAAGTTAATGACATAACACCAGCACCAATCGCTCTAGCGATGTTATTAACACCAATCTTACCATTTTCATTCATTACTTGATAATCTAAACCATTATTACGAATGTGTCCGATACCTTGAGTTGAACCAACATATACACGGTAGTAATCGTTCCAACCTAATTTAACTTTAGTCATTTCAGTAAATACATCTGGATTAATTTTTGGACATATGTTTAATGAACCATCAGCATTAACTAATTGAATAGTTTTATCGCCATCGCGGAAAGCAGCTGGACCAAAGTCTTGTAAGAATCCACCTTCTTCTGAGTAAAGGTAATCAACTAATTTTAAAGCAGCTGTTAAATTATCAGTGATTGCAGGAATACACCATCCACCTGTTTTAACTTGACGTGAGTCATCACTATGACGTGTAAAATTAGATACAGTATGATCATCATCAACCCATGAAGTAACTGGAGGTAAAACTGGAGTCAATTTAGTAGTTTTTGATGTTGGAGTACCAATTCCATCAGCATCAACTGCATTATAAACAACGTTTGTAGCTGAATAGTCATAAACCATGAATCCAACACCATCTGTGAAGTAAGTTTCAGACATTTTTAATTTAGTACCACCAGCGTAATCAGCTGTAATTAATCCTTCTTGGTATAAAGTATTCATCTTTTCCATTGCATCATATGCTTTTTCATTTGTACGAGCATCTTGAATCTTACCATCTTTATCAAAATATAGACGGTCTGTTTCAGAAGTTAATCCTGAAATACCAAATACTTGAGCAAATTGCATAATGTTTTCAACACGGTTAGCTGTACCAGATTCACGTGGGAATAATACTTGAATTGGTTTATCAGTTTGACCTGTTAAATATGCGCCATTAGTTTTAACACAACGCATCAATGCAACTAATTCATCTGTATTATAACAAGCAGATGCTGAAGTGAAGATTTCAGAATAGTTAGCATATTGCTTATTAGGTCCTACAAATTCACCATATGTATCAACTAAGTATGCTTTTAAAGCATTAGTTAATGTTTTACCATTTTTTACAGCTAAAGCATTTTGAGTGTCAATAATATTTGACTTAGCTTTTACATCAATAGTTGTAGCAGAACCTGTTTTGCTATCAACGATTTGAATTTTTTCAGTTGAACCATAATTAATGAATTTTGAATACTTTGTAGTAATTGTTTCTGTTTCATCATATTGAGGTTCTTCTGCGTCTAATAATTTTTCAACCATTTCAACGTTTAGAATAAACATTTTTTCAATGGCATTTAATCCATCAAAGTAAGGTGCTACGAAAATATCACCATTAGCGTTTTGCAATTGTTCATAAACGTCTTCATTATTTAAGAAGAAGTTGTATAAATTTGGCATGTCTTCTAAATAATCATTTAATGCAATTACATTATTTTGGCTTGCTGCTTCAGTCATATTTTCAGCAGAGTTAAAGTATAAGTCTACTTTTTTACCATCAGCAGTAACAAATGGTGTTCCTGATGCAGGTGATGTATATATTGCTGTATGTTGGTTAGCATTAGATTGTTTTGAATAATCTGCAACGTCATTAAACTTAAGGTTTAAATTAGTTTCAAATGCTTTCCATGTAGGTAATGTTGTACCTGTTGTATAAGTTGCTCCATCTAAGTTTGTATAAGATGTAGCTTTTTGATAAGTAACCCCTGATGAATTACTATTACCAAAATAATTTAGACATACATCTAGAGTTTGTTGTGTATCAAATCTCCAATTTGTAGAAGTTGCTGAACTTCTTTCTGATGTACCTGTTGATGTAGCTGTACTAGTTCCAGTGCCTGTACCAGTACCAGTACCAGTGCCAGTACCAGTGGCTGTTGTAGTAGCTGAACTTGCTGCTGGTTTATCATCACAACCAGTTAAGCCTAAAACTGCTGTGCAAGCAAGTGCTAAAACTGCAATTTTCTTTTTCATTTTATTTCTCCTTTTTTCTTTCTTTCTATCTATTCTTTTACTCCGCCTACGTTAACTCCAGCCGCAAAATACTTTTGTAATTTTGGATAGATAATAACGATCGGAATGATAGAACAACATATCATTGCATATAGTTCTGAAAATAAACTATATTTGTCATTTGATTGAGCGTCTGTACCTGAAATGTTAACCATTGCATTTCTCATAAACACTTGCAGTGGTTGATTTGCTTTGTCAAGCAACATTTGAGCCCATAAATAACCATTCCATCTTGCTAAAGCATAAAACATAGTAACCGTCGCAATTGATGCCTTTGACATTGGCATATATATTCTAAATAAAATTTGATATTCTGTTGCGCCATCAATAGTGGCTGCTTCTTCTATTTCTGTTGGAACACCAGCGAAATAGTTACGTAATAACACAATATTGAAAGCATTAAATCCTAATGCAACGATGAACATATAACGATTATTAACACCTAATTTAAGGAAGTTATTAAATGTTGGAATCATCCCTGCACTAAACCACATTGTGAATACTAAAATGAAGTTAAATCCACGTTGGAATAATAATCTTGTTTTTGATAATGCATATGCTCCTGATATAGCAACAATCATCGATACCAATGTACCATACATTGTAAAGAAGATTGTATTACAATATCCTAACCAAAATTCTTTATTTTTAAATACAGATAAGAATGCATCAAATTGAAAACCAACAGGCCATAAAACAACTTGCGCGGTATCAACTGCTACTTTAGAAGAAATTGCAGTTGATAATACGTATAATAAAGGATATAAACAAGCTAACGCAAACAAAGTAAGTATTACATATGAAATAATTTTAAAAACAATTTCTGATCTGTCAAGTCTTTTCATAATACCTCTCCTTTAGAATAATGATGTGTTAGATACGCGGCGGCTTATTGCATTTGCCCCTAATACTAAACACATTGCGATTATCGCGTTAAATAAGTCCGCTATAATACCAATTTGCTGCAAATTACTAACACCAGACGCTGAGCCATCTCTTCCTGAATATCTATAAACAAATGATGATATAACTTCACCAGTTGTAAAAGACGATGGATGGTCACCAATCATTAGAATTACTTTTTCATAGCCAATATTTAAAATTGAACCAATACGCATAATTAACATGATTGTTAATGTTGGCGCCATACCAGGGAATGTAACATATCTAATTTGTTGCATTTTTGAAGCTCCATCTATTCTCGCAGCTTCATAATTCGTTGGAGAAATAGCCATAATAGCTGCAAAGTATACAATTGATCCATAACCAGCACCTTCCCATACGCCTGAAATTTGGTATAATGGTCTGAAATATCTAGGTGTATCTAATATACTTGATCCTGGTTCCAGTAATCCCAAGTTAGAGAAAAGCACATGTAACATACCAGGTCCTGTTATACCAGACAATCCTTGGAAACACCATAAGCCGATTATTGATGTAACAACAACTGTAGATATAAAGTGAGGTAAATATGAACATACTTGTAAGAAACTACGGTAACCAGCATTTTTAATTTCACTGAATAATAATGCTATAAAAATTGGAATTGGAAATCCGAAAATTAAACCATACATACTATTTACGAATGTATTTCTAAATGATTGCCAGAAAGTCGTTGCTAACGGACCATCTATTATCATTCTTGCGTAGTTTAATCCACACCATTCATCAGCTCTCGTAGTTGTATTCCATTTAAATCCTAATAAAATCCCTTCAATTGGAAGGTATTTATATAACAATAAGAATATTAGCATTGGTATCAACAATGTATATAAGCGCCAGTCTCTAATTATTGTTTGGAATGTCCTCTTCCATTTAGTTCGTTCTAGTTCTTCTAGAACAGCTTCATTAGCTTGATTTAGATTTTTTGCCATGTCCACACGCCTCTCTGAAAACTTTTAATCTTTTTTTTCTAAATCTTTGTCTCCACTTTCTATAACCTCATCTGTTATAGCATTTGGAGTACTATTATCAAATTTAGTTTGGAAACTTAATTCATCACTAAATTTTTTCTCAAATTCAAGTTCTTCTTCTTGCTCTTTTTTGTCTTTAAGCATTTTTTCCTTAACATTAATCATAACGCCTTGTGATTTCAATATCCACATACCTATTATAGTAAGAACAATTCCAAACGCATCATAAATTAATGAGGCTACAATCCTTGTTCCTTGCCCTGATATTAGAAAAACCACTTCTTGTATTATTAATACTACTGTAATATTTAATAATGTTAATAAAATTATTTTACCTATTGATTCAAACGTTTCTTTAACATTATATTTTTTATACCAAAGCAACGTTATCGAGCAACCAAACATTCCTAAAAATAAAGCAATAAACATTTCTATATTATAATAAAAATGTATACTTTCATCTCTTAATAGAAATTTTCCGCTTAAAAATACAGCAATTGCAAATATTGGACAAAAAATTAATCCTTTATATCCCCATCTTGTAATCGCAATAATTATCATCAATATAGAAATACAAAATGTAGGAATTGCACTAACTAAAAATATGCCCGTTAGATATAAAGCCAACATTTCTACAACTATACCAAAAAATGCAAGTATAGATAAATCTATAATCATATATTTTTTTAAAGAAATATGAACTCCTCCTTTAATAACGCTTGGAGGCAAGGACGCCTACGTAACAATCTTTTTTTAAAAATTTAGCGCTTACATTCTTTTTCAAAAATAAAATATGTAAATGTACTAGTTACATATATTTTTTTAATTTTTCCCTTTATATTAATTTGTTTTTTTCAATTTGAATTATGTGAATTTAAAGTGAAAAAATGGGAAGCATTAATTCATAAACTATTCTACCACTTTCTTTTTTTACAGTCAAGCGTTTTCAAAAACTTTTACAAAAGATACAAAAATAAAATTGAGCCTTTTTATAACATTTTAGCAAACATTTTCTTTGAATATGTTATACTTTTATATAAAGAGAGGTAAAAATATGAATCACTATTTAAATCCAACTATGTCAATCCAAAAATGCCTAAACATATGCAATTTTGGAGATATTATATACTTATCTAATGGTGTTTATAAAGAAAAAATCAAAATTACTAAAAAAAATATCAAATTCATTGGTGAAAGCAAAGAAAATACTATTATTGAATACGATGATTACTATTTAAAAATATATAAAGATAATAATGAAACAAATACTTTTAGAACCTATACTGTAATGGTAAATGCCGATAATATTAAATTCAGCAATTTAACTATTAAAAATTCATGTTTTAATTCAAAAAAATATGGACAATCTGTTGCACTTCATGTCTTAGGCGATAATTTCTTTATGGAAAATTGTATATTATCAAGCGGTCAAGATACACTCTTTACAGGTCCATTACCTAATGATCTTCAAAAAAGATATGCGAATTTTTTGGAAAAAGATGAATTAGAAAATAATCCATCCAAGCAATATTATTATAAAACAACTATAGTAGGTGACTTCGACTTCATATTTGGTTGTGGAGACGTACTTTTTGAAGAATGTAATATAATTTCAATTGGACCGGGATATGTTGCTGCTCCTTCTCATGAACTTTCTCAAACATATGGTTTTATATTTCTAAATTGTTGGTTTAAATCACAAAATGCGCCAAATAACAGTGTTTATCTTGCTCGTCCTTGGAGAGATTATGGATCCGCCCATTTTATTAATCCAATTTTAGAATCTCATATTAATAGTCAAGTTTTTAATAAATGGGATAATACGAATCGTGATAAAACATGTCGTTTTTATTTGTACAATTCAAATAAAGATTGCACAAATATAGCAAGCTTTGCGCATGTGAATAATGACTATATTTATATAAGGGATTTTGTAGATTTGTTAAGAAAGTTATATGATATAAAAACATTTCAATAATATGTTTCGACAACATTCGACAATGGGGCAAAAAAAGCATGACAAAATATGCGAAAAAGGTGTCGAATATTAATAATTTTAATTTTTTTGAAAATAAAAACATGCAAACACTTGTTTTATGAAAAAAATAGAATTATTATAAGTCGAAAAGCGCCAATAAAGGGGGAAATAATATGGCAAAAATAATTATTGCAGATGACAATAAAGAGTTTGTATTAATGGTTAGTGAGTTTTTAAAGTTACAAAGTGGAATGGAAGTTGAGAAGGTATTTAGTTCTGGTAAATTATTATTAAATTACTTAGAAAGTAATTCAGTTGATTTATTACTTTTAGATATTTTTATGCCTGAAGTCGATGGTATTACTGTTTTACAAGAATTAAATAATAAGCAAAAATATAATCGTCCTGGTAAAGTTATTATGTTAACTTCATTTAATAATGATAATTTAGTTCAAAAAGCTTCTGATATGGGGGCAGACTATTTAATTTTAAAACCAATAGATTTAAATAATTTTTCTAGTATTATCAATCAAATTATTAAACCGCAACAAATTAAAAAATCACCTGAAGTTTATAATTTTAAGAAAACAACTGAAAGTACGAATACAGATTTAGATACGGAAATAACTAGTATACTTCACGAAATTGGTGTTCCAGCACATATAAAGGGCTATATGTACTTACGTGAAGCAATAACAATGGTTTATAACAATATTGAAATTTTAGGTGGTATTACAAAAGTATTATATCCAAATGTTGCACGCAAATATAAAACTACTTCTTCTAGAGTTGAAAGAGCTATAAGACACTCTATTGAAGTTGCATGGAATAGAGGAAATGTTGATGCTATAAGCCAAATATTTTCATACACTATTAGTTATAATAAAAGCAAACCAACGAATTCTGAATTTATAGCAATGATTGCTGACAAATTAAGATTAGCACATAAGGTTTCAAATTAAAAAATATGATTTAAAAGAATTAGTTCAAAATGAATTATTCTTTTTTTTATTTTAATGTATAAATAAATAAACACTACACATAATAATTTTGCAAGGTAATCTTGCTCATCCTATATTTCTCTCCCCTTTATAAGGATGAAAACGAGTCATTTGACTCGTTTTTTCTATTCTACAGTAACACTTTTGGCTAAATTCCTAGGTTGATCAACATTTAAACCTAAATTAATCCCACTATAATAAGCAAATAATTGAGAATAAATTATAAAAGTTAGTGAAGATAAAATAGAATTATTCTTAACTTTAAAATTATATTGAGGCAATTCTAAATCATTATATGCAATTACAATACTTTTAGCCTTTCTACATATCGCTTCTTCCATATTACTTAATATCAAATCTTTTGTCTCATTTTTTGAAATAAACGCTATAATCATTGTTTTATTATCAACTAGTGCTATGGATCCATGCTTTAATTCTCCAGATGGAAAAGCAAAGGAATTTATGTATGTGACTTCTCGCAACTTCAATGAAGCCTCATAAGCTAAATTAATATCATCTGCTTTAGCAATATAAAAAACTTTTTCACATTTCGAAATAATATTTGAGTATTCTTTAATACTTTCAGTTTCCAATAAAACTGTTTCGATACTTTCAATTAGATTTAACAAATCATTAGAATAATCAAATCCTTTAATTTTTGATACTAAAATAAAGGGTAATACGCACATTGCAATATATGCTTTAGTAGAAGCTACCGACTTCTCGATTCCAGCACATAAATCAAGCGTATAAGTAGAATTTCTTGAAAGTGTACTATTAATTGAATTAGTTAATAGAAGATTTTTCTTTTTCTTTTTTTTCAATAAATCCAGACAACGTATTAAATCCGCAGTTTCTCCTGATTGACTCAAAAAAATATAGAAAGCATCTTCTAATATCCATTCTTGTGTAAAGGGATATTCACTAGCTAAATAAACATTTGTTTCTTTAGATAAATATTCACTAAAATATTTTTTAATATATAAACCAGCATAGTATGAACTTCCAGCACCTAAAATAATTATTCTTTTAGCAGTTGTTATATCTTCAAATAATTTTTTATTACTATATTTATGGTACTTATTGTAAATATTACTTATAACATTTCCTTGTTCAAATATTTCTTGAAGCATATAATGCTCTTCTTTTTTTTCATATTCATTATTAACTGAAACCATTTCAAATTTAGGAATAGGATTGTAATTAAATGACAATATTTTCATTTTATTACTCGTTATTTTACCATATGTTTTATCTTCTAAAATTAAATATTTTGTTCCAAGTTCAAATACGTTAATATCTGATGAAAAATATATTTCTTCATTTCTTTGTCCAATTAATAACGGGCTTTTATATTTAGCAAAATAAATTGCATCCGGTTCATCAACATTCATAATTAAAAGAGCATATGTTCCCTCAATTACTTTCATTGTTTTCTTTATTGCTTCTTCCATTGAAGAATTAATAATAAATCTTTCTAATAAATGGACAATTATTTCCGTATCGGTTTGACTAATAAAATTTTCATTCTTAAAAAAAGTATTTTTCAAATACAAATAATTTGTAATTACACCATTATGTACAATATATATTTTCTTATTATTGCTATAATGTGGATGCGCATTTTGATCTAATATTTCACCGTGTGTTGCCCATCTCGTATGGGCTATTCCGCATTTCATTTCTTCTTTTTTTACTTTTTTAGATAAAAATGAAACATTTCCTACCTCTTTAATGCACTTTATATTATTATTTTTAAAGTATGCTATTCCTGCAGAATCATATCCTCTATATTCTAATTTTTTTAAAGCATTAATTAATTCTAAAGTTGAACCATTATTACATATAACTCCAAATATGCCACACATAATTAAATCACCTAATAGAATATATGCAAAGTTTTAAAAAAAAGCCACTAAATAATTTAGTGACTAACTTTTTTTAAAGAATAAATCAAATAAAGTATGATGAACATTAAAATAATTTAAAGTTTCTTCAATTTGTATTTTTATTTCATCTTTTAAAGTTGAATTATTTAATACTGCTTTTAGCATTACATTCTTAGGCGAATGACTTATATCAATAAATTCACAAACGTTAACTTTATAACCAAAATATTCTAATATATTTGCTCTAATTGAATCTGTTAATAATGTAGAAAATTTTTCTTTTTCTAAACCATACTTATTTATTAGATTAAATTTATCACTTTTCATTTGGCTATTAATTTCATGTTGGCAACATGGAGCAGACAAAATATATTTGCACTTTAATTTGATTGCATGATAAAGTGCATAATCTGTTGCTGTATCACACGCATGAAGGGTTATAATCATATCAACATTTTCTTTGGGTTTATATAAAGAAATGTCCCCAACTAAGAAAGAAAGATTTTTATAACCATATTTGTCTTTTATTTCATTGCATTTTTCAATAACATCTTCTTTTAAATCTAATCCTATAATATTTGCGTCTATTTTTTTTATTACTGTTAAAAAATAATACACTATGAATGTTAAATAACTTTTTCCACAGCCGAAATCAATAATATTTAATTTCTTTTCATCTCCAATGGTATCATTAATAAGTTCTAAGAATTTATTTATTTGTTTAAATTTATCATAATAAGCTTTTACTATTTTCCCATCAGGTGTCATAACTTTCAAATCAATTAAAGGCGGAATAATTTCACCTTCATTTATTAAATATTGCTTTTGAATATTATTTGTACCTATTTCAATATTTTCTGTATTTTTTCTTACATTTGTTAAAATTTTGCCTTTAGAAGTTAATTTATATCCATATATTGTATTTTTTGTGTACACCTCACATTGATTAAAATTTTCATTCATAAGTCTTTCCATTTCAGTTAATAAATTATTGGCATCTAAATTAAAATGAAAAACTTGTTTTTGAGTAAAACATGTCAATTGGTATACTTCATTTGAGCTAATAATAATCTTTTTTATATTTGCTTTTATATACTTACTGTCTTTTTTTACATTGCTAAATATTACTTTTAAAATATCATCTGTTATATTAAACATTTTTCTTTCCCCCCTAAAAAAAAGTTATCGAAATCGATAACTATTTTTTTGTTGCAGTTTTTTTTGCTGTTGGTTTTGATTCACTCTTAGCAGCCGTGCTTTTTTTAGCAATTGGCTTTAATTCAGATTTAACTTTTGGATCAAGTCCTTTAGATTTTAATTCTAAAGCTTTTTTTCTTTCTTTTTCGGCTTTTGCTTTTTCAGCTTTTGCTTTAGCTTCTGCTTTTCTAATTTCTTCCATATCAGCTAATTCAGCATCCATATAAAATGCTTGAACAGAAGCTGCAGCTGATGAAACTCTAGTCTTTGCTACATACGATTCGCCAATTGCTGAAAGTCTTCCTGATTTTGAATATAGCTTAAATTGATAAGTACCTCGTTTATCTATAGAACAAAAGAATGTACCTGTTGCAACATATTCTTTAAAACTTTCTACGGCATTTAACGCTCCATTTTTAGTCGTATAACCTTCACCAGAACATAAAATTTCTCCATTATTAGCTTTCAATTGCCAATAGTATTCGCCATTTTCATCTGCATCAATGAAGTATTTTCCACCTAATTTGCGTTCAACATTTGCTTTAGGAGTTATTTTAGTCATTGTTGCTTCCATTGCTTCAACAACAACATCTACATCTACAGGTTCAGCAGTCAATGCAAAACGTTTAAATGATTCGCTAGCTGAAACTGCACCTTTTTCATTTGGATAATTAGCACCAATTGCTAATACGCGATGATTTTTAGCAATTAATTTAAATTTAAACATACCACGTTTATCTTCAATAATTCTAATTGTACCATCTTCAACATTACGTCTAACTGCTTCAATAGATTTTAATGCTCCATCACGAGTGGTATACATTTCACTTACAAATAAAATTTCTCCATTTGATGCCTTTAATTGATATTTAAAATATTTATCTTCTGGGAAAACTTCATATTTCCCATTATATTGACGCCCTTTTTTAACTTCAACTACTGGTTCTTGAATCTTTTTCGTTGTTTTTTTAGCTGGGCTAACTTCATTTATTGCTGGTTCTTCTTCATTTGTTTCTTCAACTACTGGAGCCTCTATTTCTTCTTCAACAGCTTCTTCAACTACTGGAGTTTCTATTTCTTCTTCAACAGCTTCTTCAACAGCTTCTTCAACTACTGGAGCCTCTATTTCTTCTTCAACAGCTTCTTCAACGACTGGAGTTTCTATTTCTTCTTCAACTGTTTCTTCAACGACTGGAGTTTCTATTTCTTCTTCAATTGTTTCTTCAACTTCTGGTGCCTCTATTTCTTCTTCAACAGCTTCTTCAACTACTGGTGCCTCTATTTCTTCTTCAACAGCTTCTTCAACTACTGGTGCCTCTATTTCTTCTTCAATTGTTTCTTCAACTACTGGAGCCTCTATTTCTTCTTCAATTGTTTCTTCAACTACTGGAGCCTCTATTTCTTCTTCAATTGTTTCTTCAACAACCGATTTATCAGCAATTGGAGTTATTTCTTCTTTTCTATTCAATTCATTATCATTTTTTACTAAATTATTTTTTTTCTTCTTTGGTCTTCTTGCGAAAATTTGTGAAAATGTATAAATTATTACTAACAATAAAATTACTCCACCCATTATTGAAAATAAAATTATATCTGTGTCTGTAAAAACAAATAAAAAATTCATATGAAAATCCACCTTCCAATATATGTTATCATAATTAACATTATAAACTAATTATCTTTTTTTTACAACAAAAGTCGCCAAAAAAGAAAAAAAGCCAATCATACGATTAGCGGTAGAAAAGAAAAGAAATTGCATTGAAATAATTTAGGGGATTCAATGCTCCTTTATTTTATATGTATTTTTACTTTTTTTCAACACTTTTTTCATGAAAACGTGTACACAATTTATGAAAGGGTTTTACTTTTTTCTGTCTTTATTTTCTTGAGTTTCTCTTTTTCTTCTAAACTAACTTTCTTTGACTCACATATTTTTGAGATCGCTTTTTGAAAAATAAAACTATCTAAATTTGGATTTATCAATATTTTTTCAACTTTTTGAGAATTCATTAAATATATAATTTGAATATACCAAGCAATTGCCATTTTTACATAATATTTGCGTTCTATATTTGAATTTAATATTTTTTCTGATATTAAATCGATATATTCTTCACTTGAAAAAATACTTAGTATTAAAACGTATCCTAAACGAGCCCTATATTCAAATATATCATCTAACAAATTATACGCATAATTAAAAAGTCTCACTTTTTCTTCTTCTTTACATTTAATATGTGAAACAATTAAATCACATACAGCCCAATTATTTATTTTATATGAAAATTTATCTAACAATTCTATTTTTAAAGCCATATCTTTTTGTAAAGCAATAACAATTCCAATTAGAAGATCTATTTCATAATAAATATGAACCGGAAAATTAATAATTTCTTCATAATTATCTAAATTCTTTTTTGCATAGCTCCTAACATCATTTGTCAATAATCCAAATGTGCTTCCGCAATTTGGAATTATTCTTTTAGTAAACTCGCTTCTTTTATCATTTTTAATACTTTCAAAATATTTAATCACTTCTTCAAATTTCATTTTAATCACCTTTTAAATTGTAACATAAATCATTATTTTTGCATAAACTATTAATGGTGATGTTATGGAAGATTTTACAGTAATTGTATTAGTACTTTTTATCTTACTGGTAGCAATTATTAAGCTTCCTAAAAATTAGTTTTAAAAAAACTAGGCTATGCTTTTTGCAAAACTAGTTTTTTTTATTTTAAGTACTAATTTATAAATCTTCTATTCTATATTAAATATTTTCATTAAAAATACCTCTTTCGCCTTTCTAGTATTCTTACTAGTTAAACTCGAGGGGTATTTCATTTAAATTATCTTTTTTTATTCTTGAAATTGAGAATTATATAATTCAGCATAAAAACCATTCTTACTCATTAAGAAATCATGATTTCCTTGTTCTATTACATTTCCATCTTTTAATACTAAAATGCTATCAGCATTTTTTATTGTTGATAAGCGATGAGCTATAACAAAACTTGTACGTCCCTTCATAAGTTCATCCATAGCTTTTTGAATTAAAATTTCTGTTCTAGTATCAACGCTTGATGTTGCTTCATCCAAAATCAACATTGGCGCATTTTCAACCATTGCCCGCGCAATTGTGATTAATTGTTTCTGCCCTTGGCTAATGTTCGCAGTTTCATCTAAAACATAATTTAGTCCACCTGGTAGTGAATTAATAAAATGTGATATATGTGCAGATTTACATGCATCTTCAACATCTTTTAATGTAGCATTCTGATTACCAAATTTTAAATTATCTAAAATAGTTCCTTCAAATAACCATGTATCTTGTAAAACCATTCCAAATAATTTAGCGACATTTTCCCTAGAAATATCACTAATAGGCGTTCCATCAATCGTAATTTCTCCGCTATTTACTTCATAAAATCGCATTAATAAATTTACAATAGTTGTTTTACCAGCACCTGTTGGACCAACTATGGCAATTTTTTGTCCTTTTTTTACATCACAATTAAAATTATGAATAATTTCAACATCATCATTATAACCAAAGCATATTTCTTTAAATTCAATATTTCCTATAATATCCTTTTTATCAATAACGCATTTAGGATTTTCAATTTCCATTTCTTTTTCTTCTAAAAATTCAAACACTCTTTCAGCCGCAGCCGCACACGACTGAAGCACATTAGTTATTTGACCAATTTGCTGAATTGGCTGATTTAACATTCTTGTATACTGAATAAAACCTTGAATATATTCAACTCCAACAGTAGGCGATGTAACACATAAAATTCCTCCTACAATGCATACTGCAATATAACTTAAATTTCCAACAAACATCATAATAGGCATCATTAAGCCTGATAAAAATTGACTTTTCCAAGCGCTTGATTTAAGTTCTAAATTTAATTCTTCAAATGCCATTAACTGTGCTTCTTCTTGATTAAATACTTTAATAATTGAATGTCCTGAATAAGATTCTTCGATATGTCCATTTAATTGTCCTAATGACTTTTGTTGACTTCTAAAATACTTTTGAGAATGTTTTATTACAATCATCATTAAAATCATTGATAAGGGAATTGATACTATTGCTATTAAAGTCATCGATAATGATAAACTAATCATCATTACTAAAACACCTATAAACATTGTAATTGAAGAGATAAGTTGAGTTATGCTTTGATTTAAATTTTGACTTATTGAATCTATATCATTTGTAACTCTACTTAATACATCCCCATAACTTCTTGAATCAAAATATTTAAAAGGTAATCGATTTATTTTTTCTGAAATCTCAGTTCTTAATTTTTTAGATATTTTTTGAGTAACACCTGTCATAATGAAACTACAAATATATGTACAAAAAGCACTTGAAAGATATAAACCAATTAAAATAAATCCTAGTTTATTTATTTCATTAAAATCAATTCCATTTCCAACAACAGCACTCATACATGTTTTTGTAACTTGCATTAAAAACTTAGGTCCTAAAACACTGCATATACTACCAATAACACTTAAAACTAAAGCTATGATAATTACACCTAAATAATTTTTCAAATAAGGAAGTAGTTTCTTAAATGATCCTTTAAAATTTTTCGCTTTTATATCGCGCATATTTCGATTAGGCCCATGCATTTTCTAATTCCTCCTTTGACAATTGTGAATAAGCTATTTCTTTGTATACTTCACAATTTTTTAGTAATTCTAAATGTTTACCCATTCCAACTATCTTACCTTGTTCAAGAACAATTATTTTATCAGCATCAATTATAGTCCCAATTCTTTGAGCCACAATGATCTTTGTACAATTTTTTATCTTTGTATTTAAAGTAGCTCTTAATGCTTTATCTGTTTTAAAATCTAGTGCACTAAACGAATCATCAAAAATAAGAATTTCTGGTTTTTTGATGATTGCACGAGCAATACTTATTCTTTGTTTTTGCCCACCACTAACATTAGTTCCACCTTGTGAAATAGGATGATTAATCCCATCTTCTAACTTTGATACAAATTCTTTAGATTGTGAAATTTCTAAAGCCTCTTCAATTTCTTCATTTGAAGCATCATTTTTACCATATCTCAAATTTGATTCAATCGTACCAGAAAAAAGCAATGCTTTTTGAGGAATATAACCAATTTTGTCATGTAAAATATTTTGGTCATAATCACGAACATTTATGCCATTAATTAGGATTTCACCTTTTGTTGTATCAAAGAAACGTGGTATTAAATTAACTAATGTTGATTTCCCACAGCCTGTTGATCCAATAATGGCTAATGTTTCTCCTTTTAATACTTTAAAATTAATATCTGATAATACTGATTCACTTGAGCCTTCATATGAAAAGTCAACATTTTTAAATTCTATTTCACCTCCGAAAGCATTTTGAGGTGAGTCAGGATTATTAATTAATGTTTTTGATTCTAATACTTCTTGTATTCTTTTTCCAGAAACACTACCTCTTGGAATCATAATCGAAATCATTGTTAATTGCATAAATGCCATTACAATCATCATTGTGTATTGTTGAAATTGAAATACAGAGGCTAATGTTTCACTTGTTGGAGTTTTATCTATTACATATGCTCCTGCCCATAGTATTGCAAGGGATGTCATGTTCATTATAATCATCATTCCTGGATACATTATAGACATCATTCTATTAACAAAAATATTCGTTTTTGATACTTGATTATTCACTTCTTCAAATTTTTGATGTTCGATATTTTGAGCACCATACGCTCTAACAACTCTTAATCCAGTTAAATTTTCTCTTGTTACCATATTTAATTTATCAGTCAATTTTTGAATTTTTTTAAATTTAGGTAAAACTATAATAAATAAAACAGCAACTAATATAACTAATGCAATTACTGAAAAAATAATAATATTTTCCAAGCCACTTGAACGTGATGTTTCTGTAGCTAAAATAATCCCTCTAATTGCCATTATTGGCGCTGATACAGCCATTCTTAAAAATAATACTACAACCATTTGAACTTGCGTAACATCATTTGTAGATCTAGTAATCAAACTTGAAGTAGAAAAACCATCTATTTCATGCAATGAAAAATTTTGAACTTTTCTATATATTTTTTTTCTTAAGTCATGTGAAAAACCTGCAGCAATACGAGCTGCAATATATCCAACAATAATTGATGATGTAACAGCAATTGCTGCTAAACCTAACATCTGTAATCCGTTATTCCAAATTTCAGTTTTACTTACATTAATAACACCATTCATTACAGAATCAATATTTTCAAATCCATATACCATATAATGATCCAAAAGTGGTTGAAACTTTGTATCACCATTAGCTACCATTTGACTAATGACTACACCAAAGGCTGGGTTTTTGGACTCAATTAATCCATTTATCCCTTCTATATTAGAACTAATAGTTATAATGCTTGATAATTTAGATGGCAATTCTAAATCTGAAAAAACTTGAAGGCACACAAACAAAATTGCAAGGATAGCCATTAACCAATAATACCATCTCATATTTTTTAATAATTTTATCATCTTTTTCCTCTTTAATATAAATATTTTTTAATATTTAAATTTTACTTATAAAACAATTCTTTAAATTATATCTTCTTTTTTTATTATTAGAAGATATAAAAAATTAATTCACTATTTTCATAAGTGCAAGATTAAGTTTATCACGATTAATAAGTTAAGTAAAGTCATTTGATTTTGAACATAAAAAAAGCTTACATTAAGTAAGCTTTTTACTAATTAACCTCAGCTGGTATAATCATGTCTCTAAATATATGGCCACTAACTTTCTGAGCAGTATCATAATTAGAGCGAACTGATTCTCTTGATGAATCAAACTTCAAATTACCATCCACATAAACTAACATTGATGGAACTTTCGACGCATCATTAATTGAAATCTTTTCTTTAAGTTCTTTTCTTAATGCAACAGTTGTATAGTCAGCAGCATTCAAGTAATATATTACTTCAATTTGATATTGATTTGCTTGTTCATTATAAATAGTAATTTCCGATCTTGATGTAGCATCTTCACTTGATGCATAATAAACATAAAATATTCCGTTTTTTTCATTAATTTTATTAACTAAATCATCCGTGCTTATTTTTTCAAATACATTATCTTTATCTAAACTTGCGCCTGCTTTACTATAATCATCATAAACAGATGTAGAACACCCTGCAAGTGTTATGCTTATGCAAATACATATTATTGAAGTTAATATTGTTTTTAAAATTTTATTCATCACAGTATCCTTTCAAATTCTTATACTATTTATTATAATTTATTTTTACCAAATTATCAAGGAAATACCTTATTTTTTTATAATATATTCCCCTCTATAATTAGAAAATGCATTGTCACTATATTTTAAAAGTTTTAAACCTGTTTTATAATTTTTAGCTTTATAAATCCACATCTCATTTTGATTAAAGCAAATTATTTCATCAATTCCATCACCATCAATATCGTATACTTCTGATGCTAAAGTAGGATGATTATCATTTGGAAATAAAACAACTTTGTCTAAATTATAATCCATTAAGCCTCCATCAATAGAACTATTAGTTAAAAATAAAAAATTATCTCCATCGTAACTTACAGGTGTTAATAAGTTTCCGTTACTCATTTGTTCCATTTCATATAATTTATTCCCATTTTCATCAAACATATAAATAATGGCATCTGCTCCCCAAAACGAACTCACAACTATTTGTAATTCTTCACTATGCTTTTTAAAAGGGGCAATACTTATTCTTTGAGCGTGTCCGATTTCATTATGTTTATAAATAGAACCATCTAAATTTACTATATTAAAACCTTCGTTTCCGCTAGCTAAATAAAGTTTCGCTTCTTCGTTTATACTTGTTTTAATATAAATTATTTCATCAGTATGATCGCTATTCATTGGAAGGCTAAATATAATGTTGCCTTTGTGATCTACCATATCATAACCAACAAACA
The DNA here is from genome assembly GCA_031549865.1 of Anaeroplasmataceae bacterium. Taxonomy (GTDB): domain Bacteria; phylum Bacillota_I; class Bacilli_A; order Acholeplasmatales; family Anaeroplasmataceae; genus JAVBPE01. Next base: position 288,886 of record JAVBPE010000002.1, on the reverse strand, counting down.
TTTCATCATAACCATCATTATTAAAATCATATATGTATGGGAAATGACCTGTATTTTTATGATTATAACGGAATAATAATTCGAAATTAAAATTATATGCCCAGACATTATGGTAACGGTCCTTTATAATGAAATCACTTTGATATCCTAGTTTGGAAAAATCAGCAACTCTTATTGCATCAACATTAAGTCTATTAAAGGGATGATTTTCTACTAAGGGATCATCACTTACAATAGGTGTTGGCATTTTCTTTATAGTCTTTCCAGTTAAGGCATCCGCAATAATAACATAGAAATCAAGCGCATAAATTAAATATAGTTTATCCGTTTTATCCATTTTAAAAACTTGAAATGGTAAATCAGCACTAATTAATGAATTATCAATGTTTTTAGAGGGTTTACCAATTTGCCACATTATATTACCAACCAAATCAAAAGCTGTAAGGCAAGAAATGGATGCAAAGCTATCACGTACAATTCTTTTTTGATGTTGAGCTATTATAAAAAAAGTCTCTCCATTAGGTTTTTTAGCAATTCTTAGTTGTCTTCCGCTTCCAAAATTCTTTAAATCTATTTTATGAATTACTTCTAATTCGCTATATTCTTTTCTTTTATTCAATAATCTCGTTTCTTCAGTTAATTTTAATTTAAAATGTTCTTCATAATTTAAATCAGAAAACCCAACTTTGATATCTGAGTATCTAGAGGCTCCTTTAGCTACTACCCCGCATTTCCCTTTAATTCTTTTAACATCAGATTTTAAAATCACTTCATCATTAATATAAACTACAATATTTGAAGCTATTTCAACTTTAAAACTATATGTATTTAAATCACTAAACTCATAATTAACAAAATCTAATCTAATAATATCATTTTGATCTCTTTTAATAATTTCTATTTTATTATTTTTAATAAATATAGCATTATAATTCCTTGAAGTTAGATAATTAAAAGCCATACCGATATGATTTTTTAAATCAAATGGTCTAATTGAAAAAAACAAAGTATAATCACTATATAGGACTTCTTTAAATATTAAACAAGGATAAGTATTTGTAAAGTGACCAGTTCCATAATCTCCTCTATTTTGTTCTAAATAGTTTTTATCACCATCACTTGTGATTATCCATGAGCCACCTTGACTTCTCCACTGATGAAGACATATTGGATCATAAAAATTCCCTTTGTATCCCTCGTATTCCATATAATGATATTCACCTAAAGCTGAATGATTTAGATCATATGGAAATTCATTTAAATCAAAATCACTAAAATCTTCATTATATAAATATTTCATAGTTATTCCTCCAAATAATTTATTAAGTCATAAGTATTATCTAAAATTTTTTTATTACTTTTTTTTAAGACATCATATGATTGATGTCCAAAACTTACTAAAACAGAATCAATTCCCATATTATCTGAAACTTCAGCATCATGTAGTGTATCTCCAATCATAATGCATTCTTTTGGATCTATATTATTTTCTTTTATATAATTTAAACCAACCTCTACTTTAGATTTAGCATAAATATTTGATAAGCCTAAAATTGATGTAAAATAATCATAAATTTCAAAATGTTTTAACTGCATTATTAAGTTATCAATTTGACTTGCTGATAAACAAACTAATTTATACCCTTTACTTATGAGAATCTTAAATGTTTCAATCGTATTTGGATAAAGTGAACATTTTAATGAATTAGGTTGATACTTATTAATGAACTCAAAAGATAATTCTTTAAATGATTTTATATTAAAATCAAGCCCAGCTTTAACATAATAATCGATAACTGGAAAGGTAAAAACATTTTTATATTCATTTAAACTTAATTTTTTTTTATTTTGTTCATCTAACATTTCATTTAATAAATTTAAGCACAACATAACATCATCTAAGATTGTTCCATTAAAATCAAAAAACACATATTTATATTTCATATATTAACCTCTATTAAAGATTATTATAACACAATATAAAAAAAAGCCATAGTTTCCTATGGCTAAAGCACCCACAAATATATTGCAATAAAATGAAATATCGTACCAAATAAAACAAAGAAATGCCAAATGAAATGTGAATATTTAAATTTAAGTAAATAAAACACAATTCCAATAGTATAAGCCAATCCACCCCATAAAATAAACCAAAATAATATAGGATTATATGTATATATTGTAGGTATTACTGCGATACCGCTCCATCCTAATAATACACATAAAACTACGTTTATAATCTTTTGATGTTTTTTAACAAATATGGCACAAAATATTGCTGCTACTACTATTATCCATTGAGCAATTAAAAATATTATTCCTAAATTACCTTCCAAACAATTTAATAGAATTGGAGCATATGTTCCACCAATAAGCAAGTAAATTGAGCTATGGTCAAATATTTGAAATATTCTTTTAATTTTAGTATCATTTTTAAATGAATGATATAAGCAACTCATTGAATATAATAATATAAATCCTATTCCAAAAAATATTACCCCAATGTATTCTTTTGTCTCATCAGCTTTTATTAACATTAATATAGTTGCAACTATTGCAAAAATTGCACCTAACCCATGTGTTATTGAATTCCCTATTTCTTCACCTATTGTTTGATTACGCTTTATTTTTTTAGGCTTTAAATCTAATACTTCGTTTTCCATAATATCACCTCATAAGAATTGTAACACTTTATCATCTAGTTTTCAATACTAAATATTATAATTTTGATAAATAATATTCCTATTCTTATGATATTCAATTCTATTTGTAATTATTCATGATATTTATAGTTTCTTTTTTTACATCATCAACCAACCAATTAGGGCTTATGACTTTAACCTTGCTTCCAAAGCCTAAAACAAAGTTTATAATAGCATTTTTATTTTGCATCTTACATTTTAAGCGTGTTATTTTATCATCAATTATTTCTATTACTTGATTTTTCCCATATACCCGTTCTGATATAACTGTATATAAATCATAAAAGTCTAATATAACTTCATAGTATTCACCGTTTTGCTTCATCCCATATTCATCAATATAATCTTTTAAATCATATAAAGCAGAAACCTTGAAAAACTCATTTTTAATTTTTAAATCTATAATCCTATTTAATTTATAATATCCTAAATCTTTAATTCTTTCATTATATCCTAACATAAACCAAGAACCATTATATATAAATGTTTTATATGGGTGTATAATATGCGTATTTTCTTTATTTTTAGTTGATAAATAAATTATTTCTAATTTTTTGTTTTCATTAATTGATTCACAAATTATCATATATCTTTTCTCTAAATCACTAAAATTCATACTTAAAGGAAATCTTTCAAAATTAAGAATTTGTGAATTAGGATCATTATGATATTGAGCACTAAAGACTTTACTAATAGCTTTAAAAAAAGTTTTCTTATTTAAAAAATCTTTTGCTGAATCTATATAACTCGTAACTTCATTTAATACAGCTATTTCTTCTTTACTAAATTTTAAAACTGGAAAGCACTCTTCTTTCACTAAGTGATACCCCCCATATTTACCCATTATTGACTCAATTGTGTAGCCAGCTATTTCAAGTTCTTTGATATACTCACTAATATTTCTTGGATTAGTTTCTAACAATTCAGCAAGTTCATTCGTATTCATTATGTTTTTACGATTCAAACAATTTAAGAGTAAAATACATTGAGCTGTTTTATTCATAAAATCACCACCTAAACTTATTATAACAAATATTAAAAAAAATACCTCTTATAAAGAGATATTATTTTTCCAAATTTTTATTATCATTTATGTTTAAATCTTCAATTAAATTCGTGTTTTTTAAAGCTATATAAATTGGATAATATAAGAATGTCACTAAAATAATAGTAATTATTGACGTCATAAGTCCTGAAGGGATTTTTAATAAAGCATCAACGAATGCGACATCAAAGCCTGTAACAATTCCTTTGAATAGAATACCTAAAACAAAAGTTAATATAACATTTAAGGTTAAAGTTATAGTTGATGTAAATAATACTATCTTTTGAATTTTAATTAACTTTTTTGCAAATATTGCCGCTAAGACGAGCATTATACTAAATATTCCACTAAATATCGGAATAAGTATTGTAACTTTTAAAGTCTTTGTAACGTTGTTAAAAGTATATGGTACTTCGCTTACAAAAGGCGTATCACCTCTAAATTGAACGTATAAAATTGTTGAAAAGAGAAAGAATGCCAAAAAGCAAGCTGCAAAGATATAAAATCCGATTAATGGAGTTTTATCTTTTTTAATAAATACTCTAAATAGTGTACCCGCTAAAAACCCAATGATAAATTTCAAAATGAATGTTCTTATCGATGTAGTCCATGGTTCTCCATTAAAAATATCCCATAGTCCCATTCCTAAGCTTCCAGATATGCCACCAATTAAACCACCACATAAAAGACCAGCTAAAATGCAGACAAAATTCCCTAAATGAATCATTCCGCCTGTTGGAAGGGGAATTTGAATGTAAACCGCCGCAAAAGATAGTGCTGCAAGTATTGCGGTTAAAATAATATTATAAGTATTTTTATTTCTTTTCATAAGCTACTCCTTGCTTCTTTAAATTATATTTATTATAATAATATAAAACTGGTTCTATTAAAATATCCAGTTTTATATTATTTTATGGTACCAGGTGAAACATGAGACAAATAACAATAACGTTTAACAAAGTTGATAAATTATATCTTCAATTATATGAATATATAAAAGATGAAATATTAAAACAAAACATTAAGCAAGGTGAAAAAATTCCTTCTAAACGAGTTTTAGCAGCTAATTTAAACATTTCTTTAAATACTGTAATTACAGCTTATGAATTATTAATCGATGAAGGTTATATTATATCAAAAGAAAAACAAGGATATTTTGTTTCTAATAATGTTTTTTCAAAACAAGATTTAAATGTAAAATATAATAAAGAAATAAAAAAAGAAAAAGAAAAAATAGATTTTTCAACTAAAAATATTGATGTAACAACATTTCCTTTTAACAATTGGAAAAAATCAATTAAAAATGTTTTGTTAAATGATGAAACAGCTTTAATTAATAAAACAGTGCATAATGGTGATTTCGAATTAAGGTATGAAATAAGTAAGCATTTATATGAAAATAGAGGAATGAATGTTGATCCTAATCAAATTTTTTTAGGATCAAGTATTGAATATCTTTTAGAATTGTTAATTCCAATTTTAGAAATAAAAAATATCGGAGTTGAAAATCCTGGATATAAAAAAATGTCTTTAATATTTAACAATAACAATATTAATGTTAAGCCATTATATTTAGATAATGAAGGAATTATTATTTCAAATAACGATAACATTGATGCTTTATATGTAACTCCTTCTAATCAATTTCCGACTGGGATAAAGATGTCTTTAGCAAGAAAAAATGAATTAATTAATTTTTCAATAAAAAATAATGTTTATATTATTGAAGACGATTTTGACTCGGAATTTAGAATTCAAAACAAACCGCTTCAATCCATCTATTCACTTTCAAATAGAAATGTAGTTTTTGTTTCCTCATTCACTAGAACAATATCTCCAGCACTTAGAATCTCATATATGATTCTTCCTTTAAATGTATCTGCTATTTATAACAAAAGATATATTTCTTATTCAAATACCATTCCAACCTTTGAACAAAAAGTTTTAGCTGATTTTATTAAGAATGGCTTCTATATAAGGCATATAAATAAGATTAAAACAATATACCGAAAAAAAAGGGAATTGATTATTTCTATTTTAGAAAAATATCCTTATTTATTTAAAATATATTATAAAAATAATTATTTATCATTAATAGTAGATATCATACCGAAAATAAATTTTAGTGAAATCAAGAATGAATTTATAAATAATAGAATTGATATCGCATTTTTAAGTGATTACTATTTTAATAAAGAATCAAATAATCATTTAATTATTGGCTATTCAGGAATAAATATTAATAATATTGAAGAATCAATTAAAAAAGTTATAGAAATTATAAAAGGTCACATTTCGTGACCTTTTTAATTATCTTTTTTTATTTAATATTTCTAATACTGAATCTCTTAAGTCCGCTCTATTTAAAGCAAAATCAATTGTAGCTTCAATAAAACCTTTTTTTGATCCAATATCGTAACGACGTCCATTAATTTCATATGAATAAACATTTTCTTCATTCATTAATCTTAAAATTGAATCTGTAAGTTGGATTTCTCCACCAGCGCCTCTTGTTTGTGTTTCTAATAATTTGAAAATTCCTGGAGTCAAAATATATCTACCTCCAATAGCTAAATTACTTGGAGCATCTTCTTTCTTAGGCTTTTCAACTACGCTATCTAGTTTTTGTAATCGTCCAGTTTGATTTAAAGATGGTTTACATATCCCATATGATGAAACATCATTATCACTAACTTTTAAAGTACCAACAATTGAACTTGATGTTTCATTATAAGCATCCATTAGTTGACCTAAAGCTGTTTTATCTTCGCCAACATAAACATCATCACCTAAAAGTAAAGCAAATGGCTCATCACCTATAAATGTTTTTGCACATAATACAGCATGTCCTAAACCCAATTGCTCATGTTGACGTATAAAGTGAATATTTAATTTCTTTGGTAAATCAGTAATTAGTTCTAATTCTTTAGTTTTATTCTTACTTCTTAATTGAGCTTCTAATTCATGATTATTATCAAAATAATCAACAATTGCATTTTTATTTCCACTTACAATAATTAAGAATTCTTCTATTCCACTTTCCATAGCTTCTCTAACAATGTATTCAATTGTAGGAGTATCTACAATAGGAAGCATTTCTTTAGCAATTGATTTTGTTACAGGTAAAAATCTAGTCCCGTAACCCGCTGCTGGTATAACAGCCTTTCTTATTTTTTTCATCTGACCATTCTCCTCAAGCCATATTATTTTATAATAATTTATTATTCTTTTGAAACTACTTCTGCATCAGTTGCATCTGTTTGTTGATTTTCAATTCTATTTATTTCTTTTAAAGTGTCTTTATCTTTAACATCAGCATCAATTACTTTTTCTTTATTTCTCATTTGAGAATTATGTATTGGTGTAGGACGTTTTTTTCTAAAAATGAAGAATCCCAAAGCTCCTACACAAACAACATAAATTGCCATAACACCAACAGTCGACCATATCAAACTACTAGGTTGTAAATCCTTACTGTTATATCCTAATAAATATGAATAAGATAAAATCCATTCATCATAATATGTATCCATTTCTTCACTTGTAATTTCTTCTAATATAGCATATTCTTTATATTTATTAAAGAAAGGATTAACTTCATCATAAAATTCTTCTGTGAAACTTAAATCACAAGCTTTTTCAAATACTGATGTGTTCTTACCATTTATAAATTCAAAACTAGTAATTTTTCCATCTAATTTTTCTGTTATAGTTTCGTTTGTTAAATCTATTTCAACACAATTTATTGAAGTTATTGCTTGAGTTAAATTATATGTTGGAGCAACAAATGGGTAAAAATATTCTTTTGATGCTTCACTATTTTTAAAAACAACACCTGAATAATTTGTTAAAACTTCATTTGACGTTATTCCATCAAAATCAATATTTTTTAAATCAAAAAAATAAAAACTATATGCAGAAGTATAAACACTTACTGCTTCTTCGTTGCTTTTATAAGCTGTATTTACAACTCCACTAGCATAAACATAAGTTAAACATTTATCTGTTTCTTTTGAAACATCAACTAAGTTTGTCGGATCAATAAACGGAGTAAAAACTCTAGCAGCATCTTCATATCTTTCTTCATTAATAGCGGTTGTAATTAATCCTTGAACATGATTTATATAACTTGAATAGTATGTGCCGTATAAAGCTACAATACCAAGTACAATTGCAATTCCAAAATATAATATTTTCTTTAACATTTTCTATTCCTTTCAATTTTGAATATATAACCATTCTACAATTTTTTAATACAAAAATCAATAATAACTCTTTACAAATAATTATATTTAGGTATAATATAACATGCGTACAAATTTTGTACCTTAATATATGGCGCATATGGTGAAGTGGTTAACACGGCGGTTTGTGGCACCGTTACTCGCGCGTTCGATCCGCGTTATGCGCCCCATATAGATATTAGTGATGATTTACTTGTGTGAGTAAATCATTTTTATTTTTATTTATCTTAATATAACAAAAGAACTAGGCTTTTTAATAGCCTAGTTCTTATTTTTATTGATTTACACGATTATAATTGATTTACACGATTATAAACATCTTTAATACTATTAATTGTAACTAAATTAATTGTCTCATTATGAGCAATACAGCTAACATTTACATAATCTAATGTTAATGCAAATATACCTAAACTAGAGTTAATTGCCTCAACACTATTAGATATAAAGGCCCAACCAATTTCAGAATCTAAGAATGCATCTAATGCTGTTTCATCAAGCTCACCTAATGTTTGTGCTGTAAAAGGAGCCATTTCTTCTTTTAGATCAAAGTTTGCAGTATTTAATGCTACTAAGAACTTTGATATTTCTATATTTTTAACAACATATAATAATGAATCTTCATTTATATCACTACCATTAAATTCATAAATTACTGAAGTAGATAATATATGATAATTTAAAGCTGCTATCTTATCAGACACTGTTGCTTGTAGTATAAAACTTACTTCTGGTTTATTGAATGTTTCAATTAAATCACTAATTGAAATCTCATCTAAACTAAAGTTTTCTAAATCAAAATCTTCTCCAAATGATGTTATTAATAAATATATTTCATTTCTATCAATTATTTTTATATTAGATAAAGTTGAAGTTAATTTAATACGGTCAATTGTATCGTATATATTATTATATATAACTAAACTATTAATATCTAATAGCATCTTTGAAACAGTTGCTCTAATAATTTGAGAACATACTTCATCTGTTTCAAATATAGTTGACATCGTAGTTAAGCCACAATTATCTATATCCATACTTGCTGTATCCGAAATACCTAATGCTTTAAGATTATTTAATAATAAGGCAATTTCGCTACTTACAATTATGTATTGATTAGTTCCATTAATTAATACACTGTCATGAATTTGATTATTAGCTATCAATGGGACAATGATAGAATCAGAGTTTAGAATATTTTGTGAAACTGTAGCTTGTAATATGATACTTAAATCATTTTCATTTTCAAATATTGTAATTAAGTCATTATTAATATTCAATGTTGCGTTTGTATCAGTAGAAACACCTAACACTGCTAAATTATTCAATAATTTAATTAACTCTTCAAAATCTATCATAACTTTATTAACATTAGATACTGTAATATCTTCTAATACACTATCTATACATACTAAATTTTCAATAATATTTTTAGATATAGTAGCTTGAATGATAATACTTTCATATCTATCGATTACGGTTACTGCTTCTTCATTTACTATAATAGTTATATCTGAATCCGCACTTAAATTACTAAATCCTAAACCATCAAATGTTTGAAGCAATGCATATAAATCTTCAGCTTTAATAACTTCAATTCCCAATAATGTCTTAACATTCATTGCACTTAGAAGTGTAGAGTCTGGGATTACCATTGTCGTATTATCCGATTCTAATAATGTATTTGAAATTGTAGCTTGCATTATCTTACTATAATTTGAGTTATTAAATGTTTCAATAAATCCACTAGTTAATGCAAAGGTATCGATATCACCATTTATATTAATGCCTAATTCATTTATTGCATTGATTAAATTTACAAATTCATCTTTTTTAATTATATTTTCAGATAATTCAAAATTTGTATGGACTATTATTTCTGTAGGTACTTTTAATGCTTCAACATCTATTATTTTATTTGACATTGTTAACCATAAAATTTTACTATTTAATATAATATCAAGTTTAGTATCACTACTATTTATTCTTACATTTGGATCACCCAAATCATTTAATGTTTTAACAATATCTAAATCTATTTCTGTGCTATTTCCATCAAATTCTAATTCCATTGCTTTAGCACCCATTATTAATGATATCACAACATTATCTGTAATTATTATTGAATTGTCAAAATCTGTTTCTAAACTAGCTCTTTGATTTTTATATTGAATTGGTAGTATTAATGTATCTTCTAATGATCCACCAGTATCAGTTAAATCTAAAATAGTATCAGCAATTGAAGCATGAATTATTTTTGAATCAGTAATTATTTCAAATTCACTTCTTGATTTAGTGAATAAAGTTTCCATTGAAAAATCCATTGAACTATTTTCTCCACCCATAAATTCAGTTATTCCTAGTTCTTTTGAAGATCTCAATAATTTTCTTAATTCTCCACCACTTACTAAAACATCCGATTCATTATAAGTAGAAATCCAAGAAGACATATTATCATCAATATTCGCACCAAGCTTTAACTCATCAGGAAGTATTGTTTGATCATTTTCAATTAATAATCCTTCTATAATTTTTGAAATCGACGCTTCTAAAATAATTGAAGCAATAACTCTATTCAATTTTTGATCATCATTAATCACATCACTAAAGTCAAATTCATTTCCTAACTCTTCAATTGTTGAGATTTCTAAGGCGTTTAGGCTGCTGATTAACTTTATAAGTTCTGTTTTTTTAATATAGATTTCCATATTATTAGTAACGCTATTAATTGTTGCGACTTCAGGCACATATATTTGATCTTGATTTATTAATATATCACTAAATGTGTAATATAAAATTATACTATGACATAAAACATCAATTTTAGTTTCAGTGCCATCTTCATTGTATAAATCATTTAAACTAAAGATTAAATTTGTATCAAATGAAGGCGTATTGTCATTAAACTCAACACCTAAGGCATCAATACCCATAAGCAATTTACGTAATTCTAATTCTATATACCAATTATTATTAGTAAAGTCACTTATTATATCATCTTTAACGATTGCATATTCCGTTGGGACTTTAATCAAATTATCATTTTCAATACCATTTTCTTCACTTATTGGATTAAATACTAATTCATCTAATTGAACTAATATTGTAGCATGAAGAATATCTGATGAAATAATTGCATTAATTTTGGTTTCATTTCCAATAAAATTAGAAACATTGATTGATGATAAATCTTCAAAATCTATATCAATTTCTTTTATTGCAATAACCAATGATTTTAGCTCGTCTTTAATAATATAATTATCATTATTTGTAAATAACACTATATTTGGTACAACGATTGGATACTCATCGCTTAGCATTATGTTTGAAAGAGATGACCACATAATATATGATTCACAAACTTTATCAATATTTAATATGTTTGGATTTTCACCGACCGGATTTGATAATGAGGCAACAATACTTGATGTATCAATTGAATCAGGATTATTAATATCGATTTCTAATATTGAAATTGCATTAAATAAATTCTTGATTTCTAAATTTACTATCCACATATTATTATTAAAATCTGTCACTAAAGTATCCACGTCATTATACTCTGTTGGCATACTTATAAAATCTATTAATTCTTCCTTAGTCGTTAACAAATCATAAGCATAATTACAAATTGTTGCATGTAAAATCTTAGATTCAATAATTTGATCGATTTTTTCACTTGAAAAATCTAATATTACAGTTGGATCAAAACCATTTAAATCCAAAGTAGAATTTTCATCAAGAGGATCATAATCAAATATAACTCTAACAGCTCTTATCATAGTTAAAACTTCATTATTATCAATAACTCTAACAGTTTCGTTTTCTAATTGTGGTCCATATGTTAACATTGGTACAATTATACTTAAATCATCACCTAATGAAAAATCTGATAATATATTAGATATTGAATAACTTATTAAATCTGATTCTAACATATCGCTTAATTCAGTATCAGTTAATGATAAAACAATAGATACGATATCAGCATTATCTTCTTTTAATTTATCCATTAAACCTGTTGATAAAACTGATTTGCAAATTTTCTTTATTTCGCCATCTTTAGTATCAGTTGATAACCATGCTTCTATATTTGTTCCATCTTCTTTGATTCTTAAATGCATTGGAACATATAATAAATCAGCAAATTCGTCTGTACTTAAATATTGATATGCTATTTTTGAGAAAGTGGCTTCCATAATTTTAGAAGTAAATAATGTTTCAACAGCATCTTCAGTTAAAAGTGAAAATAAATCCATATTTTCCATATTTCCATCAGCAGGAATGAAATTTTTGGCCATATAACCTAGCAATGATACAACCTGTTTTAATTCATTTCTATCAACAACTACAACATTTTCAACTATTGATTTTTGAGAATCTAAAACAAAAATTTTAGTTTGTACATCCATTAATTCCAATTCATAATTTAAAATAAATGAACTAATTATATAATAAACAATATCTATATTCATTAATTTTAAAATTTCCGATTCTTCTGTTCCTTCACTTTCATCTAAGGCAAGAATTAAATCTTTTATTGCAATGATTTGATCATTACCTTCAGTTTCTAATACCTCTCTTACACCTGCAGTGGCTGCAGACGCTAAGAAATCAATAAGATAAGCAATATCCCCATAGATAACAACATTTCCAACATTATCATAAGTTTGAACCCATTGTATTGTTCTAGGCAATTCTATCGTTGTTCCCGCAAAAGTTGAAATAGTTTCAGTTATTTTGTTATGAAAATAATCAGTATCTAAAACCATGTTAACAAGTGTTGATTTTGAAATAACTTTAACCAAGTTATCTAAATAAACTCTTGAAGTTGCATAAATTTCATTATTCTTATCGAATATATCAATTACAGAATATAAATCCTCTAAATTTATGTAAGGAGCTAACTGATCTAAATTATAGATTAAAGTTCCTATATTATAAATATCATTTACCCAATCTATTTCTACTACTGTAAAATCTATTTCTCCCTTAAAATCTTCTATATATGTTTCACAAACATAATTAACTAATTCACCCATTATTTGGTTTACTCTTGTATGTTTTTGATTATTAGTAAAAATAGATAGTCGATTTAATGATGGATATATATCTGAAATTGTTTTAATTACTACATCAAGTTCAAATTCAGAAGTAATAGATTTTGCAGCTGGAACTATATCCGCGATTAATTGGATGATTAATCTAACATCTGAATCACTAAATATTTCACTAGGTTTTATTCCATTTTCAGATTTAAATAAAACTGGAATTAATCCTATTATTGGATTATCTAAACCCATTCCTAATGCTTCTGCATATTCCTCATATCTTGTAACTATTGAGTCAATCATATGAATAACTAAATTTGTTGTAAATATTGGAGAAGTATAATTACCTATTATATATTTAAAATCATCTTTAAAACCTTCAGTTTCAAAAAGTTCAATTAAAGCATCTATAATTACATCCTGGTTACCTGTTTGAACTGAATTAACAACACCACTAAAATCATATTTATCACTCAAATTCAAGAACTGATTTAATAAATTAAAGTATCCACCCAGTTCTTCTCTTAAATATATATCTTGATCAATCCCTAATTCAGGATCGTTAAGCCTTCCTTTTAAAACTTGATCAGCAAATAAAAAATAATATGGTACATCATTAGAATCTTTTACTTGTCCTAATATTTTAAGTATTCCCTCGTTGCCGACATTTTGAATAATATTTACATAATCTATTATTTCTTGATATTCACCATAACCAAAATTATCAGCATTAGTCGTTTTAACTTCAATACCACCACTTATTATTGCTGCAAAAACTCCAATAAAAGACATTGCAACTATGCCCATAATTGAACCTCTAACAGTTCCAACTAAAGTACCAAGAAGTCTTCTTCTTTTATATGGTCTTTCTGATAACTCGTTGGCATATGCTTTTCTTTTTTTCTTTTTATAGCGCCCTTCTTTAAAGAAAATAAGATATATAACATATAATAAAAATTTCATAATCCAATATATTATAATACAAATTATAAAAGCAATTATGCTAAATACACCCATAACAATTGTACTAATATAAGCCTGTGCATCACTGAATGCTATACCTATTAATTCATTTTGAAATTTTGATTTTACAAAATACTCTAAAATACCCATAACAGTAGTTTCACTATTAGGAACTTTTATTATATCTTGAATAGTTTTACCCATTGCTGAATTTAAAATATTATTAGTCGATCCTAATAAATTATCCATTGCGCTTGCATTAGATGTTAAAGCAAAAAATATTGCTGCAGCTACAGCAAATGCTATAATCATATTTATAAATAAAATAGTGCTTTTTCTTAGTCCTCTTCTAAAGCCGCTTATCATTGACCCCAATACGATAATTGAAAAAAGAATTGTAGGAAAATAAGTTATTAAAGGCTTTATTATGTACCCATAATCACTTAGTACACTCAAAACGGTCAATAAACACATATAAATCACCTCGTTTATATATTTATATATATAAATATTAACACATTTTTTGCAATTTGCCAATTCAATTCACAACATTTACACAATGATGATTTCAAATTATATTTATCCTATTGTTTTTTTTTCTTTTCTATGATATACTCTTTTTTGCAATTCCATAGGGATATGGTGTCAACGGTAGCACAGCGGTCTCCAAAACCGTTAGTATGGGTTCGAATCCTATTATCCCTGCCATTAAAAACAAAAAGCACAAATGTGCTTTTATTTTTTTATATCTAAACTAATAATCATATCATCATAAGTATATTGCTTATTATAGCGATAATTTAAAGTTTTTATATCTAATATATCTAATTCAGTTATTTTATCTTTTGTTTTATTAAGTTCAATTATAAAAAAATCTCGAACTTCATTATAATTAATATTTGAAATTATTGGTAAAACATCGCAAGTAACTTTCATTATTATTTTATCTTTAAATAAATATTGAACTTTATATTCATTAACAAAGAATTGTTCTTTCATAAATTTTAAGCTTACATATTTATGTGATTTTAATAAAACCATTTCTTGATAATCATCACTATAATAAATTTCATTGCTTGAGTTTAAAAAGTAAGCACCTTTAACGTAATAATTTTCGGCATCTTTCCAAACATCATTAACTTTTAAAGCCGGTAACGAAATGATTCTATTATTCAAATATGCTTCTGCAAATGCTAAAAAGAATTTATTGCATGTAATTGAATATAGATAATCAAATTGTGTTGGGTTCATAATGACTAAATCTAAGGCACTTTCACCATTTGGATTTTTCACATTATAAATATCACTACCTTCTTCTTCCGTTACAAAAACACAAAAATTATAATTAAACCAATAACATTCTTTTATATAATTAATATATTCATCTAAATGATGTTCATTTAATAAATTTTTTGAAAGAATTACACTTTTAACATGCTTAAAGTTCACAGATAAATTAAATGATAAATCAACCATATTAAATAATGATGAAATATCTTTAGCATTGGTATTAGCAATATACGAATCTTCAGAAGTTTCATTTTCGCTCTTACCAGTTGATGCAGAAGATGGGCTATAAAACACTCCTTTATATTCATTTTCGGAATAATCCAAATAATATGATGTAATATATAATGTTTGCGTAAAATCAACATAATTACATGATGATAATATAGGTATAATTAATAATAAAATAATTAATTTTTTCATCTTATTTCCCCTTCATTGTTTTATCTTTAACTTCTAGCATATTAGGTCTTTTTCTTCTTAAAATGTTTGATGTTGGAATAAAAAATTGAGATATCTCTTCAGCTTGAAAAGGTATAAATGGTGCGAAAAAATGCACTCCTAAAAATTTTTCTTCATGAAACTTATATAAAATAAGGCAACTTGCAATTGTAAGACCATATATCCCAAAGAAAAAAGATGCTATTATTAAAATAATTCTTGTTATACTTATAGACATAATAAATGTCACATTACTACTTGGGACAAACGATGATAAAAACGCTAATGCCGTTAATGTCACAACTAATACCCCAACAATTCCAGAATCAATCATATTTTGGCCAATAATTAAACCACCAATTAATAATATAGAAGACGATATAATAATTTTAGGTTGCCGAAAGCTAATTAAATATGCTAATTCAAAGAGCAATAATGTAAATAGTATTTGAATTGGTCCAGGAAAAATAACTCCACTTTGTGTATTTTTTAATGTTGACAAAATAACGATTGATAAAGAATCACTTTGATAAGTTATAAAAGAAGATAATGCTCCTAAGAAAAACATTGAAAAGAAAATTGTAAATATCATAAAAGCTCGTTCAGAAATATTATATAAAACCGAATTTAGTCGGTCTAATCTTTGCCTTGTTAATAAACCGATTGTAATAGGCATACATATCACAACTGGAATTCTGTCAATTACAAAAAGAAATTGACCATTTTCTAATGAACGCGCAGCAATATCAGCACTACCAATATATTGAAATAAGGGAAACATTTTTTTTATTTGAAAAAAAGCTGTAAAATCCTCTATTGTTGTAAGACAATCTATATCCATTGTATTTATCAAATTAACTAATTCTTTTCTTTTTTCTTCATTATGGATATCAGCAATCGAAAGTAATGCAACATACGTTTTACTTCTTTTGCCTATATAAAATTCATCTGTATGCATATTAGCACTTTTTAATCTTGTTCTAAGGAGTGCAATATTATCCTTAAAATTCTCAACAAATCCATCACGTGATCCAAAAATATTATCTGGCTCAGCTAAAGTATCACCAGTTGTTCTTGAAGGCGGTTGAGCTAAATCAAATAAATAATATTCATTATTCTTTAAAATAATCAAAAGTCCACTAAAAATAATTTGTTCTAATAATTCATAATAACCAATGTTATCTTTTGGAATATATTTTTTACATACTCCACTAAGTTTTAAATCATACTCAATAGACATATCCGATATCAATATTTCGTAAAAATCTTTATAAAATATTTTTATATTACATAATTGCTCTTGATATATTAAATAGGCATCAAGTTTTTCATTGTATTTAACGATTAAATCACTATTTTTTTCTAATCGAGTTAGAAATTCTTTGTCTCTTTTTTTCACGATATCCTCCGATCATTAGCCATCCATAATATATAACTACCAAAATTATCATCACAAAAATATAGATATCAATAAACTGATATAGTTTTTCATAAAATGTCAAAATTATACTAACTATTATAATTAATAAAAGTACAAATAATCTTCTTGTTAAAACCTTTTTAGGGGCAGGAATAAATCCAATTATTATTGATATATATAAAGAGCATTTTAGAATACATAAGAGAACAACAAAATATAAATTTATAAATTCAAAATTCCCAACATATCTAGATATAGTTTGAAGACTAAAAAGTAAGAATCCTAAAAATTCATAATTAGCAAAATATTTTTCTCCAATAATTCCAACAATCATAATATTTTCAACTATTAAGAATAATAAAAATAAAATAGTGGCACTAAAGAAGACAATTTTTGAAGGAAATGTTTTTTTATGATCTAATAATAATATTACAAAATTATCAATAATAATAAAAATAAAGAATAAAATGGTCTTCATTGAAGTCGGATAGATAACATTGAATGGCAACAAATTCATAAAATCTTTACTTTGACTATAAAAATATGAAAAAATTATAATTGGTATTGGTATTAATAAAAGAATTGTAGGCGCATTAATAATACTATCTTTTCCTAATTTAGAAAAAACATATATCGCATATCCCATGGTTATAACAAAAAAATAAATATTTTGTGTTGGAAAATAGAGCTTTGTTATTATCCGTAAACTAATTGTAAAAACCAAAATAATAACTAATATCAAATAAAGTATTAAAGGATATTTAAATATAGATTTATTTATTTTATAAGAATTATCTCTTTTAAAAGCAATTTTTGGTATAAGCATAATTAAAATAGTGGTAATTAGGATACCCCAAATTAATGTTTGATAACCATTGTGCCCATACTCATTATAGATACTCGGCATTAGTAAATAATTATACAAAACATAATTTTGACTAAATAAAAAAAGAAAAAGACTAAACGGTTGTAAAAATTTCTTCACAAGATCACCCATTAGTAATTTTTACCAGTTTAAGTCTATTTATTCTCTTTTTCATTTTTTCGTAAAATATTTATGATTAGTTTTCTTATTAACCATAATTTTCACTTCTTTAGTCAAAACTTTAATAGTTTTTTCATTATTATAATCAAAGAATTCTCCATCAACATTAGTAGATATATTTTCTAATGATGTTATTTTTATTTCATTGCATTGAATAGTCTCAACTATTTTAGTCCAATTCCATAAATCTCCAAATAAAAAGAATCCAAACAAAGAAAATAAATTTAAAAATACTCTTCTTTTTTTAAATATAGATACATCAATTAAACCATCATCAAGTTTTGGTCTTTTTGTTCTATAAATAGAAAAACCACCAATTCTTTTAGAGTTTAAAGCTAAAAATAAATAATACTTACCTTCATAAGTTATATCATTACATTTTATTTTTAAATTCATCGTTTGATCATCAGCTAAATGTTTAATACCTTCAAAAAAGTATGCCATTCTTCCAAATCTTTTCTTCATTTTAGAACTGGCTTTATAAGATATATCACTTATATTGCCCATACCACATGCATATAAAAAATGATGGTCATTTACTCTACAAATATCCATTTCAACTTCTTCGCCATTTAAAATAATGTTAGTCATTTTTTTATAACTACCTTTAATTTTGAGCATTTTTCCTACATCATTACATGTTCCTGCAGGAATATAGGCAATAGTTGGACGATTGTTCTTTGGTATTTTCATCAACCCGTTAATTGCTTCGTTTAGTGTACCATCCCCACCAGCAACTATTATCATATCATAATAACTACCCGTATTACTTATACGTGTAATTATTGATTTGGGAGCATTAGAAGGAAATATGTCAACAATTTCATATCTTTTTGATAATTCATTTGTAATATATTCAATTTTTGTAATAAAATTTTCTTTTCCGCTTACTGGATTATATACTACAAGTGCTTTCAAAATATCTCCTCTTTTTCTATAAATATCCTATGGGACGTATACATTTCTCTAACCAAGAAATAGTAGCTAATTCTTTAGATGGTTGTTTTTTATTATCATTTTTTATTTGTTTAAAAGCCATTTTAATAAATTTTTTTTCATACTTATTATCTTTTTTAAAGAAATCAATATCTTCCTTTTCAATATGGAGCATAATTAAATAAGTTATATTTTTTATTTTTGTAATTTCAATAATTTTAAAATAAGAATCACGTTCAATAATATGCAAATTCCAATTTTCATCCATTTTATATTTATCCATATTTTGAGCTTTATCAGTTATAAATATATATCTATGACTTGTAAAAGGTCCCGCTAACGTGTTTGTTATATCAGTAAATTGCTTCTCAAAAACAATCATTTTCTTTTGATAAAAATTAAAAACTTCTTCTTTCATATTTATATCACGATAATATATCTTAACATTTTTATATTTCAAGTCTATAGTCATTATATTGAACCTCTAATATATGAATATTATACAAAATTTGACTAATTTTGTCTATGTTTTTTATAGTTGTTTAATTATAAGATACTCATTTATTCTATACTCTAAAATGGAAAAAGGGATAGGTCCATATTCTAAAATAACCTCATGAAATTCATAATTAGAAAAACTTGATCCAAGTACTTTAATTACTTTATCTTTCATGTCCATTATTTGAAGATAACCAAAATAATACTTTAAATAATTAGTAGGAATTTCAACAAATGTTTCAATAATACTTTTCGCAGCACTTATAGATATATCAAAATAATATTTATTAAAATGGTTTTTGACTTCTATCAAATTCCATCCTTCATAATTAATGCCTATATCTGCTCTGGCATAAACTAAATATGTATATACTTTATTGGCAATATAATAATCTCTCAATTTTTCATCATCTATTAAATATTTCAAAATTTCATTTTCTGCGTAAACAGCCCAACCTTCTGTAAAACAATTAAAGTTTATTGTTGATAAGACATTGTGATTATTTTCATTATTTTTAAAATAAATATATTGATACATGTGCCCTGGATATGCTTCATGGGCAATAGTTTGAAATAAATTATTTCTTACTGTTTTATCGCTTAGATCATTAAAATCTAAAGGATTATAATAAATTGATTCTATTACATTAGAATCAATTACTGATGAAAAATAGTACGCTGGAGAAGAATTTTTTTGTAAAGCCTTAGAAACTGCTGTAAGTTTATATTGATAATTATTAATTTTAGGAAAGTCTTCTTCACATAATTCTTCCAAATATGGAATTATTTCTTCTATACTTTTATCACCCAATAAGTCAAGTTGTTCTAACTCATCTTTAAGTTTATTATCTTTATCATCTAATAATATATTTAAATAATAATCAATTTTATCCTCTAAATAAATTATTAGATCGTCTACTTTCATATTTGTTGAACAATTTTTTTGGAATAAAGCCTCATAATAATTACTTCCATTTTCATAGTATTTATATCCTAATTCATTTACTCCTTTATCTAATAATAATTTCATTTCATTTTTTAAATAAATATAAGCTTCTTTAAAGTCATTATTTATAATTTTCTTGTGCTTTGATATTAAATTATACTTTAAAACATTATCAATAAAATCACATTCTGCTATCTTCTCATTAAAAACTTCAATAAGAAAAATCTCTTTTGAATTTATTAAATTATCAGCTTGATCTATTATTCCATTAATTATGTAGTTGGGCATTGAGGTATTTTTTTCTACTTTAGATTTTTCATGGGCAATAATTTCTTTAAAATCATTTATTAACATTTTTAAATATGAAAAATAATTTTCTATATCATTTAAATTTCTAAAATGATATTCTGCTAAGACAGCTGGAATTTGGGCATTATAACCTAAGTATGATCCTAAATTTGTGGTTAAATCATTATAGCAATCTAAATCAACTTGATCAATAAAATAATATTTCAAAATATCATATGTATATTGTTGATTAATTGAAAGAGTAGAATATTTAAACTCTTTTAATCTATTAGATATGTCTTCTTTCGATAACTCAGTTCTTAATGAGCCCACTATCTCTTTATCTAAATCATATACTTCTGGTTTTAATAAAGTAAAATTTATACTAAGCGCATCACCTTTAAGTAATTCTATAAATAGTTGGTCTAAAAATTCATTAAATTCTATTAAATCATATTTACTATATTTTTGTTTTTCAATATATGTTAAATAATCATAAGTATACTCATGACTATTAATATCAATTGTTGCAGTTAAAACAATTGATAAATCTGCTGTTTTAGATGGAACTATTTTCCCATCACTAGAGATTAATCCTTTAATATTTGAATCCCATTTGATTTCTATTTCATCTTTTAAAAGTGGCAAAAAGCATGATTCATCATAATAATCAACGATTTCTAAATTTTCAAAAAAGCTTACAACAAAAGCATTTTCATCGCTTATTAAATTAACTTTGTTTATATTACTACTACATGAACACATCACTAAACTTATAAATAATATACTAATAATTTTATATAATTTCATAATATCAATCCTCTAGTTTAGTATTACACTTCTATATTTTTTTAATCAAAAAAAAGAAATTATTTCTAATTTCTTTTATTAAAAAATATAATTAATGGACTTTTAACTTTTCTTTTATATTCCATATAGTTTGGTCTTGTCTCAATAATATGGCGTTCCATCATTGGAATGCTTATAAACAAAAATAATAATGTTATTGAAATGGCTCCAATTAAATTTATCCATAAAAAACTATTTAAGCTTGCAATAAATATTCCCCACCAAATCAATGTTTCCCCGAAATAATTAGGGTGTCTAGAATATTTCCATAAACCATTATCAATTAATTGCTCTTTAGAAATTCTTTCTTTTCTAAATTTTCTTAATTGATAATCCGATATAGCTTGAATCAAGCAAGCAATGATTATTACCATGCCACCTAATAATAAATTAATAAATGATGAATCATTTAATATATAATAAACTGGTAAGGTTCCAAAATAGACCAAAATTGTTGGAAATAGCATAATTCCCGTAAAAACTATTAAAAAAGATAGATAAGGGAATTTTTGTTTAAACATTTTATAGCGCCAATCTTCCCATTTTAAATTATCAAAACCAATTGCCCAATTGATTGTTAGTCTAAGTGACCAAATTATTAAAGGTATAATAATAAATAAATGTTGCATTTCAAAAACAATATTAAAGTTCATATAATAGCTTAATAATATTATTGGTGGAAAAACACTCCAGTAAGGATCATAAACACTAGCATTTTTAACAATTAGGTTAAATATATAAATTATAATAGTTGCAATAACATCACTTATAAAGATATTAAGTAATATTGAGATATTATATTTTTTAAGAATATTTATTGAAATAAAAAAGGCAGTTATTGCTACTATATACATTAAAATTATTATTACTAACGATATTTTTTTATTTTTCATATTTACACATCAATATAATCATTTTTGTCAACATCAACACTCTTATTTTTCTTCATTAAAATAAGGGAGGCGATAAAATATACTATTGTAAAAGCAATAACTATTATTCCAATAACTTTGAAAATAATTTCAATACTTTGTAAAGGACCGACTATTAAAACAATAATACCTAAAGATAGCTTTAATGCTTCTTTTTTTAATTGCATTTTTTTATAATTTGAAATTATAATACGATATAATGGTAAAACAAGTAACCATATTGCAACAATTACACTAAATATTTCATTTTGCCAAAATATCATAATTATACCTAATATAATAGAAATAATTGATGATATAGTCATAACTTTATATTCCTTGCTAACGCTATAGTTAGCTAATCCATTTAATAAATTAGGTATATTTGATAGAATTACTAAAATTCCAATAATAGTAAATATTACCCATAATAATGTTGCTGGACTTATAAATATTAATATTAGTCCAAAAAATATTTGAATTAAAGTTGTTGTAATCAATCCATAATATTTATTCATTTTTAGCACCTCTGTTCTTATGTTGTTTTTTCATCTTATACATCAATGAGTCTGCATAATCAATTAATTTTGTTAATGTTATAGCATTCGTTTTAAATGAAGCTATTCCATAACTAAATCCCAGCTTGATTTTTAATTCATATGCTTCAAACTGATTATCAAATAAATTGTTAATTTCATTAATAAATTTTTCAATATTATCATGCTTATATAAAGCAATGAATTCATCTCCCCCAACTCGATAAATTTTTAAATTGTCGGTTGTTGAATCGATAATTTTTTTTCCTAAATTTCTAATTATTTGATCACCATAAATATGTCCATATGTATCATTTATTTCTTTAAAGTTATCCAAATCAATTAGCATAATGGAAAAAAATTCATTATTCAAAATTAGATTATTTGCATCATTTTGAAAGCATCTTCTATTTGGAAGTTTTGATAATTCATCATTCATCGCTAAATCTTTTACATTTAATAAATCTTTTCTTAATTTTCTTTTTTGATACTTATTTTTAATAACATCTATACTTATTAATACAATTAATGAACTAAAAATAATGGCTAATATTGATATGAAAATAATTGATTCTTTATAATTAATTATTGACTCTGAATTTAATAATATAATATCTTCATCTAATACATCTTTAGAAATATTAAATTTCTTTAAAACGTTCAAATCAAAGACATCATAAGATGGACATAATAAATTTAGGCTTACATTTTTTATAGGTGTTCCATTAATTATTTGCAAGGTAATATTTGCTGCATCGATACCAAGTTGTTTATAATCTACTTGCTTACCACCAATAAGACCCGTTCCTATTCCTCCAATAGAAGCTCTATAAATTGGAACGTTAGAGTATTCTACTAATATTTTCACACTGTCTTCAATTGAATAAGTATTCATAAGTTTATCTTCAAACATTGTTAAATAAATAATTATTGTATCATTATTTATTTTAGCGATTTCATTTTTATATTCCTCTATTGTGTATAAAGATGAATTAATTATACTACATTCATAATCTTTAAAATTATTACATGCCTCATAAAACTGTTCAATATCGCCAAGACCAGTCAAAGTATTGTCAACTAATCCCACTATTTTTTTAGCATTGGGATTAATATTAAATGCTAAATTAATTGTGCCAACTAAATCATTATACTCAATGTTTCCAGTCATATATGGATTATTATAGCCTTGATTAGCTAAATTAATGCTGTTTATTGCAAAAAATATTATTGGTATTTCATTAAATAATTCTTCTTGATAATTAATAGCAAAAACTAATGCAGCATCATCTCCAACAAGTATTGCCGAATATTTATTATTTCGATTATTAATTTTATATTTAATCATATTTTTAAAATTAAGGATATGCTCATTTGATGAATACTTTTTAGTATCCATGAATTCATAATCTATATTAAATTTATCATTTGTTAAAACTGAATTAATTCCTTCAATTTGTAAAGGAATTGTTTCAAACGATAAATTGTATGAACTTATAAATAAAACATCCGATTTATTAGAGGCTAAAATTGGTGTTTGAATTAACACAAAAAACATTATAAAAAAACATAATTTTAAGATATTTTTTAAAATTCTTTTCAATCTTATTCCCCCTTTTTTGTTATTTTACATTTTATATTATAATATATAAAATAATTTTTACAAATAAAAAACTGAATTTATGAAAAATTCAGTTTTTTATACTTTATTAATTTAAAGAAATATAGAATACGTTAGCTGTATTTGCTTTTGTAATAGTATGACTACCAGCAGTTAATTCAAGTGTTAGTATTCTTGTTGAAGTGTCTGCAGTTTTTGTTGTACCATCAATTTTACAATCGGCACTATCAGTTGTACCAAAATAAATTTTAATTGTCATTGTTTTATTTGTAGTAAATGTTATAGAAGTACTAGATTCTAATTTTAGACATTGCGTTAATGTTATACCATCAACTACTAAAGATCCTTTATTAGTAGCTAAATTACCAGTTATAGTAAAGAAATCTGATGTTTTTCCTTCTGATGTAAAGTTATGAGATATAGCCATTGAAGCTAGTTCGTCATATAATGCTATAGCATCTTCTAATACTGAATAATTTGTTACTTTTGTTTTTTGATCTCCTGTTAATGCACCATATAATGCCTTTGCATTATCAATTAATGCTTTTGATTTCAAAGTTACTTCTCCAATTAAAGCTATTGCGTCAATTGTTTCTTCAATCTCTAATAATTCTTGATATTTATCATATGCAACATCAAATCTTTCAAAATTGATATTATCTAATTCATTTTCATCTAATTCATTAATTAAAGCTAAAATCATTAATATATCAGATTCATTAGCCATTGTAATTTCTGAAGGTAAAGAATCAATTAAATCATTAATAACTTCTATTTTAAAATTTTGGAATTCTATTTCAGCAGTTGTTAATATTTGATAATTAGATACTAAATCCTTTTGAGCTTGATTAAGTTTATTATAAGCTGTTCTTGCAGCAGCAATAGCTGCGGCAGATGTACTATCAACCGTTCCAATTGCATTAATCAATGCTTTAACTGCGTCTGCTTTTAATGTGTTTAATGCTGAAACTGCTGAAACAAGTGTATCATAATTAGTTACTTCACCTTTTCCATCTGATGATAATAAATTATAACTATTTAATGCTAACACTATTTTAGATTCATTTTCTAATGTAATATTTGAAGGAAGAGCATTTATTAATTCAATAACGTCTTCTGCTGTTATTACTTTTGTATCTCCAGTAATAGAACCGCCACCAATAGATACTATTTTTGTTTGGTATGCAACTATTGCTGATTTTAATGCAGCATTTACACCATAATCAGTATCATCAGCTAAGCTAAATTCCCATGTGAAATCCGATCCACCACTGCGACCAGCAAGCTGACAAACTGTAGTTTTTGATGCTTCAGCACTTTGAGCTTCATATTTATACATTGATTGAGCCGTATCAAAATTGTTATAAGTTGTACCGCCAACTTTTGTAACTACAGAAGATGGAATAACATCATTTTTATTATCAACCACATAAGCATCAAAATCAGTAGGATAATCTTTTGATGATCTAAATGTATAATTTCCTGTCATATAATTTCCAACTGCTTTAATCATTCCTCCAGCTTCACCAGAGAATGTTCCATCTCCTTGAGCATCTGTTCCTTGTTTTGAAATAAGCATTGGATTTTTACAACTTCTAAAATAATTGTTTTCAACAAATGTAGATGATCCACATGTTGCACCTACACCATATTTTGATACGCCATCATAATAGTTATTATACACGTGTACATTCTTAGCATTTCTTACACGTGGGTGACGTGAATCTGAATGATCAAACCAGTTATGGTGGTATGTAATATAGTCACTACCTTCACCAGCTGATGCATCTAATAACATTGCTTTTCCTGAATCCCAGAAATGATTAAATGATAGAGTAATATATTTTGATTTTTTTACGTCAAGTGATCCATCACCTTTAGCTTGGTCAGAATCTGATCCTACTCCACCATAAAAGAAATCATTATTATGGACCCAAATATTATCATTATCTGTATCTAAAGATATTCCGTCATCCTTAAATAACATTAACCCAAAATTTCGAATTTCAACATTATGAGCATCACGCACTAAAAATGACCATCCAGATAATGTTGTATCACTTCCGATACCTTCTAATGTAACATTATAACATCCTTTTACTTGAATATATCCACTTGAGTTAAGTCCTGATACATTGCTATCTTTAATTAAGCCTACAAAGCGAAGATTTAATGGTGTTTTATCATAAGCTTTTTGTCTTAATGCCATTATTGCAGCTAGCCCAGTTCCTGTTTGCTTGCTACCTTTACTATCAACAATTACATCTAAAGTAATTGTGTTAATGTTTTCCGCAGTAATATATAATACTTGAGCATTATCTTTTAAAGTTCCATTTTCATTATAAGCACCTGAGGCAGTTTTTTGTGGTGATGTACTTAACCAAGAAAAACCTTCTCTTATATGTTTTGTAACTTTAAAATCTGAAGTAGTTGCAGAGATAGAAGATTCAACATTGTTGCTTACCGCAACAACTTTAAAGCTATAATCGCCTTCTTCTAAGCCTACCATGTCAGCTCTATAATAATTACTATATTTTCTAATTAATAAATTATCTAATTGAACATATGCTGGTGAAGTAGATTTCTTTATATATACATTATAACCAGATGCATTTGTAACTGGCTTAAAATTAATATAAGCAGATTCCATACCACCAAAATAATTAATAACTTCTAAATCTCCAGTTGCTTCGCTTCCGCCACTTGGTTCATCTATATCTTTAGTAGTTGTTGAAGATTCACTTGATGTACTACTACTAGTTGATTCAGTTGGTAAAACACTTTGTGTTTCACTTGTAGACGAACTACTTGGTTTTTCACTTGTAGACGAGCTACTTGGTGTACTTGAAGTTTCGCTTGTTGTTGAACCAGGATACTCACTAGTTGTAGAAGTACTAATTGAATTACTTGGTTCTTCGCTCGTATAACTCGTTGTACTAATAGTTTCAGTTTGTGTTGATTCACTAGTTTGAGTTGGCTTATCATCACATGCAACAAATGCAAATAGGCCTATCAACATAGTTAATATAATTCTAAATTTTTTCATATTTTTCCTCCGACAATTCGAATACGTTTAGTATATCACAACATTTTCATAAAAGAAAGCGTTTTTTTAACTTTTTGTGAAATTTGTGTGAAATAAAAAACTGTTTTTCGATAAATGTATTTCAAAAAATAAAAAAACTATGATTTATTTCACATAGTTTCTTCTTTTTCTATTTCATTACATATGATTTTTATTGCATCTTTTGCTTCTTTTCCATAAAATAATGGGAAATCGTGAACAGCATTTTTAAATTCAAAATACTTAATTTCCTTATTTAATTTAATCATTTTTTCATTAAACAATTTAGCATCAGGATTTAATATATCACTTGTACCTGTAATAACTACTATAGGTGGTAAACCTGATAAATCACCATATAGTGGACTAATTAAATAATTTTTTACTAATAAATCACCTGCAAACATTTGGGCGGCCGTAATTAAACCAGGAGTACTTAAAAATGGGTCACGCCACTCTATATTCTTAATATTTTCATTCGTCATTAATCCATCTAAAAAAGGGGATATTAAAATCAATTTCTTAGGCAATTCTAACTTTTCTTCTTTAAGTTTCATTGCTAAACCTAATGCCAAAGTTGCACCTGCTGAATCACCCATTATTATTAAGTTTTCATTGTTATAACGATTATAAATGTTACTTAAGGATTTATAAGTATCTTTAGCCGTGTACATTGGGGCTAAGCGATATATAGGAATTATAAATTTGCATTTTAATTTATCTATAATTTTTAGTATAAAATTATAATGAAAATCAGATATTTCATTTACAAAAGCTCCACCATGTAAATATAGGATAGTTTGATTTAAATTTGTGCCATCTTTAGGAGATATTTCATAGACAAAGGTTTGATCAATCGTGTAGTTAACTATATTATAGCTATTTGTATAAATATCTTTAATATAAGGGTTTTGAACCTTTCGGTTATTAATAACTGCAGCAAATTTAGATCCTGATTTTCTCCAAAATCTTTTTTTCCCTGAAGCAACTAAAATAATTTTAGTATATTTACTCCCAATTGAACTCATTTTATCACTCCCTAATAAATATGATGTGCTAATATTTTACCATAAAGAAAACAAATATAATATATTATTTTTTATGGTTTGAATGAAATTTAAAGGAATTGTTTTATTTTTTAATAATGTTATAATAAGTTTATAAGAAAAGGATGTGTGTTTATGAATATTCATGAATCTAGTGAGGATTATTTAGAACGTATTTTAATGCTTAAAGAAAAAAATGGTAAAGTTAGATCAATTGATATTGCAATTGATATGAATTACACTAAAGCCAGCATTAGTCGTGCTATGAAACTACTTAGAGAAGGTAAATATATCTTAGTGGATTCAAATGGTTATATTACATTGACACCTAATGGTGAGGCAATTGCCAAAGAAATGATTGAACGTCATAAAATATTAACATCTTTTTTAGTATCTATTGGTGTAGATGAAAAAATTGCCGCTAATGATGCCTGCAAAATAGAACATGATTTAAGTCAAGATAGTTTTAATGCAATAAAAGAATATATAATAAATAAAAAAAATTAAGAAATGAGTCTTAATTTTTTTTATTTACTCTTTTTAGGGTTGCATATTTATTAATAATAAAAGAAACAAAGAATATTAATACTGAAATTAAAAGCATTATTAATTTAGCATATGCTGAAACAAATATACTTACTACTCCTAAAATTATAAAAACTATTCCACCAACTAAATTAATAAGTCCTACTATATCAGCATGTTTATCATCAATCTTTTTTTGTTTTTTTTCTTCTTCAAACCCATTTATCAAAGTATATTTCTTTAAAAAATAAATTGCTGCTCCAAATACTACATATAAAACTCCAAATACAAAAAATACTATTATTAAAAATGTATCCATATTTTCTCCTTTATTTCATATATGCAAATATTTTAGATAGTATCTCATTAACTTGCATGCTTTTCTTTTCTCCAAATAAGCATTCATTTGCAAAATGCTCGCAATTATTATTAACAAGATCATAACCGGCATTTCCCAAAGATGCAAATGCATAATTAGCTATATCCTGTGAACTTCTAATAGTAGCCGCTTCTTCTTGTGTGATATTCCTCACTTCTAATATACCACCTTTTAAAAAATCATCCAAATTAGTCTTTATAACGCGAGCCTTTGATGGGTCTAATATATTATCACTATCAGTACCTCCAAAGTGAATTACGCAATCATCACTAAGATATATACCATGATGATAATATAGCCCCCTATTTACTCTTATATGAGAAGCATATGTTGCCTTCTTAATTTCAAAATTATTACTCATGAAATCATCTCCTATAAGAATTATACCAAAAAATAAAAAATTATAAAGTTAAAAACATAAAAAAACTTAGTTCAAACTGAACTAAATTTTCTTTTATCTATATATTTTTAATTTGTGATTCTAATCTTAATGGATTATATACATATCTTAATTTTATTTTATCACAATCAATATATAAAATTACATTAGAATAATTAAATACTATTGACAAAAAGCGTGAACAAATTTTTATCTTTATTCTAGCTTGATGTCTGCAATAATGTAATTCTTCACATTTTGTTGGATAAACATATAATAATTTGTTATCATATTCCATCAGTATTTTTGGTGTTTTAAAATATAATACAAATCTAATTATTGAAATTATTAATAATATTGCGCCAATAATAATTAGAATGATAAATACCATACTAGTTGCTAATAATATTACTCCAACCACAATTAATACTATACTAATTAAAAATAATAAAATATTGAATAACAATGGTAAAATCGCTTTTACCGCTAATATATTCTTCATTCTATAATCCCCCTTTTTTAATAGAATGAATTATTCTTTTTCCCAGCCCTTACACATTTGAACTGCTTTAGCCCATTTTTTTAAATAATGAGTTCTTTTTTCATCGTCTATTTTAGGTGAATAAATCAAACCTTGTTTACGAATATTTTTTAAATCTTCAAAGTCTAAGCATTCTTTTGTATATAATAATGCTAAAAATAACACGCCCATGGCTGTAGATTCTAAACTTATGGGACATATTACATCACCTTTTATTATATCCGCTTGAAATTGCATTAAAAATCCATTTTGGCTTGCTCCACCATCTGCTCTTAAAGATGTTATTTTAGAATTAGTATCCAAGCACATAGCATCAAGTACATCTTTAGTCTGATAGGCAATACTTTCTAATGCCGCACGAGTAAAATGATATTTATTAGTCCCCCTTGTTAATCCAAAAACAGTACCTCTTGCATACATATCCCAATGTGGTGCGCCAAGACCTGTAAATGCCGGAACTATATAAACTCCATTATTGTCTTTTACTCTTAAAGCATCAACTTCACTATCTTTTGATGCATTAATGAACTTTAATTCATCTCTTAGCCATTGAATTATTGCTCCACCGATAAAAACACTTCCTTCAAGTGCATATGTAATTTTGTTATTCAAACCTAAAGCTATTGTTGTTATTAAGCCATTTTTTGACGTTACTTTATTTTCTCCAGTATTCATAAGCATAAAGCATCCTGTACCATATGTGTTCTTTACATCACCTACATTAAAGCACGTTTGTCCAAATAAAGCGGCTTGCTGGTCGCCGATTATAGCGCAAATAGGAATATCAACATTAAATAAATTAACCATTCCAAATAATGACGATGAATCAGAAACTTCAGGTAACATAGACATTGGTATTTTAAAATAATCACATATTTTTTTATCCCAACATAAATCTTTTATATTATATAACATTGTTCTAGAGGCATTAGTATAATCAGTTTTAAATGCCCTACCTTTTGTAAGTTTCCATAATAACCATGTATCAATTGTTCCAAACATTAATTCATTATTTAAAGCTTTTTCATAAGCATTACTAACATTATCTAAAATCCACTTTAATTTTGTTGCAGAAAAATATGCATCAATAACTAATCCTGTGTTTTCTTTTATATAATCTTCAAGTCCATCCAATTTCATTTGTTCACAAATACTTGCGGTTCTTCTACATTGCCAAACTATAGCATTATATATAGGCTTTCCTGTTATTTTATCCCAAACAACGGTAGTTTCTCTTTGATTCGCAATTCCTATTGCAATAATATTATATGGATCTATTTCACTTACGGCAACAACTTCTGTCATTAGTGAATACACTTGTGCATAAATTTCTACCGGATCATGTTCAACATAATCAGGATGTGGATATATTTGTGGGAATTCTTTTTGTAGCATATTAACAATTTTACCTGCTTTGTCAAATAAAATGACTCTATTTGAGGTTGTACCTTGATCTATTGCTAGGATATACTTCATAATATCACTCCTTAAATATTATTATTTTAGCACACAACTAAAAAAAGAAAAAGACTCCAATGGAGTCTAAAGAAAAAATGAAAATTATACTAAACTTGTACAAGCGCTAATAAATAATAATAAACTAAAAACTATAAATAAGAAAACATATTTAATTATATTTTTGAAATTACTTTTTACTTTTGTTATCATAGTTATATTATGACACAAAAAAAGGGATTTAGCACCCTTTTTTAGAATTTTACACAATTTAACATATTTCATTTTCTAATGCTTCTAAAATTAATTCTGCACTTCCAACATTTGTCGCCAAAGGAATGTTTTGAACATCACATAATCTTAATAATGCTGATACATCGGGTTCATGTGGTTGTGCAGTAAGAGGATCTCTTAAAAATATAATTAAATCTATATTTCCTTCCGCAACCATTGATCCAATTTGTTGATCTCCGCCTAATGGACCGCTTTTCATTCTTGTAATCTTTAAACCTGTTTCTCCCATAATTAATGTTCCTGTTGTTCCTGTCGCATACAATTCATGTTTAGTTAAAAATGCTTGATGTTTCTTAGCTAAATTAATTATTAAATCTTTTTTCTTATCGTGAGCAATTAAAGCTATTTTCATAAAATACCTCATTTCTTAACATTATGATATCATATAAAAAAAGAAAAATAAATACCTACTTAGCCTTTGTTCTTTATTAAAGCTAATATTAATAATAAACAAAATAATAGTAAAAAAGAAATAAAAGAATTATATATTTTTTTGATATATTTATTCATTCTTATCCAACTTTCTATTATATCTTATGTATATTTATTTATAATAGCCCTCTAATTTTAAAAGTTCTTTTTTTATTTTGCTTCCATAATAATAATTTCCCAATTCTCCATTATTCTTAATAACTCGGTGGCATGGAACAATTATAGGGTAAGGATTATTACCAACACTTGTCCCTAAACTTCTATAAGCCTTATCTTTACCACATAAAATAGCTAATTCCTTATATGATATAACTTTTCCATACTCAATCTTATATAAGTTTTTATAGATAGTATTTTGAAATTCTGTTTTATTAAATAATAATGGTAAATCAAAATATTTTCTTTCTTTTGAAAAATACTCGTTTAATTGCATTATAGTTAAATCTGTAATATGATTACTTTTTCTTTCTTCTTTTTCATCAACTAAAGCAATTCTTAGTAAATATTCATCATTTGCTTTAACGCAAATAATTCCTATTATTGAATCTAAATAATCTACATACATCTTTATCACCTCGTAATTTGATTATATCTTAAAAAATAAAAAAAACTATGCTAGCATAGTCTAATTATTAATTTTGGTGACCCGTACGGGGTTCGAACCCATAAATGCATGCGTGAAAGGCATGTGTGTTAACCGTTTCACCAACGGGCCATTTATTACTGCTTTCATATTATAGCATACTATTTTTAAAAATCTACAAATTTTTTTATTTTTTTTGCATATATTGTTAATTCTTTAAAAGCATTTTATTTGCTATATCTAAATTGATATGTTATACTCTTATTGAGAATAGATATCAATAAGGATATCATCTTCCTAAGAAAATTAAGAAAGCGAGGATTTAAAAATGGAAGAAAATTATAGAATGCCTTTAATTGGCGATGACGCTCCAAACTTCACTGCGAAAACAACCCAAGGAGATATTAACTTTCCTGCCGATTATAAAGGTAAATGGGTTATACTTTTTTCACACCCTGCAGATTTCACTCCAGTTTGCACGACTGAATTTATGACTTTTGCAACAATGGAAAAAGAGTTTAAAGAATTAAATACCGAATTGGTTGGATTATCTGTTGACTCATTATATGCCCATATTGCATGGTTGCGTAAAATACAAGAAATTGAATGGAATGGTATGAAGAATGTTGAAGTAAAATTTCCATTAATTGAAGATATTAGAATGGATGTTGCGAAAAAATATGGCATGATTCAACCCGGTCAATCAAATACTCAAGCAGTTCGTGCAGTTTTTGTGGTTGATCCAAAAGGGAAAATCCGTACAATTCTTTATTATCCTTTATCTACTGGTAGAAATTTTGGTGAAATAAAAAGAATAATTGTAGCCCTTCAAAAAGCCGATAAGGATTCCTGTGCTACTCCTGCAAATTGGCAAGAAGGTGACGATGTAATTGTGCCTACAGCTGGTTCTTGTGGTGTTGCAAAAGAGCGTATGGAATCAAAAGACGAAAATCAATATTGTTTAGACTGGTTTTTGTGTTTCAGAAAAGAAAAAAAGAATTAATAAAAAAAATATGCTTGGATTAAACCAAGCATATTTTTTTTACATTTCAAATTGAGAATTATATAAATCAGCATAAAAACCTTTTTTGTCTAATAAATCTAAATGGTTTCCACTTTCAATAATATCACCATTTTTCATAACTAAAATTAAATCAGCATTTTTTATAGTTGATAATCTATGAGCTATTACAAATGATGTACGACCTTTCATTAATTTATCCATAGCTTCTTGAATTTGTATTTCAGTTCTTGTATCAACATTTGATGTTGCCTCATCTAAAATTAATAAAGGCGAATCTTTAATCATAGCACGAGCAATCGTAATTAATTGCTTTTGACCTTCCGAAATGCTCGCTTTATCATTAAGCATTGTATTATAACCATCAGGTAATGTCATAATAAAGTGATGCAATCCAACAGCCCTGCTTGCCTCTAAAACTTGCTCTTTAGTAACATTTTCTTTACTGTAAATTATATTATCTAAAATTGTTCCCTCAAATAGCCATGTATCTTGAAGCACCATACAAAATTGATCATGAAGGTTTTCTCTTGGAATATCCTTAGTATTTATTCCGTCCATTAAAATATTACCACTATCAATCTCATAAAACCTCATTAATAAATTTACTATAGTTGTCTTACCAGCACCCGTTGGTCCTACTATGGCAATTTTTTGACCTGGCTTTATTTGTGCAGAAAAATCATTTATAATCGTTTTACCTTCAACATAACCAAATCTGACATGATCAAAGTCCACTTTACCGCTAACATTTGCTAAAGATAATTTTTTATTACTTTCATTCGATAATTCTTTTTCATCTAAAAATTCGAATACTCTTTCTCCAGCAGCAGCAGTTCTTTGTAAACTATTTAACGCTTGAGCAATTTGCGATAAAGGTTGAGTAAATAATCTTATATATAGCATAAATGCTACAATTACCCCAAAGCTAATAGTACCGTTCATTGCTAAAGCCGCCCCAACAACACATACGCACACATATCCAAAATTTCCAATAAAACCCATTATAGGCATCATTAGTCCAGATAGAAATTGGCTTTTCCACGCGCTATTATATAATTTCTTATTTATAATTTTGAATTCTTTAATCTCTTCTTTGCTGCCATTGTATACTTTTACAACATTATGATTTGTATATATTTCTTCAATATGAGCATTTATGTCACCAAGCCCAGTTTGTTGAGCAACAAAATATTTTTGAGAATTTTTCATTATAACCATCATCAATACAAATCCTACTATTGTAGATAATATTGCAACAATTGCTAATATCCAACTTGTTATAAACATCATAAATAATGATCCAAAGAATAAAACAATTGATGATATTAAATTAGGGATGCTTTGATTTAGGGTTTGACCTATTGTATCAACATCATTAGTTATTTTACTTAAAATATCCCCATGACTTGTTTTGTCAAAATAACTTAAAGGTAATTTATTTATTTTTTTAGAAAAATCACTACGCATTTGTTTCGATATTTTTTGTGTAACATTTGCCATTATAATATTTTGAATAAAATTTAAGACAAATGAAGTTGCATAAAAGAATACTAATAATATAGCTATGTCAACTACAACTTCCAAATTAATACTTTCTATGATTACTTGACCATCAACTATCTTAGGGACACCTTTTCCAACTTCATTAGTCATATCTTTTATCTTATCAGGACCTATTATTTGGAAGGCTGTCGCAATAATTATCGCCATAAAAGACAAGATAATAACCGGCATATAGCTCTTACAATATTTAATTATTTTTATCCATGTTTCTTTAAAGTTAGTAGGTTTTTCTACACTATTTCTATTTCCCATTGGTCCACTACTCACACTAATTCCTCCTCACTTAATTGCGATAAGGCAATCTCTTTATACACTAAACAAGTATCAAGCAATTCTTTATGCTTCCCAATGCCTACTATTTTGCCTTCTTCTAAAACAACAATCTTATCCGCATCCATAATAGTTCCGATTCTTTGGGCAACTATTAATTTAGTTACCCCATTAGTTTCTGTTTTTAATACAGAACGTAAAGTGCGATCTGTTTTATAATCAAGAGCCGAAAAACTGTCATCAAATATTAATATTTCCGGTTTTCTATTTATTGCACGGGCTATACTTAATCTTTGCTTTTGCCCACCACTTAAATTCGTTCCCGCTTGGGCGATATCAGCATAATAATTTTGTTCAAGTTTTTCAACAAAATCTTTAGATTGTGCAATTTCAATTGCTTTTTTTACTTCTTCTATTGCATATTCATCTTTTCCATTGTCACCATACGAAACGTTAGATTCAACTGTACCTTTAAATAAAACAGCTTTTTGAGATACATATCCTATTTTATTATTAAGTGATGCAACAACATAATCTTTTACATTAACTCCATCAATTAATACTTCACCTTCACTTGCCTCAAAGAAGCGTGGTACAAGATTAATAAGTGTACTTTTACCACTACCAGTAGAACCAATAAATGCGACAGTTTCCCCCTTATTAGCCTTAAAGTTTATATCTTTTAAAACATACTCACTCGCATTTGGATATTTAAAGCTTACATTAACAAATTCAATTTCTCCACTTAAATTATTTAAACCTTCTGTTAATTTTCCATCCTTTATATTTGGTTTTGTATTTAAAACTTCATTTATTCTTTTCGCAGAAACCATTGCTCTTGGTAAGAAAATGAAGACCATTATTAACATCATAAAAGCCATAAATACTTGCATTGCATATGATGAGAAAACTACCATATCAGAAAATATTGTTAATTTATCAGTTAATGCTGCTTGATCTATCAAATAAGCTCCAATCCAATAAATAGCTAGTGATAATCCACTCATTAAAAGTGACATAAATGGTGACATAATTGCCATACTTCTACTTGTAAATAAACTTGTATTTGTTAATTCATCATTGGCTATTTCAAACTTTTCTTCCTGATACCCTTCGGCATTATAAGCTCTTACAACTCTAACACCTTGCAGGTTTTCTCTTGTTACTCTATTAACATTATCTGTTAATGATTGCATTTTCCTAAATTTTGGGATAACAAATAGCATAATGAATGCTATAACAATAAGCATTAAACCTAAAGTTACTCCAGTTGCAAGTGACCATTCCATACCTTTGTTAGCTATTTTAATAACTGCCCACACTGCCAAAATTGGCGCTTTAATTAACATTTGGAGTCCTAAAGTAATAAATGTTTGAACTTGTGTAACATCATTTGTTGAACGAGTAATTAAACTTGCAGTAGAAAACTTATTAATTTCACCCATTGAAAATGAATCTACTTTTTCGAATAATAATTCCCTTAATTTTTCAGAAAACGATGCCGCAATTCTTGCAACTATAAAACCAACGACTATTGCTGATGCCAAACTACCAAGCGCACATAAAAGCATCAACCCACCATTCTTCCAAATATCTAGCATTTCACTCCCCTCTGTTTGAGTAAGTTTAGTAATTTTAGACATGTAATCAGGAAGCTTTAAATCCAACCATACTTGTAGTACTATGAAAACTACACAAATTAGTAGTAGTAACCAGTCTTTCCTTTTAAAATATTTTAATAACTTTAGCATATAAATCCTCCGTTCGCTAATAGTGTTAAAATCTAATACTGTTAGATATATTACATTTTTTTAGGCTATTCTCCTACAAAAATAGCCTTTTATTTGTCACAAATATTAAAATTACCAAGTCTACAAGTTATTCTAACCCATTCTTTGGCATCCTCTTCTCCTAGGAATTCTAACATTTTTACTGCATCATTCAACATATCTTCAGCCATTTTTTTCGAAAAAAATCTTCCTTCATCAGTTAGAGAAACAATAATTCTTCTGCGATCATTTATATCAATTTGACGACTAATGAAACCTTTTTTTTCTAAGTTATTTAAAGCCGCTGCGACTCTTGCTGAACTGATATTCATTTTATTGCTAATATCACCAGGTAAAACATTTTGATGTTGACTTAAATATTTCATAATAAATACTTCACCACCCATTGTATCTGAGATCTTTCTTGGTGGTCTCATATGTTTCATCTTTTGCATACCTTCTAACAGCTCTTTGGCTAAATCACGATAATCCATGCCCTACGCCTCCTATCATTATCTAACACTATTAGTATATTATCACCATTAGATAATTATGTCAATATAAAAAACTAAGAAAAAAAGATACATTTTGTATCTTTTTTTAAATTTAGAAATCAAACTCAATTATATATTTCTTTACTTCTATTTCAAATTGACTATAATTTTGATTTAAATTTTTTATACCTAATATTTCCAAATTTTCAAATATACTACCAATACCTACTATTGTAGTACAATCTATTGTTTTATTAAGTGATAACCCATTGGCATCAAGAATACTATCAATAAAATTAGTCATTTTATCTGATAAACCAACTTCTGATGCTTCATGAAATCTAGCAGATAAAAATGCTGTTACTCCAACTATTGTTGGTTCATTTTTTTCAGTTCCCTCACCATATATGCTATTCATATGTATAGATAAATTGTTATTTAACATAAATAAATTCGTCATAATTTCTCTATCATCATCTAATATAATCTTATTCACTTCTGGAGTTGGAGTACTTGATTTACTATAATCAATTGATTTTATGCCATCAACTTCTGATAGATTAATCCAAAATCCATTCATAAAATTATCGCCTTCTTGTTGTCTGACAAATTGCAATGTCATATTATCTTTCATCGTTTGGACATAGTAAATGTCTTGATCAGGAATTTCACTTCCATCATCATCTTGGGTATATGCATATGCATGTGTATTAGTATATTTATAATATTCTGTATCGTTCCCGTATGAGTATTCTACATTTAGAGGCTTTCTTAATGTATCTATAGCATCTTTTTCAACGCGTAGCCCTATATACTCACCATTTTCGTTTTTATAATATTTATCATATCTAAGGGCGCTTGTAGGTAAAGAAAACACTACTTCAAATTCTTTACCATCTTGGTTTTTCATATACTTAATGCAATCAAAATTACCATCACTAAATATTTCTACAGCCCCATCTTCATAAATTTTAATAATATTTTTTGTAATAACATTAAGTTCATTACGTTTTGTTTCAGATTTAAGTATCTTTACAGTATCTTCTTCAATATAACAAGCTTTTGTTTTTGTTAAAGTAGTTTCAACTTCGTGCCATTCGCCGTCAAGTTCTATCGTCGAAATTAATTGAATAGCATCCCTTTTTCTTGCATCAGCATCATTCTCAAGAGCTTTAATTTGTCTATATGTATCACTTTCCTTCGGATTAGGTTTAGGGTAAATAAGATCACCTGAAGCTATTTCTGTTCCAATAGTGGCAAGTTTTTTCTCTACAATATGTCCAGACATATTCAATTTTTGTTCATTGGTAGTTAGTGATTTGGGCAATAATTTGTCCATATTTGGGGCAAAATGAGCCTCTTTAAATGTATTAATTATTTCATCCTTATTACTACTATTTGAGCAACTTGAAAAACTGAATAATGCTGTGATTAAAAATAAAAATATCAATAGATTTTTTTTCATAGTTATTCTCCTTAAAAGATTTCTTTGATTATATTTTATCATGATTTTTTTAAAAATGGAATATGTTAAAATGTGATATCTAAATAAACAAAAAAAATAGATCAAAAGATCTATTTCAAATATAAAATTATTTAGTTTTTTACATGTTTTGAGAATTTTTAATAAAATCAATTATCTTTTTATTCATATCTTTTCTTTCTTTTAATGAGCGAATAAAATGTCTTCTTTCAATTTTAAATAATATTTTTTTAAAAAGATTTAATTTAGGTAGCATTAAATGACTAATATAATTGTAGGCCTTACATACAATTTTATTATTTGTATATAATTCAGATATTTTAATACAACTTTTTTTAGAATCCCAAACTGTATCATTTTCACTATATATCAATAACATTTTGCTACTTATCTTTTCAAAATTTATTATAGAAGCAACATTAATTACTTTGTCATTGTTGTATTTTAATAAAGAGAATTCTTTATTCTTTATTAATTGTTTAAAAACACTTATATTTCTAAATTTATATTTAGTATAATTTACTTCTTCTTTATTTATTGACCAACAAGATGTAGATGATGGCTGTCCATTTCTATCTAATCCCTCACTTATAAAATATGAGGGTGATCTTAAAATTAATATATCTATTTCCTTGTATGTTGATGCTACTAGTAATGCTAGCTCTGTTCCTTTTGATAATGCATCAATATAAATTTGCTTATAGCCCTTTAATCTTAACCACAGAATTGCTTTTTCTATATATTCTATTTGAATTAACGACATTGAATCAGGAGTTTGCTTAGTTTTATAATAGCCTATTGCCAAGGATGCAATTGAATGTTTCTCATAAAATGAGGCAATAATTTTGGCATTGCTTATCCCCCCATCGCTTCCAGTAAAGGTTATTACTACTTGTGACAAGTCGCAATTCTTAGAAAATAAACAACCTTGAAAACCTTCCTTTTTAACCGTAGTTAACATCATATTTTAAACCTTTTTTTATGAAATATTCTATATATTAATTTAAAAATTTCTGAAAAAACAATAATAGTCAAAGACGTAATTAATATTTTAAACCACATACTAATTGGTAACTGAACTGTTCCAAAAAAACCACCAGCAAACTGAATCATTAAAATTTGCAAGAAGAAAGTTATAGAAAATATTAGCAACATTAATTTATTTTTAGTAAAATTTTTAAATATACTATCAAAATGTAATTCTCGGCAATTAAAAGAGTTAAATAATTGAAAAAATGCAAATAACGTAAATAATACTGTTGTCATTTGTTCATCAGTTGATTCTAA
This sequence comes from Anaeroplasmataceae bacterium, assembly GCA_031549865.1. Classification (GTDB taxonomy): domain Bacteria; phylum Bacillota_I; class Bacilli_A; order Acholeplasmatales; family Anaeroplasmataceae; genus JAVBPE01. Next base: position 247,515 of record JAVBPE010000002.1, on the reverse strand, counting down.
AAAATTGAAATTATATTGAAGTAAAAAAACAATAGAAACATAAACAGCAGTTATAACTATTTTCGTTAATAACGATTTTGATAATATGCTTTCATTTCTTTTAACTGGAGGCTGGTTCATTAGATCATCATGATTAGGCTCTAATCCTAAACTTAGCGCTGGAGGTCCATCCATGATTATATTTACCCATAATAATTGTAAAGCTGTAAATGGCGCCTTAAAACCCATTAAAATTGAGGCAAACACTACGATAACTGATGCAATATTTACTGTTAGTTGAAACGAAATAAAACGTTTGAAGTTTTCATAAATTCCTCTACCCCATTCAATTGCTTTGGCGATAGTAGAAAATGAATCGTCTAATAAAACAATATCACTTGCTTCTTTTGATACTTCTGTTCCAGAAATACCCATTGCAATCCCTACATCTGCACTTTTTAAAGCTGGAGCGTCATTTATCCCATCTCCTGTAACCGCAACAACATTACCTTGCTTTTTAAGCATTTTAACTATTCTTTTTTTAATTGAAGGTGTACTTCTTGCAATTACACAAATTTTATCAAGAATTGCATTTAATTCTTGATCATCTAAATGCTCAATATCCTTTGCTTCTAATGCAATATGATTTTCATCTAAAATTTTCAATTCATCTGCTATAGCCTTAGCGGTTAAAATATTATCACCAGTTAATATTTTCAAACTTACCCCTGCCTTGCGACATTTCTCTACTGCTTCATAAACATCTGCTCTTAACGGGTCAGAAATAGCCACAAATCCATCAAAAATCATATCACTTTCAAATTTTTCATGCTCGTTTTTACAATCTACTTCCCCACATTTTATTTCTTTATGTGAGAATGCTAAAACACGACATGCTTGTTTTTGATATTTTGCTATTTCTTCATTTATTTCATCAAATGCTTGTTTTGTTAAATTACACATTTCTAAAATAATTTCTGGACTCCCCTTAACATAGCCACGTAACATATCATCATTTTTGATTATTGTCGTCATATGCTTTACATCAGAGGAAAACGGAATTACTTGAATAATATTAGACTCACCTCTAATTTTGATATAATTTTTATTATTATTTTTTACATAAACCAGTAAAGCACATTCTGTAGGATTACCGATAAATTCTAATTTTTCATTAATATCAGCAGTACTATTTATACAAAAGTTTTCAATTAAATCATTACTTAATTGATTTTCTTTTTCATTATTATAAATTGCATATACTTTCATTTTGTTTTCTGTTAATGTTCCTGTTTTATCCGAACATATAACGTTAATACATCCTATAGTTTCTGAAGCTATCATTTTTTTAACTAAAGCGTTTTGTTTAGATAATTTAATAATATTTATTGATAAAGACACCGCAACTATTGTTGGTAATCCTTCAGGTACTGCCGCAACAATTAAAACAATGCTTGTAACAAAGGCTTCCATAACCTCTTCAAATTTTAATCCACCATGAACTCCAAATGAAATTAGTTGAGATACAAATACGATAAGTGCTGCAATAATTCCAAAAATAGTAATCATTTTACCTAGTTTACTCAGTTTTTCTTGAAGTGGTGTTTGATTTCCTTCATTATTAGTTAATTCTGAAGCGATTTTTCCAAATTCACTACTATCGCCAACTGATGTAACTACAATCTTACAAAACCCATTAGTTATAAATGTCCCTGAATAAACCATATTAAATCTTTCGGCTAAAGGAGTTTTCTCATCAACGATTGTTATATTAGCATCTTTATTAACATAAATACTTTCTCCCGTAAGTATTGATTCATTTATAGTTAAATCCATGCTTTCTAATAATCTTCCATCAGCAGGTATTCTATCTCCTTGATTCAAATGAATAATATCCCCAACTACCAAATATTTTTTATTGATTTGTTCTACTTTTTTATTACGCACTACTTTTATTAGGGCATCATCACTTATTTTATTAAGCATTTCAAATGCTTTTGCACTTTTACCTTCCATTATTACTGTAATAATTATAGATAAAAATATAGCTACAAATATTCCTACACATTCTAAAAAATCAGCCTCATCTCCTTTAACTGCCAATATTATATTAACTGTTAAAGCAATAATTCCAGCAGCAATCAGCATTAATATCATTGGTTCTTTAGTTGAATTCCAAATCCTTTTTATTAATGATTCTGATTTCTTTTTTGTTAATTCATTACTACCATACTTATTTTGATTTATAAGAACTTGATTTGAGGCTAGTCCATCTTCTAAATCTGTATGTAGCTCTTCTAACAATTCTTCTTTGTCTTTTATAAAATCACTCATATTATATCCTCCTATGACAAATAAAAAAAGCTCAAGTGCTATACCTAAGCTTAACGAACATAATATGTGTTAAGGCCCATGTACAGCTTTTGCAAGTTGTACATAAGTCTCATTCTTTAAGACAAGCCAGGCAAAATGCCAGTGTGTTGACTTGTCACGTCTTAGACGCAAATTACTCCCTCATGACTAGTAATAACTATAACATCAAGTTTATTTTTTGTCAAATATATTAATAGCATAGTACATATAATTATATTTTTGAATTTATAATATCTGATTTATTATTATTTATTTCCCCGGCCCATTTAAAGGCATATTTCGCAAGTATTACAGCAATTATTTCGTTAATTATGGCTGCAGCACATATTGTACCAGAAACCATACTTGATAGTTCTGGGTCAATAGTCGCTAAAGTAGTAGCTGCTATTCCTGCAAAAACTAACGATACTCCTGAATGCGGTAATAGTGTTAATCCCAAATATTTAGTAACCTTACTATCGGCTTTAGTTGCCCTACCACCTATATATGCCCCACTTATTTTTCCAATAGCACGAGATAGAATATATATAAATGTTAATATACCAGCCCCAGCAATCAATTTATAGTCAAGAGGCATTCCTAAATTTACAATAACTATTACTAAAGATAACATCTGTAAAGGGCTATATTTTTTATCAATTTCTTCCATTTTCTCTTCACCAAGCACATTAGCTACAGTTCCACTAAAAGCCATACCCATTAATAAGTAATTTAATTGAAAACTGTGAAAAACATTAATATCAATTACTAAACCTACTAAACTACATAATACTAAAAATAAAACGAATGATATAAAACGGACACTTCTATTATTAATTTTCTTCATAATTAAAGAATAAACAAATCCAAAAACTATTCCAATCACAAAAGGAATAAAAATTATCCCTATAATTGTTAGAATAGAAGTATCTGCTGATCCATTCATTCCATTTACAATAGAAATAACTGAAAAGAAGACAATTATTCCGATTACATCATCAATAGCGGCTAAAGGTATTAGCGTTTGAGTCACTGGGCCTTTAGTCTTATATTCATTAACAATTGATAAGGCTGGTGCTGGGGCAGTTGCTAAAGCTATTCCTCCAAAAATAAATGCTAAATAAATTGGCACATTAGTAATCAAAAATACTATGCAAAAGAATAATGATACAATCAAAAATGTCCATAGTGATTGAATAATAGTTATCCCTATTATTTGTTTTCCTGATGAGGCTATTTTCTTAAAAATAATCTCTTTTCCAATCATTACTCCTGCAAAGCATTCGAAAAATTTAACCGCAATCTTATACCAGTTTGACTCTATAATATCTAAAGATACTATATCAACAAGATATGGACCAAAAACTATACCTGCAACTAACCATCCAAGTATTGCTGGTAGTTTAATCTTAGAAAATAACTTTCCTAAACAAAATGCAACAAAAAGCATTGCGACTATTTTTAAAATTTGAATTACTATATCCATAATATATTCACCAACATTTCATTTAGATCATCATTAAACTCTTGTTTCAAGCAACCTACTTTATAGCAAATTCCATCAATAATTATTTTATAATTATCAATATTTTTTTCTTCTTTATTTATTTTAATCAAAAGCTTTTTTATTGATTCCCAAATTTCATTATGCTTATTCATAGCATATTCTCTTATCGTTTCATTTAAATTGAATTTATTAAAAATACTATCATCAATCATTTTAGATGAGCTGAAATACATTTTGTTTAGCTCCATCAATATTTCTTTATCGATATATGTAAATTCATTAAATTTCTTATTAAGGTTTTCATAATAATATTCATAAATTTCCATTGCAAGGATTTCCTTTGAAGGAAAAAGTTTATAAATAGTTTTTTTAGATATTTTAAGACGTTTTGTTAAATCTTCAACAGAAAATTTTAAACCACTATCTCTTATCATTAAAATTGATTCATTTATTATTTTTGTTTTCATCGGAAACTTTTTTCCTCTCTTTCGTTTCCTTTATTATAGTACTTTCTTAATTTAATTTCAATATTAATCTTAAAAAATGAAAAGACCCTAGTAGTAAAATCAATTTACACAATAAGGGTCTTTTATATTTATTTTATTCTACATACTAATTATTTTATCTTCTTCGGCAAATTGAAGCAAATACATTTTATGATAATAACCTTCTTTATCTAATAATTCTTTATGATTACCACTTTCAATTATTTCGCCTTTATTCAATACTATTATTTTATCAGCATTTTGAATTGTTGATAACCTATGCGCTACCATTAACATTGTACCAATACTCATTATCTTTTCTAATGATTCTTTTATTAGTATTTCTGTTTCTGTATCAATATTTGCTGTTGCCTCATCTAAAATAATAATTCTTGGTTTATGAAGTATCGCGCGAGCAAAACTTATTAATTGTCTTTGGCCACTAGAGAAATTATTTCCTCTTTCTCTTACTTCTTCTTGATATTTATTAGGTAATCTATTAATAAATTTGTCAGCATTAACAAACTTAGCAGCTTCTACCATCTCTTCATCACTATAAACATCATCTTTTAATTTTATATTACTTTCAATAGTTCCACTAAATAAAAATACATCTTGAAGCATCTGAGATATATTTGATCTTAAGAAATCTAATTTATATTTCTTAAGATCTATTCCATCAATTAATATTTGACCTTTTTGGATATCATAATTTCTAGTAATTAAAGAAAGTATTGTTGTTTTACCACTTCCTGTTTCACCGACAAAGGCAACAACTTCATTTTCTTTTATTTTAAATGAGATGTCTTTTAATATCCAATCTTCATTATTATATGCAAACCAAACATTCTTAAATTCGATTTCACCTTTTATTTTTTCGAAATCTTGAGCATAGTTAAAATCTTCTATTTCAGGTTTTGTATCTAAAATATTAAATATTTTTTCAGCTGAAGCAAATGATGATTGAAGAACATCAAATTGCTCTGATATTTGCTGAACAGGGTCATAAAAACGGAATAAGTAATCATAAAGGGCCGTTAGTACTCCAAAAGTCATTACTCCTTCAATTATTAAATTTCCCCCATAATATAATACTAAAACAATAGATATAATTTGTAAGAAATAAATAAACGGTCTGAATATAGAGAATGCCATTAAAGATTTCATATTGCTTTTATAGTGCTTATTTGTTTTTTCTTTAAACTTTAATACTTCCGCATCTTCTTTATTAAAAATTTGAGTAATCTTTACACCAGATAAATGTTCGGATAAAAATGAGTTAACCTCTGTATTATAAGTTCTCGCTTCTCTATAGGCTTTTTTTGTAACCTTTCTAAATATAATTGTCGCGACGATTAATAAAGGCATTACAATGACGGCACATATACCTAATAGTATATCAATATTCCAAACAAGGGCAAATATATAAATTAATGATACTAATGCAGTAAGTCCATTTTTTAAAAATCCTACAATCAAATTAGAGTAAAGCTGAGTAATGCTATCAACATCATTAGTTACTCTACTAACTAATTTACCAACAGGTGTTAAATTAAATTGATTTGCTGATAATTTTTCAATATGACTAAATACTTCTAAACGCAATGCTTGATTTATTTTTTGACCAGCTTTTTGTAATAAATAAAACATAAAATATATTGCAAAAGCATTAACTATCATTATAATAATCATCATTATTACATTAATAGCTATTAAATTTATATCAATGTTTCTTGAAACTAAATTATCTGTTATATTTTTAATTAAAATTGGATTATACGCTGCAAGCGGTACTGATATAAATACTACAATTAATCCCCAAATAAAATACCAAATATGGGGTGTTGTATATTTTAATAACCTTTTGGCGATTACGCCATCCTTCATTTTTCGTTCGTAATATAGTTCTAAGTCTTCCATATATTAACCCTCTAATTCCTGTTGCTTAATCATTTTTTGGTATAATGGTGAACTAGCAGCTAAATCATTATGTTTTCCTGTCGCAACAATACGTCCTTCATCTAATAAAACTACCATATCTAAGCTTTTCATAGTAGATATTCTATGCCCTATTATTAATGTCGTTTTATTTTTTCTAATTTTACGTAAATTTTTCAAAATAGTTACTTCGGTTTTTGTATCAACAGCACTAACAGAATCATCTAAGATTAAAATCTTGGGATCCTTAATTAAGGCTCTTGCAATACTTATACGTTGCTTTTGACCTCCACTTAAAGTCGTTCCTCTTTCACCAACCATAGTTGAATATCCTAGTGGAAACTCTTTGATATTTCTATCTATATCAGCCATAGCCGCAATATTTTCTATTTCCTCTTGACTTACTTCTCTATCAAGACCAAAGGCAATGTTGTTAGCAACTGTATCTGAATATAAGAAATTACTTTGTGGAACATAACCAATATTTTTTCTCACTGTTCTTATAGGCAGTTTCATAATGTCATTATCACCTAAATATAAACTATCATTTTCGATATTATATGTTCTTAATAGTAGTTCAACTATACTTGATTTGCCACAACCAGTACGACCAATAAAGCCCACAGTTTGTCCATTTTTTATCTTTAAATTAATTTCATTTAAAACATTAACTTCTGTATCTGGATATTTGAATGACAAATTCTTAAATTCTATATCCCCAGATATTTCATTAACATTTAAGACATCTTCACTATCTTTTACAGTAACTTTTGTATCTAAATATTCAGATATTCTTTTTAAACTTGCTTTACCTTGACTTAAATTATTTAAAATTTGAGCTAAAGCAATCATTGGCCAAATAAGTAAGAAAAATAAATTATAAAACTCAACTATCTCAGCCCCACTCATTTGTCCTTTATATGCTAAATATCCACCAACGGCAAAAATTAAAATTATCGATAACGCAATTAAAGTTTCTATTAAAGATTCTAATAAAGATAATTTTTTTGTAAAACTCATAGAAGCATTATAGACATTTTTATTTTTCTTAACAAATTCCTTTAATTCTCTTCTTTCTTTAACATATGCTTTAACAACACTTATTCCCGAATAATTTTCTAAAGTGAATTCTGATAAATCTTCATAAGCTTTTTGCCTCATTAAATATGATTTTTCAAAACTTTTTGAAAACCAAATTCCACCTATTCCAATAACTAGCATTGGGATCAATGATAATAATGTTAAAAAAACATTAACTTGAAGCATCTTTATAATTGAAACAAGACCTAAGAATACTGCATCGATAAACATTACTATTCCAAAACCTAAAGACTGTCTTACTGTCTCAACATCACTTGTATAAAGTGACATCATTGCCCCAACTTTTTGTTTACTATAATATTCTTGCGATAATTTTTGAGAATGTTCAAACATTTCTTCTTTTAATTCTTTTTCTATTTTTCTTGCTGATCCTATTAAACAAATACGCCAAATTAATCTACTTAGTGCAATAATTACCCCATATATTAAAATTGTTGTTACAATACTTTTTAATAATTCTATTGTGAAATTATTATTCTCTATTCCTGATGCAAATCTACCAATTTGTTCTGGCATAAGTGCTTGCACATAATCTATAATTATTAAAAATGCTATCCCTACTATATAAGCAAAAATATGCTTTAAATAGTATTTATTTATTCTATGTCCAAATAACATACTAAAACCTCCAACTAACCATTACTTAATTAAAAATATATTCAAAATTATTGAATATTTTTTTTACTCTTATTCTTATTATATACCTTTTTAAAATTCTTTTCTTTATTATTTGATACTTCCAATGTTTTCTTTTTAGGTGATTCTAATTTGCTTTTACTAGAATCATCTTTTTTATTTTTAACATTCATTTTATTATTTTTTTTAGGTTCTGATTTCTTTGTTTCTTTTTTTACTTTCACTTCCATTTTATATGGATGATCTTCAATAACTTCTATCTCTCTTTTTATTAACTTTTCAATGGATTTTAATAAATTAACTTCATTAATGTCACAAAAAGATATTGAAACTCCAGATTTTCCAGCTCTACCTGTTCTACCGATTCTATGAACATAAGTTTCATTTACTTCTGGTAAATCAAAATTAATTACACAAGATAAATCACTTATATCGATTCCTCTTGCAGCAATGTCTGTTGCAACAAGTGCATTTATATTTCCTTCTTTAAAACTATTTAAAGCTTGTTGACGTGCACTTTGTGATTTATTACCATGTATTGCCATTGCTTTTATTCCGTTAGTAGATAAATATTGTGCCACTTTATTAGCTTGATGTTTTGTTCTTGTAAAAATTAAGGTAGAATTATTTTTACCATTTTTCAAAATACAATATTTTAATAAGTCATTTTTCTTAGTTTTATCTGTGAAATAAACATACTGCTTTATAGTATCTACTGTTGATGAAACAGGATTAACTGAAATATTATATGGATCTTTTAATATGTCATTTGTCAATTTCAATATTTCATCTGGCATTGTAGCCGTAAAAAATAATGTTTGACGATGTATTGGAATAAATCTTAATATCTTTTTTATATCATTAATAAATCCCATATCAAGCATTTGGTCAGCTTCATCTAATACTAAATATCTTAAAGAGTCTAGAAATACAATTTTTTGATTAATTAAATCAAGTAAACGCCCTGGTGTTGCAACTAAAATATCTACTCCACTATTTATCATCTTAACTTGAAACCCCTGAGAAACTCCACCCATTATAACTCCACATTTAGATTTTAAATATTTTCCATAAGTTTTAAATGATTCATGAATTTGTAGTGCTAATTCACGAGTTGGAGCTAATACCAAAGCTTTTATTTTCCTAGGGTTATTATTTTCCAAAGCTAATTGTTGTAAAATAGGTATCGCAAAAGCAGCGGTTTTTCCACTACCAGTTTGGGCACATCCTAAAACATCTCTACCAGTTAAGACAACTGGTATAGCCTCTTTTTGAATTGGAGAAGGTTCAGTATATCCTTCTTCTTTAATTGCATCTAATATTCTTTTGTTAATTCCTAAATCTATAAATTCCATTATTTATAACCTAAGTGACATTCACTTTTCTTTCTATTATCATAATATCAAATATTAATCATTTAATCTATCAGATAGCGTTATTATAATTGAATAATATAATAAAAGCCTTATCCTATTAGATAAAGCTTTCAAATATTACTTTAGCTTGATGGCTTTTCCACCCATTAAATCTAGCATCTTTACTGCAACGAGTGAAAAATCGTTTGCTTCAACAATTAACTTCTTACTTAGTGACCCTCTTGCTAAAACTTTAAAATATGTAGCGTTTTTATTTATTAATTTCATAGATTTCAAAATATCTAAATTTATAATATCGCCATCATTAAAACTATCATTTAAAGTATCAATATTAATTGTCACTTTATATGTAGTATCTATTATTGCATTTCTAAATTCTATTTTTTCTATAGCAACTTTATCGCTTAAAAGATCATCAGCTTTCTTATCATTAATAATTGCAAATGACTTTGATTTTAAATTGCTAACATCTTCAATATCACTACCTATAACCTTTATCAATTTTCTATCAATTAAATTTTGAAATGTGTCATTTTTATAAATGCTCATATAATTGACATCCAAATTAGTTATTTTTTCAAGTCCTAACATATCAATCAAATCTAAGGCATAACTTGTCTTTCTTTCCCCATTTAATTTATACATAAATGGGACGATTGTATATTTGTTATATATAGATGCATCAAGTCCTTTATATTTTGTTTCAAATAGACTATTTGGATTTAAAGCAATATACATTACCAATGTTTTACCTTTAATTCTTAATTTAACTAATTGTTTTTTACCTATAAAGAATGTTTCATAATTCCAACTTATTCTATTTTTTACTTTTCTATGACTTAATAAATAGTTTTTCACAATACTATATCTATTTTTAACTTCATCAGTCGATAAAATTAGTCTTGCTTCAAAACTCTTGTTGAATCTTACCTCTATCTCATTATTACTTAGTAAAATCGGACTTGTCTTATAATCCTCTATTTCCTCTTTTGTTACTTCATTCGTATCAGCAACTTCATTATTTTGTTTTATTTCCATTATATTTACATTAAAACTATTTACATCATTATCATTGCTTAATTGCATATGATTTTTTCTTCTGAAAAAGATTATAAAAACTAAAGAACAAAAGGCAATAAAACTAGTAATTATTAATGGTATTAACAATGGATTATTTGTATTAATATCTTCAGGAATAACAATCGGAGGAATAGGGCTTGCCTCTTTATCTATAACTAATGCATATGAAGAAAATGAATCAACTAATACTACAATATAATTTCCATCTCGATACGATAAAACTTTTTCTATTTCATCATCATGAATATGAATAACATTTATATTGTTATAATTTCTATTTTTCTCATCTAATAAAATTCTTAGCTTTAAGCCATTTTGAGGTTGTATTTCAATATCATTTTCAATTAATGTGATATCATAAAGTTGAATAATGCTTTGTTTATTTTCTTGTGTATCATTTAATTTGTTTTCAATTATTTCAAATGAATCGTTTTTTACTATTTTAACTAAAGTATCATTTGATAATTCGTTATTCTCAAGCATTATCTCATCCGTATCAATGTTACTGTCTAAAGAAACTTTAATTGTTTTTTGATATATAGTAAATTCAAATATTGGATTTATTATTTCATAATTATTATTAGTTATAGTAACAGTTGCAACATAATCTTTAGCATCCTTTACTATACTTGAATAAGTTATTTCATCTCCCAAAGTATCATTTATTAAATTATTAATGAAACGGTAATTTACATTATGGATATTGCCATCTTCATATTTAGTATTAAATGTATATATTACTTCAATATTGCGTTTTAAAATTGTATAGGTACCCAGTGTCACTCTTACATCATAGTTTTTGTTATAGCATTCATAATTAATAATATAATCTTTAGCATCATTCCCTGATTCTTTGATTAAATATAAGTTAAGGCTATCATCATCCATTAAAGTACCAGCCGTTATTTGATAAGTTAATTCCTCTAAAGAATTTCCATAAATACTATCTTTATCATCAATTATAACTTCTATTTCGCGCTTTAATATTGTGTATAACCCTTTAACAAAAGTTACGTTGTAATTATTATTATTAAAATAATAGTTAATATCATAATTACCTACAAGTTCTTGATAATTACATATTAATTCAAAATCATTTTCATCATCAAGAATAAAATTGCCATTTGTAACTAAATATAATTGATTATTAAATTCATAATCACTATCTTTATAAACGGAACTTTGATTATCTGCGCTTATTTCTATATCTCTTGGAATAACGGTTAATAAGGCATCAATAAACTCAACTCTTATACTTTCATGTAGATATATTCCTGTTATTTTATATGTTCCGCAATTTTTAATTAGAGATTCATCATTTGAATTTTTAAAAATTATCTCTATATTTAATTCAGATAAAATATTCGAGTCGATGTTCATTAAACTATTGTATTTACTTTGATTAATCCTAATCTCATCGCCATATATAAATGTTTGATTTTCTAAAATTATTGTATAATTAGCGATTTCAATTATTTGATAAGTATTTAATATCCATTCTACCTCATAGCAACTATTATTAAAAGTAGCATTTAATTCATAATAGCCCTGAGAACTACCTGCTTCTTTTGTTATAACAATATTCAAATCATCTCCTATTAATATTCCCCCACTAATTATTTCATAAGCGGTTTGATTAACAATTATTTGTTCCCCCCAATTTGACGATTGCGATTTTAAAGCTATTTTAACATCTTTAGGCGTTATTATATATTTGGCTTTAACATATGTAATGTTATAATTGGAATTATTATAATCCATATCTAGTTCATACTCGCCAACCAAATTTGAAGAGCCGTTTCTATAAATTAGAATATTTAAACTATCTGAACTTAGAATTGCCCCAACTGTAACATTGTAAGCGACTTGAGAGATATTAATTTTTTCTCCATATATCGATTCTTGATTGCTCAGGGTTATTTCTACATCAGCTTTAGTTATTTCTAACTGTGCAATCAATACTAAAATATTATAATTTTTATGAGTCAATATTGCCGTAACAGTGTATGTATTAGCATTAATAACATTGTTACCAGTATATAAAACATCAACAATACTATCTCCTAGTGATGTTCGGTAGCTCGAAAGATAAATGCTATGTAATTGTTTGTTATATACAATTGTTTCATTATTAAATTCAATACCTTCAATTTCAGCTTTTTCAATTATTAATGTCATTGGTAATATATATTCATTATAGTTTTCTGTTGATAATACATTTAATACAACTATATATGTACCGGCATCCTTTTGATCATTATTATCAAAAACAATGCGTCCACTATTATCTGTTAATTCAAATTCTGAATTTAAAAAACCTTGACATAAAGCGTTATATGTTACTTTTTTTTCTATACCCTCAATATAATTATTAATTGATTTACCATTATATAAAATCTCTTGATTAATTTTTAATATTGAAATATTTATTTCATTATTTACTAATTTATAATTCAATGAATTCAAATCTTCAGTTTTAAAAGAAGCTGTTAAATGATAATTACCGGCATTCTTAAAAATCGAACTCTTGCCTGAAAATATTATAGTTAATTCTTCTATATTTTGATTTAATGTATAATTTGCATAAACATTATTTGATTGATCTAAACCATTATAATAGAAGTAATCTTCACTAATCCAATCAACAACTATTTCTTTTTTTAAAACTTCAATCAAAATCGATTGAGAATCAACAACTATAATATTATTATCTTTTACTGCACTTACAACTACACGATATGTTCCACTTTCATTAACATTTGCTATGGATAATGTGTTAGTTGTGCATATTGTATTAACCCAACCACTTACTGTTTGTTTTTGCCATTTCACATTATATAGATAACCTGAAACTGCTAAGGTCGTATTATATAAAGCCGTTAATTCTATAGAACTTTCACTATAAGTTACTGATGTAATATCATTTTTTGCACTTACGTCTACACTAAAACTGTATTTAGCATATACAGTTATATTAGATGTCATTTTAGCTATTGAATCTTCTTGAATTTGTTTTATGAAATTACCATTATTCATAGTATACCAGCCATTAAAAAATAAACCTTGATGAACTGGAGGTTGCGGGAAAAGTCCATTGTCTAATGATGGATTAGCTGATACCGATATTTTTTGATCATATGTAACTTCTATTGATTGACTTAATGTTATACCATCCATAAAATCAAATGTAATAATATATTTTTTAGCAATCCATTTTGAATATATATTATGGTTCGATGCTGTAGTTACATTACCTGTTGCATTAATGCTACAATCGACATCCAAATACCAACCTATGAAATCATATCCATCTCTTGTTGCCACAGGAAACTGTGGATATGGTTTTCCAAACTCAACTTTTTGGTCATTTGGAATTGTTAAATTTTCTCCAGTTGCGACAAAATGAACATTATACTTTAATGCTCCCCATGTAGCTGTATATACTAAATTATCGGTAGTATATAGCCATTTTCCTATACTAACACCATTTTCATTAGTCATTAAATCTCCATTGTATAACCAGCCTTCAAATGAATAACCGGTTCTAGTTGGAACAGGTAGTGTATATCCACTATTGAATGTGACATTATAACTTGTTACTCCACCTAAAGTCCCACCATCAAAATCAAAATTGACGGTATATATTTTTGCATCATAATTAGCTATTAAATTAACCGAATAATTATACTTCCAAATTATTATTAATTTTGCATCACTATCACTTATTCTAATCCCATCTTTATACCATCCTGTAAATATATAACCATCTAATGTAGGCTTTTCAAGTTGATATCCTATAGCTGAATCATAAGGTATTAATGCACTTTGATTATTAACAGTACCATTATTTGCATCATAAGTAATTTCATAATTAATAAAATTCCAATGAGCAGTTATATTCATGTTATTTATATCATACTTCCAAGCGGAAACTACAATACCATCCTCATGACTAAGGCGAGTATCACCATAGAACCACCCATCAAAAGTATATCCCACCCTCGTTGGCACATGAAGGGCATTATTAGTTGAATCGTAAGTAATTTTGATTTCTGTAGCTGCCATCACTCCGCTATTTAGATTATATTTAATTGTATATATATTTGCACTAAATTCAGCATATAAAGAATGTCCCGTAACTTTTGTAACTGTTGTAGAACTATTAACAGTTGCGCCATTTAAACTATCTAAATGCCAGGCTACAAATGAATATCCGCTAAGCGATGGTGTAGGTAATACACCATAAGTACTATTAAAACTGACAGTTTTACTATTAGAAGAGATTGACGCCCCAGTTGGTATAATAAATGTTGCGGTCATTTCAATTACACTAAATCTTGCAACTATAGTGTAATCTCTTGTAAGCATATCAAAAATATATGTCGCTTCACTTGATACTTTCGTTGATCCTTCAAACCAACCATCAAACTTATAACCTATATTAGGTGTTGCGACTACCCTGCAGCTATCTCCCCAAACGATTTGACCACTAGAACCAGACACAGTTCCCATGCTTGTATTACTACTACTTATCGATAATTTAAATTGATCTCTAGTGCACGTTATACTGGCTGTTGCAGTTCCTATACTCGAGTCACCTACTGATATAGTTATGGTTGTATTGTTTTTCACCGTTGAAGCAATTTTAATTGTCCCAACACTATTTGCTGTTGAGCATGTTACTCCCGTTGTAGTATTAGCTGTATAACTAAATGATTTATTATTTACAAATTTGACTCCATATTGATCAACAGCTTGCGCAGTCACTTCTTTTGTTCCCGAAGTAGGGACAACTATATTATTTGTGCTTAATTGCAAGCTTTGAATTTTAGGAAACTTCTCAACAGGTATATCATGTGAACTTACTCTGTTATTTGTTCCTGATTTAATAGTAACAGAAGGTGTTGTTAAAACGACAACTCCATTAACGGTCACTGTATATACTGCAGTTAAGACTAAAGGGCTTCCTTCTACTCTATATATATCTATTGATGTTGGAAAAAATTCACTTGAATATGTTCCTATATCAAAGCTTGAACCACCTCTATCAACTTTCGGTATGCTAAATTGCTCTAAATTGGAATTACCATATCCATTTTGATTTTTACCATTTACATCGACATGAAGTGTGTATGCTGTACCATCCGTTGATACTGCACTTATTTTAATATTGTATTTTGTATCGGCAGTAATTTGGGCATTTATTGGATTATTAGAAAAATAAATTGCAAATATAAATAGCAATATAAGTCCAATAAAAAGTCTTGTTCGTTTCTTTTTCATATATACCTCCAAATAGTTTTTAATCTCTATTAAAATTATAGCATTTATACATTTCTAAAGAAATCACCCCATCAGGGTGAATTATCTCACCCTAAATAACAAAAAACTACATTTGTCATGTAGTTTCATTTTTTATTATGATATTTATCGATAAAATTCTTTTGATCAATACTATTTGATTTTCTTAAAATATTTGATGTGTGAGTTTTAACTGTATTCTCACTTAAGAAAAGTTTGTTAGCAATTTCTTTTCTTTTTAAACCATCAAGCATTAATATCGCTATTTGTTTTTCTCTTTTAGAAAAATCATCAGGTAAATCCCTATAGTTATTTGAATGCGTTATAATATTTTGCTTAAGTTTCAATTTAAATAAAAATATTATTAACAATATAATTAAAATAATTATCAAAACAATACATATATATATGATTACATAATTAAAATTATCTGGTAATGCTTCTATAGTCAGAGCACCAAACATTTCTAATTTGAAATAATTATTATCATAAATAATTCTAATTGTATAATCCCCAATTTCAGTTGGATATTCAGCAAAATAATTACTTGTGCCACTTTTTTGATATTCTATTTTTTTATTTAAATTGAATAATTCAGTTTGATTAGAAAACAATTCATAAACCTTATTTAAAATTTCATTAGTATTTAATCCTTTTACATTGTTAGTATCATCAATACCATTTAAGGCATAAGTTAAATTATCTTTATTTATATAGTAACAATTCTCTATATCCAATTGTTCTTCACTGATGCCTATTAACCCACCTAAATAGTCTTCATCAGCTATGATATTAGAAATACTTAATGAATTTCTGATTAAGTTTCTACCTAATGAATAACTAGTTAAACCACCAGCAATATCAGCCGTTATACTTGCCTCAACATAAACATTTTCAATAGTACTATCATAAGTTTTAGCTGAAATTCCACCAGCATTTCCACTACTTTCAATTATTCCTTTATATAAAGAATTTTTGATTGTACTAGATTCTGTATATCCAGCTATCCCGCCAACCGTAAAACCACTTAAATTTCCAAAAAAAGAACAATTTTCAATATTACCTTCATTAATACCTGCAATTCCGCCAACATTTTTATAACCAGTAATTCCAAAATCAGATGCCTTGATTGTTAAATTCTTAATAGTTCCTTTATTATAACCAAAAAGTCCATTACCAAGTACTGCATACTGCATATAATCCGAGTTATCATTATCAAGATCACGGTTAATCCACAAACCACTTATTGTATGTCCTTTACCATCAAAAATACCGGTAAATATTCTTTCATAATTCAGTAATTTATAGCCTATTGGCTTAAAACCAGACTCCCCCCATAATTCATACCCAAAACCATTTGGTGAAAGAGTCTGTGTCAAATCTATATCGCAAGTTAAATAATAATATCTATTATCTGTATTAAAATTTGAAGTGCTATGTTCATTTACAAATTCTGAAAAAGCAACTAATTCATCAGCTGTAGATATCGCTATTTCATTATCGGTTAGTGCACAAATATTTTGTGGAAGAGCTATTATAGTAATAAACAATATCACAATAAAAACTATTAGTTTTTTCATAAATTCACCAAATTTCATTATAATTATATAATAAATTATATAAGTTAAAAATGCAATATAATTAAAAACATTGGTTTCTTTTGCTTCTTCTTATATTTGAAATTTTAAATTTGATTTTAATTCTATTTTTAAAAAAAATATCATACTTTATCATTTTTATTTGTTTTATGTACAAATATTTTGAATATCAAACCTTTACAAATGAAGTATTTGATATATAATTAATTGAGGAGAAAAAAATCAAAAATATATTTGATTTTTATGTTTTAATAAGGAGAAAAATATGATATTAAAAGGATTAAAAATTGGAGAAAAAACATCCAAATACCCTATCATTCAAGGTGGGATGGGAATTGGTATTTCGGGTTCATGTTTAGCTGGAAATGTAGCTAAAGAGGGCGGGATAGGTATATTATCAGCCGCAAGCATAGGTTTCTTAGACCCTAATTACGATAAAAACCCTAAAGAAGCTAATTTAGAGGCAATAGATACTGAGATTGAGAAAGCAAGAAAAATTTCTTCAACGGGAATCTTAGGTATGAATATTATGGTTGCAATGAATAATTACGCTGACTTAGTAAAAAGAGCTGTAAAAAAAGGAATAGACTTAATAATCTCTGGAGCCGGTATACCTAGGGAATTACCAAAATTTGTTCAAGGAACTAAAACAAAGATTGCACCTATTATCTCCTCTGCAAGGGCTGCCAAATTAATAACTAAAATATGGCGTACAAATTATAATTATATTCCTGATATGGTTATTATAGAAGGTCCATTAGCAGGTGGTCACCTTGGATTTGATAGTGATGATTTATTAAATAATAAAGCCCAAAGTCTTGAAGAAATTACGATTGAAGTAATTGAAGAAATGAAAAAGATTGAGGAAGAGACAGGAGTAAGCATTCCGGTTATAGTTGCTGGAGGAATTTATGATGGAAATGATATTGCTAAATTCTTAAAACTAGGTGCTTCTGGTGTTCAAATGGGAACAAGATTTGTCGCAACAGTGGAATGTGATGCATCAAATAGTTATAAAGATGCATATATTAATTCTAAACAAGAAGACATTGTAATAGTAAAAAGTCCCGTTGGAATGCCAGGAAGAGCAATAAAAAATAAGTTTATAATTGATGTAGAAGAAAATAGAAAGCAAATAACTAAATGCTATGATTGCATTGTTCAATGTAACCCTAAAACAAGCCCTTACTGTATCACTAAAGCACTTATAAATTCTTTTAAAGGAAATATAGATGAGGGTTTAATCTTTTGTGGAAGTAATGCTTATAAAGTAGATAAAATTATTTCTGTTAAAGAATTAGTAAAATCTTTAATAAATGAAACAGAATTTGCATTAAGTAATCTTTGATTTATAAAGCGTCCAATATGGACGCTTTTATTTTTATATAATAAATCTTATCTACTTTGTCTTTAGCAACATATTTTAGTTATTGAATTATAAACAAAAAAAGACTATATCAGCCCTTATCAGGACAAATACAGTCTTTTGTATTCATTTATGCTTATAATTAAGCTTTTAATAACTAGTAGCGGGTCAGTATGTGCTTGTGAAACCAACAAATTACATAGTTATGCTATTATTTTATAATTTTCAATATTAGTTAGTACTTTGGGCGTAGGTTTTATTTAAATAGATTTCGAGAATATTCTTTGATTATACTATTAAGCCTATCTTCAACTTTGTTAATTCTTGCAATTTCTCCTATCATGATTCTTTTATTATCTTTAATATAAATATAGATTATTGCAAGATGATATGTGTATGTATCAACTTTTTTTATTTCAGAAATATTAACTATGTATTCTCTTTTAAACTTTCTAATTACAATAGTGTTGCTTGCCTTATTGTAGAAAATAACTTTTTTGGGTTGAACAATACTTAAAATGAAGATTAAGCCGCAAGCGATCAGCAAAAAAATACCAACATAAAAAACAACTTTATATTCCGTATATTCATTTCTAATAAGTATACTTATAACCATAAATAGTCCTATACATGTATATATACCCATAAGGATACTAACATTTTTTTTCTTTTTTGCAATCAATTCCATGATTTCTCCTTTATATTGTTTAATTACTTTTTTTGTCATTATCTGCATTATTATTTATTCATTATTGTAAAAAATTAAATATCCTTACAAGAAAAAAAGATATGTATACCGGTTCCATCATTAACTGAATTAATTAAATGACTTTAATGGTCAACATCAATAATTTTTAAATAAACTCGCATTTTTATCTAAGTGATTTCAATACTCATATAATACCTTGCAATCATCATAGTTATAAAGTGTAAGTTTTTTTAAAGTTAAATGTTTTCTTTTTACTAAATTATTTTAATACTCTTTGTTTATATGTTCAATTAATATATTATATATTTCTTCATTTTTATAACTATTTATTAATTTATACTTCTTCTTTTTTGTTTTAATGATAATTCTCTTACCTTTTTCTACACTAACAACATCATTATAGTCAATAATAAATGAGTTAATTGCATGAAAAATTATTTTTTTATCACTTATAACTAATGAAACTACATCATTATGCAAGTCTTTTAAAAAAACAATAAAACTTAGTATAAACGTAAATAAACTTATTCCAACACCAAAAAGATAAAACATTCCCCATTTCAATGCCGGATTACATAATTGTATTATTAACCAAAATAACAAATTACCTACAATAGATATGCCTGTATACTTGTAAAAATATAGAAAGCTATAAATTTTACTATATTCTTCTTGAAATAACGTTTCACCATTGTCTATACCTCCATACCCGTTATACTCTTCATCTTCTAAAACTATAACATTATATATATTATTTTCAACTATCTCTTTGAATGATAATACTCTATCTTTATATTCCTCCCATTTTTCAAGAGAACCTTTAGTAATACAAATAGAGCGCATTGTATTATTATCTATCAACTTAAAAGTTGCGGAATAATCTTCAATGAAAGCTAAAAAACCTATTGTATTATCTTTATTGAAATTAAATAAACTATCATTTATATTTCCAAGATGTACAACTATTTCATCCTTTCCATAAAAAAAAGTCATTTTATCATTATCCAATTTTATATTGTCCATCTTTATATTATATTTTTCGTCGAATAAAGCTTTCCATCTAATACTTTTTGCTTTTAATACTATTTGTTCGCTTTCAAAATCATAAAATTTAAATACTACATTCCCATCTTCGACAGAAACTTGACAATCATCAAAAAAATTTGTAGAATTCAAATCATTTTGAATAACATCAACCCCCTCTATATAAATACACGTTCCCCATGACGAATCTAGTAAAATTTTAAAAGTATCCATATTAGTTTCCATTTTAAGAATATAGGAATCGTGAAAATTAAATGAACATAATTCTAATGCTTCTATATCATATTGTGTTTTTATATCGTTAAAATCACTTGATATTGAATTACTTTGAATAAGCTTTGCTTCTTCTAGCATTTTATTATTATATTTGTTATTATCAACTACTTTAAAAATGTCTTTAATATTCCAATACGATTTAAAATTTTCTTGATTTATACTCCAACTTGAATGGTCACCATCCATAAACAGAATTCTTGGGCGATGATTATTATCAAAAAAATCTAATACTATTAATTGTGAATATGTTTCATCAAAAAGAATTGCTTTACTTTTCAAGCCCTTATAAATAACTGCAAAAATAACTGAACCGTATACTGTACTATTACCTTTTATCTTAGCAAACATATTTATCACCCGTCTTAACTTTTATTATAACATAACCTTTTAAATATTGGTGTCAATTTAGGTTGAACTTTGAATATGAATTTTAAATATTTTTATAAGATTTATCAGTAGATATAAAAAAAAGACTATATCAGCCCTTATCAGGAACAAACACAGTCTTTTGTATGTATTAAAGTTAAATTTTTAACTTTATTTATTACGTGGCGGAGCAGTATATGCTACGGAACCATGAAAATATACTGCATAATTACGCCATTATTTCATTTATTTATCAGTCAGGTGGGACTTCTGGTGTGGGTTTTATTTTATTCGTTCACGAAAGCACTCTTTATTATATTATTAAGTCTAGCTTCCACCTTATTACAATATGTCCTATCCTGATTTTTTTATTATTTTTAATATAAATAAAAATTATTGCAGAACGATAAGTCTTTTTTAAAAATTAAATATGCTCATATTAACATCTACTTAACTAAATTATCATTTTTTAAATATAACTCCATTATTATCAAAAATCAACTCTATTTGTTTTTTGTTCTTGAGTTTTATAAAATCATATTTATTTTTATGAACTAATCTAAAATAATTACGAGCAGACAATAGCTGTTTACGTTTGTATTGAATATATATATAATCATTATTATCAACAAAATCAATATATGACTCTAATAAATCTTGCTCTTCTATATCATAATATAGTTTTCCATTAATGTAAGTATTGCGATCTAATGTCGTTACAATGAAATTAGGATGTATAACCAATTTATATTCAAAATCTTCAATTGAGATTTTTCCTTTTAAACGCTTATTCTCTTCAAAGTCTTTAAAATCTCTTTGCACTTCTAATTGTGAAGCAATTTCATAGGTTATTTTTCTGCAAAGAGCTATTTCTATCACTTGGTCAAATTGCTTATAAAAAGTTTTTTGTAAAAACTTTGGAAATCCAATCAGATTTCGTCTTTTCGATAATTCTATCTCAATAATATTTGCTTCTTGAATATATTCATTTGCAAGTAAAGAGGCTTCCTCCTTATCTAACTTGTCAATTAGATTCATAATATCAAAATCATATAATATCTTACTTATAGTTTTTTTAATATCACTATGTGTTAAATGTCTAGTGTTCGAATAAATTTTTTCAATCATTATAGGACCAAACATAAGTATGAAATAATCATCTTTTGTATCCAGAATTGGATGCAAATATGAAACCTCAATATCCATGTTATTAATTGTTATTTTAAAATCATTGTCTGCGTTACCAAATACAATATATTCACACGAAACAAATTCTAATTGACTCATACCATCATCAATGGACATTAGTTCAAAAGGTTTTAATGGATTTACACCTATCGATGTTAAATACGCACATATTTCAGGATACATTTTTTCAATATTCCTAATATAAATCTTGCAATCACCACAATTACAAGGAATATAGCTAGTATAGAATGCTATCGTTTTATCTTTATTAATTTCCATATTATTTACACTCCTTATGTCTGTTTGTAGGTTTTATCTTCCTTTTGCCAAAGATTAACTTATCCTCTTAGAATAGAGAGTTTTTTATTTTTCTCACAAATATGAAAATTAATATTACTTTTCCTATTTGAATCATTTCTCAAAATATTTAATATATAAGGTATCATTTCATTTTTAAATTGTTCTATTGTAATTAAGTCAAATCCTTCTTTTTTATCAGTGAAAAATATTTTAAATGAATCGGTATATTCTGAGTAATGAAGTGAAAATATTGAACCCCTGTACTTAAACCACTTACCTTCTACTGGACTATTAAATGATATAAATAAATCTTCTATTTCAGAAAAATATTTTTTCATTTCTTGTTTATTAATGATGAAATTACCTCTTCTTATTAATGTAATATCAAATTCCATAATGAAAAATCCTTTCTTCTATCTTTCAATCAAGTAATTATATTATAACATTTTTTAAAATATTTTGAGTAATAAAAATCCACGTCTCCAAGACGGGTTACTGGCGACCTCCATTTGAGGGTCTTTTTAATCGCCCAATTGCCTTTGTCTCTCTTACTTACCCATAAACGGGTCCTTATATTCCTTCAGACTTCTCTTATCTGATAGTTGATCTTCTAGCTCTTGGTTCTTTATGTAATTTTGTACTGTCTTTTTGTTTAGACCTACGGTCGAAACGTAGTAGCCTTCTGACCAGAAGTGCCTAATTCCGTAGTTATACTTTAGATTTACATGTTCATCAAATACCATTAGACTACTCTTTCCCTTTAGGTATCCCATGAACGATGATACTGCTAACTTCGGTGGTATTTTTACTAGCATATGTATATGATCTATAATTGCATGTGCTTCTATTATTTCTACTCCTTTATATTCACATAATCTTCTCAGATATTTTCCTATATCACTTCTTAACTTTCCATATATAGCTTTTCTTCGATATTTTGGTGTGAATGCTATATGATACTGGCAATTCCACTTTGTGTGTGATAAACTATTATCATCATTTGGTTTTGCTGCCATTGATATTACCTCCTTGATATTTTGTTTTCGGTTGCCAGACCTATTTCATTATATCATGAGGTTTTTTTTATTTTTTTTTAATAGCTATAAGCGTTCATTTCTCACACGCATAGCGTGTGGTTTTCATATTTGTTCTTAAGCCCAAATATAATAAAAAAACGTCTATTTTATTAGACGTTTAATTCTATAAGTGGCGGAGCAGGAGGGATTCGAACCCTCGCACCGATTTCTCGATCTACACCCTTAGCAGGGGCGCCTCTTGAGCCTCTTGAGTACTACTCCATTTTTTACCAAGTGCTTTTTAATTATATCGTAAATGACTATCTATGTCAATCACGAATTAAGAAATAAATAAAATGGTGCTTATATTTTTAGCACCATTTTATGAATTTATTCAGTTTTCTTTTCAGTTTCTAAATTATTATTTTCTTCTTTTTTATAGTTTGCTAATTCAAAAATTAAAACTACTACAGAAGATAATATAACACCTGCAACTAACGTAATTGGGATGACTAAAGTTGTACTATATCCACCTTCACCAATTATCACAGATGATTTGGCAAATGTAACTTTAGATTGAGATAAATAAACATTTTTTGTAACATCAGTATAAATTTTAGTAAATTCTTCTAACTTAGTTAACATTTTTGAAATTTTTAATGCAAATTCTTCTTTTTCGAGAGAAGCAACGAATTCAGATGCAAGCTTTTTATCGATTTCAATAATTTCAGTATTTGAATTCGTATTACTAACAATTAAATCTAAAATTTTATTATAAATTGTATCAAAACTTTGATATGTTGTTCCACTTTGCATAGAATTTAATGTATCAATTTCAGCATGTAGGTTTTCAATAGCAGCATTATTATCTTCTATCTTTTTTAATAAAGATTGTTTCTTTAAAATTAATTCTGCTTTAGTAACACTATAATCTTTAACATAACCATTTTGAGTTAATTCAAATGATAATAATGCAGTATCATTTAAGAATATGTATTCATTAAAAGCTTTTTGATAATCCGAAACTAACATTCCATCGCCGTCTTCTTCTAAGAATAAATCACCATATTTATTAATTAAACTAGTATATCCGTTTTTAATTATATTTATTTGATAATTTATATTAGCAATTTGTGATTCATAATTAACTGAACTATTTGCTAAATTTAAATAATAATCATATTTATAATTTTTAACTATATTATTAGATTTATGATTTGTTTCTTCTATTATTGCCGTTAAGAATTTTTTAGCAGTTTTTGTGCTTTTGAAATATTTTTGTTTCACATTTATCTTAAATGTGTTAGATAATAATTCTTGTTTTTCATTATATACTCGTTCAATTGAAATATCATTTACATCAAGCATTTTTTCTACATTTATATTTGCAAATTCAGAATTTGAATTCTTTGTATTATTTAAATTTATTTCGCTTATTATTTCACGATAATCAAATGAAGAAACGTTTAAAAATTTTGAATCATCAATTCCTGGAAATGAGTATTCGAAAGTTGTAGTATATATTTCTTTTGATGGATTATAGCCAAATTTTATTGCCAGAGTGCCCACAACCATAAATATAATAGATGCTATAATAACTATTATTTTTCTTTTCCATATTAGCTTAAGCATGTCCATTATAGAAATGCCAGTTTCTTTTTCTTCTATCATGTTTACCTCCAGTAAAACTTAATATAATTAATTATATCATAGCCATTTTTAATTACAACAAAATTTATATTTGCTTAAGCATCGACAAAGACAATTTATTTTTGACTAAATCTATGCCAATAACATAAACTTTTACTAAATCACCAACGCTTAAAACTTCAGATGGATGTTTGATAAATTTATTTGATATTTTTGATACATGTACTAATCCATCATACTTAACACCGCAGTCAACAAATGCTCCAAAATCTATAACATTTCTAACTGTGCCTTCAAGTTCATCACCTATTTTTAAATCTTCCAAATGTAGGATATCACTTCTTAATTTCGGTTGAGCAAATTCATCACGTGGATCTCTTGTTGGGGCAATAAAGGCATCTAATATATCATTTAAAGTATACTCATCTACGCCAAATTTATTCTTTAATTCTGTTTTTGATACTTTACCAATATTCTCTTTAATAGAATTATTTCCTAATTCTTCTTGTTTAATATTTAAGTATTCCATTATATTTTTAGCAATTTTATAACTTTCAGGGTGAATTGAAGTTGAATCTAATTTTTCTTTTCCCTCAGGTATTCTTAAAAATCCAACTGCTTGTTCAAATGTTTTAGCACCTAATTTAGGAACTTTTTTAAGTTCAGTTCTTGAATTAAATGGTCCAAACTCATCACGATATAAAACAATATTATTAGCAATATTTTTATTTAAACCAGAAACATAAGTTAAAAGACTTAATGAAGCTGTATTAACATTTACCCCAACTTTATTAACAGCATCTTCAACTACAGCATCAAGCGAAGATGTAAGTTTTGCTTGAGAAACATCATGTTGGTATTGTCCAACTCCGATTGATTTTGGATCTATTTTTACTAATTCTGACAATGGATCTTGAAGTCTGCGTGCAATAGAAACCGCACTTCTTTCTTGAACTTCAAATGTAGGGAATTCTTCTTGAGCTAATTCTGAGGCACTATATACAGATGCTCCTGCTTCACTAACTATTACATACTTAGCATCTAGTTTATTATCATTAATTACTGAGGCAATGAAACTTTCAGTTTCTCTTGAGGCAGTTCCATTTCCTATAGCAATAAGTTCAAATTTATATTTTTTATATAAATCTAATATTGTTTTAATTGATTTTTCCATATTCTTAAGGTCAACAGCTTGTCCTTTAGCTTTTTCATTTGGATAAATAACACCAATTTCTAAGACTTTACCAGTTTGAGAAACTACAGCTAATTTACATCCTGTTCTAAAAGCAGGGTCGACACCTAAAACTACTTTACCTTTAAGTGGCGCTTGTAATAATAAATTTTTTAAATTAACTGAGAAAACTTCAATTGCCTGATTTTCACCTTTTTCAGATAATTGAGCACGTATTTCACGTTCTATTGAAGGAAAAATTAATCTATCATAAGAATCATTAATCGCTTCTTTAATTTCTTTTTCAAAAATAGAATTTGCTTTTTTAATTACAGATTTATTTAAATAATTAATATCTTTTAAAACATTCGCATTTATTGATACGCTTATCACGTTTTCATCTTCCGCTCTATTAATAGCTAAAATACGATGAGGCTTAATTGTTTTTACTGTTTCACTATATTCATAATAATTTTTATAAACTTCAAGTTCATCAACAGCATTCTTTTTCTTTTTAGTAACTAAAGTTCCTTCAAAGAATAAATTATTTCTTATCGCTTTACGGTAAGAAGCATTATCACTTATTTTTTCTGCAATAATATATTTTGCTCCATTTATAGCGTCTTCATATGAAGTAACTTCTCCCTTTATAAATGGACTTACAATAAAATTAGTATCACCCTTTTGTAAAAACATTAACATAATATCTGCTAAAGGCGAAAGTCCTTTTCTAATAGCTTCAGTAGCTTTAGTTTTCTTCTTTTCTTTAAAAGGTAGATAAAGATCTTCAACCTCAATTAATTTGGTTGCGGCATTTATTTCAGCTTTTAATTCTTCTGTTAACATTCCTTTTTCTTCAATTAATCTTAAAACTGCTGTTTTTCTTTTTTGTAATTGAACTCCATACTGATATTTTTCTTCAATAAAACGAATTTGGACTTCATCTAAAGCTCCAGTTTGTTCTTTTCGATATCTAGAAATGAAAGGTACTGTACAATCGTCTTTTAAAAATTCTAAAACTACCTTTACTTGATCAATTTTAATATTCAATTCCAAAGCTATACTATTTAATAAATCATCATTTAAATATTCCATTTTCTTCTCCTAAAAAATAATAAGGCGCTAATGAAAGCGCCTAATTTTATTACACTAATAAATCAATTCTACTAATATATTTTATTGCTTCTTTAAATATTGAGCCATTTAACTTTGCACTTGAGTATCCTGTCACTACTATCTCTTGATCCTTAGCTTTTTCACTAAAAGATTCACCAGCAATATAAGCTAAAGCGGGAGTAGAGGCAAATCCACCTAAATATGTTGTATCGTTTAAAGCTGCACTATTTCCAGAAAGATTTGTATTTATAATATAGAATGAAACAATATCAGAACTTTGCTTTGCGTTTATTTCTTTAACTTTATTATACATAACTATAACATTATTAACTAATGCTTCATCTTCTAAAGAATAATCATCATCATCTTCAGATGTTTTTGCATTAAATGTAGATCCATCATACATAAAGATAAAAATGTGTTCAACTTCACCTTTTGTTACAATATCACTAACTTCATCATAGTTAATTTTGATATCTTTATAATCTTGGAAATAATCATATAATTCTTCATTATCATCTTTTAATGCTAATACTACACCTGTTATAATACCAGCTATAGCTAACACACCTATAATGCTAAATAATATAATATAAAACTTTTTACCAAGCTTTTTGTTTGTTTTTACTTTCTTGACTGCTCTTGCCAAAGTCGTAGTCCTCCTTATGCATATGTATTATTTATTATATATGAAAAACAAATAATTATCAACACATTTTATTTTAAAATATATACTAAACTACGACTTTATACTACTTAAGAATAAGTTATTGCATTTGCAATTTCAATAAGCTCTTGGCTTGTAAGTGAATTAGAAATAATTACAATTTCTTGATTTTGATAATAGAAAGTTAATGAATTTGCACTTATAGCACATATCCCCTTATCAATTAGTTCAAAACTTGAATAAATTCTTACAGGTGTTAATGCTTTGGCTGGTTCAACTGTTTGACTAATAATAGTATATGGTTTATCACCAGTATAACAAAGAATAGTATAATCACTCTTTATAATTTGACTATTTAGATTTGTTCCTGATATTTCTAATGCCACTGCCAAAGTTCCGCTTACTGCTTGTGTTACGCCTTCTCCAATTGCAGCTGTTTCTTGATCCATAACTTTATTAACATCAAAACTGTCTTTTGTTAATCCTGGTTCAGTGTTGAATCCACTAAAAGTTACTTTAATAGCTATTTGATCTTTATTATCAAAATAAACAGTCTTTATTGGTTTCAATGTTTCAGCATCAAAATAAAATTTCATGTGATCTAAATTTTGATTAGTTTTGTGACTAATGTTTGCTGTTATTACAAAGACCTCGTCATCTTCTTCAATAATAGTAGCATCTGGATCGTTTGTAATATCCTTAGCTATTGAATTTATTAAATAAGCGTGTGAACTATTTAAAGGCCAATCACTATCAAATTGAAATTGTTTATTAAGGGTTGGTGTTAATACATATACTCCACTATCATTCTTAATTATTATTTGCTCATTTTGATTGTTTTGAGATTTGAAGCATACCTTAAAATAATCTGGTTTTAAATAGCTTACATCTACATTAAATACTGCGGTATTATTATTTCTTTTTAATTCCATTGTACAACTTGCTTCATATTCATCTAGATTTGAAACGTATGATAATAATCTCTCTTGTGCATTGGTAATGTCAATTTTATTATTACACGAAACAAATAAGAAAAATGAAAGCATCAATATACTACATAATATTTTTTTCATTAAATCACTCCCATTAATGTCAATTAATAATATGTTTCAATAATAAGAGTTATGAATAATTTTGAAATATTTGCAAAAGATATTTCTAAGGAGGTATTAATAAATGAGTGTAATACAAAAAATAGCCCTAGTTTTTACCATAATAGGTGCATTAAACTGGGCATTAATTGGT
This sequence comes from Anaeroplasmataceae bacterium, assembly GCA_031549865.1. Lineage (GTDB taxonomy): Bacteria > Bacillota_I > Bacilli_A > Acholeplasmatales > Anaeroplasmataceae > JAVBPE01. The sequence goes on along the minus strand of JAVBPE010000002.1, from coordinate 218,048 downwards.
ATATTCGGTTTTAATCTCGTTACTTGGCTATTCCAAGACGGTTCATTCCTAACAAGAACTATTTATATCTTAATAGGAATCTGCGGACTTGCTAATATCGCATTATTATTTTTAAGAAACGATAGAAAAATTACAAACTAACAATCGCTACTGAATAATTATCCGTATGTGATATAGATATTTCTAATGTTAATGGTTCACCTTTTAGAACAATATAAGGTGAACCATTTTCTTTATTTAAAATTGAAATGTCCTTATAATTCAAGGTTTTATCTCCGCTCTTATAGGCCTTAAAGATAGCCTCTTTAGAGGCAAAACGGGAACATATATATTCAAGTTTTCTTTTCTCATTTGTTATACTATTATATCTATTAAGCTCTAAGTCGCTTAATATTCTTTCAATTACTTCTATTTTAATATTTACGAAATCTTTATGTTCAACTAAATCAATTCCAAGCATTATTCTACCTTCTTATTTTCCTTATGCTCTAAGGCTATTTCCTTAATTTTTCTAAAACGATGATTAACCCCAGACTTAGTAATTTTTTCATTGTATATATCACTTAATATTTTTATTATTTCATTTAATGAAGCGTCAATATTTTCTTTTCTTACCTTCATAATCATTAATAATTTAGGATCTAATTTTTCAAGTGGATAATTCATTTCCAAATATTTAATATATTTCATTTGTTCCATTGCAGAATTTAATGTTTTACTTTGATTAGCAATTTCACAGGCAATCCCTTTATTAACATTACTAACAAGGTTTCTTCTAATAATTGCATTTTCATAATCAAACACTGTTTTAGTTGAGCCAATAACTCTTAAAAAATCAATAATTGAATCAGATTTTTTCATATATAAAACAACCGTATTTCTTCTTTTTACTAATCTAGCATCAAATTCTAATTTGTGCATTAATCTTTGAATATATAAAATTTCTTCTGTATTATTTAAAGCTATTTCTAAATGATAATTTCCACTTACCGGGTCACTTACACTCCCTTTGGCCAAAAAGGCAGCTCTAAGGTATGAGCGAAGATAATCATCATTCTTTAAATATGATTCTTTAGTGCTGCTTTTTTTTGAGAATAAATCAAAAGTTGTTATTATTTCGTTAACTTTAGTTATTATTTTCACAAAATAAATTTGATCATGATTCAACTTTTTTTGTTCTTTAATAAACAATTCTAATTCACAATTAAAAACTTTTTTTATATTTTTTATGAAGCGTCGATTTACTTGAGGGTTCATTGTAGAAAACTCAATATAAATACCGGTATTATTTTTGCCTATTTCTGAACATAAACGTAAAAAAGCCTCTAATTCTGCTTTAATAGATTCAAGGTTATTATCGATATTAATTTCTTTACAAATATCCTCTTTTACATTTATTGAGTAAGACATACCTACACTTCCATTTCTAGTAGATGTTGAAAAATATATAGTGCTACTTTATTATGATCATGTCTAATATAATTATTTTCAATGCAAATCAAATTTGCATTTTGAATTATTACATTTATTTTATTGCAATTATTGAAATCTATTTTTACTAATCTTTGATTTTTGCTTTTATATTTTTTTAAAACTTTTGGATAAACATTATAATTATTATTAGCTAAAACTAAATCAAGATTTCTTAAGCCAACATACTTTATAAGCTCATTAATATGATCCGATAACATATAATTATCGGTTTCTCCCGGTTCACTCATAATATTAGCCACATATATTTTTAAAGCATTACTTTTATTTATTTCTTCTAAAATCTCTGTATAATTTAAACTTGCAATTAATGAAGTATAAAGACTTCCTGATGAATAAATAATTAAATCAGCAACTCTTATTGCTTTTAATACTTCCTCATTAACGCTATTGTAAATTGGAGTTATTAAATCTATTTTTTCACCATAAGATGAAATATTTGTTTCTCCAAAAATAAAATTACCATCTATAAATTTAGCTTTTAAAATTACTCTTTCATTTGAAACAGGCAAGACTTTGCCCTTTATTTCTAATTCTTTGGACATAACATCAATGGCTTTTTTTAACGAATTATTATACTGTTTATAATATGAGAGTAATAAAATATTTCCAGTAGTATGGCTAAAAAACGGTGTGTTTTCGCCATTAAATCTATAATTCATAATTTGTGATAATTGATTATCTTCTTTTGCCAAACTAACTAAAACTTTTCTAATATCGCCAAAAGGTGGTGTATTATAGCATTCACTAATTATACCACTTGATCCACCGTCATCAGCAACACTTACAACTGCATAAAGATTAATAGGATATTTTTTTAAACCTAAAAGAATTGATGAAATTCCACTTCCTCCACCAAATATTACTATATTAGGCTTTTTCACAAATATCCTTATGATTAATAGTTATATCATATTGATCTTTATAATAGTTTGATAAAAACATGGTTAATGCTACACTTCTATGCATTCCGCCTGTACAAAATATCCCGATAGTGATTTCTTCTAAATCAACATTTTTAAGATACTCGTTTAAATCTACTAAAATTTTAACTAATGCTTTTTTTGATAATTCATCATTTAAAATGTATTCTTGGATTTCTTTTGTAAGCCCAGTTTTTTCTTTTAATTCAACTACATAAAATGGATTTTTAAAGACACGCGCATCAATAAAATAATTTGCATCTATTGTTTCACGATATTTCTTTCCAAAAGAAATAAGATTTAATTTTTTCATAATATCCCTCGTTTGTATATATTATTCGCAAACGATTTTTATTATGTCATTTAAGTTCTTGATTAAATAATCTGGATTTTCATTAATAACTTCTTCTACTTTCGAAGAATATAATACCCCACATGTTTTTACATTAGCATTTTTTCCTGCTTTTATATCATCAGGAGTATCTCCTACATATAAAGCATTTTTATAATCTGGAAAATATTCTAAGGCCTTTTTTATTCCTTCTGGATTAGGCTTATGAGTTTTTACATCTTCTGAGGCAATTATAACTTTAAAATATTGATCTAATTTTGTATGTTCTAAGCCATACTTAATCACGTCATATTTTTTTGATGAAACTATTGCAATATTATAGCCTTTTTTTGTTAATATTCTTAAAGTATCATTTACACCTCTAAAGGCACTTACGAATTCATCATGATGACTTAAATTAAATTCGCGATAATAAGCAATCATTTCTTTAATTTTTTCTTCATTAGTTTCATATTTTCTAAATGTTACTTCAAGCGCAGGGCCAAAAAATGATTCTAATTCTTCATCAGTTAAAATATAGCCTTGAAAATATTTTTCAAATGTATGTACATAACTTCTAATTACTAATTGTCTAGTATCAATTAAAGTACCATCTAAATCAAAAATAATAGTATCAATATGATTTTCTTTAATTTCAATTAAAACATCATTATAATTTTCTTTAGGCCCAATAAATCTTTTTAGAATCAACAAAGCTAAGCCCCCAATAATAAATATTATAGATATTAAGATACTTACTCTAATTGGCCCAGCCATCAATACTTCGCCTTCATGTCTAAATGATTCAGTAATACATCTGACAATTCCATACCAAACCAAATAAAATCCCATTGCATCTCCGCTTTGATATATTTTTGTAGCTTTTTTTCTTACAAAAATTAAGACAATTAAACCTAATAAATTTAGCATTGATTCATATAAAAACATTGGATGATAATATCCTTCTTTTAAACCAGGTAACAAATAAGCGCCTTTTATATACATATTATCAGTTATGAAACTAGGAAGAATAGTTGTAAATAAATCAACATTTTTTATTGCTTGTCCATAAAGTTCATGATTGCAGAAATTACCCCAACGTCCTAATATTTGCCCTATTAAAAATCCAGGTGCAACTATTTCAAAAACTCTATATAAAGATACTTTACGTTTTTTAGAATAAAAGTAAAGAAAGATAAGCGAGGCGATAACTCCACCTTGAATAGCAAGTCCTGCAAAACCACCATTTATGCCAATAGCCGCTCCAATGGAATCAAAGTCACTTAAATTAAATAACACATACCATAATCTAGCACCCAAAATCGCAACTGGGAGACAAATCAAAATCCCTAAATAAATAAAGTCAGAAAATATTCCAATTTTTCTTCCAACTTTAATTCCTTGCCATAGTGCTAAAAGTACTCCAGTTAAAATACATATTGCATACCATCTTACTTCTGTATTACCAAAATGAAATGCTACTGGATCAATCCAAATATTAAATATTGTCATAATTCTCTTCTCCTGCGGCTAATTTGTTAACTCTATCTGTAAATTCTTTGGCTGAAAAATAACCAAATATTTTCAATTTTTCGTTCATAGCAGCTGCTTCAACTAATAAAGCTACGTTCCTTCCTGGAAGCACCGGAATCAGTATCTTCGTAATTTCTGTATCAAAATACTTTATTTTTTCTGTTTCTAAGCCTAATCGATCATAATATTTATCTTGATCCCATTTTTCAAGTTCAACTACTAATCTTACACTTTTTTTCGTACGATAAGCAGCTGCTCCAAACATTTTTACTACATCTACAATTCCAATTCCCCTAATTTCAATATACCTTCTTAAAATTTCTGGTGCCATGCCAATTAAATTTCCTGGTTCTTTTTCAACAATTTCTACTAAATCATCACTAATTAATTGATGACCTCTTTTAATCAAATCCAGGGCAGTTTCTGATTTACCGATTCCACTTTTTCCTATAATCAAAGTTCCCATACCGTTAATATCTAGTAGTGTTCCGTGTACACATACTCTTTCGGCAAGTAACTCTTGTAAGTAAGAGTATAATTTTGAGGATATTGCCGTTGTTTTCAAATCACTTTTTAAAACAGCAATATTATGTAAATTACCTAATTCAATAAATATTTCGGGAACAGCAACGTTTTTTGAAAACACAAATGCTGGCGGTTTTTGTAAGAACAAATAATTTAAACGTTCACGAGCTATTTTTTCATCAAGTGAGGCAAAGAATGATGATTCCTTTGTACCGATTAAAATTATTCGATTCGATTCATAAAAATCGAAGAACCCTGCAAATTCCATTCCAGGGCGGCAAATCATTTCATTCTCAACAGCTTTATCTAAACCATCACTTCCAGCAATAATTTTAAGATTCATTTCTTTGATTATATTTTTTAATTTCAGCTTTGATTTCATCTTATCCTCCTAAAAGCAATTTTACAATATTGCATTCTCATTAAGCGTACTAATACTTCTCCACCTAGGAAAAATAAAAGTATATATCCATAATTAATTGTCTTAATTCCTAAATTCATTTCATTTAAGAAATAAAAACCTATTAATAAAATTACCCAAAAGAATATATTTAATTCTAACTTTTTGTTTCTTAATACTTTAATATAATTTAACGATGTTCTTTTTATAATTAATATTAGCGATAATATTCCTATAAAAATAAATATATAATATATTTCTTCAATTTCTAAAGAAAAACTAATTAATCCTAAAACTGCTAAATAACTTATAAAATAAATTAATAAATGAATTAATCTTGATTTAATAAAGGCAAAAATTATATTACTTTTTTTAGTATTGTTTATTGTTTCCTCTAATCTCTTTAACAATTCTAATTGTTCATCATAATTTACATCTTCCTTATTTTCATGCTGGTCCATAAAATCAACCCCTACTCTTAAACTACATTATACAATATTATTTTTAAAAATACTAATAAAAGCAAAAAAATATAGTATATATACTATATCTTTTCATATTATTTATTTAAGACTTTTTTCAAATATTGACCAGTATAAGATTTTTCATTCTTAGCAAGATCTTCAGGTGTACCGCTAAATAGCACTGTTCCACCTTTATCCCCACCTTCTGGTCCCATATCTATGATATGATCAGCAAGCTTTATAACATCTAAATTATGTTCTATTATTACAACAGTTGCCTTCGCATCACAAATTTTATTTATTACTTCCATTAACTTTTTAATATCATGCGTATGAAGTCCTGTTGTTGGTTCATCTAATATATATAATGTTTTTTCAGAAATTTTAGAATGAAGTTCATATGCTAATTTAACTCTTTGAGCTTCTCCGCCAGATAGTGTCGTTGATGATTGCCCAAGTTTAATGTAGCCTAACCCAACAGCATCTAAAGTTTCTACTTTATCTCTTATTTTAGGAACATTTTGGAAAAAATCTAAAGCTTCACTAACAGTCATTTCTAAAACATCATATATAGATTTACCTTTATATTTTATTTCTAAAGTTTGAAGTTGATAGCGAGTCCCTTTACATACTTCACATGGTACATAAACATCTGGTAAAAAGTGCATACTAATCTTCTTTACTCCATCTCCCCAGCACGCCTCACATCTTCCGCCTTTAACATTGAAACTAAATCTACCTTTATCAAAACCACGAATTTTCGCATCATTTGTTTGACTGAATAATTCTCTAATATCATCAAATACACCTGTATATGTTGCCGGATTTGAACGTGGAGTTCTCCCAATTGGCGATTGGCTTATTTGAATTATGCGATCAATGTTTTCTATGCCTTTAATTTCTTTAACTTTGCCAGGAATAACTTTTTTTGATTTATATAATTTAACATAACAATTTTTATATAATATTTCATTAACTAAACTAGATTTCCCACTGCCTGATACCCCAGTAACGCATGTAATTTCACCCATTGGAAATTTAACACTAACATTTTTTAAATTATTTTGATTAGCTTCAATAACTTCTAAAAACTTTCCATTGCCTTTTCTTCTTAACTTTGGGACTTCTATTTTATATTCACCTGTTAAATATTTGGCAGTAATACTATCTTTACTTTTCATTACTTCCTTTGGCGTACCTTGGGCAATTACTTCTCCACCATGAACTCCAGCTAAAGGTCCAATGTCTACTAAATAATCGCTTTCTAGCATCGTTTCTTCGTCATGTTCAACTACGATTAATGTATTTCCTATATCTCGCATTTCTTTTAATGAATTAATTAATTTCGCATTATCGCGTTGATGAAGTCCAATTGAAGGTTCATCAAGCACATATAATACTCCTGTTAAACGTGATCCTATTTGTGTCGCAAGACGAATACGCTGAGCTTCACCACCTGATAAAGTTTCTGCACTTCTAGATAAGGTTAAATACTCTAACCCAACATTAAGCAAAAATTTGAGACGATCTTTTATTTCTTTAATAGCTAAATCTGAAATTTGAGTCTTTTCTGGATCTAATTTTATTTTGCAAAAGAAATCATATAATTGTTCAATTGACATATTACATAAATCATTAATGTTTTTATCAGCTATAAAAATATTTAGAATCATTGGATTAAGACGTGCTCCATGACATGATTCACATTCGTCTTCAACCATATAACCTTCAATCCATTCTCTAATCCATTCAGAAGTTGTTTGAAGATAGCGACGATTTAAACTTGTAATAACTCCTTCATAAACGCTACTATTATCATGGTTACGTCCGTTAGCTGACTTAAGCTTAAATTTTATAATATCTTTAGACCCATATAGAATAATATCTTTGTGTTCTCTTTTTAAATCCTTAAAAGGTATATCCATATCAATATCATAAAATTCGCATGTTTGTGCTATTTTTGAGCGTTCTAAGTTATCATCAGATTGATTTTTATAAGGTAGGATGGCATCGTTATTAAGTGATTTAGCTTCATCAATTATTAAATCTTCAGTTATTCTTAATTTTTTACCAAGTCCATTACAATCTGGACATGCTCCAAGTGGCGAATTAAATGAAAATAATCTAGGTTCTAATTTTGGAACACTATATCCACAAAATTTACAAGCATATAATTCACTAAAAAATAGTTCTTCAGTCCCCGCAATTATTTTTACATATCCTTGCGAGATTTTACAAGCCATTTCAATAGCTTCGCTCACTCTCAATAAAGAATCTTCTTTCAATATGATTCTTTCTATAACAATATCTATATCATGTTTTTTATTTCTATCAAGTTTTATTTCACCATCAAGTTCAATAATTTCACCATCAACACGAGCTCTTATAAAGCCATCTTTTAAATATTTTTCAAATATTGTTTTATGCTCACCTTTACTTCTGGTAATTACTGGAGCTAAAAAAATCAATTTTGTTTGGATAGGTAGTCCCATAACCTTATTAATCATTTCTTGTTGAGAAGATGATGTAATCGGTTCATGGTGTAAAGTACAGTATGGAGTTCCTATTTTAGAATATAATAATCTCAAATAATCATATATTTCCGTAACGGTTCCAACAGTTGAGCGGGGGTTATGAGAAGTTGATTTTTGATCAATTGAAATTGCTGGAGACAATCCTTCAATACTATCAACATTAGGTTTTTCTTGATTTCCAATAAACTGACGCGCAAAACTAGATAATGATTCAACGAATCTTCTTTGCCCTTCTTGATATATAGTATCAAAGGCTAATGAAGACTTCCCACTACCCGATACTCCGGTCATAACTATTAATTTATTTTTTGGTAAGGTAATATCTATATTTTTTAGATTGTTTTCTTTTGCACCTTTTACTACTATTTCATTCATAAATTTACTCCTATTTACTCTATTTTGCTTAAAAACTCTTCTTCATTCATAATTGTTATTCCAAGTGATTTTGCTTTATCAACTTTACTACCAGGATTTTCACCAACAATTAATATATCCACATTTTTACTAATTGCATCACCTAAGGACGCTCCAAGTGATTCAATAAGTTTTTTTGCCTCAGTTCTACCATAGGTATTTAATGTCCCAGTCAAAACTACTCTTTTACCTGTAAAAAACGATTCAGTAATTAAGATGCCATCATAATCCATTTTTAAACCTAATTCCTTAAGTTCATTTATAAGATTAATATTTTCTTCTTTTTTAAAATAATTACTAACCTCTAAAGCTATAGCATCACCAATATCACCAATAGCTATAATATCTTCATATAAAGCTTTCATTAAAATATCTATATTTTTAAATTTAGAGCATAATAGTTTAGCAATTTTTGCCCCTACATGCTTAATACCTAATCCAAAAATTAAACGATCTAAGTTATTCTTTTTTGATTCTTCAATGGCATTAAGTAGATTATCAATACTCTTTTTTCCTAAACGATCCAAATTAATTAACTCTGATTCATGATTCTTTAATTTAAAAATATCACTAATTTTTTTTAAATAATTTTCATTATATAATTGTAAAACTAATTTATCTCCTAAAGAGTCAATATTATAAGCACCCTTAGAGGCAAAATGAATAAGCCCATTAACAATTTTTTCACTGCAATGTGGGTTTACACAATAATAATCAACTTCTGGTTCTCTTCTTATAATTTCTTCACCACAACACGGGCAGACATTAGTCATTTCAAAAGGAATAGTTTGTCCAATTCTTTTTTCAACAATTGGTCTTACTACCTCAGGAATAACATCACCTGCTTTATGCACGATAACTATATCATTAATGTGAATATCTTTTTCTTTTATATACTCTTCATTATGAAGAGTGGCCTTGCTTATTAAAGAGCCTTGAACAAACACCGGTTCAAAATTCGCAACAGGAGTTATTACACCGCTTCTTCCAACTTGATATGTTATTGCCCTTAATACTGTTTCAACTTGAGTTGGAGGAAACTTATAAGCTATTGCCCATTTAGGGTATTTTACAGTAACACCAAGCTCTTCTTGATCAGTAATATCATTTACTTTAATTACAATTCCATCAATATCATACTCTAAATTATCTCTGATTGAAGCGATTTCTTCGATATATGCTAAGACATCTTCAATATTTTTACATTTTTTATATTTAGGGTTAGTTTTAAAACCAATTGATTTCATAAGATTTAAGGCTTCTTCTTGAGAATCAACATTTTGACCAATTAAATAATATAAAAACACATCCAAATTTCTTTTAGCCGCAATTTTACTATCAAGCTGACGAACAGAACCAGCGGCAGCATTTCTTGGATTTGCAAATAAATCCTCTTCATTCTCTTCTCGTTCTTTATTTAAGGCAATAAAGCTTTTTTTAGGCATAAAAATTTCTCCTCTTACTTCTAAAGTAAGCGGCTCTTTTAAAGATAATGGAACACTTTTAATCGTTTTAACATTTAAAGTTATATCTTCCCCAACACTTCCATCTCCCCTTGTTGCCCCAAGTACTAAATGCCCTTTCTCATAAGTTAAGGAAACACTTAGTCCATCTATTTTAAGTTCACAGATATACTCAGCGTTTGGGGTAACTTTACGCACACGATTATCAAATTCAATCAATTCTTCTTTACTAAAAGCATCTGCTAAACTCATCATTTTGGTGTTGTGAGTAACTTTAACAAATTTCTTTAATACTTCTCCACCAATTCTTTTAGTAGGAGAATTAGGAAGTGCTAAAGAAGGATCTCGTTCTTCAAGTGCAATAAGTTCATGGATTAATTTGTCATATTCATAATCTTCTAAAATAGGATTATCAAGGACATAATATGCATGGCTTGCTTCATTTAATATTTTAGTTAATTCTTCTACTCTTTTTAATGACATAATACACCTCAATTGTTTTTTTCATACTAACATTTTACCATAAAATAGACTCAAAGTAATCAAAAATGCCCTAAGTTTATTTATTATTTTTAATACATAAAACTAAAGTGTGATATAATAACTTTAAGGAAGTGACTCTATGGCAAATATATTATTAGAAGTTAAAAACTTAAAAAAATTATATAACAATGAAGTTGGTATTCATGATATCAGTTTCACTATCAACGCTTCTGAAGTTATTGGATTTATAGGACCTAATGGAAGTGGCAAAACTACAACCATTAAAACCATCTTAAAATTATTAAATAAAGATAGTGGAAAAGTACTTTTTTTTGGAAAAAATATAGATAAAAACTTTACAGACATTATGGAGTTTGTCGGATACCTTCCAAGTGATGAGGTTGCATATGAAAATATGACAGCAGCAAGTTTTTTAAACTATTCAGCATCATTTTATCAAATTGATTACAAAGATAATATTATTTCTTTAGCAACTAGATTAAACTTAGATTTAAATAAAAAAATAAAAGAAATGTCTTTAGGTAATAAAAAGAAAGTTGGCTTAATTAATGCTTTATTTCATGAGCCGAAAGTAATCATTTTGGATGAACCAACAGCTGGATTAGATCCATTAATTCAAATTGAATTATATAAAATTATAAAAGAATTTAAGGAACGCGGCAGTTCGATTCTACTTTCTTCTCATAATTTAAATGAGGTTCAAAATCACTGTGATCACATACTAATTATAAAAGATGGTTTAATAGTACAAAATTTCACACCAAAAGAAATTAAAAATTCTCATAAAAAAGTAACTTTAATTACAAAAGAAAAAATCGATTTAAAATCTTTAAATATTCCTGAAATTAAAAATTTAGTCGCAAATGAAGATAGGATAGAATTTTTATTTGCTGGAAGTGCAAATATTCTTCTAAAAAAATTAAATAATCTATCGATTATTGATTTAACAATTGAAAACCCATCTTTAGAAGAATTATTTGTCCACTATTATTTATAATGAATATCATTAAATATGAATTAAAATTCCATAAAAACACATTTGTTTTATGGACTATAATTTTATTACTAATCTTTATTATTTATATGTTAATCTATCCAATTTATAAAAGTAATCAAGAAGTAATAACTGACATCTTAAACAATATGCCTAAAGAGGTACAAATAGGATTAAATATGAATCCTGATACTATTTTCACTCCCCTTGGCTATTACTCTTTTATGTTTAATTATGTAACAATAATCGCTGCCTTTGAGGCTGCAATATTAGGTCTTAGAGCAATGAAGTATGATCAAATGGAACATGCAAATAGTTTCATATTAACTAAACCATTAAGTAGAAAAAATATATATACTTATAAACTTATAAGTGCACTTGTATTCGTAACTTTAACAAATATAATATATCAAATAGTTGTAATAGTAGGAATGCTTATAATTAAGGGTGATGTAGAAATTAACTTTTATCATTTATTTTTAATTAATTTAGGTTTATATTTTATACAGCTTACTTTTATAAGTATTTCCATGATGATTGGAGCATTTATTAAAAAAACAAAAACATTAACTATAACCTCTATTGTAATAATTTTTGTTTTCTTCATTTTATCTATTGTTGAAAACGCCTTAGATATCCCATTTTTACGATACTTAAATCCATTTTCATATTTTAAAATATCTGATGTATTACTAAATGGGGGTTATAAAGCAAGTTTTATAACTGCAACAATCTTCTTAACATTCTTCTGTATTAGCTTTAGTTACAACCACTATGCTAATATAGACATAACTTAGGTGATAAATATGATATATTTAAAAGAAATTAAAAGTCACTTAAAATCAATCATATTAATCTATATCATTTTGTTTATTTTATTAATATCAACTTTCTTAAAATATGAAAGTTATAATGATTTAGGTCAAATGGAAGATTTAATGGCTTCATTTCCTAAAATCGTAAAAGCTATTTTGGGATTTTCTAAATTTGATATTTTAACGTTTGAAGGTACTTATTCCGTCTTATTTATTTATATTTCAATTGCAATTATCTGTTACAGTTTATATATTGGAGCAACATTAACATCAAAACCAAAAAGTTTTGATGTCACATATATTTTACCAATTAAAAGATATAAAATAGTAATTAATAAATTATTAGCTAATATAACAATTTTATTATTTATAAATATTTTATTATTTGTAACAACTTTAATATTATCCAAAATCATAAATGTGGATATAATAATGATCATCTTGTTTTCTCATATAATGTTATTTATTATATCTTTATTTGGATTAGCTATTGGCACATTAATTGGAAATATTAAATTAGAAATTAATTTAAATACTACTATTGCACTAGGTCTAGGCTTATTAATCTATTTACTCTTTGTGCTATCTAATTTCTTTGATAATAATTTCTTAAATTTAATATCTCCAATTACAAATATAATAAGTACAGAAATTTATATTACTCAAACATTCAACTATATTTATGCGGTAATTATATTTGTTATTTCAATTATTTTATCAATATTTGGAATTATATTATTTAATAAAAAGGAACTATAAAATCATTGATTTATTTCAATGATTTTTATTTTTATTAAGAGCAATAAAAACATTTTTAAAATATATTAATAATTATAAATACTTGGGTCATACTAAATATGGAGGTATATTTATGAAAACAACTCAAAGAGAATTATCTCAAGTACAAGAATTATGTAATATTGAAGACTTAAACAGTAAAAAATATGAATTACTTGCATCTTTAGTAAAAGATGAAAATAGTGATTTAAAAGACATTTTTCTTGTTGAAGCCAAAAGACATAAAGATAATATATGTCGATTAATGAAATATATTAAATAAGGAGCTAATTATGGAAACTAAAGACATTTTATTTACAGCACTTATGATGGAAAAAGAAATTTCTAGCATGTATAATACTGCTGCAAATGAAGCTTTGAATCAAGATTTAAAAGATGAATTCTTAGATATCTTAGCTGATACACACGATTCTCAATATGCAATTTTTATGGAAGCATATGATCGTGGATTCTATCCAACACCACTTGCTGAAGAATCAAAAATTCAAGAATTAAAACAACAATTCTAATATTAAAAAGTATACAATTGTATACTTTTTTTTACAAAAAAAATAAAAGAGTCATTTTTTTTATAAATATGTTATTATATAGCTATGAAAATAAAAGGAGAGATAACATGTTAGAGGTTAAAAATTTAAGTAAAGTCTATCATCCTAAAAAAGGAGTTCCTGTTAAAGCATTAGATAATGTTTCAATCTTACTTCCAGATACAGGTATGATTTTTATTTTGGGTAAAAGCGGAAGCGGTAAATCAACATTTTTAAATATTTTAGGTGGGCTTGATAAAGCTGATAATGGGGAAATAATAATTAAAGGCAAATCAAGCAAGGATTTCAAACAAGGAGATTTTGATTCTTATAGAAATACATATTTAGGTTTCATATTTCAAGAATATAATATTTTAGAAGAGTTTAGTGTTGGAGCTAATATTGGATTAGCTATTGAATTACAAGGAAAAAAAGTTACTGATGAAGAAATCAACCGTATTTTAGAAGAAGTTGATTTAGTCGGATATGCAACGCGAAAACCTAATGAATTATCTGGTGGTCAAAAGCAAAGAGTTGCAATAGCACGTGCTTTAGTTAAAAATCCAGAAATAATTATGGCTGATGAACCAACTGGAGCATTAGATTCTAAAACAGGAATTCAAGTTTTTGAAACTCTTAAGAAATTATCTGAAAAAAAATTAGTTTTAATTGTTTCTCATGATCGTGATTTTGCTGAATATTATGGTGATCGTGTTATTGAATTTGCTGATGGTAAAGTAATAAGTGATACTGAAAAAGGAATTGCTAAAAATATTGAAGCCGGTTCTATTACTATTATAGAAGATTCAATTATCCATATTAAAGAAGGTACTAGCTTAAGTAAAGATGATGAACAAAACATCATTAATTTCTTAAAGTCTAATAATCAAGAAAAAATTATTTCTATTGAAAATAAATCAAATAAAGAATTTAAGAAATTAGCAAAAATAAATGATGAAGGAAATAAAGAAATATTTATTGATACAAATACTTCTAATATTAAAAAAGAAAGTACTTCTATATTTAAATTAATAAAATCAAAATTGTCTTTAAAACATGCTTCTAAAATAGGAAGTTCAAGTTTAAAAGTTAAACCGTTTAGATTATTTATGACCATTTTATTATCATTAATAGCTTTCGCATTATTTGGGCTTGCAGATACAATTAGTGCCTATAATAAATATACTACAATGACTACATCATTAATTGATAGTAATTATTCTACATTCACATTTCAAAAACACGCTAAAAAAACTAGCGGTTCTTATTCTTACTATAATCAAATTAAGTTAAATAACTCCGATATTAAGAATTTTAAAAATGAAACTGGTTTAAATGGTATTGCAATCTATGACTCTAATGTATATTTTAGTTCAAATAATATTGATAAAACAAATTCTTTAGACGTTTTAAATTGCACATATTTTTCTGGTATAGCAAGTATTACTAATGCTGATATCAATATATTTAATTTGCAAATTGAAGGAACTTTGCCTGTTAATAATGATGAAATAGCAATTACGGACTATGTCTATGAAAGTTTTAAGGCCGGTGGATATATTGATAGACTTAATAATAATTCAGAAATTATAGCAAATAAAGCTGATTTAATTGGTAAAAAAATTATACTTAATGATAATAAATCATATAAAATAACCGGAATTATTAATACTCATTTTGATTTGACTGAATTTGAAGATTTAAAAACTGCTTCAGGAAGTGCAAAATGGTTATTACAAGCAAAATTTCAAAATGCAGCAACAAGTGGATTTCATTCAACTTTATTTGTTGATGAATCAAACTTTACTGAAATAACTTCTAATAACGATATTGCTCCAAGTGTTTATGATTTTAATTATAAACATGGAATAAATTATATAAATAGTAATATTTCAAGAGCTGGTGGTTTTAATGATGATATTTATATTGATAGATTTTATACGTTTAATACATTGAAAAACAATGAAAACTGCTTGATGCTTGACCCTACAATAACTACTTATAATGATAATGATATAATAATACCTTCATCTTCTTTAGATAATATTATGAATATTGAATATACTTTCACCGAGGCTGAATATGCATCATTATTTCCAAATAGTAGTCTTATAAATCAAGGTGAAAAGAAAACTAATAATAACTTAGATACTTTTTATCATACTATATTACTTAATATCTCTATAGAAGAAATTGATGCTTTAAATGATGCTATTGATTTATCTAGATTCTTAGAAGATCAAATTACATATGAAGAACTTAATGATAAAGGTAAATATGAAGTTTATGTAAGGTATGTTAATTCCTATGAAGATGCTGAATATTCACATAACATTTATGAATTAATAAATAACGAATGGTATTATCAATTAAGAAATTATATACTTTGTTATATAGTCAAAAATAATGTTAATAGCTTAGAAATGACATTTGTAAAAAATTGGGATAGTAATGATGAAACAGTATCATTTAATATAGTTGGAATTCTTTATGATCAGAATAATAATTATCGCGGTGGAGTGGGATTCCAAGATAAATATTATGACATCTTTGTTCCCGATGAATTAGGAATTTATTCTCGTATAATAACTTCTGCACCTACTGATACAGCCAAAATAGATAAAATAGTTAATATGCATTTTGATGAGTCAAAGGATTATAAATATGTTTTAATAAATGATGTAACTGATACATTAGATATGGCAAATAGTATGATTGAATCAATGTCACAAGTATTTTTATATGTAGGTATTGGATTTGCAGTATTTGCAGCGCTTCTATTATTTAATTTTATATCAATAAGTATTTCTTATAAAAAACGTGAAATTGGTATTCTAAGAGCAGTTGGGGCTAGAAGTCGTGATGTTTTCTTAATTTTCTTCTCTGAAAGTTTTATAATAGCCTTTATAAACTTTATCTTAGCTTGTGTTGTATTATTTATAGGAATAGGCTCTATTAATAGTATGTTAAGAAATGATTATGGATTAT
The DNA here is from genome assembly GCA_031549865.1 of Anaeroplasmataceae bacterium. GTDB lineage: Bacteria > Bacillota_I > Bacilli_A > Acholeplasmatales > Anaeroplasmataceae > JAVBPE01. Next base: position 201,344 of record JAVBPE010000002.1, on the reverse strand, counting down.
CGATTACAATATTGAATCCAGGAGTTAGACAAATAATATTAGTATTTGCAGTAAGCTTAATAGTCGCATTTATTTCAAGCTTCTTCCCTGTTTATAGCATTGCTAAAAAACGTCCAATTGAAGCCATTAGAAACCGATAATAAAGAAAAGAGACCGAGGTCTCTTTTTTGTTATAATTATATTTTTTTTATTGTCGGATGACTTGATATTAGTTTTTTAATTCCATGTGGAGCTTTAAATGCAACATCGATTACTTCTCCATCAACCTTAACAATTAATCCATCACCAAAAGCTTTATGACTAATCTTATCGCCAACTTTAAATTCAATAACTTCAACTTTCTTTTCTTCTATTTTTGCAAAAGATGATTTTTTAATTTCAGATGAACCGAAATCTTGATAATTTCTCGATAAATTATTTAGGGAGCTATTTCCCATTTCACTAACAAAAATTGATGGGCGTGAATAAAGTTGATTACCATATAAATACCTGCTTTTTGCATTTGTTATATAAAGTTTTTCTTCAGCTCTAGTTATACCAACATAACAAATCCTACGTTCTTCTTCAATTTCAAAATCCGTTATTGCATTTTTACTAGGAAATATTTCTGCTTCCATCGCAACTAAAAATACAACTTTGAATTCTAATCCCTTTGCTTGATGAAATGTCATTAGCTTTACAACATCATCTGTATCACGAATTGAATCTGTATCTGTTCTTAAGGCTAAATCAGAAAGTAATGCTTCAAGCTTTTCTATTTTACTACCTTCATAGAATTCATCAGCTTCTTTTAAAACTGAACGAAGTTCTTCAACGTTTTCAATTCTTGCCTCACCATCTATACCTTCTGCTTTAAGCATTTCTAAATAGCCTGTTTTATTTATAATTAAATCTATAATATTAGGCATATTAGTTTTTTCTATTTCTTCTTTAATTTCTAATATTTTAAATTTAAAATCAATCAAATTAGAATATCCAATTCCTGCTTGTGAAATAAAATCAATTGCCGCAAATAAAGATATATTTCTTTCTAAAGCACATGCGCTTAACTTTTCAATTAAAGAATTTCCTATTTTTCTTTTAGGTTCATTAACAATTCGTTTAAAAGAAAAATCATCATCATTATTTAAAACTAATCTTAAATAAGATAATACATCTTTGATTTCTTTTCTTGAAAAATAAGATATACCACCATATATAACATATGGAATTTGATATCTAATAAATGTATCTTCAAAGTTTCTCGATAAAGAATTTTGACGATAAATTATCGCAAAATCACTATACTCAAAGCCTGATGCTCTAAGCTCTTTAATTTTATCAACAACAAATAAAGCTTCATCATATGATGTATCAGCGTTATAATAATATGCCTTTTCATCTGTATTTTTTTCCGTAAAAAGATTTTTCTTTATACGAGATTTATTATTGTCTATTACTTTATTAGCTAAATTTAATATTTGTGAAGTTGAACGATAATTTTGTTCTAATAAAATTAATTTAGTATCTTTAAAATCTTTTCTAAACAAATTAATGTTTTCGACTTTAGCGCCTCTAAATGAATAAATGCTTTGATCTTGGTCTCCCACAACAAAAATATTTTTGTGAACTTGCGCAAGCATATTCATCAATTTATATTGAACAACGTTTGTATCTTGAAATTCATCAACCATAATATATTTAAATTTTTGTTGATACTTCTTTAATACTTCTGGATTTTTTTCTAATAATTCAATCGTTTTAATAATTAAATCATCGAAATCTAGTAAGTTTTCTTTTTCTAGTTTTGATTGATATTTTTCATAAACTCTATTAAATATCTCTCTTTGTTTTTCAAAATCAAAATCATAATCTTCTAAGTTTTTTTCTTTTGAAATAAATCTTTTTAAAACTTGAGGTTTCAAATCAGAATTTATCTCCTTTAAACATTCTTTTATAATTTTCAACGAATCATCTTCATCAATTATAATAAAGCGATTATTAAATGGAGGAAGAGCATTCATTTCCAACCTTAAGAGACGAGCACAAAAACTATGAAATGTTGATACCCACATATTATTTGTATTTTGGTTTATGAGCTTACTAACTCGCTCTTTCATTTCTCGTGCAGATTTATTTGTAAATGTTACTGCAAGTATATTATAATTTGGTACATTTAATTCATTTATTATATAGGCTATACGATGTGTTAAAACTCTAGTTTTACCACTACCAGCTCCAGCCATTACCATAATTGGACCTTCAGTAGCCAAAACTATATCTCTTTGCACATTATTTAATTTGGCTAATTGTTCTTCCATAATATCAATTTCCTTATTTAGATTCTAAGTAATCTTCGTATGTTGTAATCTTATCTATTATTTTACCATTTTCAAAGCTTATTATTCTATTGGCAACAGTTTCTAATAGTTCAGCGTCATGACTTGAAAACAAGATATTTCCTTTATAATTTGTCATTCCTTCATTAAGTGCTGTAATACTTTCTAAGTCAAGGTGGTTAGTTGGATCTTCTAACATTAAAACATTTGGACCTTCTAACATTAGTTTAGCAAGCATACATCTTACTTTTTCTCCCCCACTTAAGACATTAGATTTCTTAAATGATTCTTCACCACTAAATAGCATACGACCTAACCAACCCCTGATAAAAGATTCTGTTTGATCTTCTTTAGAATATTGACGCAACCAATCAATAAGAGATAATCCACTATTAAAATATTCATTGTTATTTTGCGGTAAATAGCCTAATTGAGTCGTTATTCCCCACTTAAACTTTCCACTATAATCCTTATCTTTTCCAGATAATATATTAAATAATGAGGTAATTATAACAGAATTTTCAGCTAAGAAAGCTATCTTATCGTTCTTATTAACACTAAAAGATAAGTTTTCAAATACACCTGGTTTAGTTAATTTTTCAACAGTTAAAATGTCATTTCCTACTTCTCTATTGGCTTTAAAACCAACAAAAGGATATCTTCTTGATGAAGGCTCAATATCAGATAAAACTATTTTTTCTAATAACTTTTTACGAGATGTTGCTTGTCTTGCTTTAGATTTATTTGCACTAAAGCGAGCAATAAATTCTTGTAATTCTTTAGCTTTTTGTTCTGACTTTTTATTTTGATCTTTTGCTTGAGCTAAAGCTAATTGACTTGATTCATACCAAAACTCATAGTTACCTACGAATAATTTAATTTTACCAAAATCAACATCACAAATATGAGTACAAACATTATTTAAAAAATGTCTATCATGCGAAACGATTAAAACTGTATTTTCAAAATTTAGTAAGAAATTTTCTAACCATCTTGTAGATTTATAATCTAAGTTATTTGTTGGTTCATCTAATAATAAAATATCAGGATTCCCGTATAATGCTTGCGCAAGTAATACTTTAATTTTTAATTTAGCATCTAAATCTACCATATTAGAATAAAAGTAATCTGCTGGTACTCCAATACCATTTAATAAAGCTTCAGCATCACTTTCAGCTTCCCATCCACCAAGTTCGGCGAATTCACCTTCTAAATCAGCTAAGGCAATCCCATCTTCATCATTAAAGTCCGGTTTATTATAGTAAAAGTCTTTTTGTTCCATAATTTCTACTAAGCGCTTATGGCCTAAAATTACTGTACGAATTACAGTTTCATTATTAAAAGCGTTTTGATCTTGACGTAAAACAGACATTCTTTCATTTTTATCCATTACTACTTCACCAGCAGTTGAATCAACTTCTTTACTTAAAACTTTTAAGAAAGTTGATTTACCTGCGCCATTGGCTCCTATTATACCGTAACAATTTCCTTTACTAAAAGAAATGTTTACATCTTTAAATAAAACTCTCGATCCATATTGTAATCCTAAATTTATTGTTTTTAACATTTTTTATTTCCTTTCTAATACGTAGTAAAAGCCGCAAAAGCAGCTTTTTTTATAATGTAAATGAGGATTTTAATCCACAAGTTAAATTAAATACTTTATATTCGTCATTTGAATCTTTATCAGTAACGTAATATCCATTTCTTACAAATTGATAATGCGTTAACTCTTTAGTATCTTTTAAATAAGATTCAACAAAACCTTCTACTTCTTTAAATGAATTTGGATTTAATCTTTCTAAAAAATCTTTATCCTTATTTTCTTCATTATTATCTAATAATAATGGTTCATAAAATCTAAATTTTGCTTTTACTGCAGTTGATGCTTCAACGAAATGAATATTTCCATTTGGTTTTCTTTCATCAAACCCTGAACCACTTTTAGTTTCTTTATCATATGTACAATGAATTTCTATAATGTTTCCATCATTATCTTTTATTACTTCATTGCATAAAACAAAATAAGCATGCATTAGGCGAACTTCAATTCCTTTAGATAAACGTTTCCATTTTTTATTTGGTTTTTCTTCTAAGAAATCTTCTCTTTCAATATATAAGTTGCGAGAAAAAGCTATTTTACGGCTACCCATCGTTTCATCCTCAACGTTATTAGGGCAGTCTAGGAATTCGATTTTTCCTTCTTCATAGTTAGTAATAACTACTTTTAAAGGATTAACTATGCCATTAGGGCGCATTGCCTTAAGTCTTAAGTCATCACGAAGCGCTTGTTCTAAACTTTCAAATTCAACAGTTGAATTAATTCTTGATAATCCTGTTGATAAAATGAAATTTCTAATAGCATCAGGAGTAAAACCCCTTCTTCTTAATCCTACTAACGTTGGCATACGAGGGTCATCATAGCCCTTTACATTTTCAGTATCAACTAATTGACGCAAATATCTTTTTGACATTATTGTATTTGTGATGTTTAATCTACCAAATTCATATTGATGTGGGATGTGTTCCATTTCACAGTTTTCTACAAACCAATCATATAAAATACGATGATTATCATATTCTAAAGAACATAATGAATGAGTAATTCCCTCAAAAGCATCTTGAAGTGGATGGGCAAAGTCATACATTGGATATATGCACCAAGTATTTCCTTGACGGTGATGATGTGCATGTATTATTCTATACATTGCAGGATCACGCATATTAATATTTGGATGTGCCATATCTATTTTAGCACGTAATATTTTTTCGCCGTCTTTATAAATACCACTGCGCATTTCTTCAAATAATTTTAAATTTTCTTCCACAGTTCTATTTCTATAGGGGCTATTAGTACCAGCCTCTGTTAATGTCCCACGATATTTTGAAGTTTCTTCTTGCGTTAAATCACAAACATATGCTAACCCCTTTTTGATTAACAAAATGGCTTTTTCATATGTAGCTTCAAAATAGTCACTTCCATAAAAAATATTATTTGGAGTGTATCCTAACCATTCTAAATTTTCAATTATTGCGTCTACAAATTCTTGTTCTTCTTTAACTGGATTAGTATCATCAAAACGTAGGTTTGTCTTACCACCAAAAACTTTTGCAAGCTCAAAGTTTGTAACTATCGCTCTAGCATGGCCAATATGTAAATAGGCATTTGGTTCAGGTGGAAAACGAGTAATGATTTCCTCAACCTTACCATTTTTCAAATCATTTTCCATTATTGTTCTTATAAAATTAGAAATTTCTTCCATAATTATCACCTAGCTATCTTTATCAATTATATCAAATTATACTATATTAAGCAAACTATAAATCTAAACTTGCATTTGCATTAATATCCAATTTTCTTGATGTTTTATATTTATTAAAATAATGATATCCTGCAACAGCAATCATTGCAGCATTATCTGTACAGTAAACCATTTTAGGAATACATATTTCATATCCTTTTGTATCATTTAAAAATCTTTCTTTTAAGCCCTTATTTGCCGATACCCCACCGGCAACAATTATTTGCTTAACATTATATAAATTTGCCGCTTTAAATGTTTTAGTAACTAAAACATCTATTACACTGGCTTGAAATGAGGCACATAAATCATTAATATTAATTTCTTCATTTCTCTGCTTTTTATTATGAACAAGATTAATTACTGCACTTTTAAGCCCTGAAAAACTAAAATTAAAGCTGCCTTCTTCCAAAAATATTCTTGGTAATTTATAGGTATCATTTCCAAGGTGAGCAAGTCGGTCAACATGTGGTCCCCCAGGATAAGGTAGTCCAACAACACGAGCCACTTTATCATATGCTTCTCCTACTGCATCATCTAATGTTCCTCCAATCACTTCAAAATCAAAGTGATCTTTCATATATATTAACTCAGTATTTCCACCACTTACTAAAAGTGCTAATACAGGAAACTTAAAGTCATTTTCTATTTCATTGGCATAAATATGCCCAGCTAAATGATTAATTCCAACAATTGGCTTATTAAATGTTAAAGCAAAAACCTTAGCGGCATTTACACCTACAAGCAATGAACCAATAAGTCCTGGTCCTTCTGTTACTGCCACTAAATCAATATCTTCATATTTAACATTAGCAATTTTGAATGCTTCTTCAAAAACTATTGCGATATTATAAACATGATGGCGACTAGCAACTTCCGGTACTACCCCACCAAAAATCTTATGAACATCTATTTGCGATAGTATTATATTTGATAAAACTTCTTTTCCATCACGAACTATCGCAACCGCTGTTTCATCACAACTACTTTCTATACCTAGTACTAACATTTCATCACCTACATTTCTTTAATCATTAATAAGGCGTCTTCTCCATCACTATAATATTCATTTCTTTTATGTGATATATAAAATCCATATTTCTTATATAAACTAATTGCTTTTAGATTAGATTCTCTAACCTCTAATGTCATATATTTAACTTTCCTATTTTCAATTTCTAAAATAGCTTTTTCTAATAATTTACTTCCAACATTCTGTCTTCTAAATTCTTCTACTACAAAAAAATTTAGTATCTCTGAAGTTATATCGCTAATCCACATTCCAAAATAACCTGCAAATAAGCCATTTATTTCACATACCTGATAATATGCTAATTCATTAGATAATTCTTTATTAAGCATTTCATGCCCTAAAGAAGTTCCAAATATTAAGTTTTCATAATAAACAATATTATCTATATCAAGATTTGTCATATCTCTAATTATCATTTTTTAAATTTCTTTCTGCTTCTACATCTCTTAAATAGTTAGGGATAAGTAAATATGGGTTTTCAACTAACAAAGCTTTATTTTTGACAACAACAGGATTAACTATATAATCATTTTCACTTATAACTATTTCATATTCATTTTTAAATAATTCTTCTTTAAAATATAAACCATCAATAATAACTTCATTTCCGTTATTATAAATAGCTCCAAAAACATTGCCTCTTCTTGCATCAATATACGCCAAAGTATTTCCTACGCTTCCGCTACTCATTAATAACAATGTGGAAATACTATATAAAGGAATATTTTTAAGAGTTGAAAGCATCTTACAAACCGTTACAGCCATCCTACAACCAGTATAAGAGCCTGGACCAACTCCACAGATTATTTGATTTAAATCTTTCACTTCAATATTTTCTTTTTTTATCATTTCTTCAATTGCAATAACTATATTTTTAGCATGGTCATTAAAGCCTGCAATATATCTTTCTTCTATGATAGTATCGTCTTTTAATAAACAAGCATATATTCTTTTAGTCGAAGAATCTAAAATTAAATAATACATTAGTCTAACTCCTTTACAATGTTTTCATATTTTAATCCAATATTTTCAATTGTAATTAATCTTTTATTTTCATCAATTATTTCTAAATTTATGCTAATGTAATCACTTGGTAAGATATCTTTTACTTGAAATGGCCATTCAACTACTGTTATATCAGTCTCATTAAAGTACTCCTCTAGATCAAAATCTTCATTTACTCCATTTAAACGATATAGATCTAAGTGATTCAATTTATATTTTCCTTGGTAAGTTTTTACTATTGTAAAGGTTGGAGAATTAATTATTTTTTTTATTCCTAAAGCTTGTCCAATTCCTTTTGTGAATGTAGTTTTCCCAGCGGATAAATCACCTACTAACAAAATAACAGTTGATGGAATAAGCAAGTTTCCAAGTTTATTAGCTAAGGCAATAGTTTCTATTGAATTATTTATTTCATAAATTTTTTTCATATATGCCTCCAATTAAATCTTGAATATTATAATTATACTACAACATAATAAAAATTCCTAGTAAATTAACATTTACTAGGATACTTTATAATCCTAATTCATCCTTTAAATCGAACAAATTATCAGATATTTTTTTAATGACTTCAATATATTTATCTTCTTTATTATCTTTAGGATTTGAAAAATTCCATTCGATTTTTTTCTTTGATAAAATACCTATATTCAAATTCGATTCCATACTTATAAGTAAATCCACTCTTGGAATTTGATTTAAACCCTTTGGATATTGTTCATCTAACATATTAACATAATATGTTTTTTTTAATGCTTTTACAGCCATATTATCTAATGCCATTTTAGGAGCAACCCCTGCAGAAAAGGATTCAACATTAGTATCAAAGATTATTTTTGATAAAGCCTCAGCAATTTGACTTAAACATGAGTTATCACTACATATGAACGCAATTTTATACATATAATCACCTACTTCTGAATTATTATATCATATAATCACAAAATCCATAGTAAATTGAATAAGCAATTTTGAGTTGATAATTAGAATCTTTCAATAATTCTAATTCTTCACTATTAGATAAAAAACCACACTCAACAAGAACTCCTGGAATCACCACATGATCAAGTAGATATATATTTGAAATAACTTTTGCTTCTCTAGTTGTATTACTTAAATAATATTTTAAAGATTCTTGAATTTTTTTTGCATATTCAAAAGATTGTTCATTAACACTCGAGTAAAAGACTTGGCTGCCACGATATTTAGAATCTGAAAAACTATTCATATGAACTGAAATAAAATAAGAAGCTTTAGAAGCATTAATAAGTTCTACTCTTTTTCTGATATCCGTTCTTTTACGGTTATTAGGATCCGTTGCCAAATCATAATCTCCGTCTCTGGTTAATAAAACACTATAACCATTATTTTCATATATTGTTTTTAATTTTAATGCAATTGCTAAATTTAAATCCGCTTCTTTAATATTATTTATTGTTGCTCCACCATCTGCTCCACCATGTCCAGGATCAATATATATAACCTCAGCATTAGTATTAGCTGTAACTACCTCTTCAGTTATCATAAATGAAAGAAAAAATACTAAAACAATAAAATAAGTTAATAGTTTTTTCAAAGATATCACCTATTAATTTTATGATTTTATTATTATTTTTATTCTTTTTAAGTAAAATAAATTTTGAACTATAGGTGCAAGGCGTTAAAAACCTTGGCATGGTGATAGAGTTAATACCTCAAGTTTAAATATAAGAAGATACATGATAATTTATTTTCAGATATTATAAGTTTTATTAACGCTAATAAAAAAGAGCATCTATCCACGACCAAGTTGTTAGATGCTCTTAGTAACATACACAAGGATTATCATAACTCCTTGCTTTTATTTTTTACAACTTTATTTTGTTGTTGAACCGAAACCACCATTTCTAATTTCAGTAACTTCATCATCAACTGTAATAGCATATTCTAAGAAAATACCTTGAACAATTCCACTTCCTGCTTCTACTTCAACCACTTTAGATTCATTTGAATCGTTTGTAAGTTTAACAAAAATATGACCTTCATTATCTGAATTATAATAATCACTATCAATAATACCTACAGTATTATTTAATTGAAGACGATATTTAAAACCTAACCCACTTCTTGGATATAAATTCAAAACATAATCTTCATCTATTTTCACTCTAATACCAGTTGGAATTTTAATAGTTTGTCCTGGTTTTAATTTGAAATAGAATGGAGCATAAAAATCATAACCAGCACTACCTGTTGTTGCTCTTTTTGGTAATTTAATACTATCATATATTTTTTTTAAATCTTCTTCTTTATATTCAAATTCTAAGTAATCTTTCTTAAATTGTTCAAAACTTATTTTAAAGAATTGTGCTACTTTTTTCATATTATATATTTCTCCTTGAATAAGACTATTTCGCCTTCTTTTAAACTTTTTTTGACATCAATAACTCTTTGATTGCTTGAGCCAACCCAATGGGCATTTAAATCTAGATTTTCTAATTCAAATCTTCCATCTATCAAAACATCTATTTTTTCTAAGAAATCTAAACCTTTTAAACTCTCAAATAAATAGCCCGTATATAACCATATATTTTTATCAGGATATAGTTCACTTATTTCATCAATTAAACTATGTACTTCATTTACATTTAAAGGATGAAGTGGATCTCCACCTGAAAAAGTAATTCCTGACACATAAGATTTTCTTAATTCTTGATAAATTTCTTCTTTTGCTGCCTCATCAAATAATAATCCACCATTTGGATTATGTGTAATCGGGTTTTGACATCCAGGACAATTATGTCCACACCCAGATAGCCAAAGAACAACACGCAAACCAGCTCCGTTTAGCATATCATCCTTAGTAATATTATGGTAATGCATTACATGCTTCTCCTTTCCTTAATTTCAGCCATTTTGGCATCATTAAGACGAGTGTCTCCATTTACTCTTGAATAAGACAAATACCCATTCATACGGTCTATTTTAGTTAAATTCTTAGAACCACATTTTGGACATATATCCATAGATAATTCTTCATGACCACAATTTTCACAATAAGCTAATGATAAATTAACCCCTTCATAAAAGCCATATTTCATTGCTCTTAAAATTAATGATTTAATTGCATCCGTATTATAATTAATAGGATATTTAACATATTGAATTTTACCACCATTTGTTAATTCCCAAAATCTTTTTTCAAGATCTTGCTTTTTAATAGGTGAAATTTCTTCACTTACGTGACAATGAAAACTATTTGAAACATATGGTCTATCACTTACACCTTCAATAATACCATATTTTTTTCTAAATTGAGTTACTTGAAGTCCGCATAAGTTTTCAGCTGGTGTTCCATATATTGCATATAAAATATTATCTTCTTTTTTGAAGTCTAAAATACGTTTATTGATGTATTCTAAAACACAAATTGCAAATTCACCATCTTCAACTAAAGATTTCTTATTATATAATTCTTGTAATTCATTTAAAGCTGTATAACCAAATGAAGCAGTTGCAGTTTTTAAAATAGGTTTAATTTTATCATTAAATGATAAATTACCTCCATAAAAACCTCCCTGAGTATAAGCAATAGGATTAGTTGATGCTTTCATTTCTCCTAAATAATTATAAGTACGGCGATGAATTCTTCTAATCATTTCTAAATAATAATCTAAAACTTCATAAAAATCTTTGCTTTCTTGTTGGGCTTTAGCTAAAATCATTGGTAAATGAAGACTAATAGCTCCAATATTAAAGCGGCCTTCAAATACTGGCATATCATCCTCATCAGCTGGATTCATCCCGCCTCTTTCATACCATGGTGATAAAAATGCACGACATCCCATTGGAGAAATGATTTTACCATATTTTTTATACATTGAAGCAATATAACCTTCGCCTGTTAAACTTAGCCAATCAGGGTACATTGTCTTACTTGAACATAGAATTCCTTCTTCAAATACATCTTCATTAATACAACCTTTACCATGAAGATTTTCATCAAATAAGAAAACAAGTTTTGGAAATAATACTGGACGTTTACGCCCTGGCTTTCCTTGTCCAATTCTTCTTACTTTTAAACATTCAATAGAAGCCATTTTAGCAAATCTAGTAGTACCTGTTCCAAAGGTAACTGTAATAAAAGGATAATCCCCTCTACTTGATCCGATTGTATTAAATTTATATTCTAAGCCTTGATAACCTTTTTGGAAATCAGTTCTAACATCTTCCATAGCAACTTTTTCTGCAGATATTAAGTCAACACCTAAATCTATATATTTTTTTAAATAATTGGCATAAGAAAGTTCTGCGTATTTATCTAAAACTAAATCTATTGATGGTAAAGTGAACCCGCCGTATTGTTGAGCAGCGGTAGATAAAACAACGTCTCCAATTACATCAAAAGCGACATCAAGTGATTTAGGCTCATTATACCAAAGATTACCCATTTCAAAACCATCTTTTAAGACATTCTTAATATCAAATAAGCAACAATTCATCGTATCTCTTCTAGCGCACATATCATGAATATAAATATATCCATCATTTATAGCTTGCAATTCATCGACATTTAAAAAGAATTTTTTATAAAGTTCTTTATTAAGTTGATTAAAAATTAAACTTCTTTTCGTTGAAACTAAAGCACTATCAGTATTACTATTTTCTTTATCACCAATATACATAATAGATTGACTCTTTACATATACATCATCAAGCATTTTTACAAAGTCTTGTTTGTAGTTTCTATAATCTCTATAACTTTTTGCAACCAAAGGAAAAGTAACCTCTAAAGCTCCTTCAACCATATTATGCATTTGTAAAATAGTAATTTCCGTTAATTGCTTGTCATCAATGGCTTTTATTACTGTATTAACAATATTTTCTAAATCAGTATCTGTAAAATTAACAAGTACACGACTCGCTGACTTAGTAACTGCCTTTTTAATTTTTATTGGTTGAAAACTTTCTTTAGTTCCATCCTTTTTTATAATAAAAACATCGCGCATAATAAAAAGCCTCCCAAAGTTAATTACAATAAATTGAATTAATAATTATTAAGATAATAACAAATTAAAAAGGGTAAGTAAATGCTTATAAAATTAATTTATTTTTTGTTATATATTTCATCATTTTTCATTAAAATGATTAATAATGAAAAACTTTTTTCACCTTGTATTTAAAATAAAAATGAAGTATTATGACAAATTTCAGCATTGTGTCCGTTATAGCAATACATTAATGAAAAATAAAACTCTCTATAAAGAGAGTTATTTTTTTATAGCCCAACGCATCTTTGTAGAGCGTGCACGAGGGTTCATATTACATTCTTCAATTGAAGGAGTTATAACTTCCTTTGCTATATCACTATATATTCCACTTCGGTAAAAATGTTGAAAAGCTTTTTTCACAAGTCTATCCTCACCAGAATGAAAAGTTAATATGGCAACTCTTCCATTAGGCGCTAAAATATTAGGCAATTTTTCTAAAAAATTAAATAATACTTCATATTCTCTATTAACATCAATTCTTAAAGCTTGAAAAGTACGTTGGCAAGATTTCTTTATTACTTCTTTCTTCTCACTTAAGTTAAGAGGTGCTAAAGCATCTTCAATTACATTTTTAAGGTCCGTTGTAGTTAGAATATCTAACCCATCTTCGTAATGCTTTATAATTCTTTTGGCAATAACAGAGGCATAAGGTTCATCAGAATTATCTATTAGCATTCCAACTATTTCATCATAATCTAACTCTTTTAAACGAGTGCTTGCACTTACACCTATATATGGATTTAATCTCAAATCCAAAGGACCATCTTTTTTATAAGAAAAGCCTCGGCTTGGATTATCTACTTGCATTGATGAAATACCAAGATCGGCTAATACAAAATCGAATAAACCATATTGCTCACTAATTTGATCAATATTTTCAAAATTTGTATTAATGATAGTTAAAATTTCATCATTATAACCTAAATTATTTAATCTTTCTTTAGTTTTTAAACTCTCAATCGGATCTATATCCAAAGCATAAATATGGCCTTTTCCTTCTAAACAATTAAGCATTTCTTTTGTATGGCCGCCATACCCTAAAGTTGCATCAAGCCCTTTTTCACCAGGTTTTATCTTTAAAAAATCTAGGATTTCTTTAACGCAAATTGATATATGCATTCCCGCAGGTGTACTGCCTTTTTGAATAACTTTAAGAATAGTATCTTGATATTTATCCGGATTTAATTCTTTATATTTTTCATTAAATTTTTTTGGATGCGTTCCGTTATATCGAACTCGACGTTTATGTTCTTTATTTTCTTCCATAACCCACCTATATTAATCCACAATTTCTAAATATAAGAATAAATATGAATAAAGTTATAACACTTAAAATGCTTGTCCACACGACTAATTGCCCTGCAAGCTGCTCATCAGACCCCATTTCAGAGGCCATGATTGCAGATGATACTGCAACTGGTGATCCAAATAAAGCAATTAAAACCGTATATTCTGCCGCTTTAAAATCCACTAAATTAGTATATCTAGATAATAATACTGCCCCTACTAATCCAAGAACTGGGGCAAGAACTATACGCCAAATAGTTGCAATTGATATTTCTTTAATTAATGATTTTACAGCATTAAATTCAAATAGTCCGCCTAAAACAATTAACGCAAGTGGTGAGGCAATTGAAGCAATATCTGATACTGCTTTATATAAGAAATATAAATCTTTTTCGATTGTAAATACTTTTATACCTAAATCATTAACTGGAATAAATGAACGTACAATTAGACATACAAGTCCTGCACATACACCAATAATTAAAGGATTTTTTATAATAGATAATAATATTTCTTTTACTGAAACTTTTTTAGTTTCATCATCATTATATATTGATAAACTCACTACTGCTAAAATATTAAATAACGGAATTGTAAATAGCGAAATAATCGCCGCTACTGCTTCGCCACTTGCACCACCTAAAGCTTTGGCTAAAGGTAATCCCAATATAGAAAAATTAGATCTAAAAATACATTGTAATACTACTCCTTTTTTCTTTTTATCTGGAATAAATATAACTGTTAAAAGACCTAGTAAAAAGAAAATTCCTATAACAATACATGAATATATTACAACATCATATTTAATTGATGAAATATCCTTGATTTTATATACATTACAAAATAATAATAATGGTAGGGCTATTTTAAAAACAAATTTATTCGCTGTCCTAAAAAAATCTTCTTTAAAAATATTTTTTCTTTTTAAAAAATAGCCTAAAACAATTAATAATATTATTGGCACTATTGCATTTATTGCAAACATAAAATTTTCAAACATAATAACTCCTTATAAAAAGTCACCTAAGTGACTTATTTTAATTTTAATTCCAATTCTTCTTTAAGCTTTTCATATCCTGGTTTCCCAAGAAGAGCAAACATATTCTTCTTATATGCTTCAACACCAGGTTGATCAAATGGATTAACGCCTAGCATGTATGCAGAAATACCACAAGCAAATTCAAAAAAATAAGCTAAATAGCCATACGTATAAGCACTAATGTTTGGAATATTAAGTTTTATGTTAGGCACTCCACCATCAACATGGGCAATAGTTGTTCCGTTCATTGCCATTTTATTTACATAATCCATAGTTTTTCCACTTAAGAAATTTAATCCATCTAAATTATCTTTATCTGCTTCAATAACTATATCACTTAGTGGTGTATCAACATTTAAGACTGTTTCAAATATTGTTCTTTCACCATCTTGAATCATTTGTCCTAAAGAATGTAGGTCAGTTGAAAAACTTGCACTTGCTACAAATATTCCTTTACCGTTTTTACCTTCTGATTCCCCAAATAATTGTTTCCACCATTCGGAAAAATAAGATAAACATGGCTCATAATTGATAAGCATTTCAATTTTTTTACCTTTTTTATACAAAAGATTTCTTGTTAAAGCATATTTCATCGCATCATTTTTTTCAACATCTTCTTCTAAATAATGAATGTATGCTTCTTTTGCACCATTTAGCATTTCATCTATATCAATACCAGCAGCTGCAATTGGAAGTAATCCTACAGGTGTAAGTACTGAAAATCTTCCCCCAACATCATCAGGTACAACAAATGTTTCATACCCCTCTGTATTTGCTAATGATTTTAATGCCCCTACTTTTGCATCTGTTGTTGCGTATATCCTTTGTTTAGCACCATCTTTGCCATATCGCTTTTCGCAAATATCTTTAAAGATTCTAAACGCTATTGCTGGTTCTGTAGTAGTTCCTGATTTTGAAATAACATTTATCGCAAATTCTTTGTTTTCTATATATTTAATTAAATCATTAACATATGTAGATGATATATGATTACCAACAAATATAATTTCAGTACCTGTATTATTAAAATATTTCTTTAACATTTCAATAGCACTTCGAGCACCTAAATATGATCCTCCAATTCCAATTACAAGTAATACTTCAGCTTGAGCTTGAATTCTACCTGCAGCTTGCTTGATTCTACATACTTCTCTATGATCATAACTTATAGGAAGATTTAACCAACCTAAAAAATCATTCCCTAAACCATCTCCGCTACGTAAAACCTTTAATGCATTTAAGGCTTCCTTAGCAGTAGTATCATATTCTTCTTTAGAATAAAAATTTTTAGTCAAAGATATATCTAAATTTAGATATTTTTCCATGAAAATCGCCTCACTTTTCTTTATTATATCATAATTTAGTAAATAATATTACAAAAAACAAAAATGACTATCGAAAAAAAGGTTTCCTAAATTGGAAACCAATGTAATATAATAAAATATCCTAATATCCCAATAAAAGCACCATATAAAAATCCCATTAATACTTCTATTTGTTTATGCCCTAACAATTCTTTTAGCTGGCCTTTTTTCCCATAACCTAACGATTTTTTTGTTTCAAAAGATTCATCTTCAACTAATTTATTAAGTATTTTAGCATGTTTTGAAGCTTCTAATCTTACACCCATTGCATCATGAATAACGATGAAGCCAAAGACTAATGCTACTGCAAAAGAATAATCTAATCTCCCTGTATCAGTATATTGAAACATAGCCATTGAAGTAATAAGTGTCGCAACAATTGAGGTATGACTACTAGGCATTCCACCTGTTGAAAATAATGCGCTATACATAAATTCTTTATTTTTTATACTCATAACAACACATTTTACTATTTGGCAAGATAACATAGATAAAAAACTTAATACTATAGTTTGTAAAGAACGTGTATATATTATATTTTTAAATATTTCTAATTCATCAACTTCTAAAAATAAGCTCATCTAAACTCTCCTAAATTTAAATTTCTACTATACTATCTAAAACATTTTTTACTTCAATAACTTCTGGCACATTTTCAATTAATAATGATTCAATTCCATCTTTTAATGTGCTATCAAGCATCCCACATTCAGCACATGCTCCTAGCATTTTTACATAGACGATTCCATCTTCATATTTTATGAATTCTAAATCTCCACCTTCACTATGAAGATAAGGAATAATTTTATCCAAAATTTTTTTTATTTTTCCTACTATAATTTCATTTTCCATAATTTTTATCCTTTATTTGGAAATGTTTTTTTATTATTTCCAAAATTACTATTATTATTTCTATTTTTACTGTTATTTGTTGGGTTAACATTTTGTTTATTGTTGTTGTTATTGTTATTATTGTTGTTATTGTTATTATTGTTGTTATTGTTACTGTTACTATTATTGTTATTTTGTTTATGATTTCTATTGTTATTGTTATTATTTTGTTTATTCTTGTTAAAATTATTTTGTTTTATATTATCCGGGTTAAAATTTGGCGATGAAGAAACATATGTAGCGCTTGGTGTAGGCTGACTTTGTTCTTTTTCTTCTAAAATAACTTTTTGTAAATCTGATGCTAATTTACCTTTTGGAATTGCATTAACACGATGAATATCAATCACAATATTTGGTTTTGTGGCTGGATTAGATTCTAATATCAAATTCTCTTTGTCAAATGGAGTTTTTCCTACCGTGAAGTGGACTTCTTCTTCAATAACTTCTTTTTTATCAGTTAATAATAATTTATTAAATTCTTCCTCTGTTTTAATTCTTTTCAAAACAAATGATGGACATCTAAATGCACATGATACATCAAGATAATCATCTATAAATCCATAATAATTTTTACTTTTAGGATCTTCATTGAAACCTTTTAAACGTAAAATATTAGAACTTATATCGCCTACTATATATGTATATTGGTCAAAGCATTCTTCAATATATTTTTCTTCAAAATTAGTTAAATTAAATGCATTTTTATTATTTTTTTCTATACTATAAAAACCTTTACTAGTTTTAATCACCATTCAAATCACCACTATTCATTATAGCATAAAAATGCATATAATCAAATTTTTTGAAATTATTTCACATATTTTACATTTTTCAAAAAAGAAAAAAGTCATGTGAATGACTTAATTTCCTAAATATAGATGTGGAACATCACTATTTATTATTTCCAAGGACAATGGAATGTTAATAACATCTTTAAATACATCTTCTTGAAGAGGAATCATTACTTGAACTTCAAGAGTAATAACTAATGCTATTTCTACTAAACTACTATTAATTCCATATTCTTTTACAGTAGGAACTATTTCAGTTTTTTGAGATCCAATTGCTTCTAATTTAATTGGTATTTTAGTTCCATTACTCACAAAAATATTTCGGCTAAAAAAATAGCCAAAAGGAATATTTATTTTTTCAAAATCATTTTGTTTTCCTATTTGATCCATCGACTTCATTAATGCTGTTGAAGTAGATACTAATACTTGATTAGTTAATTTTGTATCTAAATATGAATATGTTAATTTACCATTTGAATCAAAATTTGATTTCATAAATGTATTGTCTTCTAATTTTGCAATAACTTCTTCTCTAATCGCATTGATTGTTATCTCTTCACAATAGTCTTGAGCCGTTTGCCTAATATATGCTTTAATACTTTCACCAAAATAAGCAGTAGTCATTTTAGTAATCAAAACAACTAAAAAGATTAATAAAAAATAAAATTTTTTCTTACGAAAGAATCGCAAGAGCATCTTTTATTTTCATTCCTTGATGGATACCTAATTTTTGGGCTGCAATTGATGAATCATATACTTCTCCATTAATTAAATCATTTAAAGTCCTAACTCCAATTGCCTTAACACATAATACTTCACGTGGTAATAGCTTAGGACTATTATAAATATCAATATCTAATGCTCCACACATCACAAATCCTTTTTGACTACTTATAAGTATTAAGGTTGTTTTAGGTAGTTCTACTTCTAAGGCCTCATACTCTCTTTCATCAATCATAATTAATTCTTTTCTAACATTCATTTTCATCACCAATTAAATATATGCTTTAAATACATAAAAAATAAATAAAAACGCATAATAAATTTAATTAAGAATTGAAAGGAAATATTTATGAAAATAAAAAATATAATGACAACCCCTGCAGTAACTATTAATGAAAACGAAAACATCTTTGAAGCTATTAATATAATGAATTTGAAAAATATCGGCTTCTTAGTAGTATTAGATGATAATAATAAACTTCAAGGAGTTTTTACCGATCGTGATGCTTTATTAAGCATTGGAAGAAATATTAGTGTTTATTCTAAAGTAAAAGAAATTATGCACAAAAATGTAATAACGATTGACGAAAACATGAATGTAATTGAAGCTTCTGAGTTATTTGGTTATTTTCAAGTAAAAAGGCTAGTTGTTTTAGATAGTAATCAAAATGTTGTAGGAGTCATATCTTTAAGAGACTTAGCATTAGAAAATGGCTTTGAAGAATATGCACTTGATGCTTTATATGAAATTAGTATTGATGACGATTTAACTGAAGAATATCTATAAATCTACAAAAAGCAATAAACTAAAATTATTGTTGAATTATATCTAATGAAATCTAAAAATTAATGAAACTACTTCTCTTTTTCAAATAATAATAATTATTAATAAAAATAATGTTTAAAAAGAATTAAAAGAAATCATTTACATAAAATGAGTATGAATAACCTATTCATATTTATCTTACGCATTTTAATATGTTTAAGATAACATTCGATATCATTTATAAAAAAATAATAAAAACGGCTATATTTCGCCGTTTTTATTTTGTAAAAAATTCTGTTAATTAATTGATTCAACTAAAGAAACACATTCACAAGCAATCGCTTCGCCACGGCCTATAAATCCCATTCTTTCGTAAGTCGTTGCTTTAACCGAAACCATATTCTTTTTAATATTTAATATGCTTGCGATAGATTCTTGTATCTTTTCTCTAATTGGTGCGATTCTTATAAATTCAGAATAAATGGTTAAATCTAAATTTCCAATTCTAAATCCTAAATCTAAAACTCTGTTATAGCATTCTTTTAAAATAATTTTAGAATCCATATTTAATGTATCCTCACTATTATCAGGGTAGAATGTTCCCAAATCTCCAAGTGCTAAACTCCCAAGCAAACTTTCTGCAATAGCGTGTAAAACAACATCCGCATCACTATGACCTAATAGTCCTAATTCACTTTCAACTAAAACTCCACCCAATATTAATTGACGATTTCTTACTAACTTATGAGTATCCCAAGCATGTCCAATTCTAATCATTTCCTAATACCACCTTTTCACCAATTAATAAATCTTTTGGATATGTAACTTTAAAATTATTTTGACTTCCAATGATATAACCTATTAATTTATCACTATATTTTTCTATTAGCTGAATGTCATCTGTTGCAATAAAATTTTCATTACAAGCTTTTTGATGAACACCTAAAAATACATCTGTTTCTCCACCTTGGGGAGTTTGAACAGCTAATAATTTAGAACGATCCAATGTTTTAAATCCCTCTGTAGTTATTTCTCTAATTGTATCAACAACCTCTATTGCACTGAATACTTGATAACCTTTTATTATTTTTTCTTCAACTTTTTTTATTGTTTCAATATCTATAAAAGCTCTAGCTGCATCATGAATCATCACAAACTTAGTTTTAACTTCTTTAAGCCCGTTATAGACACTTTCTTGACGAGATGTTCCTCCAAATACTATTTTAACGTTATTAGATACTTCTTTTTTTACTTCTTCTAAATCATCTTTATTTATAACTAAAATAATTTCATAACCTAATTTTATAAATTGATTTAGTGGATATGTAAATAATGGCTTTGAATTAAGATCTATCAAAGCTTTATTTTTAGAAGCACCATAACGTGCTCCTACTCCTGCCATAACTAATATAACGCTAAACATAGATATCACTCCTCAATAATAAAATCAAATTTCAAATCATAATCATTACATAATATATCTAAATTATTTAATTCTTTATATATAACTGCAATTTTAATTCCTTTATAGTCAGCTAAATATTTATCATAATAGCCTTTGCCATAACCAATTCGTTGCCCGTTTTTGTTAATACAAACACTAGGGACTATAAATGCTTCAATATCTTCTTTAGAAACTATGGTTGTTTCTTTGGGCTCTAAAAGATTGAATTTTTTCTTTAGTAAGATATCTTCTTTATGATATGGATAAAATTCTAAAACATCTTTAGTTACTGGCAAATAAAACATTTTATCCGAATATATATCTAAAAGAGACGTTATATCTATTTCATTATTTATTGGATAATAAATACCTATATGTTTATAATCTTTTAAAATATCTAAATTAATTAATTTATTTACTATTTTCTTAGAAATATCTTTTGAATTAAATGATTTCCTTAAATTTAAGGCGTATATTCTTCCTTCCGTCTTAGTCATTCATTAAATCCCTGTAATAAACATAATTTTGGCTTATTTGGGGTTTTAAAGCCAATTTTAAACAGTCATTAGCGCATTTTAAAACATCGGCAGGCCGTGGGGCGTCTTTAGAAAAGGCTATTCCCATAAAGACTTCTAAAGAGATTTCTAATGCTCCGTATTTAGAAGACGTATGAAGTATCTTTTCATTATTTTCTAAATTTTTCTTTAAAACATCCATCTTTCTTAAATCTGTAATTAATGCCACAAATTCCAAACCATTCATTCGATAAATCTGATTATCATTAACAAAATATTGACTTATTTGTCTTATATATTCACTCATTAATAAATTTCCTGTGTCACGACCATTTTTTTCATTAATATCTGGGATATTATCAAGTCTAAATAAAACCATTTCATATACTTTGCCTTCATTATGGTATTGTGTTGCTTTAGCTAATAAATCTGATTTATTTTGAATTGAATCAAGAGAAGAAATATTTGTTCGTTCATAATGGTTTAATCTTAAAACGTTTAAAATTCCACATATTTCATTTAATCCATTAACTCCATAAATTCTTTTTCCAAATTCTTTAACGAAACTATAATCTGCCCCAGTTTTATAACGATATGTTATCTCATAATCAGGATTCTTAGAAGTTAAAGCATCAATTCTATTTTTATATAAAGGTAAATCTTCTGAATGAATATAATGCCTAAACTCTTCTAGCGATAAAGAATTACCGCTTAAATTTAAAGCTAACACTAACGAATCGTTACACCATACACTATTATCATCTAAATCAATAAAAAATATTCCCTCTTCGGCAAGCTCAATTATGCTACTAAAACGCATACGTAATCCATCAAGTTCATCACTTGTAGTATTTAACTCTTTTTCAATTCCAATTAAATTCTTTTCACTTTTTTTATCTCCAACCATTATTTTACCATTATATTTATTCATAACAATTAAAGGTGATTCCACTAAATGCATAGCAAAATTTTCACCTTTAATACGATTATATAAAATGTATTCTACTTGGTCTTTGTCGCCTTCTTTAGCTCTGTTTATATAATCGCTATAATATACTGTAAAATCTTTTTTAGATATTGATTCTCCATTATATGAGATAATATCAAAACATTCATTAAAAATATCTATAAATTTGTAACCAATTAAATTTTCTTTTGGTTGATTTAATTCTTTACAAAATAAATCAGAAATGTGCTTAATACGATCTTTTTTATCTAATAAAATAACAATCTTTGTTTCATCAAAACTAGATAAAATTTCTTGTTCATAATTTTGTTTTGATAAAGATGCTTTGACACTAAAAATGAAATATAAACCAATTATTATTTCACAAGATAAAACTCCATAAATCATAATGTTTTTTGTATTTTCTTTTTGAATCATTTCATCATAAAAAATAGATAAAAATGCCAATACAAAAACAAGTATGAATGATAACATCAATCTTACCTTTAATAAACTACGATTAATAATACATTGTTTAATAACAATTACCACTAAAAAAACACTTAGGATAAGAGTGTATATAGGATGCTGAAGCATATATTCACCTACTAATTAAATATTTTTGTTCTATACACAATTAAGATAACGGCTGCCATAACGATAAAACCCATGACAAAAATTAAATAAGAATGCTTTTTAAAAAATCTCGCAACTGAGTCTGTCCATTTGATATTAAAAAGTGATGACATTGGATTAAAAATTCCATTAAATATTTTTTTTAAGATTCCCATAATAGCCTCCTACTTCAAAAACATTTCTAAATATTCAAATAATTTTTGTCTATCTGAAATTTTAAGCATAAATCCTTCAGTCGCAATAGAAATATTACCTGTTTCTTCACTGACAATTATCGTAAGCGAGTCTGTAACTTCACTTATTCCAATACCAGCTCTATGTCTTGAACCTGTTGTTTTATCTAAATCTTCATGTTGAGTTAAAACATAATAAGCACCAGCACAACGAATTTTATTTCCTCTTATAATAACCGCTCCATCATGAAGCGGAGTAAGTGGAGAAAAGATATTAATCAATAATTCTTTTGAAACATCAGAATTTAATTGTATTGCTTTTTCAGCATATTGATCTAATGAATGATGTTTTTCAATTGTAATTAAGGCACCTATTTTTCTACTTGCTAAAAACATAACTGCATCAATTATTGCCGATTTAGTAGCATCATTTGATGAAGAAGCAACTTCACTTTTATTTTCAGCTTTAAAATTTGAATCTATTGCTTTAGATATTTCAGGACCCACTAATATTAAATCCGCAAAACCTAATAATATTAATAAATATTCATATACTGGTTTAGAAATATCTAATTCTAATTTAATAGCAATTAATGCCATAACTACAATAATTATATTTGTAGTTAATATAATAATAGCTTTTTTATTTCTTAAAACAAACCTTAAAATAAAAATAACAACAATAACAAATAAGAAGCCGTCTATTGCGATTCTAGCTATTAAATTATCATCAAAAAATTGTTTAATTTGTTCAAACATATAATCACCTATTTTCCCATAATAAAGTTATAAACATAATTAGCTTTATTATATATCAATTATTCCTATTTATTATTTAGAATATGCTTATATTTTATCACCTTTTATTGATTTTCAAAAGTAAAAAAAGAATTTAGTATTAATATTACTTAAATTCTTTAATATTTCTTGATTTAGCTTTATTTTATAAAATATTTAATTTTTTTAAAACACGTTTCATTATCATTTTGATGTGTGGATATGAATATCTATATTTTTTTATTAATTCTTTTGGACTACAAATTTCAAAATCAGTATAAATATCGTTCCGCTATTCAGGCCTTTTAGTTCCTTTATCATAAGAATGATTATTATCAATAGCAATTTTTTCATTATATTCTTTTACTATATTATTATCTTTTATTAAATCAAAGTAGATGTTTCCTTTAATAGTATGAATTGAAATCATTGATACACCTTTATTAACTTTTATTGTCTTATCATATTTTTCAATCCCCCAAAAATCACCAAGAGTTATATCAGATATTCTGTTTTTAGTTGCGAATCCGCAAGTGTAGCACGATTCTCTAAATGCAATATATTTTTTAAAAATTGAATAATATAAATCTTTTCTATAATCTTTAATAATTATATTAGTTTTATCGTTTTTCTCAAATTCATATTTGCAATAATGGTTTGATATATTTTTATCACTTTTATATCTAAATGTATACGTCTTAACTTCTTTTTTATATTTTATTTTTAACTGATTTAATGTTTGATTAAATATCCATTGATTAGGAACTCCATGGCATATAAAGTCTACTAATATTAAGTTTGGATAATCTTCATCTAAATAATTTTTTACGCCTGCTATTTGGCATGGTGTCCCGCAAAACAATACTTTTTTATTATTATTTAAATCTTTTTTTACTTTTTCATAAATTCCATTGCAATTTGATTGTAAATATTTAGATTTACATAATTTATTCAAATCCAAAATATTTTCTACACCAATATGAAATAATTCATTTTTTTCATTAAAGGCAGCGCCATATACAACACCACCCTCTTTTATAATTTCATGACCTAACTGATAAAATATACTACCTGAAGAACCTTTTTTTAAAACATTATCATCTTTAGAAAAAGCAGAGTAAACTTTGGTATTACGATTATTTAAGTGAGGTTGATTTAAAACAGGGCATTTTTCCGTACATTTATTACAATTAATACACTTCTCTTCATCTATTTTTGGAAAAAAGAAATGCTCATTTTGTTCAACAAACTCTATGCATTTCTTAGGACAAATACTTACACATAACGCACATCCCGTACATTTTTGTACTTCTATTATCATACATACCTCTCATGTCAAAAATCATACATTATTTTTCAAATAAATTTAAAAATTGATTCTTTTTATCAATTCGTTTTTGATTTAGCAATTTTATAAATCTCTTAGTTATTAATATATCCCATACAGTGCATCTTATATATTTCTATTTATTATTTTTTTCCCTTAAAAGAGTCGATGATATGCCTGCTGTATAGTCAAAATAAACAAAATCAACCCCTACAGTTTTTAATCTTTTTTCTAAATCAATATACATAGAACTATCTTTCCAATCATTACCATGAAAAATAACATTGAAATGATATTGTTCCCAAGCAAGCATTTTGTCCATTGATTCTTGGGCAACTACCTTATCAACATATTTAATTGCTTCAACTATAGCAAACCTTTGTTCAAATGGTATAATTGGTGACTTATTTTTATAATTTATAACACATTCATCTGTCGAAACTCCTACAATTAAATAATCGCATTGTTCCTTTGCTTTTTTTAAAATATTCAAATGTCCAATATGAAACATATCAAAAACACCTGTTGTATAACCTATTCTTTTTTTCATATCATTTTACTTGTATCTTTATAAAAATCTACAACTTCTCCATCTTCAAATTTAATATAACTAGGATTATGGTTAACTCTTTTCTCTAAAGGTGGTAATTCCATATAATCATTCCCATATATTTTTTTTAAAACATAATCAATATTCTTAGGGCAATTATATTTTTTACCTTCAAATATTATTGTTGATGCAGGATAGTACTCATCAATTAAGTGCAACTGCTTTTCAACTTTATATTTACTTCCATAATTCATATAATAATTAGTTGAATCATTATTCTTAAAATATTTATTTCTTAATGAAATTATTAACTTTCTTGGTATAAAAATAATTAACATTTTTAAAAAACTTCTTTTTAAATTCTCTTTTTTTTGACTTTGTACATGGGCTTTCAAAGCTAATAAATTTGAATATCTCCAAATTTTTTCTTTTTTTATTTTAGCAATATTGAGATCATCATTACAATAATCTAAAGGGAATATATCTATCCAAAATTCAGAATTCATTTTTGAGTCTTTCAAAAATGATTCTAAATAAATAGTATTTTTTAATCGAATTTTAGCAAAAGGAAGCCAGTATAATTTATTTGTTGTATAATAATCTAAATAAACATTATCAGGGAACAAATGTGAAAGTTCTAATAATTTATTAAAATCCGTTCTTGGCATTGATATATCTATATCATCATCCCATGGAATCATACCTTTGTGTCTTGCCGCGCCTAATAAGGTTCCACCATATAAAAAATATGTTAAATCATTTTTTTTGCAAAAAGAGACAAATATATCTAAAATTTTCAATTCAGTTTCAATAATTTTTTCTTTATAATCCATTTTAATATACCTCGATATTTATTCTGTTAATTTAGAATTTTTCTTTAATTTTTTATTAAATTTATTTATTATTGGTAAGTTTTTTACAAAATCTCGTTCAAATATCAATAAATAAACGCCTGATAAAAATAAATAAAAGCTTCCACCAATCATAATTAAAACAAATAAATCAAACCATTCTGATTCAAAGAATGGACTAATGAGTTTAATTAAAAGATACATCAATGCTGCAAAAATAAGAAATGGAATTACTCTTAATAAACATTTAACAGATTTAGAATCTTTATTAGAACTTATTGCATATTGAATAAATATTAAGAATTCCACTAATAATGTTGAGTAAACTGCCCCATATAAACCAATTAGAGGAATTAAAATTAAATTACCAATAAAATTAAATAAGGCTCCAACAATTAAGAACATACAATATTGAAAATCTTTTCCCTTAGGAATCAAAACCTGTGTTCTTATTACATTGGAAAATCCAGCAAAAATAATTGATATAGATAGAATAGGCAAAATATCGATACATACTTCATATCCATTACCAAAAAATAACGGGACAAACAATGGAGCAACTGCAGTTATGCCAAATGCTATGGCAAAAACTAAAATTGCTACTATTAAAATTGTTTTTCTAAAATATTTTTGAGCAAGTTCTTTTTGATTATTCTTAAATAAATAAGTTGTCCTTGGCAACATGACAGCTCCAAATGCGGTAATTATTGTAAGAGGAATGTCTGTTACTTTTTCACTTTGTTCATAAAAACCTACGCTTGCTTTATCTAAATAAACACCTAACATTATTTTATCTATATACTTATATAAATTAACAGCTATTACAGGAATAAAAAGAACTAATAAAGGTTTTATATGTATTAGAATTTCCTTTTTTTGTGGCTTTACAAAAGTGATATGTTTTTTTAAATTAATCCATAACACACCTTGTCCAAGTAAAACTCCAAAACTCATTATAAAAGTATACATGACTAAATCTGTTTCTTTTTGTACTAATAAAAAAATCAATAATACATTTATTACTTTAATAATAAAGTTTCTTATTATAGTTGTCTTAAATTTTTCTAATCCAAAATAAATCCAACTAATATCAAACAAAGTTGCAATTGAAATAAGTCCAATAATATAAGCAATACTAGTATCTGTCTTAACAAACAAAAAACAATACAAATAATATATTATTAATACAATAATTCCTATAATAAAATGTAATATTAATAAACTAGAAACTGATTTATTTAAATCATCTTGTTTATCGGATTTAAGTGCAACTAATCTAGCACCATATGTACTAATACCTAAAGCAACAAATAAACAAAAATATTTATTTATTGAAAAATTAAATGAATAAATTCCAATGTTAGTTGGTCCTAAAATACGCGAAATATATGGCGTAGTAATTAAAGGAACTAAAATGGAGAATACTTGATAGATTATCTGATAGGCTAAATTTGATTTTAATTTATTTTTTTCTTTTTTAGGGGCATTTTCTATAATATCAGTTTCGTTCACAATAATTCTTCCTTTAAAGCATATTCAATAAATTCATTGTAATTTTTAAATTGAGGTTGATTTTGCTTAAATTTTGAAAATGTCATTTCAAAATTATTTCCTAAATTAAAAACTTTTTTAAATTCAACATTTATATTTCCAAAATCGTTTTCAAAAAGCCAAAAAAACTCTCTAAAAATTTCGATAGGTGGGATAACCTTATATTTTATATAATAATTCTTGGCAACATCTACTGCCTCTGTTAACTGTAAATCCATTCTTTTTTTCAAATATTCGTCTAATGAACAAATATATTTAACGGGATTCCCAGCATATACTCCACTCATTAGGCAATTTTTATTTACTAAACTATTTGCCCCAATTATTATATCATCACCTATTGTAACACCCTTTAAAAATGTAGAATGTGTCCCAATAAAAACATTATTTCCGATTTTGATTTGACCGGCAGATCCTAAGACAACCCCATATTTTTTTTGTAAAACTGCCCAATCATATCCGTGTTGTAAAAAACTTGTATGTGAACCTATTACAACATTAGAACCAAATTCAATCATCCAGGGTCTTTGCATATCTACTGATATAGTCCAAGGAGAATGAAATTTCGTATTATTCCCAATAGTTATATCCCGTTTACGCAAATATTTAATAAAACTTTTGGAATTACTTTTATAGCCGTATTTCAAAAAAAGCATTATTTTTTTTATTAACATATATTAATCCTTTCCTTAAAATTTGATGTCATTATAGCACAAATATTTTAATATACAAATTATATAAAAATCTAAAATAAATAAATAATTTTATTTGATGTTTTCTAATACCAAACATATATTTTTTATTTCTTATTTGTTTATAATATTTTTTAAATTTAATTATTATTTCTTTTGTTTCTTTTTTATATTCTTTTCTTAAAAAAATGTGATTGTACACTCCTAATAGCGCATATAAACATGATATTAAAGCTTGATCTATAGAATGAGGATATTTTTCTTTAACAAACATTAACACATTATCACTTGCTTCTATAGCATCAAAATTCACTTTTCTATTACGAGTCAAGCTTCCTTGCCTTTGCCTATAATAATATAGTGGAGTTGAATTAAAGACAATTTTATTAGCCAGTTCAAATAATTCATGCATAATAAACCAGTCTTCACTTAATTTATTTAAAGGAAATCTTATTTCATTAAATAATTCTCTTTGATATATCTTGTCCCATGGAGCTGAATCAAAATAACCGAAACATCTTAAATTCATGCAATTTATTGCTTCTTCACTACTTAAACTTAAAAACATAGCATTTGTGGGAAAACGTGAACTCTTTTTATCATCATAATAGATATATCTTCCACAAATGCTAATATCAGCATTATTTTCTTGCATATTTTTCATATGAAATGAAAAAAAATTATTTTCAATAAAATCATCTGGATCAATAAAACTTATATATTCCCCTGTTGCTATATCTAACCCAGCATTTCTTGCTGATGATACACCACCATTTTTTTTATTAATTATTTGAATTCTATTATCAATCTCTTTATATTTTAAACATATCTCATAACTACTATCTGTTGAACCATCATTAATAAGAATGATTTCTAAATCAAGATAATCATTTTTGATTATACTATTTAAAGATTGCTCAAGATATAATTCCATATTATATATTGGGACAATAACACTTATTTTTTTATTTTTCATTTTACCTTCCAGTTATCTTAAAATTAATCTTCAATTAGACAATTAATCAGATCAAAATAATAATTATTTAAATTTAAATCTTTAGTTATAGATATTGCTTTACTAGACATATCTTCACAAATTTTAGGATTATCTAATAAATAATCAATTTTAGATGCAATATTTTTAATTAAATCCATATCTCTATTTAATATAATTGCTGAAGTAGATGCATACTGTGGAATTCCACCAGAATTAGTTGTTATTAAAGGTATACCGCATTTCAAACTTTCAATAATAGTTAACGGAGCTGGATCATCCCATATAGCTGGTAATACCATAATATCAGCTATAGAATAATATTTAGATATCTCATCATAAGGAATATATCCCGTAAAGATAACTTTATCACTTAATAAAGCTATTTCTTTATTCAATAAATTTTCAAATTGACTTTTTACTTTAACACCATAAAAAGTTGATCCAATTATTATAAGTTTAAAATCATTTTTTGCGATTTGAGTTGCTTTTAATAATTCGATTATACCTTTTTCTTCACTTAATCTTCCTGTAAACATTACTATTTTATCATTTTTACTTAAACTATATTTATTTAAAATCTCTTCACTTTTATCTAATTTTAAGAATTTTTTTTCATCAACAGCATTTTTTAAAATAAAAAATTTATCATCGTCAGCTATTTTAAAATATTCACTTATTTCTCTTTTTATATAATCGCTTACACAAATAAATTTTTTAGTATTTTTAATTATATCCTCACAACCATAGGCACCTGATGGGACATTATGACAATGATAGTAATAATTATCTTTATACTTAAGATAATTTTTGTTCCATTTTAAACATAAATATTCCGTAAAATGATTTTCTAAAATAAGTTTATCAAAATTATTTCTTTTTATATATTTACTCACTTTTCTTAAATATGATAACCTAGATAATATATGACGATATGAACTAACCTTTTTTTTTCTAAAAATATATTTTGCAAAAAAATAGATTAGTTTATCAAAAATTTTACTCATAAATGATGATTTAATAAAGATAAATTTACAAAATTTATATTCTTTTGATTTTAAAAAAGCTTCTTTATCATGGATAGAGAAACAATATAAATTAGTTTTTTTATATATTTCATTTTTATTAATAAAATTAAAGCAAAGTGCTTCAACAGCACCACCTTTAGAAGGTGGAATCGGCAAATATCCTGTTGTTATAATGGCTATATTTAAATTATTGGGCATACTCTAATGCAACTCCTTCTTTATGTTGATCAAGAGACACTTTTTTAGCACAATAAACAATTATAAAATAGTTTATAACTCCTGGCATATAATGAAATGAAGAGTCTACTGAAAATGAAATCAATGTCGCTAATAATCCAATTTTTATTATGAAACTAATATTACGATCAAAAAGATATGAGAATAAAAAGAATACATATATTAACATCACGAATAATCCATGATGAGATAAGATGCATAAAAATCCTTCTGTATATACAGCTCTATCCCAAGATATGCCAAAGAATATATTTCTTAAAACAGATTCATCAAAAAAAGTATCTTTTAATCTTTCATATTGAGGCAATCTTCCATTACCAGAAGTATCATTCAAAAGTGATAAAATAAATCTTGAATAAATATAATCCCAATTTATAGTTATAGCAATTATAGCTGCTATTATTAAAATATAAAATAATACTAAAAAATTTTTTCTTATTTTAAAATTTTGAATTTTATGAAGATTAAATATTGCAATTACAATAGATGCTAATAAGAAACTTATTACAGCTGTTCTTGAACCCGCTAAAAATAATCCAAAAAAACCGAGTACAACGGCTATATATTTTAAAATTTGCCATTTTCTTTGTTTAAATCTATTGGCTATTAAATAAGGAATTGTTAATGATAAAAACAATCCAAAACCATTTCCATTTTGGTATGTTGATGGTATTTTTATTGCTGTACCTTCACTAGTCCAGCCTATTGGTTTTGAAGAATATGAATCACCAAAAGCAATAGTAAGACCTGGTATTTTCGTTTCTTCTATTCCAAAAATATATTGGATTATCGCAAATAAGCAAGTAATTAAAATTGAAAAACATAAAATTTTATTTATTTTGTTAATATTTATATTATCACATAGATAATACCCTAAAGGTGAAACAACAAAAACAACAGTTGATAATATCCAAAATAGGGAAAAATTAGGAATATTTAATAAAAAAATTATAATCGAAAAGAATATTAATACAATAACAAATCCAAAAACTTTTTTATCTTTATAAATCAATTCTTTTATTTTTTTAAAATTTATAATCAATAATAATAGAAAAACTATTTCTTGCACTGTAATAGTTGTATCCCCAACAACAGCACCAGCTTTTGGAAAAGCAAAACATAATAATATAAATAATGTTATTAAAAAATCATTTAAACTTTCAAAGTATTTAAATCTCATCATCAGCACCACCCAATTCTTTTATTATAGATGCTGGAATTCCTGATACAACGCAGTTATCTTTTATATCGTTAATTACAACAGAATTTGGTCCTATAATTACATTATTTCCGATTTTAATATCTCCAACAATAGTGACTTTTGGATATATTTTAACATTGTCACCTATAGTAGCTGCTAATCCGCCATCAATTTTTGAACCTATAGTTACTTGTTGATATATTACAACATTTCTACCAATAGTACTTTCATGAGAGATATATATACCACCTGGCCCATGTGGTAAAACTGGTGGAGTTTCAAATTTGGCACCACTATTAATATTTGTTCCAAACGAACAGTGGTGAAAAGCATCTATTTTTTTTATCTTTAAAAGAAAAATTAATTTTTTAGGTTTGTTTTTTTTATTTGGATTAATTATATATTCTCTTTTTTTCCAATAAGATTTATGATTATATTTTTGAATCCTTTGTAAAATAAATGTTTCAAATTTGTTTTTTGTTTTTTCCATATATCTCCTTTCTATATCTTAAGAATATCAAAATAGATTTGTTCTAATTTTATCGCTTCTTTTTTAATATCATATAAAGAATTTTTTACGTATAATAAATTGCGATCAGAATTAAGATTGACTTTATATAATTCATCAGCCCAAAATTTCGCATCATTTATTAAATCCAAAAAAATTGTTGAATCTAAATTTTTTACAATTTTTGGTACACCATTAGATGCGATGCATGCTAAACCTGAGGCTTGTGCTTCTAGCATTACCATTCCAAAACCTTCATATAATGATGGAAAAACAAAAATATCCATCATACTATAAAATTTAGAAACTTCTTTATCTGTCCCGGCAAAAATTATTTTTTCAATAATATTTAAATTTCTAGCTTTTTTAATTAAATCACCATAAAGAGGTCCATCCCCAATTAACAATAAGTATGAATTAGGATTTTGTTTAGTATATTGACTAAATACATCTAACAAGAATAATTGATTCTTTTGCCAAACGAATCTTCCTATATTACCTATAATAATTTCATTAGAAATATTATATTCTTTTCGTAATTCATCTCTTACTTCATTATTAAATTTAAATTTTTCTATATCAATTGCGTTATTAACAATCGTTATTTCACCCTTATTTAGGGTTTTTTTACCAAATAACCATTCTCCAGCTTCTTTTGAACAAGCAAAATAATTTGTTGCATATTTTTTAGAGAAAAGGCGCAAGAAATTTTTCACTAAATTTCTTCTAAATTCTTTCTTATTTGTGGTTGAATGTGAATGAGCAATTCTAATTTTTACTTTAGCTTTTTTCGCTGCATATAATGGAAAAACACTTAAAGCATTTATATTAGAATGAACAATATCATAATTTTTAAGTTCTTTTTTTAAGAAAATGATAAATTTAAAAATTTTTTTAT
Organism: Anaeroplasmataceae bacterium; assembly: GCA_031549865.1. Classification (GTDB taxonomy): domain Bacteria; phylum Bacillota_I; class Bacilli_A; order Acholeplasmatales; family Anaeroplasmataceae; genus JAVBPE01. The sequence continues at coordinate 167,467 of JAVBPE010000002.1, read as the reverse complement.
ATGGAGGAACAATTATAATTTTTCCACCCATTTTAATAATTTCATCTTTATTTATAATTTTTGAAGTATTATCCACAAAAAAATCAAATTGAATTTTAGTTTTATCAATATGCTTGTAGTAATTCATTATACATGCTTCTACACCACCATTAACACATTGACAAATTATTTGAGCAACTCTAAGTGGCTTATTGTTTTCCACGTTTTTCTTCCTTTCTAAATATAAACAAAGTATATTGCTTATTTATTTTTTAGAAATTTTTTTGATGATTCATTGCTATTTTTTTCACTATAGCCATAATTGCTATTATAATTATAGTTATACCCTGCACTATCGCCTTTAAAATTGTATTTCGTTAAATTAACTCCAATTAAATTAGCTTTAACATTATTTAAGGATTGCAATGCATCTTTTACATGCGATTTTTTTGTTGAATTCATCGCGATATTAAATAAAACTCCGTCAACTAGTTTAGAAACTATTAATGAATCTGAACAAACACCAACAGGGGGAGTATCAATTAAAACATAATCATACATTTCTTTAAGTTCAAGAATTAAATTTTTTAATATATCAGATTCTAGCATAACAACAGGATTTATTAAATTATCCCCCGATGTAATTACATCAACACCATAACCCGTATTTTTAATCATAGATTTTAATTCTATTTCTTTACTTGCATATTCTACCAAACCATTAATCTTTGATAAATTAAAGTATTTGTACATTACTGGTTTTCTTAAATCTAAATCTAAAACAATAACTTTCTTATTATTTTTAGCCATGCACAAAGCTAAATTGGCGCAAATAGTACTCTTTAATTCATTCATTACACTTGAAGTAACCATTATTACTTTTTGTTCTTTATCAAAAGATGAATATTTAATATTTGCTAAAAGCTTATTATAGGATTCAATATCTATAGAATTTTCCATTATGACAAATTCTTCTTTTTTGTTCGCATCTTTTTTCTTAATTTTATCAACAAAAATTCCTGTTATTTTATCTCCGACTGTAGACTCAACATCTTTTTTATTTTTAAAAGTATTAGAGAATAATTCTTTTACTAATACAACACCTAAAGCAACTATTATTCCAATTAATAAAAAAATAGCGACATACATTGTTTTATTTGGAGAGTTATATGACGCGCCTAAATCTTGAGCCTTACTTGTGGGTTGTAGTGATGTTCCAATTAGTTCATATAGTGCTGTATTTTTTTCATCAGAACATTGAGTAATTAAACTTTCTACTACACCATCAACAATTTTCGCAATATTTTCTTTATCTTCTGAAATACCTACAATTTTAATCAAATAAGATGAATTGCTGCTTGAAACAGAAATCATTGATCTAATTTGGCCAATTGAATATTTTGAATATTTGGCAGCTACCGGCGCTAATACTATATCTTCCTTACATAATTGAGAAACGGTAGCTACCACTCTTAAACTATCTAAATAGTTGACATCTTCATTTGATGATGTCCCAGAAGATTTAATTGCTACTACGACTGTGGATGATGCTCTATAATCGGGTGTTACAACTCCAAAGGTATACACCGTTCCTGTGGCTAAAATAATTATAGCTATCGATATCATTAAAATGAAATTCTTTTTTAAAATAAATATAATATCTCCTATTGTAATATAATTTTGTTTTTCAGCTTGCATTTTTCTTCCTACTTTCTTTTTTAAAATAATTCTTCAATGAAGAATTTATTAAACTGTTTTGGAAACTTCTTATTAATTATTTTTTTTACATAATCAATCGAAACGTTTCTAGATATATCGTTATGAGCATCTGTTGCAATAAAATCTATTGCTTCTTTTTTTAATAATTTAAATATTTTTTTACGTTCTTTTCTATTATTGAAACTATCGGCATTTACTTGAAGTAAAGCACCCTTATTCTTTATTAATAAAATATCTTTTATACTTAAATAAAAATATTTTTCAATATGTGCAATAATAACTTTATATCCCATTAAATTTATTTCGTATATGATATCTTCTATATTCGTTTCATTTAATCTAGAAAATTCTAATAAAATATATTTAGAATTATTTAATGTTAATAATTGATTATTTTTTAATGCTTCAAATAATTCAGTTGAATAATATATTTCACTACCTAAATATAAGTCTAATCCATATTCTTTTGCGATTGGCAAAACTTCATTAAACTTTGAATCAATAATTTTATTAGATAAAAAGTGATTCGATAATAGATTTTGATGAGGTGTACAAATAATTTTATTTATGCCTTGATTTTTATATTGCCTAAACATTTCATGTGTCATTTCTAATGATTTTGACCCATCATCAAGATTCGGTAATACGTGAGAATGAATATCAATCATATTATTGACTCTTTCCGAAAATAACCACTGGAATAGTTCTTATAATCAACCAAAAGTCTATAAATATATTTCTTTTACATATATATTTAATATCCAACTCAACTTGCTCATCAAAAGTTAAATTATTTTTACCCATCACTTGCCAATAACAAGTTAATCCTTGCTTTACAAGCAATCTATTTTTTTGATAATCAGTATAATTTTCATATTCTTTATACAAAGCCGGTCTTGGTCCAACAATTGTCATATTTCCAATTAAAATATTTAATAATTGAGGAAGTTCATCTATAGAGAAGGCTCTTAAAAATTTTCCAACTTTAGTGATACGCGGATCATTTTTAAGTTTAAATAACATAACGTCATCTCTTATATTATATTCTTTTTTAATATCAGCGAGTTTTTTTTCAGCATCATTATACATACTTCTAAATTTATACATTTTAAATGATTTCCCATTTTTACCTATCCTCATTTGTTTGAAAAAAACAGGTCCACGACTATCAATCTTTATTGCAATTGCTACAATTAAAAATACTGGCGATAATAAAACTAATGCTAAAAAAGCAAAAATAAAGTCACATATTCTTTTTATTATGTAGTAGCCAAACCATTTTTTCTTATAAATTAAACCATTATTAAAAACCATTTTGTTTTCTTTCATTTAAACCACCAATTTCAATTTTATAACACTTTAATTATAACATAAATTTATTTTTTTTCTTCGATATTTCGAATACATTAAGTATATCACATCGATTTCCTAAAAGAAAGCGTTTTTTAACTTTTGTGAAATTGATGTGAAATAAAAAACCATTTTTTGGAAAAAAATGTGCGAAAAATAAAAAAAGCCAGTGTTTGGCCTTTTTTATTGACTAATTATTGCAAATTTTTTTATTATCATCAAGGTAAAAATTGTATTTTCCACTTTTGCTTGTTTTAATAAATTTATATAAATAGTTATCCACATCTTTTTTATTATCACTATTTATTTCAAATTCAAATGATGCTTCAATAGCATATTTCTCTAAAGATTTTTTATATAAATTTTCTAAATTAATTGTTTTATTTTCCTGATTATCTATTACTTCATCATAGAATTCATCATCATTATCTTTACTTGTTTTTGAAAATCCTAAATTTTTTTGAATTCTATTATCCCAAAATACAAAAATTGTATTTTTACAAGAAATAAAACGTCCTTGTTGATCATAAAAATTTCCTTTTTTTATCATTCGTTTAATAAAAGATGATATTGATAAATGCGCTTGTTCAAAATGCTCAAGTACAATAACAGATAGTGGGTATGAATTAATATGTTTTGCTAAGATACCTGAATCTTCATGCCCAACATATCCTGGAGGACTTCCGATCAAACTTGTTAACATAAATTGATCCTTATATGAAGTGAAATCAATATCTAATATCATTTCATCACTAATGCCAAAAGACATTTTGACTTCATCTAAAAAATCATTTAAACCCGTTTCATTTCCTTTATATTTTACTTTTAATAAAATATTATTACTTATTAAATTTGAATCATATAACCAAAAATATTTATTTAAAAATTCATATTTTAATGGAGTATTTAAAGCATTTTTTACAACCCCTATTGAATTAAAGATGGCATTGTCTATATCTTCCTTAGTTATAGTTTTTGCCTTAGATATGCTATTTTTAGCCATTACATCATCTAAAATATCAATACATTTATCCGGACGTGAACGTTTTTGAATTCTTCTATTGGATTCTTCAATTAAATAAACTAAATCTTCATCACTTATATTAACATTATGAAATTCACTATAGCTATTTTTTATTCCATTTAAAATATGGATTGTTTCATCAATAGTTGGTTCTTTAATAAATACTGTTTGAAATCTTCGTGATAAAGCTTTATCTTTTTCTATTGTTTTATGGTATTCTTCTATCGTTGTCGCCCCAATTAGTTTAATATCTGCACGCGCTAAAAATGGTTTTAACATGTTGGCAACATCTAAATTTCCCTCAGTTGTTCCAGCACCCATAATGGTATGAATTTCATCAATAAAGAGAATTATATTTTTTTTACCAGTGATACTTTTTATAAAGGTATCAAATCTTTGTTCAAAATCACCACGATATTTTGTACCTGCAAGCATTGAAGTTAAATTTAGTGAAATTACTTCTAAATCACTTTTTTCTTCTAGCAGTTTCATAGTGTACCCTTCAATTAATGCTGTTTTTCCAACTCCTGCATTTCCAATCAACAATGGATTATTTTTATATTTTCTATGGAGAATTACATTGATTCTTTCTAAATAATAATCTCTTTTTACGAAAACTGCTAATTCATTTCTTTTAGCTAATTCCGTTAAATTTTTAGCATATTCCATATAACTTGGTTCTTTTTTAAAATCATAAATTTCTTTTACATCCGTAATTAAATCTTCAATATCCAGCCCTAAAGAAATAAGAATTTTTGAGGCAATTATAGTTGGGTTTAAAAGTATTGCCATGAAAAGATGTTCGTCTGAAATTTTATTATCACTCGCAAGTATTTTTGCTTCTTTAAATAATGTTTCTAATGTTTGATTAAATTCAGTAGTTTTATACCTCAAACTAATTACTTGATTGGTCTTTTCCTCTAATTCTTCTTTAGTCACATCATATTCATCAAATAAGAAATGACACAAACTATCTTCAACCTCATACATTGCTAAAAGTAAATATTCGCTTCCTGTAGTTGCTATATCATTTTCCTTTGATAACTGTTTTGTTCTTTCTATTATTTTGGCTGCACGATGGCTTAGCTCTTCGATCATCAGTGGTATCCTCCTTTTTTATGTCTATATATTATATGTTTAAATTATAAGCAACATACAATTATTTTTTCGCTAAAATGTGATATACTATTCATGGTGATTAAAATGGATAAAGCGATAATTGTAGGGCTGATAACCCCTGATTTAACATATGATATAAAGTATAGTATGGATGAACTTGAAAGCTTAGTATCAAGCTTAGATATTAGAGTTTATGATGCAATAACACAAAAATTAGATAAACCTAATCCAGCAACTTATGTTGGTAAAGGTAAAGTGGATGAGATTAAAATGGCTATAAATAGTTATGATGCCAATGTAGTAATATTTAATGACGAATTAACTCCAGCACAAATTAGAAATTTAACGACTGAATTAGATATTGAAGTAATGGATCGTTCATATATTATACTTCAAATATTTGAACAAAGGGCTCAAACTACTGAAGCACAGTTAGAAATTAAACTTGCTCAAGATAGATATTTATTACCTCGTATTTCTTCTATGAATAGAGGATTATCTCGTCAAGGTGGTTCAAGTGGTTCTCAAAGTTCTAAAGGAACTGGTGAAAAACAAAGCGAATTAAGTCGAAGATATATTTCTAATGAAATAGTTCGATTAACTAAAGAATTAGAACGTATTAAACAAATGAAAGTTCAACAAATTGAAAAAAGAAAAAGAAATGAAGTGCCTATAGTTGCATTAGTTGGGTATACTAATGCTGGGAAAAGTTCGACAATGAATACCATTATTAATACTACTAGTGGTGTAATCGAAAAAAATGTTTATGAAAAGGATGAATTATTTGCCACTCTTCAAACATTTAATAGAAAAATAGAATATAAAAAACAAACATTCATTTTAGTAGATACAATTGGATTTGTTTCAAAATTGCCGCATCACCTTGTTTCTTCTTTTAGACAAACATTAGAAGAAATAAAACATGCTGATTTATTAATTCATGTTGTAGATATATCTTCACAATATTTTGAAGAACAATTAAACGTAACTAACTCAGTTATTGCGTCCCTTAACTGTGAGAATATACCAATGCTATATTTATTAAATAAATATGATAAATATGATGATGAAAATACTGTATTAAGTGGCGTAGAAAATATGAAATTTTCTAATAAGTTAGAAATCAATCATGATGAGTTATTGAATTATATTGTTGAAAAAATAAAGCCAAGAATGTTTGATGCTAAAATATTAGTACCTTATAATCAGGGTAAACTTTTAAATTTCATTGAAAATAATGCTCAAATAAATTCTAAGGTGTATATGGATAATGGAGTATATTTAGATATTGAAATATCTCAAAGATATTATAATGATGTAGCCCTATATGAAATAGATAACATTGTACAATAGGAGGATAATATATGTACGCTAAAAATGCATGGGAAAAATATGATGATAATGAATTAAAAAATGTATTTAATTTTGCAGAAAGTTACAAAGATTTTATCTCTAAAGGTAAAACTGAAAGAGCTTGCGTTAAATTAACTGAAGAAATATTAAATAAAAATGGTTTTAAAAAATTTGATGGAGCTCCTTTAAAAGCAAATGATAAAATTTACTTCATTAATAAAGATAAAAATATTGCAGCTTACATAATAGGCAGTGAACCATTGACAAAAGGATTACGAGTGTTAGGTGCCCATATTGATTCACCTAGATTAGATTTAAAACAAAATCCCTTATATGAAAGCAACGGATTTGCACTACTTGATACTCACTATTATGGTGGAATTAAAAAATATCAATGGGTTACAATTCCTCTATCTTTATATGGTGTTATTTATAAAAAAGATAATACAAAAGTTGAAGTAATAATAGGTGAAGATATAAATGATCCTGTAGTTGGAATAAGTGATATTTTAGTTCATTTAGCTCAAAATCAAATGGAGAAGAATGCAGCCAAAGTAATTGAAGGTGAAGATTTAGATATTACAGTTGGTAGCATTCCTTTAAAAGGAAATGAAAAAAATGGAGTTAAAGAATACATTTTAAAGATATTAAAAGAAAAATATGATATTAATGAAGAAGATTTTTTAAGTGCTGAAATTGAAGTAGTCCCAAGTGGCGCTGCTCGCGATTATGGTCTTGATAAAAGCATGATTGCAGGTTATGGTCACGACGATCGCTCTTGCGCTTTCACTTCTTTAATGGCATTAACTCGCATTAATACGCCAAAATACACATCTTGCGTTATCTTAGTTGATAAGGAAGAAGTCGGAAGTATTGGTGCTACCGGTGCACAATCTAAATTTTTTGAAAATACAGTTTTAGAAATATTAAATACAAATAATGATGCTACTATATTTAATTTAAATAAAACAATGGAAAATACTAAGATGATTTCAAGTGATGTTTCTGCAGCATTTGATCCACTATACCCAAGCGTAACCGAAGCAAAAAACTCTGCTTACTTTGGAAATGGTATTGTCTTAAATAAATATACTGGTTCTCGTGGTAAAAATGGATGTAATGATGCTAGTCCAGAGTATATTGCTTGGTTAAGAAAATTGTTTGATGAAAATAAAATTAATTTCCAAACTGCAGAGCTTGGAAAAGTTGACCAAGGTGGTGGAGGAACTATAGCCTACATTTTAGGTAACTATAATATGGACGTAATTGATGCTGGTATTCCAGTACTTAATATGCACTCCCCAATGGAAATAGTTTCTAAAGCAGATATTTATGAAGCATATTTAGCGTATACAGAATTTTTAAAAGCTGAATAATTATAACAAAATGACTATCAAATGGTAGTCGTTTTTTGTTTAAATAATTAAATATATTTTATAAAAACATATGAAGTGCAGTTGGTTTAAAATTCATTATTTTTAATTATAAATTCATATATATTTGGATAATCTTCTTTTTCATCTATCACTATATTTTTTACTTCAACACAAAATTTTTTTGCAATTTTTTTCACTTCAGTATTGTCATATTTATATATAATTGTGGCAATTTCAGAATATGATAATTTCATTTCGTCTAAAAAAATCAAATTGAATCTCAATTCGTAATCCGTTCCCTTATTTATATCTATTCTTCGATAATGTTTTTTCATTTCAAAAAAAAGATTCTTGATTTCTCTATCCATTTGTGGCATTATCCCTATCATTTTCCGCAAAGAAAATAAAAACCCTCTTCTATCGTTCATACCAAAATCCCTAACCCTTTGGTATAATATTACAATTTTATTTAAAATAATTTGTGAAATTTAGCTAAAAATATATTATTTTGTCAAAAATGAATAAAAAATTTGACAATAAAAACCACTACTACAATTGTATAGTGGTTTTTACATTTATTTAGGCACAGCTTTTAGTAGCTACTCATTTCAACTGATAACCATCAAAAAAATCATTTATTTATTATTCTTCTATATAATTCCAGTGAACTGTTGCACTGCATCCTTTAAGCCAATTAGTGTTCCAATCTTGAGGTTTATCACTATGACCTTTTACATAAATATTTGCTAATGACTTACAGTCATAAAAAGCAAACCCTTCGATACTTGATACGTTTTTTGGAATTATTATACTTGTTAATGATGTACAACTTCTAAATGCTGAAGATTTTATGAAAATTACACTATTTGGAATTGTTATATTTGTTAAGGATGTGCAGTTTTCAAACGTAGAACTACTTATATATGTTATTTTATTTGATAATGTTATATTTGTTAATGATGTGCAACCCCTAAATGCGGAATCTTCTATGACTGTTACACTATTTGGGATTGTTATATTTGTTAAGGATGTGCAATTTTCGAATGCATAACGACCTATTTTTGTTACACTATTTGGGATTGTTATATTTGTTAATGATGTACAATTTTCGAATATTCCATTACCAAAGTTTGTTATTTTAGTTGGAAGTATTATGTTTGTTAATGATGTGCAATTATCAAACAAATAATAACCCATACTCGTTACGCTATTTGAAATTGTTATATTTGTTAATGATGTGCAATTTTCAAATATATAACTACCCATGCTTGTCACGTTATTTGGAATTGTTATAGTAATTAATGCTGTGCAACCTTTAAATGCGGAATCGTGTATGGTTATTACACTATCCGGGATTGTTACATTTGTTAATGATGTACAATTTTCAAATAATGAATAGCCTATTTTCTTTATACCATCCGGCAGCGTTGTAGTTATTAATGCGGTACAGCCCTTAAATATTCCATTATCTATATTTGTTACACTATTTGGAATTATTATACTTGTTAATGATGTACAACCGCTAAATGCTGATTCTTCTATTGTTGTTACGCTATTTGGGATTATTATATTTGTTAATTCAGTGCAATTTTTAAATGCAGAACTGCCTATAATTATAACGCTATTTGGGATTGTACTATCATTAAAACCTCTTATTAATTTGTTTGTTGATTTTTCGATTAAACAATTACCTAAAATAACGTAATATAAATTTCTTGAATCTAATTCTAAAGATGTAATGGCTTCCGTAATAATTAACTTTTGATTTATATTCGTTACATTTTCTCCTAAATGAAGTCTAATTTTCTCACAACCACTAAATACTACTGAATCAACATATATATTGCCTAGTATTGTTACGTCTCTTAACGACTTACAACCACCAAATGCACTATCCATAAATGTTATACTATTTGGTAGTATTATACTTTCTAAAGATATACAGCCGCTAAATGCTGCAAAATCTATTCTTTTCAAATTATTTGATAATGTTATATTGGTTAACGATGTACAGCCGCTAAACGCTGATGTTCCTATACTTATTATGCTACTTGGTAGTGTTATACTTTTTATTGATTTACAGTCTTTAAATGTATAATCATTTATATATGTCACACTATTTGGTATCGTTATACTTACTAGTGACGTACAACCGCTAAATGCTGAAGGATATATACTTATTACACTCTCGGGTAGTATTATATTGGTTAACGAAGAACAATTTTTAAATATTGAATAACTTAGTATTGTTACATTGTTTGATAGTGTTGCATTTATTAATGCTGTGCAATTTTCAAACACAGAAGAACCCATGCTCACTACGCTATTTGGTATTGTTATATTTGTTAATGATGTGCAATTTTTAAATATATCACTACCCATACTTGTTACACTATCCGGTAGCGTTATACTTGATAATGACGTACAATCTTCAAATACTGAATTACCAATACTTGTTATACTGCTTGGTAGTGTTATACTAGATAATGATGTACATCCACTAAATGTTAAATTACCTATATCTGTTACATTATTTGGAATTGTTATATTTGTTAATGATGTACAATCTTTAAATGCACAATCGCCTATACTGGTTACATTCCTTGGAATTACACTATTATAAAATCCTTTTATTAATTTATTTGTTGACTTTTCAATCAAACAATTTCCTGAACTATAATAATATACATTTTTTGAATCAACTTCAATTGATGTAATAGCTCCAAAAGAAATTAATCCATTATTTATAGTTTTTACATTTTCCATTAAATTAATTTTAATATTTTCGCAGCCTTCAAACACTGATAATCCCACAGCTGTTATATTACCCGAAATTGATATATTTGATAATGACGTACAACCTGCAAACACCGATGATCCTATACTTGTTATAGTACTTGGAAATTTTACATTTATTAATGACGTACAGCCTTTAAATGCGAAATCATCTATTCTTGTTACGGTATACCCAGATATTTTTGCTGGTATATTTAGATTTGACAAATTTCCCTTGTAGGCTGTAATCTTAGCATCCCCACCTGTACAAATTATCGTAAACAAATCATCTACATCCTTAGTACCAGAATCATATTCATCTATACTCAATACATATATATCAATGCTATAACTGATTAGAAATTCACCTTGTTTATTTATAACTTTAATATAAAAATAATTATGACCACTTACTAATTGATTTATATTATATTTAGCTATTTCTTGCTTCATCGTTATATCACTATATAGTGACCAATAATTATCATTTTTAACATCGACAACCGTCTTAAAATTGCATGTCAGCATACTTGGATCCAACAATAAAGTAGCGTATCCATCTATTAAGTCTTTTTCAAATCCTTTTAGAGTAATATATTCATCTGTATATTCAGAATATTTTATTTCATATTTCCCATTATTAATGAATATTTTAAATTCATAAAATGCAAATTCCAAATAAAATTTTTTTCCAGAATCGCTGATTTCTTCATATGCCACTAAAGTGATTGTATAATTACCAGAATTTAAATTGAATTTAGATAATTCAAAAGAATTATCATTTGTATTATACTTTTCTTCAAAACTATCTTCTAATATATCATAATTATGTGCTCTATTTAGTTTTGTCCATGTCAACCTACCATTTAAGCTAACATTAACATTTTCGAATTTATCGCCATCTATTCCTTTATTATTATTACATGAAAAAAGATAAATTAATGCAAAAGATAAAAAAATTATCATGCATATTTTTTTAAAATTCATAAATAACACTCCTTTAAAGTATAATATTTTTAAAAATAATACATTCAATAAGAACTCAGTTATAAATATTTATAAGTTATTAATTAAGATTATTATAACATATTTATTTTTTTTCTATATATATTTTATAAAAATGCTTTATGTTAGAATTTAAAAGTTAAAAAAAGACAATAATTATAAAACTATAGTCTATTTTTATATTGCATTATCGTCAAGACAATATAATTCTTAGTATATTGTTTGAATAGTATTAATTTTTTCATTTTCTTTAAAATAATCTTCTAAAATTGCTTTAACTTCTATAAATGTTTTTGCTTTACACACCATGGCTCTAACTGGCGCGCTATTTGGTCTTCCTTTTAAATACCAACTTATATGACCACGCATCTCTAATATGGCTAAATGCTCTCCTTTAAGTTGAAGCAAAAGATTATGATGCTTTATAATAGTATCAAAAATCTCTTTGTTTGTAGGTTTTTCTATTATTATATTATTATTAAAGTACTCATTTAATTCTTTAAATATAAATGGATTCCCTTGACTTCCTCTACCTATTGCAATGGCCTTACATCCAGTGTAATCAAGCATATTTTTTGCAGATTTATAATCGATAACGTCACCATTTCCAACAACAGGGATGTTTACAGCTTCTACTACACTTTTAATTGCATCCAGTGATGCTTTTCCACTATAAAATTGGCTTCTAGTCCTTCCGTGAACTGTAATAGCACTTGCTCCTGCTTTTTCAATTAGTTTAGCTACTTCAACACAATTTATATGATCAAAATCCCAGCCAATTCTGATTTTAACTGTTACAGGTTTTTTAACAGCTTCTACTACATTTTTAGTTATTTCATAAACCAAAGTAGGATCTTGAAGCAGTGCTGCCCCGGCATTATTTTTTTTTGCTACTTTATTTACAGGACACCCCATATTTATATCGATAATGTCACAGTCACTATATTTATCTAAAAAAATTGCCGCATTGACTAATGATTCAACATCCCCTCCAAATATTTGCATACTAATTGGATGTTCAATTTGATTTACTTTAGTCATTTTTAATGTCTTTTCATTTTTATAACCGATTGCTTTATCACTTACCATCTCGGCAACAGTTAAGCCCGCGCCATATTCTTTACAAATTACTCTGAATGCCTCATTAGTTATACCGGCCATTGGAGCTAAAACAAATTGGTTATCTATTTCAATTTCTCTAATCTTCCATTTCATGATTTAATACAGAATCAATAATTGGTTTAATAATATGGATAGGTAATCCAATTATATTATCTAAATCTCCTTCATAATCTTCTATTAAATTACTTCCATAACCTTGAATAGCATAAGAACCTGCTTTTCCAAATGGTTCTTTTGTTTTAATATAAGAGTCTATTATTTTATTTGATAATTCTTTAAATTTCACTTTTGAAACATCAACTAAATTATATATTTTATTTGGTGTTATAATAGCAACCCCGCTTATAACTTCATGAGTATTACCACTAAATTTCTTTAACATTTCTTTAGCATGAGATTCATCTTTAGGCTTGCCATATATTATATTATCATACACCACGATAGTATCACATCCAATAATAATATCATTAGGGTATTTATCACTTACCGCCTTAGCTTTCATTAAAGCGATTCTTTTGGCATTTTCTATTGGTGTAGATAAATTATCCATTGTTTCATCAATATCTTTTGAATCAATTATAAAGTTATATCCTTCATTAGTTAATATTTCTTTTCTTCTTGGAGAAGAACTTGCTAAAATAATATTCATAAAATACCTCACTATTTAACTCTTGCTATTTTACCACGAATAAAGAAATAATTAAAGAAATATAACTATTTTTATAATTCGACAAATTAAATTGTATAAGATATATAAAATTGAATAACGGGAGGAACTATATCATGAAAAAAATTGGTCATAGTATTTTAGAATTTATTCTTTTTTGTCTCATAATAACTATTATTCCAAACAATTTAAAACTTTTTGCTTTTTCATATTTAATAATTGCCTATACATTTAAAAACAAATATATTCCATTTATTTCATTGATATTTACTTATTTTTTTTATAACGATGCATTTTATTTAACAATAATTGCCGTTTTTTTAAGTAATATAGTTTGGTTTTTAGCAAAAGATAAAATAATGACTTCTTTTATGGGTATTTTCTATTTCTTATTTATATCTTTATTAACTCATTTTTATTTTTTCAAATTAGAATTAAGCGAATTATTAATTGGTAATATAATTGGTTTAACATTATTTATATTAAACACTTATTTTATAAGTTTTTATAACAATGCATCAAATAAAACTATAAAGAAAATTTTCGATAATAACATTTATAGTTTAATATTTATCACTTTATTTTCTACTATAATATTCTTTTATAAAAATGATATTAATTATCTACTGATTACTTTATTAATATTAAATTTAAGTCGTTATAAAAATGAAAAAATATATTTTCCATTATCCCTTATGTTAGTCACTATATATTTTATTATTTATAAAGAATTAAACTCGATTATAATCTTATTAGGAATATTTTCTTTTTACAAACAAAACTTTTTTAAAAATATTATATTCGTATTGGGTTTCTTTATTTATTCTAATTATAAAATAAATATACCAAACATAATTTTTACAAGTTATATATTAACTTATTCTCTTTTAATGTTATTAAACAAAAACTATTCTTCGAACGATTTATTCGCCACTCATCAAAAGAAAATATTAGATGATTATATTGACATTACAAAAACGATTCAAGAACATTTTATCGAAACAAAATTTGATGACAAAATATTAGAAAAGCGCATAGCTAAAGTAATAAGTTGTTATTGTGATTTTTGTAAAAAAAAGAAAAATTGTTTTGAAAACAAAACAAAACTCTATTTGTTTTTAAAATCAATTTTAACTACTAAAGATTATAAAAGTTATCCTTGTATAAATATTAATGAAATAGATTGTTTAGAAAAAATAAATTACCAATTAGATATAAGAAATGAACTTAAGAATCTTAACACTCTTTTGAATTCTATAAAAGATGAATTATATATTAAAGTTAATAGTATGAAAAAATATGAAACACTTTATACAACCATATTAGATCAAGGTTATGACTTGCTTTTATATGAAGTAGACTTTAGATTTCACTACCCGGTCATTTTATTAGGTATAGAAAATATTAGTAAAGATGAAATTCAAGCTTTTATTTTGAAATTTTTATCAAAAGTATTAAATGAAGAATTAAGATTCTCTATTATAAGTGAAAATCCAAATAGCATATTTTTTAAAATCTATCCTAAAAATAAACTTCAATTAACTTACGCTCATGGAGCATTAAGTAAAGATGATCAGGTATTATGTGGAGATAATTATTATGTTAAAAAAGAAAAAAATGGATTATTTACTTTTGCTTTATCTGATGGAATGGGTAGTGGATATGAAGCTTTTTATGAATCAAGCCAAATTCTAAAGTTAGTATCTAAACTTTGTAATTTTACACTTCAAACTAAAACTATTATTTCTTTATTACAATCAATATATGAAATACAAAATCACTTTGAAGCTTATGCAACATTAGATTTCTTAAGATTAGATTTATATGATCAAAAATGTTCTTTATATAAAATGGGATCAACATCTACCTATATTTTGCAAAATAATAATGTGTTAACTATAGAAAATAATGAATTGCCTTTAGAATTTTCAGATATGTCTAAAACTCATGAATTTATTCTAAATAAAGGGGATATCATTTTTTTATGTTCTGACGGTTTAACAAATACATTAAATGATGATGAAATTAAGGACTTATTTTTAAAGGTTCAATTTAAAAAACCTAATCTAATGGTGGAATCTATTCTAGATTATATAAAGCAATATCAAAATTATGTTTTAAAAGATGACGTAACTATAGTTGTAATAGAGTTAAATTAATTGATAAAACACTCATAATATGTTAAAATTATTAACAGTTTGGTGGTGAATTTATGCTTAAATCATTTCAAAATATTTTACTAGAAAAAAAATATTTTACTAAAGAGGAACCTTTAGTATTAGCTTATAGTGGAGGTGTAGATTCTACTACTTTATATCACTTATTAAAAGATCTAAATTACAATATAATTTTAGCTCACGTAAATCATAATAAACGCATTGAATCTCAGTTTGAGCAAAAAGAAATTGTAAAAATGGCTAACCAAGATAATACAATTATTGAAATTTATAATTATAATCATGAAGGTAATAGTAATTTTCATAATGATGCACATAATAAAAGATATAGTTTTTTTATTGATGTATGCAAAAAATATAATTCAAAACATATTATTACAGCTCACCATCAAGATGATAATTTAGAAACTATTTTGCTTAATTTAATAAGTGGTTCAAATCTTTATGGTTATGGTGGAATTTCTGAAATTATGAATATTTTTGAAGATATAAATATAATAAGACCTCTTTTAAGTTTTTCTAAAGAAGAAATTTATTCTTATGCTCACAAAATGAATTATATCTATTTTGAGGATTCATCAAATCAAGAACTTGATTACAAGCGTAATCGTATAAGACACAAAGTTATACCACTTCTCAAAGAAGAAACAAATGATATCTTAAAAAAATCTGCTCAATATTCAAATATATTAAAGGAATCATTTCAATACATAAGAAATGAAAGTTTAATATATTTAACAAATAATAAAATCAAAATAAATACTTTTAAGAATCTTAAACTACCCATTCAAAAAGACATTTTGTGTTTACTGCTTGAAAATTATAATTTAAATAAGAATGAAAATATTATTATGGATTTATTAAATATATCGTTAAATGAAAAGCCTCAAGCTGATTATAACTTAAGCAATAATTATATATTTAAAAAAAGATATGATTCAATTTATATAGAAAAAAAAGATATTATAGATAATTATAGTTATTTACTAAATGAGAATAACACCATTTATATAAGAAATCGATATAAAATTTATTTTTCTAAAAATAAACCTGCAAATTGTGCAAAATTCATTAGTTTATGTTATAATAAAATAACATTTCCGCTTTTAATCAGAAATAGATTAAACGAAGATGTTATAAAAATGTCTTATGGGCATAAAAAGGTTAAAAATCTATTTATTGATTTAAAATTAACGAAAGAAAAAAGAGATTTAATCCCTTTGGTTTTTAATAATAATGAATTAATTTGGATAATAGATTATGCCAAAAGTGAATTTGTATATTCACAAAAAAATTGTGGAGATTTATATTTAATTTGTGAGGAATTATAATGACAAACGATATCAAGAAAATCATTGTTTCAGCAAAAGAAATTGATAACATTTGCGAACGACTTGGAAAAGAAATTACAAATGATTATCAAGGTAAAAAACCTTTATTTGTTGGTTTATTAAAAGGATGCCAACCATTTATGAGTGATTTACTTAAATATGTGGATTTATATTGTGAAATTGACTACATGAAAGTGTCTTCTTATTCAGGTACTGAATCTACTGGAAACATTATTATAAAAAATGATATTTCAACACCTCTTAATGGAAAAGATGTAATTATTGTGGATGATATTGTAGATACTGGGAAAACTACAAAATATATTCAAGATTTATTCTTCTTACGTAAGGCAAATTCAGTTAAAGTTTGTACTTTGCTTGATAAACCCGAAGGTAGAATTGTTGATATTAATGTAGATTATGTCGGTGGTTTTGTGCCAAATGAATTTGTAGTTGGCTACGGACTTGATTATAATGAATCATATAGAAATATGCCTTATATAGGTGTTTTAAAAGAAGAAATTTATAAAAAGTAGGGACAGGAGGAAAATATGCAAAATAACGAAGATAAAAACAATAATGAACAAAATCAAAATAACAATCATCGCCCTGTGGGACCTAGAAAAAAAAGATTTGATTTTATGATATATATCGTTTTAGGAGTAATAGCTATAGGTTTTATCTTATTGATGAGAAACCTAACAGCACCTAAAACCGAAATTATTACTTACCAAGAGTTAATTGAATATACATCAAAGGATTTGATTATTTCTGAAGAACTAAGTGCTTATCCTGTTGGCGGTGATAATTTAAATATGTTTTCTATTGAAGGGCAATTTAAAAAAGACACTGCAACAATTAATTTTAAAGTAATTTTAACAGCCGGACAATATGAAGAATTATCAAATAGAAATGATTTAAAATATAATATCAAACTTGGGGTTATAACTCAAAACTGGTTTGCAACAATCTTCTTCTACGCTTTAATTATAATAAGCATTGGTATAATGATATTCAGTATTTTTAGAAGTAGCGGTGGTGGTAACTCAAAAGCCTTTGATTTTGCAAAATCAACAGCTAGATTATCTAAAGAAAAATCTGTGACATTTAAAGATGTTGCTGGATGTGATGAAGAAAAAGAAGAATTAGTTGAAATAATTGATTTCTTAAAGAATCCTAGAAAATATGCTGAAATAGGGGCAAGAATTCCAAAAGGTGTTTTACTATTTGGGCCTCCAGGAACTGGGAAGACATTATTAGCTAAAGCCGTAGCTGGGGAAGCTAATGTTCCATTCTTTTCAATATCTGGTTCTGATTTCGTTGAAATGTTCGTAGGAGTCGGAGCTGCTCGTGTACGTGATTTATTTAAAAACGCCAAAGAAAATGCTCCTTGTATTATCTTTATAGATGAAATTGATGCTGTAGGTCGCCAACGTGGTGCTGGTATGGGTGGAGGGCACGATGAACGTGAACAAACACTTAATCAGTTATTAGTTGAAATGGATGGTTTTACAGCTAATTTAGGAATCATTTTGATGGCTGCAACAAATAGACCAGACGTATTAGATCCTGCACTTCTTCGTCCTGGACGCTTTGATCGTCAAATTACTATTAATACTCCAGACGTTAATGGCCGTACTGCAATCTTAAGAGTTCATGCTAGAAATAAACATTTAGATGAAACTGTTGATCTTAATGCTGTAGCGCATAGAATTCCAGGATTTAGTGGAGCTGATATTGAAAACTTATTAAATGAAGCTGCTTTACTTGCGGCTAGAGATAATCGTAAAGTTATTTCAATTCATGACATTGATGAAGCAACTGATCGTGTATTAATGGGACCTGCAAAGAAATCTCGTAAAATTACTGATCGTGAAAAATCATTAATCGCACATCATGAAGCTGGACATGCTGTTATTGGATTAAAATTAGATAATGCCAATATAGTCCAAAAAGTTACAATTATACCTCGTGGTCAAGCTGGTGGATATGCCCTTATGCTTCCTGAGGAAGAAAATTATTTGGAAACTAAAAAATCACTTTTAGACCGCATTACTGGTTACTTAGGCGGACGTGTTAGTGAAGAAATAAACTTCAATGAAGTATCTACTGGTGCTTCTAATGATTTCCAACAAGCAACTCGCATTGCTCGGGCAATGGTTACTGAGTTTGGAATGTCTTCTTTAGGCCCTGTTCAATATGAACAACCACAAGGATCTGTTTTCTTAGGACGCGATTATTTAAAGGAAAAGAATTTCTCTGATCAAATTGCTTTAGAAATTGATAAAGAAACAAGATTGATAATTGAAGAATGTTATGCAACAGCAAAAAGAGTATTATTAGAAAATATAGATTTAGTAAAAACCATTGCTTCTTATTTAATAAAAGTTGAAACTTTAACTAAAACTGACATTGATGAAATTTGTGAAACTGGTGCTTTGAAACGAGCTGATAAACCTATTGAAGCTCCTAAAAATATAGATTTAGATTTAAACAAAGAGCTTCCTCACTAATGAGAATCGATAAATACTTAAAAGTTTCTCGCCTTATTAAAAGACGAACTGTCGCTAAAGAAGTTACAGAAAATGAAAGAATCTATGTAAACGATCGTTTAGTAAAACCATCATATCAAATTAAAATTGATGATATTATAACAATTATATTTGGAACAAAAAAAGTAAGAATAAAAGTTTTAACATTAAGTGACTCAACAAAAAAAGCTGATGCTTTATCAATGTATGAGCTTATTGATGAAATTAGAATTGAATGAGACAACAACCACCAATGTGGTTGTTTTTTTATACTAAAAAACGGCTTTATTATCAAAAAATATGGAATAAAGTGCTATTATGAAAAACGGTAAATTACTAAAACGTTTTTAAGCTCATTAACCCCTTTTAAATTATTTTTTAAAGAGTATAATCATATTTGAGGTGAGTTAGAAATGAAAGCAGTATTTTTTGTTTTAAATGATTCTACATTATTACCTAAGCTTTTAAAAGAATTAAATAGCTTAAATATTAATGGCGGTACTATTTTTCAAAGTAATGGAATGGGCCGTGAATTAGCAAAAGATGGTGACTATAAAATCACTGGCTTTTTACGTTCGTTACTTAATCCAGAATTAACATCAACGAACACATTACTTTTTGTATTAGAAGAAGAAAGGATTCCAACATTATTAACTGGGATTAAAAATGTCGTTGGAGATTTAAGTAAACCTAACACAGGTATACTATTCTCTATTCCAGTAGATTTTGTTGAAGGGTTGAAAATTTAGAAATGATTTCTGATTTAAATTCTTCTTATACTCTAGTTTTAGGTATTGCTATAATACTTTTAACAGGGTTATTCTCAGGGAAATTAGCAAAAGTGCTAAGAATCCCAAATGTTACTGGTTACTTAATAGGTGGACTATTAATTGGACCTGCTTTATTTAAATTGTTTTCACCAAGTTATGAAGGAATTATTAGCGAAGAATTTGTTTCAGCACTTTCAATATTCGCAAGCATAGAATTAGGATTTATTGCCTTTACAGTTGGTTCAGAATTCAAATTAAGTTATTTCAAACAAGTTGGAGTTATGCCAATCGTTATTGCGTTTGCAGAATCATTAGCAGCGGTAATATTCATCGCTGGGGGTTTATTACTTTTACTGATTCCAATCCTGCATGTCCCAACAAATATAGCCATCCCGTTCGCATTATGCATGGGAGCTGTGGGTGGAGCTACTGCTCCTGCTGCAACAATTATGGTACTTAAACAATACAAAGCTAAGGGTGCTTTAGCGAAAACGACTTTAAGCGTAGTAGCTATTGATGATGCATCTGCATTAATTTATTTTGGAGTATGTATGGCTATTGTAAGAAGTTATGTATCTCCTGCTACAACGAATATTGGATTAACGCTTCTTATTCCATTTATTGAAATATTTGGATCATTAATTTTGGGTGTTATAACTGGGTTTATCACAACACTTCTTATGAAATGGTTCAAGGGACGTGGCAACAGAACTTGTATCGTTATTGCACTTATATTATTAAATATAGGAATATGTTTATTACTTCAAGAGGTTAACTTTGGTAGCGCTGAATCTCCGATTCATATCGGACTATCATCACTTCTTGCTTGTATGGCCCTAGGTGCAGTTTATTCAAATACATCCCATACTGTTGAAGAGGTAATGCCTTTAATAGAACGCATTACGCCACCTTTTGTTATTATATTCTTTGTTTTATCTGGAGCCGACTTAAAATTGGAATCATTAACAGGTATTGCTGTTTTGATTGTCATTTTCTATTTAGTATTTAGAGTAGCAGGAAAAGTATCTGGAACCTGGGCTGGTGCCAAAGCTACAAAAGCACCTGATAATGTCAGAAAATATTTAGGATGGGGTCTTCTTCCACAAGGAGGAATTGCCATTGGTCTTTCACTTATTATTATGAATGAGCTACCTGTTTCTTTTGATGCAGTCTATAATGGCCAACTTGTAAGAGTTGTCGTTATATGTGCTGTATTTATAAGTGAATTATTTGGGCCTGCTTTATTAAAATTTGTTTTAATAAAAACAGGGGAAGGTACTGCTGAACCTAAAAAAGAAAAAAAGAACAAAAAACAAATTGAAAAGACATTAGAACTTGAAAGTGATTCTATTATAGTTGAGAATCAAGATTCTACAAATAATTAAAATAAAATCCAAAGATTATACTTTGGATTTTTTTATATACTAATTTTATTAATAGAAACATATATTTAAATGGTGATAAAAATGTTAGAGCATAACAAGACATATATAATTATAAAGGATAAAAAAACTGAAATATATGAATGCAAAAAATTGCATTATTTTAATCAAGAAGAGTTTTCTATGCAAATCGGTGATAAAAACTATTTAATTAAAGGAAATAATTTAGAACTTGAAGAAATTCGTCAAGATAATGAAACACTTACTATAGTGGGTGAAATTTATAGTATAACTTTATCAGGAAATAATCCTTCAGGCAAAGGAAAAAAAGATGATAGTTTTATAAAAAAATTATTTAAATAAAAAAGTAAAAGCGAATTATTCGCTTTTACTATCATTATTTATATCTTCAATTGTACGTGAATCAGTATGTTTTATAGGAACCCATTTTACTTTTTTAAATAAAACCACCAAATTATATGGTAGGCTCATTGCATCAAACCATGGCCACATTATTAAATACCATATTAATTTAATAGGACGGCATTTAATAACTTTACGATGTTTGAATACCGCAAGTGCCCCTATAAAAAAACTACTAATATAAAGTGTTCCTAAAGTTGTAAGAATATATTCTAAAAATACATGATAGTCATATCCATGACCTAATAAACCATTTACAATGTAAGCTATTTGTAGGGCCATTGCTATAATAAATGTTAATAATCCATAAGGAAAAGATTCGAAAAATATATCATAACAATCAAATTTCCAAGTTTTGAAAAATGATTTAACACATTCAAAAGACGATTTTTTAAAATTATCTAAAATTCCTCTTGCCCATCTTTTTCTTTGTTTATATGCTGTTTTAAAATCTATTGGTTGTTCATCATATATAATAGCTTCATTACAAAAACCTATTTTTTTACCCTTTGCAACATTAATTGTTGTAAATTCAATATCTTCTGTTATTTCAGTATAATTCCATCCATTTTCAACTATATCGTTTTTAAACAAAAAACCTGTTCCAGAAATATTAGTAGAAATATTTAAAATAGATCTTGGTATATGTGAAGTCATATTACTCCTATACCAGTGTATCCCATAACCAGAAGATACAATGTTTGTATCAAAATTTTTAACGTTTCTAAATGAAGTTAGACAATCGTATCCACATTGAAATGCATCATTCATTTTTTCAACAAATTTTGAATCCACTAAATTATCTGCATCAAATACAATGTAAGCATCCATGCTCATAACTCCATAATCTTCATCTATTTTTTTAAATAAATGTTGTAATGCATACCCTTTAGATACTAATTCTGTATTAAACCTTTCATAAACTATTGCCCCATGTGCTTCAGATACACCTTTTGTGTTATCAGTGCAATTATCAGCAACTACAAAAATTTTAATTAAGTCCTTATTATAAGTTTGTTTATTTAAACTATCAATTAAATTTCCAATAACTAATTCTTCATTTCTAGCAGCAATAATTAATCCATATTTTTTATCTTGAGGGGCGGTTTTATATGTTTTTGGTTTCATAAAAAAGCCCATTATTGTATAAATTGTTCTATAAAATAAAAGCACACCTAGTACTCCCATTATTATGTTATAAGTCAAATATACTTTTTCCATAAATATCTCCTTATTCAAACGTTATTATTATACCCAATCTATAGAATTAAGTCAAATTAAAATCAATCATTATGAGGTGGAAAATGTCATCTAATAAATCAATTTTATTCATAAAAAAAATCCAAAGGATGGTATATAGATGGATTCATTAATACAATTATATTATATACTAGCCAATATTTATTTTGGATTATGTACATATTTAGTTTATGATTTTTTATTTTACACTCAAAAAAAGCTTTTAATTATAAAAAGTATTATATTCTATAGTTTAATTGCTTATCTATATATAATACTTAGTGAAAAGCTTTTGATAGAGCATAATTCTATATTAATAGGCTTCTATATTATAGGATATTTTTTAGGAAGAAAATTGTTGAAAAAAAATATAATGGAGCTTAGCGATAACTTTTATTCATTGATTAAAGCTATTTTCAAATTCATTAAACCTATAATAATAACTGCATTCTATCCCCCTATATTTAAATTTTTAATTAATCATATAAAAAATAAAAGAATTGAGCGAAAAAAAAGATTTTACCGTTATGAGTTATTTTAAGAATATATTTCAAATAAATGGAAACTATGTTATAATATCAAAAGAATAAATTAATTAATTCTAATTTATGATATAGGAGATAAAGTATGGAAAACTTAACTGAACAAGAACGTATTAGACGTGAAAAAATAGCTTTTTTAGAGGAAAGAGGAATAAAACCATTTGGTGGACGTTTCGATAGAACTGATAGCTCTAAAACTATTGTGGATAAATATGATCAATATGACAAAGATACATTGGAAGAAAAAAAATTCCAAGTTGTTTTTGCTGGAAGAATCATGGCCAAACGTCGTCAAGGGAAGATTGGTTTTTTAAACTTACAAGATAAATTTGGTGTTACTCAAGTATACATAGGGAAAGATATACTTGGAGAAGATAATTATGAAGTATTTATAAAATCAGATATTGGAGATATTGTTGGAATCCATGGTTTTATTATGCGTACAAATACTGGCCAACTTACTATTAAATGTGAAGAATTTACACATTTATCAAAAGCACTAAGACCTTTACCTGAAAAATTTCATGGACTTCAAGATGTTGAAGAAGCAAGACGTCGTCGTTATGTTGATTTAATTGTAAATGAAGAATCAAAGAAAATAGCATTTATGCGTCCGCGTATTATTCGTGCCGTACAAAACTTCTTTGATAATAAGGGATTTGTTGAAGTAGAAACTCCTATTTTACAACCTATTTTAGGTGGTGCTTCTGCTCGTCCATTCATAACTCATCATAACGCATTAGATATGCCGTTTTATTTACGTATCGCTACTGAATTACACTTAAAAAGATTAATCGTTGGTGGTATGGAAGCAGTCTATGAAATTGGAAGATTATTTAGAAATGAGGGTATTGATGCTCGTCATAATCCAGAATTTACTACAATTGAAGCCTATTTAGCATATTCTGATATGGAAGGTATGATGGACTTAGTTGAAGAATGCTTTAAAAGTGTAGCTAGCAGTGTTGTTGGCACTACTGTTATAAACTTTAATGATGTTGAATATGATTTAGCTCATTTTAATAGAATTCATATGGTTGAAGCTATTAAAATGTATGGCAATGTCGATTTCTTTAAAGAAATGAGTTTTGAAGAGGCATCTTTGTTAGCAAAAGAACATCATATTGAAGTTCCAAAACATTATACAGGTATTGGACATATCATTAATGCCTTCTTTGAAAAGTATTGTGAAGATAAATTAATTCAACCAACATTTATTTATGGTCATCCAAAAGAAATTTCACCCCTTGCTAAAGCAAATGATAAAGACCCTCGTTTTACAGATCGATTTGAATTATTTATTGGTGGAGTTGAATATGCTAATGCATTCTCAGAATTAAATGATCCAATTGATCAATTAGAAAGATTTAAAAAGCAACTTGAAGAAAGAACTTTAGGAAATGATGAAGCAAACGAAATTGATTATGATTTCGTAGAAGCCTTAGAATATGGTATGCCTCCTTGCGGCGGTGTTGGTATTGGAATCGACCGTTTCATAATGTTTTTAACTAATCAAACAAATATAAGAGATATCTTATTATTCCCTCATAATAGAAATAGAGGCTAATCTATGGATATATATACAGACTATGCCAATTGGAAATTCGAGAATTACGAGTTAATTGAAGAACTAGTAAAAAGTAAAAGTATAATGATTAGTCGTTTTAATATTGTTATTATGGTTGTTGATTATTTATATGAACAAGTAGTTAATAACAATAAAAAGCTAGAAGATTTTGAAGAAAATATTTTTGATACCGGTTTTAATTATATTCATGATAATTTTTTGACAATCAGAAACATTCTTTCTTCTACTTTCAATAATGATATTAAAAGTATGGAAAAAATAGCTAAAAGCATTAATTTATTACTTTATGTTAATGATTTTCAAAATGAATTATTAAATTTAGATAAAGATTGTTCAAAAGATTTAAAGATATTAAGTGATTTTGAAGGACAAGTAATCAAATTAATTGAAAATAAAGAAAATGCTTCAGATACAATGTTTTCCTTACTTGATGATATATCAATCCCTATTTTTGAATTTCATGATATTGATTATATTTCTGTTGATCAAATATTTTATGATATTGCTTTAGAATATAATATTATTAATGATTCTAATAATGAAAATATTTTTAATGAAATATTTTTAAAACAAATTGAAAAGATGTAAGTGAGTTTAATATTATGACAATAATTAGAAATGCAACTTTAGATGACATTCCTCAAATAATGGAGGTAATTAACGATGCCAAAGCATTATTAAAAAGTTCTGGTTCTTTGCAATGGAATACTCCTGATGGATACCCAAATGAATCATATTTTATTGATGATGTAAAAAGAAATATTTTATATGTTACACAAACTGACGATATAATTTCTGGCGTTGTTGCGATTGATGATATTGATGATGATAATTATAAAGAAATATATGATGGTGCTTGGCTAACCAATAATTCAATTTATCTTGCAATTCATAGAATTGCTGTCAAAAAAGAATTTTATCATCAAGGTATTTCTAATATACTTGTTAATAAAGCTATAGATTTAGCAAAAGAAAGAAATATTAAATCTGTACGTGGAGATACACATGCTCTTAATATTCCAATGCAAAAATTATTACTGAAAAATGGTTTTAAAAACTGTGGAAAAATAAAATTATTACGTACTACAGTAGATAATGAAAGATTAACATTTGAGAAATTAATTTAATTAAAGCAAAAGAGAGTGTTTTATGAAAATTTGTTATGGACTAATTGTTTACACAAAACCCCACGAAACGAAACGTTTAATTGACACTATAAATGTAAACGAAAATTATGTAGTTATACATGTTGATATAAAAAGTGAGGATTTATATCAAGAATTAATAAAAAAATATGAAGATGATAAAAATATCTTTTTTGTAAAAGACAGATTATCAAGCAGTTGGGGAACATCAAAATTAGCTGAAGTTAATTTGAAACTATTTCAAATAGCTAAGGATTTAGATTTTGATTATTTTACATTGTTATCTGAATCATGTCTGCCTATTAAAACTGATTCAGAAATTAAAGAATTCTTAAGTAATAATTATGGCAAAGAATTTATGGAATGTCGTCTTCAACCTTTTATGCGTTCAAGACTTCATTTATATCATAAAAAATTTACTCCTTTTATGATAAAACATCGTCATTGGGTCGCGGTTAAAGAAGTTACACTTGATTTATTATTTGGTTGGTTAATCGGAAATAAAAATTTTAAAACCTGGAAATTATATTATGGAACACAATGGCTTACCATAACTAAAAATTTTCTTGTTTATACCTACGATTATATGATAAAAAATGATGAAATTAAAAAATATGAATACACTATGATGTGTGATGAACATGTCTATCAAAAAGTTATGGTCAATTCACCATTTAAAAAAAATCTTTATAAAAATGGATGCCGTGAAGCTTGTTTAGTGTATATTGATTGGAATGTCATTGAATCTCCTAAGAAATTAACAATGGACGATTTAAAATATTTTGAAAATAATCCTAACTTCTTATACGCTAGAAAATTTGAACCAAAAGTTGATCAAGAAGTTATAGAATACGTTTATAAAAATCTAAGAGAAAAAAATAAAAGTGTCAATTGACACTTTTTTAATTACATATTCAATATTTTTTTGCAATAATTTATTATTTCTTCATCCTTAGCATTTTTAAAGAAATAATCTTTAAAAGTTTCTCTATTAATAGTATTGAACAAAAACTCTTGATCAATATTATGTAAAATATCTATCATACTATGATGAGTAACTTTTTTTACTTGATTTAAAATTTCACGATTAGCCTTCATAGGAACTGCTCTTTCTTTAGGATAACCTAATCCTCTTTCACCTACAAGTAATTTTTCAAATATATATTCTAAATTTAATTCTGCGCCCCAGCCAAAACCTTTAGCAAATGGTAGTGCAATAGCGTTCCCATCATTTATTTGACCAAACATAAAAGCATCAGAAGGGTCAATAATTAAACCGCATAATACATTAGGGAATGAATTTAAAGCTAACATAGCTCCCATACCAGTTCCACAACCTGTGACAACAAAATCACATGCACCTGAATTTAATAATATTGCTGCAAGTAATCCATTTTGAACGTATGTTAATTGTTCAGAATCAGCATTTATCATACCATAATTGTCTACATCATGATTATATTTTGAGGCAACTTTATTTAATGTATTATAAATAATTTCATTTTTTACAGCTTGACTTGTTTCATTAATTAACGCTATTTTCATTTTTTTCTCCTATTATTTCTATTTTGTAAAAAATACCTCCTTAAAAAGGAGATATTCAATTTATTAGTATGCTTTACCTACGCAACCAAACATTTTCATTTTATCTTTTACTACTTGTTTAATTGCATCAGTACCTGGAGCAAGTAATTTACGTGGATCAAATCCCTTTTTATCTTTATCTTTACCAGCTTCGATATAATCACGAGTAGCTTCAGCAAATGCTAATTGGCATTCAGTATTAACGTTTATCTTACAAACACCCAAACTAATAGCTTCTTTAATCATTTCTTCTGGAATACCAGTTCCACCATGTAAAACTAATGGCATATTTCCACATTCTTTTTTAATTTCAGCTAAAACTTCAAAATTTAAGCCTTTCCAATTTGATGGATATTTTCCGTGGATATTTCCAATACCTGCGGCAAGCATATCGACACCTAAAGACGCGATAGTTTCGCATTCTTTTGGATCCGCAACCTCACCATCACCACCAACAACACCATCTTCTTCTCCACCGATAGCCCCAACTTCAGCTTCAACAGTAGCTCCATATGTTTTTGCTAAAGCTACTATTTCTTTTGTTTTTTCAATATTTTCTAAAATATCGTAGTGTGAACCATCAAACATTACTGAAGAGTAACCGGCAGCTAAAGCAAGTTTTGCACCTTCATAACTACCATGATCTAAGTGTAGGGCAACTGGTACAGTAATATTCATACTTTCAATCATTGCTTTAACCATTGCGGCAACAACACCAAAACCAGTCATATATTTATTCGCGCCTTCAGACACTCCAAGCATAACTGGAGCATTAAGCTCTTGTGCTGTTAATAGAATAGCTTTTGTCCATTCTAAATTATTTATATTAAAAGCTCCTACAGCATATTTTCCTTCACGAGCTTTTTCCATCATTTCTTTTGCATTTACTAGTGGCATTTTAAAATCCTCCTCTTTTTTATACTATTATTATAATTCTTTTAATGCTTATTTTCAAGGTCAAAACAACCTAAAACACTGATAAATTCTTGTTTATATTGCCCAAGTACCATTTTTAAATATTTCAATTGCTTTTCCATCATTAGTAGTAGCGATAATACTTAAATCACTGCTTCCAATCATAAAATCTTCATGAATTAACGAATCATTTAAATTATAACTCTTAATCTCTTCTTCATTTTTTTTATCAAAATCTTTAATACATTCTGGAAAAGCTTTACCTAATGCTAAATGACAACATGCATTTTCATCAAATAAAGTATTTGAAAAAATGATATTAGTTTGATTAATTGGAGAATTAAATGGCACTAAAGCAACTTCTCCTAATCGAGCAGCACCCTCGTCAACATTTATTAATTCTTCTAATGTTTTTTTATGATCTATATCTTTAGCGATTACTTCTACTACTTTTCCATTTTCAAATCTAAAACCAAAATCAGTTACTAGTTTGCCCATAGCTGATAATGGCTTAGTTGAATATACTACACCATTAGCCGTTAATTTATCTGGAGATGTAAATACTTCTTCAGTTGGTATATTAGGATTATAATTAATTCCATTTATTGTTTTCGCCATACCTGCTTCAAAAATAACCCCAGACTTTAAATTGATTGAAAAATCTGTGCCATTTGCACTTTTATAAGTTAAAGTTTTAATATCCATATTATTTAATTTATTGCATTTATCACTTAAACTAGCATTGTGAATCTCCCAATTTTTAAGTGCGTTTCCATCTACACGACTACATTTTAATATTGCATCCCATAAAGCATCCATAGCTTTACTGACTGATAATTCTGGAAATACTTTTTTTGCCCATTTCTTACCCGGAATTGCAGCAATAACCCATTGATACTTATTCTCCATTTGGTCACGGTAAGGTTTCATAATAGCTCTTACTTTTTGATTAACAGTCATTAATTTCTTTTGATCAATTCCCACCATTGAATCTGGATCTTCTGATTCTATATAAATGTGAGCTGGTAAAATTTCTGCTTCATATTTTTTCTTTTCAATTTTCCAATTTGGAACATCACATAAAGTTTCTGTTTTTGCATATTTATAAGTAAGATTATTAATCTCACTACACATCCATTCTACATTAACTTTTTTCGCTTTAAGTTTATAAGCTTCTACAACTAAAAACTCAACAAAATATGCATCATCAACTGAAGCATATATTACTACTTCTTGGCCTTTTTGAACATTAGCTCCAGATTTTACAATAAGACTTGCATATTCTTTTAAAATAGATTTTTTCATTATTTAATTCTCTTTTCCATATATTTTTCTATGTCTATTATTTCTTTTATAATTCCTTCACTTAAATTTATAGCTTGATCATTAGTTATTAAAATATTATCTTCTATTCTAATTCCAATACCCTCTTCTTTTATATATAACCCTGGCTCATTACTAATGACAGAACCTGCTTCAAGAGCAGTATACTCGCATAAATCATGACAATCCAACCCTAGGTGGTGAGATACACCATGATAATAATATTTTAAAACCTCGTCATCATTCTTAATTAAACCAATTTCTTTTAATTTAATTGCATAAAATTTTTTTACAAGCTCGTTTAATTCCTTTGTAGTTATACCTATTTTGGCGTTATCCATTACAATTTTTTGAGCATCTAAAACTATTTGATATAAAATCTTTTGCCTATCACTAAATTTACCATTTGCCGGAAATGTTCTAGAAATATCTGCGCAATACATATTATATGATGCCCCTAAATCGAATAGAACTAAATCGCCATCTTTAATCATTGTATTATTCAATGTATAATGTAGGCATGTTGCATTAACACCGGTAGCAGCAATTGTTTTAAAAGAATAATTAGTTGCGCCATTGTATTTAATAGCTTGATCAAAATAAGATTCAATTTGATACTCCATAATATTAGGATTTAAATTATTTAAAATAGCTTTTATTCCAAAATTAGTTATTTCATTTGCTTTAATAATATTCTTTATTTCTATATCACTCTTTATTGTCCTTAATTTTTTAAATATATCTATTGAATTAATAACTTCTTTATTATATTTTTGCTCTATATTTTTTTTGTATTCTTCTTCTTTTGCAGTTCTAGTTGTATATTCTATCGGATTAATATCTAAATATATGTTTTCATAATTAGAAATGTTATTATTAATAAACTCATCAAAAAAAGTATTTTCAAATATATTATTAATTTCACTCTTTGTTTTAATTTCATCTAAAGAAAGTGGTTTTCCAACCCATTTTTCTAATAGTTCATCATACGGAGTTTTAAAGAAATACTCTTCATATTGATTATTTTTTTTACTTATAACTAAAATATCATTATATTCATTTATACTAGTTAAATAATAAAAATTACGATTTACTTCATATATACTTTCGTGTGTTTGATTAGAAAATTCGATTAATAACGAATTGTCTTTCATCATTCCATAAACACTTTTTCTTCTTTTAGCAAATTCATTCATTTTTCATACCTTCAATATAATTAAAAAGTCCTATACACCCTAATATAACTTCATGAAATGTTTTTTCAAAATCATGTGTATACCAAGGATCTGCAATATCTGTTTTTAAATCTGTATAATCTAATAATTTCGAAACTTTATTTAAATAATCATTAGGAATTATTTTTTTTAGATTCGAAATATTATTACTATCCATGCAAATTATGAAATCAAAATCATTATAGTCCCTCAAAGTTATTCTTTTCGCTTTGCGTGGATAAAAATTGATATTATAATTTTTTAAAATTTTTTTTGTCTCAATATGGGTATCCATGCCTATTGCCTCATTTGATGTCGCACTAGATTCAATATAATATGATGAATACTTTTTGTATTTATTTACTAAGTCTTTCATAACAAATTCTGCCATAGTTGAGCGACATATATTCCCATGACATACAAACATTATTTTCTTCATAAGTCTCCTAAAAGAAAAATACCTTTAAAAAAGGTAGTTCTCTTAATAATTTTGTTTTCTTACTTCAAAGAAGCTTTGAGGATGTTGGCACACAGGACATACAAGTGGAGCAGTTAATCCAATATGTATATGTCCACAATTTCTACATTCCCACATAGTGATTGGACTATCTTTTGCAAACACTTTTTGATTTTCAATATTATTTAGTAATGCTTTATATCTTTCTTCATGCGTTTTTTCTATTGCAGCGACAGCTCTAAATTGGAAAGCAATTACATCAAAACCTTCTTCTTCAGCTTCTAATGCAAACTTAGGATACATTTCTGCCCATTCATAGTGTTCTCCACTTGCTGCTTCTAATAAATTTTCAGGTGTTGATTTTAAATCACCTAAAGCTTTAAACCACAGTTTGGCATGTTCTTTTTCGTTATTAGCTGTTTCTTCAAATATTGCTGCTAATTGTTCATAACCTTGTTTTCTAGCAACTGAGGCAAAAAAAGTATATTTGTTTCTAGCTTCTGATTCACCAGAAAATGCTGCTTTTAAATTTTGTTCTGTTTTTGAACCTTTTAATTCCATTTTATAATCCTCCTATATTGTCTATATTATACCATTTTATTTTTTTAGTGTCTACCAAGCAATTTTGTATAATAAGTATCTATAATTTTTCCTTTTTTTTGAAATTTATACTTGCAAATTAATGACTATATGATATAATAATACTGCATCAAAAAAATGCCGCAGTAGTACAATGGTTAGTACCTATGCTTGCCATGCATATGATGTCGGTTCGATTCCGATCTGTGGCTCCAAAATGCAATTAAACACCTTATCTGGTGTTTTTTTTATTTTTAATCAGTGATTTTATTTAATTGGAACCCAATATCTTTGTAAAATTTTACCTTCATCATCTATTTCACTATCTAAAATACCACCATTATTTTTAATAACTCCTGCAGATCCTAAATTAGTTTTATAACATGTTACTAAAGCTTTTTCTAAACCTAAATTCTTACAAATTTCTAAAGCTTTACTTAACATAATACTTCCATATCCTTGCCTTCTATTTTTAGGGCGAATACTATAACCGATATTACCACCATACATTCTTAAATAATCATTTAATTCATGTCTAATATTAACAACTCCATAAA
Source organism: Anaeroplasmataceae bacterium (assembly GCA_031549865.1). Lineage (GTDB taxonomy): Bacteria > Bacillota_I > Bacilli_A > Acholeplasmatales > Anaeroplasmataceae > JAVBPE01. Next base: position 134,221 of record JAVBPE010000002.1, on the reverse strand, counting down.
TTATATTGTTATCTTCTAAAAAATATGTTGTTGCACATACTTTGCCTACTGGTACTGTTTCTTTATTTTCATATATCACTAATGATTCTAACCATGCTTCGTATGACTCAAAATTTTCATACATAGCACCTCCTTGAATTGCCTTATTATCTTTTATAAGCTCATCAAAGAAAGCAACTGCTTCTTCTTTTAAATCTATTGTTGGACTAATCAATCTCATTTTTGGCTCCTTAATGCTTTTCAAAAGCAACTATCTTGCAATCATCAGATGCTAATTCCTTAACAATGATTGCAACTTTAAACATTTCTCTAACAGTAAATATATATGTTATATTTAATTCTTTAGATATATATTCGTTCAATAATTTTTTTATATTAAAATCATCTTCATAATTAAATTTATGAAGACCAATTTGTTCTCCAGTAAAAAAATTTCTAATAGATATAAAAGCTATATCTTCAATTCTGATGCTATCAATAGATATTCTAATTTGATTATATTTTTTTAACATATTATCATAATTATCTATAATATTTTTTTTATAATCTAAATTGAATTGTTTTGCATATTTATTATAAATTAAATCGACATTACGGTCACTAATTTCAATCCCAAGGTTAAAAAATATATCACATATTTGTTCCCTGCTATAATGCTTCATTTTATAATAGTAGATTAATGCAATAACTTTAGAAGAATATGTATATCCTTTTATACAAAATTTTGCAGCAGTTTGAGAAAAATATATTTCTTTGTTATGTTCACAATGATTACAACCATAACCAAGATTTTTAACTCTAATATATGCTCCAGCTGAAAATTGAATAACCTTATTAGAAATTGTATATCTATATGAAAGTTTTTGACCACAAAATGGGCAAATATCTATTTCTGGTTTATAAATTTTAGTATTACGCTCGTGGATTTTTTCACCCATATCCTCACTCCTTATTCTACTAGTAAGGCTGCTCCTAACATTCCTGCTTTATTCTTTAGTTTTGCTATTACAATATTCGTATCAATAGTTGATTTATAAGCAATAACATTGAAATATTTTTTGATTCCATCTACTAATATTTCTCCTGCTTCACTTACTCCACCACCCAAAATTATAACTTCTGGATTTATAGTAATTGTAAGTATTGAAATAGCTTTTGCTAAATAAAAACATGCTTTATCTAATACAAAAGAACATAACGGATCATATTTTTTAGCCAATTCTACTACCTCTTTACAAGTAATATCCTCTCTATTTAAAAGTGTAGGATAATCATCATAATAGTATTTTGCAAGTCTTACTATACCATTAGCTGAAGCAACTGTTTCTAAACATCCAGATAGCCCGCAGTTACATAAAAAATTATGGGTAGTATCTAGCTGCATATGTCCTATTTCACCCGCACTACCTGTAAATCCTTCAATTATTTTTTTATTAATTACAATACCAGCCCCAACCCCAGTACCTAAAGTAATCATTACCGCGCTATTATATTCACTCAAATTTACTACTTCTGCTAAGGCAGCAACATTTGCATCATTAGAACATTTTACTTTAACATTTTTAAAATATTTCTTAACTTCTTTAGTTACTTTAAAATCATATAAATTTATATTTGGACAATTATATATTTTATTATTTATAACATTACCAGGTATACCAAAACCTATCCCTTTTATATCTGATTCAGAAATATTATTTTTCACACAATATTCTTTTATTGCTTCTAAACATTCTTTTATTATTAATGAACTATCATTTAAATTTGTGGGTATAGTAAAATAATCTTTAATTTCCTTCTTATAAACTAAAGCAATTTTTATACTTGAACCACCAATATCTACGCCAAAACTATACATTTAGCCAACTCCTTTAAAATAAAAAAGACACCAGCAGTGTCTTCTTACGAATAAGTATACTGCTTATTCCATCTATATAAAATTATACTATTTTTTGATTAATTTTTCAACATAATTATATTTCGATTATTGAATCAACTTTAGCATCTTTATGAATCTTGATATCACCTTTATACTTTAAAACTTCAACTTTGCATGATTTATGCAATATGGCATTTGTAGTAATTAAATTCTTGCATTTTAATAAGTCAGCCTCTATATCCTGACATGTTATATTTTCTATTGTATAATTAGATAATTTATCTAAAAAAGCTAATTTCAATCCGTTGATTTTTATATTTATTTTTGAAGCATGAAGATTTTTAATAAAAAATGATCTGGACTCTATCCTTATTTCAGTTGCTTTAACATTTTGACAAGTATAATTTCCTTCAATTTTAATATTAGTTGTATTTGTTGTATCATAAACAGTGCATGTTCCTGTAGAATCTAAAGTTTCTGATTTTATATTTGTAAATACACCGCGACCAGATACACTAATATCTTTAGCAGACACGTCAAATAAAAAAGTAGCATTTCCAGCGACAGAAATAGTCTTTGCTTCTATTTTACCTTTAGATTTAAGTGATCCTTCAACAATTAAAGAATCACATATTATATCTCCTTCTATTGTACCTAAACCACTTATCTTTACTTCTTTATAAGTTCCCTTAGGAATTGTACCTATTCCATTCATTTTATAATCATTCATAAATGCCTCCATGATACTTTATAATTTATCTTACCAAATTTTTTTAATCTATAATTTTTAATTCACAATATTTACATATTTATTTTAATTAAAAAAATAGATACAGTATTTAAACTGTGTCTATTTTCTCTTAATTAGCTTTTGTATTCCAAGTTCTATTAGTAGTAAACCAAATACTATCTTTAAATAAAATATCATTATTTGAACATGTAACAGTTATATCATCACCTTTAATACTTGTGATTACTATATTGCCATTTAATAATGAATATCCACTCGCTTCACTACTTCTATAAGATGGAACATAAATTTTATCTGTATATAAAGCCACTCTATCTAACATTTTTTGAGATGGATACTTCATTGTCCCTACGGTAGTGGAATCATTATCTCCTGCAACGCAAGGTATTACTACAATGCTTGGATTACACACATTAAGTAATGCTTCCGATGTTGATGTTGTAGCCCCATAATTCCCTGCTTTTAAGACATCAACTTCACCAATCACATTATATTTTAATAAATTTTCTTCACCTAATGTTGACAAATTAGAAGTAAATAAGAAATTTCTATTTGCTTGTTCTAACATAAAACAAACCGAATAATCACCTTCTGTACCATTAATTGGATCAAATTCATATTCATAATAATAGTTATATAAAAAGTTTATGAATACGCCTTCTGCGACCTCAAGTCTTCTTTTAGCTCCACTCTTCTTTTCTTTATAACAATCTAATGCTGTAAGTCTCTTGGCACCTTTTTGAGTAACTTGTAAATCTCTTTTTTCTAAATATAACTCATAATCAATCGTAACACTCGCAGCTTTTGGAAAATCAATTATTGTACCGCAGCGATAGATATCAAAAATACCTGGATTCAATTCATTACCAACAAATCCACTTACCGATTGCATATTGCTAACAATAACATATTCTAGTATTCCATCTGTAACATAATTACTTAAATATTCGGTAATATGTGAAGCTGATTCTTTTTTAGACCCGCCATCAATTAAAATATCAGTATCGCCAGCCTTTATATAAATACAATCTCCTGAATATTTATTTCCTGTTTCAATAAAATGAATTGAAATATCAGATACATATGGCTCAGGTACAACGTTTACCTTACGTAGTATACGAGATTTAATTGTATCTTTTTCTATAGTATAACTAATATAATATACCCCAATAGTGTTATAATCAATATTAGAAATATAATTTAAATCAGAATTCATATATTCAATTAATACATTATTAGTAACATCTTGTTTGTAAATTGAAGCCTCAAATCCCTCGTCGATATATTCTGTTCCAACCATTACTTCAATTTCTGATTCACCTTTTAAATCGAAAACAATTGCTTCAGGATTATAAAATTCTAATAAAAAGAATACAATTAAAAATCCAATTACTAATCCTAATATTCCACATAATGATACTTTAAGCCCAAAGAAGCTTTTTTTCTCTTTATTACTTATAAGTAAATTCTTAGTTGTACGTGCCATTATTCTTCACTCCCAACTACATGAACAATTCTTGTTAAGGATGCATTTTTATATGCTGTTTTTACTTCATCAACCTTATAAGTTAATATATATATTCCCGCAACATTATTATCAACTTCACCAATAATAATAATATTATAATCCGAACTGCCATTTTCAGATAATGTTACACCTAACTCTTCATATTCATCTCCAACATTAATGGTTATAGTTGAGTCACCATTTAAATAAAAATAGCACTCTTTTTCTGGCCTTAATTGTTTAGTATAATAGCCAATAAAAACTCCACAAATTAAAAAAACAGCAAAAAAGACTACATAAAAAATATACTTAGTTGTTTGAGAAAGCTGTTTACGTTCCTTTATATCATAATTTTTTCTTTTTGTTTTTTTCTTTGTATTATTAGCCATTATAACACCTCATTATCTCTTATTATTTCTAAACATAAGATATCCATTAAATTCTTATATATAATTTCAAAATTTTCATTCGGTTCTATAAAGTTTGCTTCTATTAATTCTTTATTTTCAACATCAAAATAAAATCCTTCATAAAAGAATCGTTCATTTTGAATTGAAAAATCCACTACTTTCATTGTTGTATCTTCATAATTATCGTTAAATATCTCAAATCCGATAAACTTTGTACACTTATCAATCCCAGGTGTTTTGTTATCTTCTTTTTCTTCTTCTTGGTTAAAGTAGATGTAACTATCCAAAATTAAAACTACTTTATATAAAACTTTATCAATAGCTTTCGAATAAATAAAACCAAAATCTTTTTGTTTACAAATAAATTTATTCGCCTTTAACTTTTCTTCAAGGTTATCAAAATTATTTAAATAATAATGATTTGTTTTATATTTCTTTGCCTTTATTTTATATCTAAATGTTTTAAAAATAGCATTTTGTAAAAACATAGCTAATAAAATAAAATCTCCAATCATAATAAAATATAAAACTTCATTGTTCTCTACACTATTAGCGGCAATTATTAAAATAATTCCAAAAATAAAGAATAAAATTACAAATATCCATGATTTAAATTTTGATGCAATTTTTTTCATATATTTATCCTCTCATTATTATTAATCTGAATCTAAATCTCTAGCAGCTAAGTCAAAATACATCAAATTATTATATGCATAAAACATATTTCCATAATCTGGTAATTTTTGATACACTTCTAATAAGCATTCTAAATCATTATAAATTAAGTATTGATCATAAGTGTTTCTATTAAATTTTGCATTAGCTTTTACATATGAAATTATTTCATCATTATTCTCTTTAAAACAAGTTACATAAACAAATTTTTGATTATCTAATGCTTCGTTTAAATTGTAATCATAATCAAAAGATTTTCCATAATTAATAAACTTTAAATTTTTCAAGCTTAAATCTTCTTTTTTATATTGATCATAATCAAAAACTAGCTTTATGATATATGTAATATCTTTATATATTCGAGAGTAGACCTTTATCCCACTACTTTCAAATAATAAAACATTATGTGCATATATTAAATCATATTCTAGTTGCTCAAAAGGTTTAACCATATAAAATGGTCTTCTTTTATTTATTTTAAAAATATCTTTAATTGTATTAAATATATTCAAAACCGTCACCTCATTTGATTTATTATAACAAAAAAAGAATGATTTATAAAGATTTAATATTAATTTTAATATATAATATTAAACGAAAGGCGTGAAACTATGAATAAATCTTCTAAAATATACTTTATTGCCCCTTCTATGAGTGCTTATGCTGAAAAATACAAAATTCGTGTTAATAGTGCTATAAAAAATTTTAAAAATTTAGGACATGATGTCATAGTGGGACCTAATGTTTTTTTACCTAATAAAGGCTTATTGTCAAATGATAAAGAGTTATGTGCTAAAGAATTTATGGATGCTTATATAAATGGTGATATCATTATTTCAGTGGGTGGCGGAGAAATGATGATTGAGATTTTAGAATATATAGATTTTTCTATTTTGAAAAAATATCCAAATAAAATATTTTTAGGTTATTCAGATAATACAAATCTAACTTTTACATTAACTACAATTCTTAACTTCAAAACTATTTATGGACCTAATGCTTCTGGGTTTGACTTATTTCCATTCAGTAATTCTATATTAGATACTTATGAAATGCTTTTTAAGAATAAAAAAATATTTAAGGGTTATCCTTCTTTTGAGTTAACGCCTATAGAAACTGACGAATTAATAGTCCCATTAAATTTAACTGAACCAAAAATTATAACGGCTCTTAATTATATAAAACCATTTAAGGGTGTCATGATTGGTGGTTGTTTAGATAGTTTAATTAGTTTATGTGGCACAAAATTTGATAATGTCTCTAACTACATTTCAGGATATAAAGATGATGGAATCATTTGGTTTTTAGAAACATGTGATTTAAATCCATTGCAAACAAAAAGAGCTTTAATACAATTAAAATATGCTGGATGGTTTAAATATGTTAAAGGTTTTATAATAGGCAGACCTCTACGTTTTAATGAAATAATTTTCGAATTAAATCATAATGAAGCTATAAAAAGCGTAATAGAGCCATTAAATGTGCCTATTTTATTTAATGTAGACTTAGGGCATCTAAAACCAGCATTACCAATATTATGTGGAGCAAGTGCCTTAATCTCTTATACAAATGATAATATAATAATTGAATATGAATAAAAAAAGGAATAAATCTTCCTTTTTTTATTCTATAAATCCCATCTTTTTTTGTATTGATGCAACAACTTCTTTGTTAGAAAGCATTTCTAATAATTTAAAAGCAACACTTGCTGCAGTTTTTGGATTATATGAAGTAATAATATTTTTGTCAACTACAATGGGTTCATTTAAAATAATTGCTCCCTCATATGAAGCTAATTCTTTCTGCCTTGCCCCATCTAACAAATGATATGTTGTCGCCTTTCTTCCCTTTAAAATTCCACTTTTTGCAAGAGCAAATGCTGCGACACAAATAGTTGCAATTGGTTTATTTCTTTCGTTAAATTGATTTATCAAATCAGATGTTTTAGAATCAAAAGCTTCATCCCGAAATCCATATTCTTGAAATCCACCGGGAATCGCTAAAGCATCATAATCATCTACATTTATTTCATCAATTAAAGTATCCATTATAACTGGTACATTAAATGTACTAATAACTATTTTATTAAACCCACAAGTTACAACATCAATTTGAATGTTTTCTTCATCACGTGCCCATCCCATAACATCAATGAATACGCTAAATTCCATTGTTTCAAATGCCTTAAGACATAATAGTAATATCTTCATATTATTTACCTAAACAAAACTTTGAAAATAAAGCATCAATTAATTCGTCTTGATATGCTTCACCTGTTATTTCTCCTAAAATATTAAAGGCTTGTTTTAAATCTATTTCAATTAAATCAACATCCATATTATATAATGAAGCATTTAAAGCATTAAGTAAAGATGTTTTTGCTTTACTTAAATTTGCTAAATGCCTTGTGTTAGATAAATAATTTTGATCTTCAACAACAAATTCATTTACTTTAGTAATATTTATTAATTCATCTATAAATAATTCAATACCTGTTTTATTAATTGTTGAAAAAGGAATATATTTAAATGATAAATCTAATTCTTTATTTAGATCAATTTTATTAACAATAATAATTCTTTTCTTATTTTTAGTAAGTTCTAATAATTCTAAATCATCTTTATCCAAATATTTTGAATTATCAAATACTAATAAAATTAATTCTGCATTATTGATTGCTTTTTTTGATTTTTCTATGCCGATTTGTTCGACATAATTATCGCTATCCCTTATACCTGCAGTATCAATTAAATGAAGTGTAATACCACCAATTGTAATATCACCTTCAACAATATCTCTAGTAGTTCCCGCAAAAGGCGAAACAATAGCTTTATCTTCATCTAATAACATATTTAAAATCGAACTTTTACCAACATTTGGCTTACCTATAATTGCACAACTTATTCCATGAATTGCAACTTTACTAATCTCAGAATTTTTTTCTATAATTTCAATTTTAGTAATAACTTCTTTAGTAGCTGGAATTAATATTTCATTAGTCATAACTACTGCATCGTCATATTCAGGGTAATCTATATTAACTTCTATTTGAGCAATGATATTTAATATATCCGCCCTTAAACTATCAATTAATTTTTTAGTGGATTTTCTTAAACTTAAATTTGCACTCTTTAAAGCATTCATATTGTTTGAACTAATAATATCCATAACAGCTTCAGCTTGAGTTAAATCCATCTTTTTATTTAAGTAAGCTCGAGTAGAAAATTCACCAGGATTTGCGAGTCTAAAGCCATTTTTAAGTAAAACTTCTAATACTTTATTTGTTGTGAATATACCACCATGACAATTTAATTCAACACTGTTTTCACCACTAAAAGAATTAGGGGCAATAAAAACAGATGCTAATATTTCATCAACAATAATATCTTTATCCATTATATAGCCGTAATTTAAAGTATGACCATCAACTTTAGTTAAATCCTTACCTTTAAAAACTTCGTTTACTAACTTTATAGCATCCGGTCCAGATGTTCTAATTATTGAAATTGCTCCAACACCATATGGGGTTGCAATAGCACAAATATTATCCATTATAATCACCTCTTTAAAACATTTCAATTATAACATATTCTTTTTCTTTCTTCTATAAAGATTAAATAATGTTATGCCCAAGATAACTAAAGTAATTCCACAAATAACATAATTAATAATATCTAATACATTATTCTCTTTATGACTTTCTTCCTCGGCTTTTAGATATAAAACTCCAATTTTATTAATTCCATCCACCTCATAACTAAATGATACTTCATAATTACCATTAACTATTTTGAAATCTTCATAATCTTCTGTAATTTTTACATTAGTTGCAATTATATTTTGCGATTCCAAATATTTAATTATATAATTAACTTTTTGAGTCATTGACATATTTTTAAATGTCATCTCATCTAGTATTAATTTGCTTAAGTAAAAATCAGGCCCCGTATCATTTTTAATATTAACATAAAATTCAATATAGGTAGTATCGTTCAAATTTAGTTCAAAAAATTCATATTTAATTAAAAACAATCCACATTTACTAAATTCACCAAAAATTTCTGGATTCAATGGTTCAATATATCCTGTATGTCCTTCTTCAATTATCACATTACTTTGAAATATATTAATTAAATTAGTTTCATATAGTTTTGAGACGTTAATATCGTATATTTCATTTTTTAATGATAGCACCGAATACTCAATATCTACAACATACATGCTAATTAATAATTGACTCTTAACTCCTTCCTTATTTACTCCTTCAAATATTATTTCATGAAAACCTGGTTTTTGATAATCATTAGAATATTCATTTTTAAAAACGGTAAGTGGGGTAAAAATAATTCCTTCCTCAGGATCATAAATTGTTACTAAAGCTTTGATATCTTCAATTAACATTTCTTTTTTATTTGAAACTATCAAAATGTTTTTATCAGTTGATTTTAAATATTTATCTTTTGGGAAAAAACTACTTAATCCTTCGCTCATTACTTCTACAATTGACCTATCGTTAGCTTTATAGATGTAAACATAATCTTTATATAGTTCAATATTATTACATCTTTTTACATTTAAATTCTCACACATTACATACATACCATTTTTAGGCATTTCAAAGCTATTATAAATAAATGCTTCAAAATCAGAATTCCAAGTTACAAAATCATTAGATTCGATAAACATTTGTTTAGAATCATAAAATAACAGCTTAATTGAATCATCCCAGCCATTAGGTGCATTCCCCATAAATTCTCTATTTCCAATCATATAATATTTTTCACCTTCTTCTAACTTTACCAATTTAGAAATGCAAAAATAATCATCTACCACATCTAAGACATGGGGATCTAAATAATTTGGTCCACATCCTTCTTTAGCACATGGTTCATAATAAGCTTTAATTTTAATGCTAAAAACAATTAAGATAAATAAAATAAAACTAATAAACACTTTTTTCATTATATATACTTCCTTTCACCTATATATTTACTTAAAGAAGAAAAATTACTAAAATAAAAATGATCCTATTAAAGATCATTTAATCTGTTATATTTTTGTGGTTTAAAACATATTTTCTTATATATTTATAATCATTTATCATCAATTTCATTGTATCATCAATATTTGCTTCCTCAAGCTCAGTTAAATCTTGTTTAATAATCTTATAAAATTCTCCACCATTATTAAAATGTGATATCATTTTATTATTAATAAATTCTTTTTTCCATTCTATATCGTCACAATGTTCTTCAATTTCTAGATAATCTTCATCATAAAATTCATCAATAATATAATCCTTAGAGGGATCTTTTAAATAGTCGTCATATTGTTCTAAAAAATAATAACGTGTTTTTTTCATCATACCAACTTCCTCATAATCTATTTTTTAATCTTATCAATGATTAAAGATGCTATCTTTAATTTACCATCTTTATTACTTGTGTCAATTCGGTATAAACATCGGACTTTGCAATTTCTTTCATATCATTCATTTTTAAAATTTACATCAAAGACAGCTATTCTAGCAATCCATTTGATTTTAAAAATTTATATAATAATTTTGTGGCGTCATATGATTCTTCTAATTTTAAATGTTCAGATATATTCTGCTAAAAAAGCATCTACGCTTTTTTCTTCAAAATAACTATAAATGAATCATTTAAATTAAGTAGATCTTATTAGGTTGACATTCAACTTTAATATAGTTTTACCTGTCCAATAATTATTTTCTTTTCCATCTAGATTTTTCCTGAACTATTTTATTTTGAGTTAAAAAGTCATTTATTTCATTATTTATACTTTCAATTAATTTTGTATAAGTATTAAATGTTAAATATTCAAACTCCTTAGTATTTTCTGTTTCCGCTTCTTCATCTATTATTAAAACTGCAGATTCTAAATCAAAACTAATAAATATGTCATGTCCTTCTTTGTAATAACTAAATGTTTCAATATCTTGATAAAAATCAGCGCTAACCTCTAATTTTTCTTTTAATAGTTTAAACCCGTTATCTATATCTTTATCCAATTCATCAAGTAAAATATCATTTGCTTTATTATATTTAGTAACTTTTCCCCTAAATTCTTTAAAAGTATTTAAATTAATATCTCTACCATCACATATATAAGGATTAATTAATAAGAGTAGACTATGCAATGATTGATTCTTAATTATACCTATTTTCGTATCCTCATATAGACCATTGTTAAACTTCTCTAATTTATAGATACAAAACCCATTATAGCGATATGTATAAAGACGGTCTAATTTATCATTATATAAAATTGAGAAGTTTATAAATTCTAGATGAATTATTTTCTTTCTAGATTTAGTTAAAAGCTTGTTTTCATCTAACCTTTTTTGCTTTCTTTTATAGTAAAAGATATTAAAAATTATCAGTAAAATTATACCTATTATTATATTAACTATCGAAACTAAAATATCAATTGGATCTTTTAAATAATTCATATAACTAAATGATATTAAGATCGGGAGAATTAGAACAAATATATTTAAAAATGTATTTTTTATAGATTTATAAAAACTAAAAGTGACATTTAAAATTGAACCAAAAATTAAAACTAAGGCTGAAGTGCTAAATAATATCGGCCATAAATTTGGAATATCAGATAACAAAAAACTGGAATAAAGACCAAATACAGCAATTATAATCATTATAAATCCAATGTTTAAGTTAATGAATTCTTTTTTAAATCTCTTAAAGTCTATTTTCTTCACTTCTTCTAGTAGTGATATATTTTCATTTGAATTTTTTTTATAAGTAATAATCGCATTTAAGGTTTTAAGATCTAATAAATGATTATTATACTTCCTATTTTTAACTGATAGATTTTTAAAAGCAAAAGAAAAGCCTAATCCAAAAAATATTGAAAATACTATTTTACCAGATAGATGCTTGAAAAATTCTTCGTTATTAGTAAATTTAAAATCTAGATATAATAGTAAACTTGAAAATATTATTATAAAAAATATATAAATAATATTTAATTTTCTATTTAATTTTTTCAACTTTAATTCAGTTACCTTCACTTCTTCTTTTATATCCATAGCAATGCCCTCTTTATATAATTATATTATACAAAAAAAAGATGCTTTAGACTATAAGCCTAAAGCATTATTTTATTAATCTGCGTAAGAATCAAAATATCCTTGAACTAAAATAATTGGAGTACCTTTATCACCACTACCACTAGTTAAATCACACAGACTGCCTAATAAGTCCGTTAATCTACGAGGTGTTGTGCCTTGCGATACTATATTATTAACAAGATTATTTTCTTTGCTTCTAATCATTTCTTTAATTGCATTTGAAGCATCTTCACCAGTTTTATCAGCAATTTTATTATCAGCTAAATATTTTAATTTTAATTCATTTGGTTGACCATTTAAACCACTTGTAAATCCTGGAGAAACTACAGGGTCAGCAAGTTCCCAAATACCACCAACTGGATCTTTAAATGCTCCGTCACCATAAACCATAACTTCAATATTTTTACCACACAATTCAAATAAACGTTTTTGAGTTGCTTCAACAAAAGCTTGAGCATCACGTGGAAATAGCTTAATTGAGTTATCAGTTGCAAGGTTAGAACCCAATAATCCATATTGTGGATGATATCCACTACCATCAACTGAAGAAGTTAATATTTCATCGATTCCAATTACATTATTAGCTCCCGCTTTAATTAATCTCTTCTTATTACGGAAACGAGAATGAATATCAGCTGTGATAACATCTTTAGTATATTTTAAAACTTCACATGGATTATTAGCTAAAATAATTTTAGCTTTTCCACCTGATAATTCTTTATAATAATTTATATAATTAACGCCAGTAAAAGGATGAACAATATCACCAAATTTTAATGCAAACTCTTCTTCTGTGAATACATCAGTATAGGGATTTACATTTAATTCATCAAGTAAATCAAAACTGATAAGTGGATTACCTACTTCATCAGATGGATAACTTAAAACGATATATAATTCATCTACGCCCATAGATATTCCCTTTAAAATTTGTGAGAAACGATTTCTACTTAATATTGGGAAAGTTAAACCTACTTTTCCACTTGGAAATTTATTTTTAACGTCTTTAGCAATTTGTTCTAACGTTGCATAGTTTCCTTGAGCACGAGCTAAAATAGATTCTGTTACCCCAACAACGTCATGGTCATTTAAATTAAAACCATCTTCTTTAGATGCATTTACGATAGAATTCGCAACAATTTCAACTAAATTATCTCCCTCTTTTATGATTGGAGCTCTTACCCCTCTTGATACTGTACCAATTGTTCTCATGATTTAATCCTTTCAAAAATACAATAATTTTTTCTTGTCTTTTAAAAACAATTATATTATACTAATATTGATTTTATAAGTAAATATTTTATATCTAATACTTAGTATAAGGAGGACTTATGATTAATTTAGAACTATATCGAGCTTTTTACGCCATTGCTAAAACTGGTAGTTTGACTGCAGCTTCAAAAGAACTATACGTTTCACAACCAGCATTAAGTCAATCAATATTAAATTTAGAAACTCAACTTGGAGGTAAACTTTTTGTCAGGACGCAAAAAGGAATGACCTTAACTCCTGAGGGAGAAAAAATGCTTGAAGATATTGAGCACGGACTTAATTATTTCAAATTAGCAGAAAACAATTTTTTACAAATGAAACATTTAGCTAAGGGGATAATTAGAATTGGAGCTTCTGATACTTTATGTCGCCACTATCTCTTAAAATATATTACTAAATTTCACGATACATATCCTGATGTTAATATTGAAATAACTAATCGAACAACAAGTGAAACATTAGGACTTTTAAGAGCGGGTAAGGTCGATGTTGCTTTTGTAAATCTGCCAATTGATACACATGAATTCAATGTCTATGAGTGTATGAGTGTATCCGAATGCTTTGTTGGTAATTCAAAATATAAAAATATGTCAATGCAAAACATCGAGGATATTTCAAAATTGCCTTTAGTTATGCTAGAAACCAGTAGTAATACTCGTTTATATGTTAATAAATACTTTTCCAATTTAGGACATGAATTAAAGCCAGGAATCGAACTTGGAAGTTTTGATCTTGTTGTAGAGTTTGCCAAAGCTGGACTTGGTGTTGGATGTGTCACCAAAGAATTTATAAAAAATAATATCGATAATAATGAATTGTATGAAATTCCAACTTCATTTCAAATACCTAAAAGACACATCGGCGGTATTACAAGAAAAGAAACGACTTTAACATTTGCAGCATTAAAGTTTATGGAACTTGTTATTGGTAAATAAAAAGCTAAACAAAATTGTTTAGCTTTTTATTTTAGGATATATAATTTTCTTTTGCCACTTCTTATCTAATAAGTATAATAAGTGACTAATCACTATAAATAAAATTATTAAAGCAAAAATATAAACTATAGACATTAAACCAACTCTATCATAATCAAAGAAAAAATATGGATAATGATAAGCTTTACCTAAAGAATCATAGCCAAAAGTATAACCAGATAACCCTAAAATTGACATTCCTGCTAGATAAAAAATAGGATATATTAAAGTCAAATATGTATCTTTATATTTTAAATGTTTAGAATCAGAAAATAAAATATAATCTACAAAACATAATACTGGAGCTATTGCATGAACCATTAAATTATCATAAGACCATAGATTTAAATCATTACTCATTGAGAATGATTGTGGTACAAGTAAAACCCAATACACAAAAAATGTTAGAAAAATATCTATAACACAAATCATATGAAATCTAGATTTAAACCCGACACTTCCTTTTTTACCCTTTATATGAAGTTCTAAAAAAGTTGTAAGGCTTAAATATAAAAATAATAATAAAACTAAAAAATTACTTTGAACAGTATAGTATAAAAAAGATACATAATGAAATTCACCTCTAAATATACCTATTGTTGCAAATAAACCCGTTAATATTAAAATAAAACTAATTGCTCTAAATATTAAAGCTATTCTTCTATCTTGAATCATTTCCTCACCTTTTTCATTAATAATCCTTTTGTTAGGCTATTTTTTAGCATCTAACTTTTTTTCTTTTAAAACCAATTCTATTTTTATTAAATGCAATTTCTAAATTGTGAGCGGTTTTATTATCAAGTTTTAATGATAGTTTTAATGCTTCTTGATATAAATCTTTATAAGAAACTCCTATACTATAAACATAATTAAGCATCGCTTTTTTTGTATTGGTTTCTTCAATTATATAATTGTTTTCAATAATTTCTAATTTTGTTTTTAAATCATTATAATCTAATTCATTATCACTTTTTACTCCAACAACCCAAGCATAACAATTATAAGCTGCTGAACGGATTAAATCTTTTTTGTTTAAAATCCATTCACTTGCTAACTTTAACGCAAAACAACATTCCGCTAAACTTACTGAAACAATATGATCCGAAATCATTGGGATATATGCTTTATTAATCCAATCATTAAATATTTCCTCATTCATTTTTTCTGGATCTACTATCATTCCAGCTAAATACATTAAATCATATATACCACTATCATACAACTCTAAAGCCAACTCTTGATTATGCATAATCTTTCTTGCCAAAGGTTTCATACTTAATGTCGGGACTCCTATTGGATTGATTGCACCTTGAGACAAATATGTTTTATATGTTTTTTCGGTCTTTAATTTTTCTAATTCTTTTTTAACCTCATCTACAGTTATATCACTCATATATCAAATACTCCCATCCGAAAAAGCCTTTATACAAAGAAAGATCGATAACTTCTCCAATATCTAAATTATGGTAGTCATTTGAACCAATACTAAGTTCAATTTCTTTTTCATTAATTAAGACTTTTATTAAAAATTCAGAATTTCTTCCACTACTAATGTGCTTATCTAAAATTTCACAGCTATATATTTGAGATGATGATAAATCAAGAGCATAATTAAATCCAACCATATAAATAAAACAAATCAAATAAATTATAACTGGGTAAAGTATGTTCAAAACAAAAAGAACTATTTTTTCTTGTTTTAACTTTTTTAAATCTAAGGCTTTTTCTTTTTTTTTCTTATAATAATAAATAGAAAATAATATACAGCCAAAAACTACAAAAATGGCGGGGATAATTGATCCTAAGAAAAAATCTTTTTCATCCAACATCTTTATGTTTAACACATTCATAAATGTGTTAAATGCTATAAACGTTGCCAACCATACTGTTCTTGTGGGGGTAAATGTTTCTCTTTCATTAACTATTCTTTTCTTACCATAATATATCCCTAAAAATATAAATAAAATAGTGTAGAAAAAATCAATTATAAATCCCGTTCTATAATATAAAAAGAAATAATATATCCAGTGGTAAATAATATAACTTGCAATTGACAACTGTATTATAAGGTTAATATTTTTCCTTTTAACAAAAATAAGAAGGATAAATATTATAGTAACCGCTATATTTAATATTAAAGAAAAATTTATAAGGTTAGCAAAATTATTTCCTTCTTTTGATAAACTCATCCACTGTAATAATAAGCTAAAAGAAGTCATTAATAATAAAATGCTTGCTACAACTACAATTGATTTCTTTCTGGTTTTCTTAAAATCATTTCGCTCTTCTTCGGTTTTTGTAAATAAACTTCCTTGATTAAAGTATATTACTTTTTTTCTTAATTGATTGAAACCATCATCAAAATTATTTATGAAATAAAGATAATCATTTTGATTAATTAAAGAAATTTTATTATTGGTAATTGTATTTATTAAATTATTATCCAACTCAATACAAAGGTTAAATTCATTTTTATAGCCGATAACTATAACTGGAATGAAATAACTATACATTGCTTTCATAACAATTTCTTTAAAAAATAAAATTTTTAAATCATTATATAAATAATTAATATCTTTATAGATTATTCCTTCAGCATTAAATTCTATTTTATCAGCTCTTGTTGTAGAAAAAATATTGCTAGAAAAAGACTGATCGCTATCTATTTTGTTTTTAATATAATTTTTTTGAAGTTTTAGATATTCATTAAAAAATTTTTTACTGCTAATTATTATAATTATTCCACCAATAAAAAATACCAAGCATATACTTAGTAAAATAATTGCAATTATTTGATTTATATCATATAAGATAGCGCCAGCAATCAAAACAAAAAACGCCAAAAAAAGATTGATTAATCCTATTACTAATCTTATATTATATTTTTTACTATATTCGATTATTTCATCCATGCTACCCTCTATAAATTTCTTATTAATTAAATTATATCAAAAAAAAAGTAAGATTCAATAAAATCTTACTTATATAAATCCTTAATAATATTTACTAATTCTTCTTTAGAAATATTTAAACCTTTTGAATAATTAATTATTTCTTCTATTTTTTCGATTATAAAATTATTTTTCAAATCATCAAGATTGGAATTTATATTTTCTTTTACAAAACAACCAATTCCACTTCTAGTATAAATATAACCGTTTATTTCAAGCATTTCCCAAGCTTTTTTTATGGTAATAATACTAATACCTGTTTCAGATGAAATGTTTCTAATTGATGGTAAGGCTATACCTGGTAATAATTTACCGTTTATTATTTGCGTTGCAACTTGTTCATATATTTGTTCGTAAATCGGCTTATCACTTTTATTCGATATAACAATATCCATTTTATAAATCAGCTCCTATAAATCTTTTCTTAGAACTATTATAAGCCAAATAGTTTATTAAAGTAAATATAAGAATTGAAATACCAAAAAATATAATGCGGTAAATTCTATTTTCAGAATCTAAATTCATTAAATTAAAATTGAAATTATTTAATATATAAATAGGTGTAATTAGTATTACAAAAGCTATAAAAAAGATAAGTATGCCATATAAATGTGGTATTCCCCATTTATATCCTGTTTTAAAAAAACCTCTTAAAAATATAAAGTTATATAGTGAATATGACATCAATACTACTCCAAATAGAACAGCGTTTGGATAAATTCCAACTGTAAAATCATTATAAAATGAAATATTATTTCTTATAATACTGAAAATGAGACCACAAAAAATTGTAGCAAACTCATATAATAAGATTACAAATAATTTACTCATGACAATTTGTTTTTTTGTAATCGGTAAAATTGAAGTAAACTCTATATCTTTGTTGCCATTAGCTGAGGCAAAAATAACTTGAAATGGCATAAAAAAATATAAAAAACTTACTTCTACTGGATAATTAGGAATGAATATTAATATTGTGAATAAAGCGAATAAAAACGTTAATGGCAAAGTTACTAATTTTAATTCTTTATAAATTAAAGCTTTCATTAATTATCACCTCGATTATAATAAATCATAATATCATCTAAAGTTGTTTTTTCTAATATAATGTCTTTTTTTTCAACTGAAGTATATAAATCTTTTTTTATTAAACCACTAAAACCATAACTATTAATTTTATAACCTATCATTTTTTTCTTTAATTCTTCAGTTAATGATTCTTTATTGCCTTTTATTAAATAATGACTATCAATGATACTATCCTTCGTATCTGTAAATAATGTCTTACCGCTTTTTATTAAAGTTATATAATCAGCACATTTGTCTAAGTCAGAAGTGATATGAGTTGAAAATAAAATACTATGTTCACCGTCACTAACAATATCTCTAAAAATATCTAATAATTCATCTCTAGCAATTGGATCTAATCCACTTGTTGGTTCATCAAAAATGATTAACTTAGCATTATGCGATAAAGCATAAGTTATTGATAGTTTGACCTTCATTCCTGCTGATAATTCTCTTACTTTTTTATTTTCATTAATTTCAAATAAACCAATGTATTCAAAATATTTTTTATTATCCCAATCTTTATAAAACTTTGTTAATACTTTTGTTACATTTCTTATTTTACAATTTCTATAATATTCAAAGCCTCCAAACATAAAACCTATATTATTTTTGATTTCCAATTCATATTCTTTTATGTTTTTATTAAAAATGTAAATATTTCCAGAATCTGGGTTAACTAGATTCAATATAGATTTTAATGTTGTTGTTTTACCAGCACCATTTTTTCCTAAAAAACCCATTATATAACCCTTTTCTAATTGAAATGTGACATTATCTAATTTGAAATTTGGATATGTTTTGCATAAATTTTGGACCTTAAGCATATAAAAAGCCTCCTTAGTGTGTATATTGTATATATACAGTATACACCATAAAGAGACTATGTCAATAATATTTTCATTAAATTTATTTCTTCAAATATTTTTGTATTAAAGTGATGACTTTATTAATATCAATTGGTTTACTTAAATGTTCATTCATCCCGGCTTCAATACAGGAATCAATATCTTCTTTAAATACATTGGCAGTCATTGCAATTATGGGTATTTCTAATGCTTTTTGATGATTGAAACTTCTTATGTGACGCGTTGCATCAAGGCCATTCATTAAAGGCATTTGAATATCCATAAAAATAATATCATATTTATCTGGGTGATTTTCAAATAATTTAACTGCCATTACTCCATCTGTTGCAACATCAATATTTATCTTTGTGTGCTCTAATGAAGCAATAACGATGTCGGCATTTATTTCAATATCTTCAACTAATAGTAAGTTTAGTTTCGAAAAATCAATATTAGTTTCAATTTCTTGTAAACCATATGATTGAATATTATGAATTATTTTCATTATGGCATTATAAAATGAAAAGGCAAAAATAGGCTTTTCTAAAAAGAAATCAATATTCAAATTACTTAATTGTTCTTGAATATTATTTCCAGTATTATAATCTATTATAGGAATTAATTTTTTGTTTTTACAGTAATTATCAATTAATACATTACTTGTTATACTTTCAATTTCATCAATCAAATCAATATCAAAAAATATTATATCATAATGTGCATTTATGTTATTTAGAGTTTCAATTTTTTGTAGTAAATCTTTTTGTGTATTAACTATGATATTACTAATATTAAATGAGGATGCAATTTTAGCAATATCTTTATTATTGTTCTCATCTTTAGAGAATATTAATATATTCAATTTACCAAATTGATTGTGGATTTTTTCATATACATTTTTTTCTTCTTCATCTGCTGTGTCAATTAATATAGTTATAGTAAATTTAGAACCTTTTCCTAATTCAGATTCCAATGTAACATTACCATCCATAAGTTGGGCAAAAGATTTAGTTATTGATAATCCTAATCCTGTTCCACCAAATTTCCTTGTAACACTTCCATCTGCTTGCTCAAAAGTATTAAAAATACGTTGCTGTTGATCAAAGCTCATTCCTATTCCTGAATCTTCTACTGATAACTCTATAATTGCTTTACCATCTTTTCTTCCTAATTCATCAATATATATTTTTATATTTCCGCCATCTGGTGTAAATTTTATAGCATTTGATAATAAATTATTTAGCATTTGAGCTATTCGAACATCATCACCTATATAGCGTAATTTCAAATTATCACCACGCATAATATCCACTTTTAAATTTTTTGCAATAAAATTCATTGATAATATATTAACTGATTTTAAAATAGCTTGTTCAATACTAAAAATGGATTTATTTAATTTCAATTTACCTGACTCTATTTTAGAAATGTCTAAAATATCATTAATTATATTAAGTAGATGATCTGAAGCATTCATTATTCCATCTAAATATTTGCTTAATTTATTAATTGAAGTGTCTTTTTTAGCTAAATTAATCATCCCTATGATAGCATTCATAGGTGTGCGAATTTCATGACTCATATTTGCTAGAAATTGGCTTTTTGCTATATTAGCACTTTGTGCTTCTAATGTTGTTTTTAATAATTCATCATCACGTCTACGAATGGAATAAGCACCTGCAATGATTGATGCCGCCATTGTTGCGGGTTTAAACTCAGCATCACTCCATTTTGCATAATCATTATCGCAGGCCAATATTAAATAACCTTGCGTTTTACCTAAAATAATTATAGGAATATAACAAATACTTTTAGCTCCCAAGGAAACAGGAGGATATTTTTCATATAAATCCTTTGTATCTTGGCGATAAAAGTATGTTTGCCCAATTTCTTCATATAAGCCATACATTTCTTCATATAAATGCGATGCCCCAATTATATTTGAATTATTATCAGTACTAATTGAATACTTACATACAAGTTTTTTATCTTCACAAAATTCATAGACAGTAACTCTATCTGCTTTAAAGAAATTTTTAATTTCATATATTGCATTATTTATTAAATCATCAAAGTTTTCAGATGGCTGAGTAAATGGAATCGAAAATCTTGAAATAAATTCTTGTGACGCTAATTGTTTTCTTTTTATTTCTTCAAAAAATTGATGTTCAAGTACATCTTCAGTAACATCCCATGTAACACCTAATAAGCGAACCGGCCTACCTTCTTGATCGTAATATGTTTTTGACGTACAGTTTGTATAATTAAAACTTCCATCTTCAAATGACATAAGCATATTTTTGTAATCTGACGATTTTGTGCCATCAAAATGATATTTTAAATAGTCAATTAATTCAGAATATTCATCGATGTTCATTACTTTTGTAATATGGTCTGCCCATTTATCGATAGTAATTGGAGATTTAGGAAGTCGCATAATTTTTTGAAATTGTTCATCATAATATAGAATCTTCTTTTCAACATCTATTTCCCATGAACCTGCTTTAGCCAAATCCAAGGCAATCTCTAAACGATCATTAGCGGCTTTATATTTCTTTTGGTCTGATATTTCATGAAGCACTACCCCAAAACCCATTCTTTCTTTATTAGAATCAAAAATAGGAAAAAATTCTGCACTAGTCGGAATAATATCACCATCATCCTTTAACATCATGAGTTCACATTTATGGGGAATATTAGCTTCCATTTGTGGAATTATTACCTCAAGGAAATATGCTTTTGATTCTAATGTTAAATGATTTCCATCAGCATAAGCTAATTCTGGGTGCTCATTCCACCCTGTAACCTCATTATATGCGGGATTACAATATATATTTTTAAAATTATTATCAAAACTTGCAACCATATCATGACTGCTTTCTAATATTTCATGTTGAAATATCAAAGTTTTTTTAATTTCAGATTCCATTTTTATATTATTACCAAATGAGGCAAATGCCACAACTTGATCTAATTGATTTTTAACTGGAAAGCAATTACATTTTAAAGGTATTCTATTTTCATTTTTATCTACAAGAACAACTTCTACTACCATTGTTGCCCCGTTTAAGACTTTATTAAAAATTTCTTCAAATTCAATTGTGGCAGTTGATGTATCATAAATTTGTGCAATAGGCAAATAATCTCCATAATTTAAATCTAAACCTACAGTTGTCTTATATAAATCATTTGCATATAATATATTTCTATTATGATCAATGGCATAGAAATATATTTCTTGAGATCTATTTATAGCATCATGAATAAAAAGTTGTGATTGTAATTTGTCTTTTAATTCTTGTTCAACTCCACTTTGACTTATTAAGTTGGCAATACATACCCTTACTTCTCTACCATCATCCCATTGTGATATTTCTTTATGAACCGTATAATAAGCATTAAAAGCCGCACTAAAAACCCAATCGCTTTTTGAAAATCCTTCTTTTTGACATTTTTCTTCTGCTTTTTTACAAAATTCACATGGTTTATCTAATCCCGATATTACCTTATAACATTTTTTCCCTAAAGAAAAGCCTGTTTTTTTTTCTAATATGGGATTAAGATACAATAATTCATAAGTTTTCGGATCAATAATATAGACAAAAGAATTGGAATGATCGAATATTTTGTACCACTTAAATTTTTCCATAAACTACCTCAATTTCTATAAACTTGCTTTAAAAATTTTAATCAATAATTCTTCATTAATGATATCAATATCCTTTAATTTTATCATGCCTTTTGGATGCATAATATAATTTCTTAATATTTCATCTTTATATTTTATATTTCCATTTGCATAAATAAAACAATAATCTTCGTAGGAAGCAATTATAATTCTTTTTGATTCTTCAATATAAAAAATTAACGTATTACGCCATATTTTATATTTTACATTAATAATATTATCTTTAATCAATCTTGTAATAACTAATATTTTTTCTTGTTTTTTTATATTGCATAAATTCAAATAATTTAAATAATTCCCATCCATATTATCCCCCATTTAAATTTCATAGTATAAATTATAAAAAGTTATAATTTATCTTCTTGAATTTACTTTAATTATATCAAAAAAAAGATTAAAAGAAACTTATTTGAAAATAAAAGTCAGATTTTATCTGACTTTAATTTTTTATAGCTTTGATTCTTATTCTAACGTAGTCAATATACCATCCGTCTTCCTTTAAAAGAGTTGGTTTTAAAGTAGATAATACTTCACTATATATTTCATTTTTAATATTTTCTTCAATATTTATAAATGCTTCTGTTACAAACATTTTAATCCAATCAATAACAGTATTACCTTCATTAAGTTTTGTAAAACGATCAAATAAGAATGCATGAGTAACAGTTAATCCATTATCTTCTAAAATTTTTGTATGAGTTGAAATGTTAGGAAAGTAAAATGGAAAAACATATTCTATGTTTCTTTTATTAAATGCTTTTTTTAATGCTTCATGCACTTTAGATGCACAACCATATCCACCAAATTCACACACTAACTGACCACCTTGTTTAAGTGAAGTAGAAATATTTTTAGCTAACAATTCTTGTTCTTTAATCCAGTGAAATACAGCATTAGAAAATACAAAATCAAATTCATTTTGATAAGGCATTTTTAAGGCATCAATGTTATAAAATTCTAAGTTTGGATGACGTTTTTTAGCTAATTCTATCATATCAAATGATTGATCAATTCCAATTATATTAATATCTTTTTCAGACAATTCTAATGTTAAATCACCATTTCCACATCCTAAATCTAATCCCTTCATATTAGGGGTTAAATTAAGTAATTCAATTACACCGCTGCCATAATTTGTTACAAAATTGAAATTATTTAAATATTCTTTTGCTTCCCACTTTTTCATAACTACCTCTACAACAAGAAAATATTATGTTGTTGTAATAATTCTAAATCTCCATCAGCCCAAACAGAAGCTTGAACTTCTCCAACATGAACCTTGTCAAGTAAAAACATACATAGGCGTGATTGACCAATTCCCCCACCAATTGTATATGGAAGGTTACAATTAATAACGTCTTTAACGTATGGATTATCTAATTTAGACAATTCATCTTTAGCTTTTAACTGTTTAACAATAGATACTTCATCTACTCTTATTCCCATTGAAGATAATTCTAAGGCGTAATCTAAAGCATCATAATAAACCATTAAATCACCATTCAATTTCCAATCATCGTAGTCTGCAGCACGCATATCGTGTGGTTTACCATTTTTAAGTTTACCACCGATATTAGTTATAAACACCGCTTTACTTTCTTTACAAATCAAGTACTCTCTTTCTTTTGGATCAATATTTGGCCATCTTTCTTCTAATTCCCTACTTGAAACAATCAAAATATCTTGGGGCAACTTTTGATTTAATTGAGGATATTTAACACATAAAGCTTTTTCTGTTTTTAAAATTGAATCATATATTTTTTTTACAGTCTTTTTTAAAGTACTCATCTTGCGATTTTCTTTAGAAATAATTTTTTCCCAGTCCCATTGATCAACATATGCTGAATGGAATGTATCTAATTCCTCATCTCTTCTAATCGCGTTCATATCTGTGTATAAACCTGTATTTGTATCAAAATTGTAGCGTTTTAAAGCATTGCGTTTCCATTTAGCCAAAGATTGGACTATCTCAACACATTCAGTTGTATCTTTTATATCAAAAGCTACTGGACGTTCTACACCACTTAAGTTATCATTTAAACCAGTAGAAGGTAATACAAATAATGGGGCTGATACACGTGTTAAATTTAATGCTTTTGATAAATTCTTTTCGAAATTATCCTTCACAAATTTTATCGCAATTTCAGTTTCCATTAAACTTAATTTAGATACATAGTTTTCTTTAATAATTAAATTTTTCATAATCTTACTCTCCTAACAATGTTATTAATTTTGTAAAAGTCTTTTTAAAATCTTTGCGGATTAATTCTAAGTCTTTTTTTGTAGCCCCTAAAATATATATTGTAGGACCACTTCCGCTTTGATGAAATAAATAACCTTTGTCGTTTATTTTATCACAAAACTCACCATATTTTAAAGAAATATTTTTAGAACTTATAAATAAATCATTAAAAATGTTTTCATTAAGCATATTTACATCATTATTTATTAATCCATTTATAACATTAGTAAAATTATTATCTCTATTTACTGCATTATATTTATAATCTTTAAAGACATCCTTTGTTGACAAGCCAAAATACGGTTTTATTAAAAGAATTGGTATTTTAGGCACCTTAATATTTAGCACTTCAACTTTTTCACCACGACCGGTACAAATTGCAGTTTTTTGATATACACAATATGGCATATCTGTTCCTAAAGCCTCAGATAGTAAAGCTAGCTCTTCTAAACTCTTATTTAAATTAAATAATCTATTTAATCCTCTTAAAGTAGCCGCTGCATCACTTGATCCACCTGCTAGTCCAGCACATATAGGAATATGCTTTAAAAGCGTAATTTCAACACCATCACGGATATTATAAGTATCAAAAAACAACTTTGCAGCAATATAGACAAAGTTATTTTTAATAGGCTTTTCTTCAATTATTTTAATACCTTCAGAAATCTTTTTAAAAGTTAAAACATCATAAAGATTAATAGGTGTCATAATTGTTTTTGCTTCATGAAAGTTATCTTCACGTTTTTCTTTTACTTCTAATGTTAAATTAATTTTTGCATATGCATATTCTTTAATCATAAAATACCTCTTATAAAAGAAGTCTCATCTTACCATAAGATTCAACTCCACTTATTCCACCTTTTGTTTCAGTATGATTTGTTATTTCACCTAAAGATATTATCTTCGTTAAAGAGGTTGTCGATGCCTTAACTCCTATAATAGCTGGATCATAAGCATCAATTAAGACTCTATTGGGGCTTGATGCAAAATTTGCACCTGCAGCGATTAAAGCCTCAAAATTGCTTTGACAAGCTCCTGCAAAAACAAAGATATCATCTTTAGAATAATCTTTTCTAATTTCTATTATAGCTTTTATATAATCTTTAGTCGTTGAATAATTATTTAAATCAAAAATACCTCTTTTATTATAAGAATCGTGACCTGTTAAAATTATTATATCGGGTTGAATTTCTTTTATCAAAGAATTTATATGATAAGCAAATTCGCTTTCTTTTAGATTTACACCATAAGCATAGATTCCTAAATCTCTATAAATTTTTAAACATTTTTCCAAATAGTTGGGATCGCTATCTAAATGAAGAATTTTTCCTGTAATATGTTTTGTATTGTTTTTTATATTATTTAATATTAATTTATAATATGATTCATCTTCTTCTCTTTTTTTGCTTAATTCTTCATGACTTATTAAAACCAAATCATATAAAGGAGAAGTTGCAACTAATCTAATAAATACGCCTTCTAACAAGGCGATATTATTACTTATATTTGTTATTTTAAATATTATATCTTTATTATAAGACTTGCGTCCTACAATGTCTCCAATTCTCATAAAATCACCTATATTAAAATATGATTTTATTTTACTTTTGTGTTAGGTAATTACTCATATCTACAAAATTCTTAACAGTTAAGGACTCGCCACGACTATTAATGTTTATTTTAAGCTCATTAAACATCATTGTGATAACTTCCCTATCTATTCCTAATAATAATAAATTATTCACTAATGTTTTTCTTCTTTGGGCAAAAGAGGCTCTTATTAGTTTAAAGAAATGTTCCTCATTATTTGCTTTATAAGGTAATTCATTATATAAATTTAAAGATATTACTGCACTATCTACATTAGGTTTAGGAATAAATACATTTCTTGAAACATTCAATTCCTTCTTAGCAGATGCTCTATATTGGATTGCAATTGATAAAGCATTATAATCTTTAATATCACTACGAGCACAAATTCTATTTGCTACTTCATCTTGCATCATCATTACATATCTTCTTATTAAAGTTGTTTTTTCTAATAAACCTAAAATTATAGGTGTCGTTATATAATATGGAAGATTTGCCACTAAATAAATAGGTGATGAATCAAAATAATCTATAATATCTTGATTAATATCCACTTCTAATATATCTTGATTAATTACTTTATAATTATCAAAAGCTTTTAAGTTTTGTTCTAAAATAGGAATTAAATCTTTATCTATTTCATAACATAAGACTTTTTTAGCTTTTTTACATAAATGCTCAGTTAAAGCTCCTAGTCCAGGACCAATTTCTATAACATTAATATCTTTATCAACTAAAGAAACATCTACTATATTAGTTAAAACATTTTGATCAGTTAAAAAATTTTGTCCAAATTTCTTTTTAATATTAAAATTATTGTCTTTAATTGCTTTATCTACAAAGCTGCTACTTCCAATTTTATTCATATTCTTTTACAAGCTTTCTTAAGGTTTCTAAACTAATTCCAAACATATTAATTCTTTTTAAAAATGTTTTAGCATTAGGATTTCCAATGTTTAATTGGTTACAAATAAATGCCCGTAAATTAGCACTATTAACGCTACCCACTAAAGCTAAATCATATAAATCATTAACACTAATATCTTCTTTAATTTTATTGTTTCTATAAATATGATTTAAGGCCTCTAAAATCACTTCATCTGATGCATGTTCAATTCCCACTTTTTTATGATTATTACTAATACAATCTTTTTTTCTTAAAAAAGCTTGAGTCGCATTTGGCACGATGTTTGTAATTATATTTCTTATTTTTTCACCTGGAGAATCAGGATCTAAAAATAAAATTATTTCATTATCTAAACTTAATTTTTTTATCATGTCTAAGGTATCGTCTGATATTTCTCTACCATTTGTTGTTACAACATAAATATTTTTAAATATTGATTTAAGTCGCATTTCATCATGTCTACCTTCAACAACAAAAACTTGATTAGACATTGGATACCTCAAAATAGAAAATATAAATTATATTTTTTACACTACTTGATATCAATGAATTAATAATTGGAGAATATTCTTCTAAAGATAAAACATCATGAGTAGGTAACATTATTTTAATATCATTTATATCATACTCTTGATTAGCATTTGCATGTAAATAAGCTGCTTGACTAAGTTTTGTTTCTTCATAAAAATAAGAAAATAGAATTTCATTATTTTTATATTTAGTCATTATAGTATCTATTTTTTCAACATCTGTTTCAATATTTAAATTCATAAAACTATATAGTTTTCTTTTTTCTAAAGCCAAACTCAATTCTCTTAAAACAAAATCATCTGATTTAGTAAGTTGCTTAACCATCCCATTTACATATGCATCATCAAGTTCAACATAACTTTTTATATCATAATTATTTTTTAAAACATTTAATAGTGAATCAATATTGGCTTCTATTTTTTTACCACTTAATACTAAGTCTTTTATTCTTTTATAAATATTTTGAAGTAATAATTCATAAGCTCGAGCTGTTGGATGATAATAAACTTGCCAATACATATGGTATCTACTCATTAAATATGATTCAATTGAATGAACACCTGATGCCCTAAAATAAACTCTATTATTTTCAACAATCATTGATCTAAGTAATCGATTACGATCTATATTTCCATATGTTGCGCCTGTAAAATAAGCATCTCTTGATAAATAATCCATTCTATCAACATCAAGTTGAGAAGATATTAAGCTCTCAATTAATGGATATTTACCTTGATGTCTTATAACACTTGCTATATCTAAAGCTAAATCCTGACATTTAGATAAAACTTTGTTTACTTCAGTTATAGGTGAAATGATCATTTGGGCCGACATTTCTTCATGAGATATATTTAATACATGTTCAAAAGCATGAGAATATGGTCCATGGCCGATATCATGAAGTAAAGCAGAAGCCAAAAAAATAATTTGTTCATACTCATTCATATTTTCTTTAACTCCTGATACCTCTTCAATTACTAAACATGCCATTGCATATGCACCTAAGCTATGCGTAAAACGTGAATGTTCAGCAGTTTGAAAGACCATTGATACTCCACTTAATTGTCTTATTCTTCTTAATCTTTGCAATTCTAATGTATCGATTAAATCACTTATTATTTTGTAATTAACCTTGATATACCCGTATAAAGGATCACGAAATACTTTAGGTCTATTTAATTTTTCAAAATTCATAGAAATTACCTCCTAGTATATTAATTATATACTAAAATACCTCCCTTTTAAATAACGAAGTTATTTTTAATAAAAAACTAGTAAATACTGCTTTTCAGTTTATATGTGTTATAATAAAGATAACAAGCATAACTACTATTTTAAAGTATAAATATATATTTAAATCATAGAATTATGTAGTTATCTTACGAATATATTTATTAGGTGATATTATGAAAGTTATAAAAAAATGTTTTCCTTATTTTGCAGTAGTTATATGCGCTTTTATTACATCTTACTCAGTAAGAGCTTTTATTAATAAATCCGGTTTATTAACTAGTGGGGTAACCGGAATATGTCTTATTATATCAAGATATATCGGAATGTTTTATTATAATACATCTTTAACTGATTTACTACATAATCCAGAACAAATGAATCTTGTTAATACTTTAACCAGTTCTTTATACTTTGCTATTAATATTCCATTAATATTTTTATCTTTCAAAAAATTAGGTAAAAGATTCGCAACATTATCAACTCTTTATATAATTGCAAATACAGTTTTCATTAAATTTTTACCAAACAATATTATGAATATTTTTAATATTGAAGAGGGCGGTTTAGCTAATGCACTATTTGCAGGAGTATGTTCTGGTATCGCAATATCATTAGCATTAAACGTAGGAGGTTCTACTGGAGGACTAGAAATAATTGCAACTTATTTTTCAAGAAAAAAACAAATATCTATTGGAAAAATATTAATGGTTGTAAATGCTTTTATAATTATCTTAGGGGGATTCATTTTAAGAGAATGGACTCCAATTCTTTATACTTTGGTTTTGGTTTTTGTAAGCGGTAGAGTTGTAGATACACTTCACCGTTTCACTAATAAAATAGTGATAATTGTTATAACTGATTTTGATAAAGAAATATCAAAAGAAATTTCTTGTCAAACCCATTATAGCTGCACCGCTTGGAAGTCATATGGCGGATATTCTGGCAATGAGAAGATTACGTTAATGACTGTTGTACCTGAATCAAAATCAAACTTAATTATTCAAATTATTAAAAACATCGACCCAAATTCTTTTATAACAACATTAGATAGTAATAGTGTTCATGGAAACTTTTACATTGAACCATTAAAATAGAAAATCTAGTAGAATTTTTTTCTACTAGATCTTTTTTATTCTATGAACTTTTTTAAGTTTTCTATATTTGATTCTTCTGTTGCCAGCAATTTTTTAGCTATATTTGATATCTTTTGATTAGCGGTAGAATATCTTTTTAAATTTTTTAAAATATCTATTATTCCCATTAAAGAACCCTCCATCATCATCTGAGAAATGTGTGATGATGATTTATCTACTAATGTTTTAATTGTAATATTCATGTAAACAGAAGCCTTAGCAAACTTATTTATATCTTTTTCTTCCTCATTTTGATTACGAAGCATTTCTATTACTTTTTCATCAATATTTTTATACTCTTCTAATTGAATATTTAAATGCTTTAAAAAATCTTGATTCTCCACAATTTTAATTAATTGACTAATTGTTGTAATACCCATTAAAGCATTTTGATGAATATAATTTAAAAACTCTATATTTTGATCCATTTTTTATTCTCCTTATAATTATATTGTAACCATTTTAATAAAGATATACTAAGTATCGTTTAATTTATTTAAATCATTAGTCGGAGGTAAACATGTATAGCCTTTACAAATATAAAAAGTAGTTTTATTATTTATAAGTAAATATTCCTTATCTTCTTCTTTTATTGTAACATTCGCAAAAAGAGGCAATTTAATTAATATTTCTTTTATATCAAAATCTTTACTTTTTACTATAACTATATTTGTTAATGGATTTTGATATAAAAGTAAAGAGATTAAAAACATACTGTTTCCTTGCGCGTAATTACTAACTCTTAAAGACATAAATTCTATTTGTCTTTTAGCATATACTTCATATTTTTCTATTTTTGTTAATTGAGCAATTCTAACTAAATTATAAGTCATAACTGAATTACCACTGGGGATAGCCCCATCATAATACTCTTTAGGGTTCATAAATAATTCATCATTCGATTTTTTAGATAAATAAAACCCATTATCATTTTCATCATAAAATTCTTTTATTGTAACATCACATATCTCTATTGCTTTAGTTAAATATATATTGTCTAATGTTGTATTATAAAACTCAATTAAAGCAGCAATATAAAAAGCGTAATCATCTAAAAAGCCTTTATCAGTGCGCTTATCATTACAAAAACTTGTATATATATCAAAATTATAAACTAATTTTTTTTCTATAAATAAATATGAATTATATGCACTTACAAAATATTTTTCATCTTTTGATATTCTATATAATAAAAGCATAGAGATAATCATTAAGCTATTCCAAGAAGTTAATATTTTATTATCTAAATGAAGTTTATAACGTCTTTTTCGATATTCATAAAGAGTTTTTAATTCATTTTCACATTTGTTTGAAATATCATTGTTTTTTAGTAAATTTAAAATATTACTATTTTCAAAATTACCTTCTTTTGTAATATCAAAAATTAAAGCAAATTCTACTCCTTTTGCTTTTCCTAAAACATTAATAATTTCGTCATAAGTAAATGTATAAAACTTTCCTTCAATTCCTTCAATATCAGCATCTTGAGCACAGTAATAACCACCTTCTAAAGAAGTCATTTCTCTCATTATAAAAGAAGCAATTTTTTTTGATGTTTCTAAATAAATGCTATCATTTGTAATGGTATAAAAATATGAATAAGAAATCATTAATAAAGCATTGTCATATAGCATTTTTTCAAAGTGAGGAACCAAAAAGAATTCATCAGTTGAATATCTAGAAAATCCGAAACCAATATGGTCAAATATTCCGCCTTTACGCATTTGAAGAAGGGTTTTTTCAACCATTTTATACGCTGATAAACTATTATTAAGTTTAGCATACATAGATAATAATACTAAATTGTGGGCAGATGGAAACTTTGGCGCTCTTCCAAATCCACCATTTATTGCATCGTAATTATTAGAAAAGCTCAGAAATGTTTTTTCAATCAAAGAAGCACTGCTAGCTATTTCTTTTTTTTCAAAATTCAATTTAATGTGTTCTATTATTTTATTTGCATTATCAAATAAATCTGTTCTGTGATTATTCCAATAACCAACAATTGATAATAATAATTCTTTAAAACTAGGAATTCTATATTTTGCTTCAAGGGGAAAATAAGTACCTGCATAAAAAGGCTTCTTATCCCATGTCATAAAAATACTTGTTGGCCAACCACCATTTCCAGTGTAGGCTTGACACACAGCCATGTATACACTATCGATATCAGGTCGTTCTTCTCTATCTACTTTGATAGATATAAAATATTCGTTTAATATTTGAGCTGTTTTAATATCCTCAAAACTTTCATGTGCCATGACATGGCACCAATGACATGTACTATATCCGATACTCAAAAATATTGGCTTGTCTTCCTTTTTGGCTTTTAAAAATGCTTCACTTCCCCACGGATACCAATTAACTGGATTATTAGCATGTTGCAATAAATAAGGACTTGTTGAGTTTTTTAATTGATTCATATAAACCTCCGTAAAATGTAGATTTTAGTATTTCCAATCAAAAATAATATATACAAAAAAAGCAATCACAATGATTACTTTTAATATTCAAATTCAAAACTAGCTTTATCACTTTCAAAATCTAATAAAATATTTTCTTTATATATAAATCTATATGATGCCCTACACATAATGCTTTCTTTTATTATTCTTATCATATTACCATTAACAGGGGCCTTTAAATCTTTTGAATTATCTTTTATTAATTTTGCAATTAATTTATATTTTCCTTGTTTTATTATAATTTCATTATTAGAAATGGATACTACTTTCGCGCCAAGATAAGTAGCGATCCTATATTCTTTATTTTTAATCATTACTACTCCAATAATTCCTTTAAAATGAAATCCTAAAAAAGGAATGTCTGCAACCGATAACATAATAGAAGAATCATCATAATGACATTGACTCCAAATATAATTCTTAGGAAATGAATATCCTCTATCTCCTTCAATATAGCCTAGATCATTATTAAATATATATTTATCATCATTAATAATAATTTCACCATTAACAAAATGATTCATACTTACAACACTATGTCTACATTGCATAAAAGGAATATATTTAAATGGCCCCATTATGCTATATTTTAATCTTTTAAATTTACTAAAAAATATATTTCCTTCTATTAAATACTCTTCATTTTTAATATTTAATATCATTTTTTCTTTAGAAAAAATATTATTATCAATAGTTATTAATAACTTATTTTTACTAAAGTTTATTGATTTAAATGGAAGATATATTGATTCATTTGGAGTAATAATTTGAATGGAAGCATCAATATTCTTTTTACTTTTATGTAAAGCTGGTATAAAAGCTATCGAACTTGTATTATTACTACATTTAAAATAATATCCTTTAAAATAGTTTTTGATGATATCATCTCCTATATAATATATCAAAGTTTATAATTATATAGAACATTAATAGCACTTTTAAACTAATCTTAATTAAAAAAATTTAAATATATATAGTATAAAATTATAAAAAAACGATTTTCAATGAAAGAAAATCGTTTTACATTATATATTATTATTATTTAATAACTTCTAATAATTGACCTTGTTTAATATCAAATGCACAAGCATCATCAACATCTACGTGGAAATCTAAAGCGTAATCTTTATGAACGCGACATAATACTTCATTCATAACTCCGCCCTTTCTTCCATCAACTTTAACGCTTACTACCTGTTTATCAACAATACCAAATTCATTTGCATCATCAAGTGAAAAATGGATGTGTCTATCAGCAACGATTACACCTTCATTTAAAATAACTTCTTTTCCATTTAATGGATTAACGAGCTTACAAGCTCCTGAACCTGCGATATCTCCTGATGATCTAATTGGTCCCTCAATTCTACTTTTTGAGCATTCACTTCTTAATAATTCAACTTGACTAACATTTCTTAGAGGTCCTAAAACACGTACTCTTTCAATTGTTTTACCTTTTGGATCTAAACTAACAACGTTAAGTTGTTCTTCACATGCGAATTGTCCAGGTTGACTTAAATCAACTTTTTTGGTTAATTCTGCACCTTCTCCAAATAATGCTTCTAAATCTTTTTTACATAAATGTATATGGTGGGCACTTACACCTACTGGTACTAATAATTTTGCCATTATTCTCAACTCCGATCATTCATATTATAACACGATTTGACATCTATTTAAAGATTAGAATAAAAAATATCTTTATAATAAATTTATGAATACTAAAATAATAATTATCATATATATTAATATGAGGTGAATTACTTGGCGGTTGTTAAGTATAACGAAAAAGAAATAGATCTTTTAGCTCGATTAATGCGAGCTGAGGCTGAAGGTGATGGGCAAAAAGGAATGCTTTGTGTTGGTAACGTTGGAATCAATAGAGTAAGAGCGAATTGTCTAGATTTTAAAAACATTAATTCAATCACTCAAATGGTGTACCAATCTCCTGGGGGATTTGAAGCTACATCAAAAGGGTATTTTTACCAAGCAGCAAGAGAAATCGACAGAAAACTAGCTAAAAGATGTATCAATGGTGAAAGGACTTCTCCAGCAACTAGATCCTTATGGTTTTATAATCCTTTTGGAGAGGACTGTAGAGCCCAATGGTGGGGACAGTGGAATTCTGGAAAATATAAAAGTCATTGCTTCTATTCACCAACCGAAAGTGAAAATTGTTATTAAAGGAGAGATATTATGAACTGTTTTCCATTCCCAAATTTTTATGGGGGATACCCTTATAGTCCTTATATGGGAGGTGCAAACCAAATGAACATGCAAAATCCAAGCGAAATGAACGTTGAAAATACTGAGCAATCATATATTGAAAATATATTAAGATTAAACTTAGGCAAAATAATCAGTGTTTATATGAACTTTGAAAATAGTCAATGGGGTAGTAAAATATTTAGAGGTAAATTAGAAGCCGCAGGAAAAGACCATATAATTATTAGTGATTTATCAAATAACATGCGTTATTTACTTCTAACTATTTATCTTGATTATATTACTTTTGATGAAGAAATTAATTATTATTATCCATACGCACAACAACAAAACACTACAAATAAATAAAAAGAACTGTAAAGCGAGAAATTATAAAAATTTCAATGCTTTACAGTTTTTCTTTTTTCTACATAAAATTTGATTTAATTACAAATTTTGTTTATAATATAATTAAGCGATTAAATTTCTGCTTAAATGATAAAATCTTGGTGTAAAGCCATTTTTAAATGAAGTTTATTTTTTTACGAAAGGCGAGATAGCATGAAACAATTATTTAAATCTATTATTCTATTATTAATGACTATATTGCTTTTAGTATTCAGTGTTTACGCTTGGTTTTTGACAAATACAAATGCCGAAGCTAAATCAATAAGTGGATATACCGAAACTACTGATGTATCAGCAACTTTAACTTATTATAATGCTAGATTAAATAGTAATAATAGTGTTGTTATAGACACTAGAATAAATAACTTCAAAATGCCTACATATAAAATGTTGCCATCAATAAATGATAATAACTGTATAGTCGCAAAATTGGATATAACCCCAAATATTATAAATCCAATAATATCTTTTAAATCTTATTGCACTACAACAAATTATTCTACTGAATATCCAGTGGAAGAAAACAAAGAAAATAATATTTTAGAAGTTAATAATTATATAAGCAATATTATACGTATTGGTTCTTTAGAAGTAACTACAGTTAATAATGAATCAAGTTATAAACTAACAAGCAGTAAATCTTTTGTGGATATGAGTTCAATAATCCCAGAAAAAGAAGTAACATTAAATTTATTAAATAATATAGTATTAAATGAAGAAAAAACATATACATATTATTTTGTAATTTATTATTATGATTTATCTATTGCTTATTTTTATAGCCAAAATATTGATAAGGCAAACTTAAGCGGGAGTGGATCTTTACTATTCACTAATGATATAAGTTTTCAAATATCTTAGAGGTGAAGCAAAATGAAGAAAAGACGGATTATTATTTTTGCAACACAGGGACTTTTATGTTTATTCTTAATCATAACCCTAAATTACGCTTGGTACACTAACGGAATATTCAATGGACTTGACGGAGACATTGAACAATCATATTTTGCTGGTGGAGACGGAAGCAAAGATGCACCATATAAAATATCTAATGAAATACATCTATATAATTTAGCTTGGCTTCAAGACTTAGGTATATTTCAAGATTCAGTTCAAAAACAATATTACTTTGAATTAAATAATGATATTAATATGTCAAGACTACCTATTCCTTCAATAGGGACAGAAACTCATCCTTTTATTGGTAATTTTAATGGAAATGGTCATGTGATAAAAAATATTACAATATCAAATAAATTAACCACTTTGCAAACTAGACCCGATTTAGGAAATAAGTCCTTAGGCTCATGCATTGGATTATTTGGTGTAATTGGCGAGTATAAGACTGCATTAAATGGAATTACTATATCAAATACTATTCAAAATGTTAGTAATTTTTATATTGATAATATAACTGTAGAATCAAATAGTTCAAGTACTCTTATTGGGTTAATAGCGGGCTATGTAAACGGAAATCTTTCTAATGTTGGGGTATATAATTCGAAAATATTATTACCACAAACTACTTATATCTCTACTATGGCTGCAGTTAGTGATTATTCCTTAATCGGATATTTTAATGATACTACTACCGATTGGGCTGATAAACCAAATTCTGGAACTTCTTTTGGAGCAAGTCTAGATATCACCACATTATATAGACGTTTAATTAAAATATATAATAATAAGCAATCCTCTACACCTAGTTCTTATTTACCATCAGTAGATGTAACTACTACCCCTTCTTATTCCCCATCTAACGGCTATGCATTACCTTTATTAATAGATAATGAAGCTACTGTTTATGAAGGTTCTAACTACAAAGAAACAGTAAGTCAGAATAATATTGGTTATTTTACAGGAACAGATGTAAAAATCGAAGAGAAAAATTCAAAAGATTTCTTAGTTGGTGGAGAAATTAAATATTATCAACCTATAAATTCAACACAAAAAGAAGATGTTTCAAGCACTGTCCCAGATAATATAAAAACATCTTTGAATAGTCACTTAAGCACATTTGCCGGAATAAGATTGAATTCAAGAATCGATCGTAATAATTATGTTGATATAAGTGGTGAATTATTAGGTGTTTCATATCCAAAATTGAGATTGCCAAAACATAGTATTTGGTTTGTTCCAAAAGAAAGTGGAAAAATGAGATTCGTTGTTGTATCTAATGATAGTTCAGAATCAGTATTCTCACTTCATCGATTAACACGTGAAACGCCAGGTGATTATAGTTCGATGTTTAATACTGATAATAATAGTATTATCAAAAATCTTTTTGGTAAAGTCTTTTGGTATTATGAATTTGATGCTATTGCTGGACAAGAATATGCCTTAGCACAACAAGATTCTGGGAAAGGTGTTTACTTCGTTTATTTAGATATAGGAACATCTTCTGGTTCTGGAGGAACATCAAAATCATTAAGTATTAATAATATTGATTTTGTTTATTACACTGTAGGCAGCGGTTATAATGTTATTAATAGTACTACATTAAGTGGAGTTTCATTTAAAATTACTTCCACTTCTAATACTTTAACTCTTTATTTTAGAAGAGACAGCGATCTTTTGGTATTATACTATTTAGACCCATCATCATCAGTAGAAGGATTTACTTCAACTACTGGTCGTGCCGCAGTACAAAGTGATATTAGTTTAAAAACATAAAAAATGTTAGAATTGAATTCTAACGTTTTTTTTATTTTATTTTTATTCCAAATAAATTTAAAATATTATATGCTTCTTCTTTTGAAACTATACTTCCTTTTATATTTGCTTCACTTATTTTTATATTTGATAATCTAGAACTTGATAAATCAACATCTTTAAATGAGGTATTTATTATCGTTGAATTTGATAAATCAATATTTTCAAAATAAAGTTTTATGATTTTACAATTTTCAATAAAAGAATTATTCATGTTTAAATCTTTAAACAAAACATCTTTAAATTTAGTTTCTAAAAAAATAGCCATACCTAAATTTGAATTATAAAATTTTACTGAATTTAAAAATATTTTATCAAATGTTGATCCATATAATTTTGATTCATTAAAGCTAACATTAATAAAAGAACAATTAATAAATCTTGCTTCACTAAAATTACATAAAGTAAATTTTACATTCATAAAACTACAATTAATAAAACTGCTTGAAATAAAAACTATATTATCAAACAAAGTATCATTAAAAGAAATATCTATAAGATTAATTTTCTTTGATGCTTTTGTGAAATGATAATTAACAATATTATTTTCTTCTAAAAAATCTATTTCGCTTAAATCAGTCATTATTTTTTCTCCAAAAATCATTAATTTCTTTTTTTATATCATACGAATTAGATATTTGCTTAATATTTGTCCAATGCGTAGGCATTAATGATTGGTATAATCTATACCCATATCGTTCATCCATCAATATTAATATACCTTTATCATCTTCACTTCTAATTACTCTACCGCATGCTTGAACAACTCGGTTAAATCCAGGGTATGTATATGCATAATCAAATCCTTCTTCATAGATATCATCAAAATAATCTTTTAATAGATTGTTTTCTAAGCAAACTTGAGGAATACCTACTCCCACTATAATCGCTCCACTTAGTAAATCACCAATAAAATCTAATCCTTCAGCAAATACTCCTCCTAAAACAAAGAAACCTACTAAAGTTCGATCATTTTTTTTGAATTTTAAAAAATATTCATCGCGCATAACATCATCCATATTTGATTTTTGAATTAACATATCATAATTTGGATGAATTATATTATCAACAACCATATTTAAATAAGCATAACTTGGAAAAAATATTATATAATTACCTTTTTTAGTATTAACTAAAATATCTATTGCATCTATAATTTGATCAATTGATTCATCTCTTGATTTATATTTAGTAGAAATTTTATTATTAACTATTATTTTTAAATTACTTGAATCAAAAGATGATTTCAGTTCAATAAACTTTCCTTCACCTTTAGTCAATAAATCCATATGATATTGCATTGGATATAAAGTAGCCGAAAAAAATACAACACCATAACAATCATTTTTTATGCGCTCTAATATAAATTTC
Organism: Anaeroplasmataceae bacterium; assembly: GCA_031549865.1. GTDB lineage: Bacteria > Bacillota_I > Bacilli_A > Acholeplasmatales > Anaeroplasmataceae > JAVBPE01. The sequence continues at coordinate 94,287 of JAVBPE010000002.1, read as the reverse complement.
GATGCATCTAGACATAAAAGAGAAATGGTAATTTCTTCATTTTCTTTTTTTACTAAAAACCTATGCGATTCTTCATATAACTCACAAATAGTAACATAATCCTTAATTTCAAAATAGCAGTCTAATGCTTGGTCGCGATTTTTAAATTCCTTTTCATCACTAAAAATTTGATCACATTTAGTAATTATTTTTTTCAAAGCTATATAAATATTTTCATCATTACTAAATGAATAATAAGTTCCTTCACTATTAAGTTTTTCTATATATCCTTCAAAAAGTGTAATAGCTACATTTACATCACTTCTTATAACTGGTTTTAATCCCGTTAAATATTTTCTTAGAGTATAAAGAGTTATCATGCTTAACCTTGATGAGAACATATCCTTACTTCTACTAATTAAATTATGCGCTTCATCAATTAAAATTTTAGGTTTATATTCATCATTTTCAAAGTATCTTATTAAATGAGCACGTGGATCAAAAACATAATTATAATCCGCAATAATAAAATCACAAAAATAGGATAAATACAAAGAAAACTCAAAACTACATATTTGATGCTTTAAAGCATATTTTGTTACAGTTTCAAAATCAAAAATATCAGTTTCTTCTAATATTTCTTTCGTTGCTCCTTGAAGACGATTAAAAAAACCTTTTGCATAGATACATTTTTCGGGATCACATATTTTGTGACCATGTAAACAAGATTTAGCTTTAGCAGTTAACACTAAAGATTTCATTTTAAGTCCTTGTTTTTGAAGTAATTTTAATGAATCTACAGCAATCGTTTTACCCATACCTTTAGCAGTTAAATAAAATAATTTTTCTGATTTATCATTTAAAGCTTTAAGGCTTGAAAATATTGTCGCAATAGTCTTACCAATGCCTGTTGGCGCAATAGCATATAATATTTCATTATCACGCATTGTTTGATAACATGACTTCATTAAATCTCTTTGCCCTGCACGCATATTTTTAAATGGAAATTTTATAGTTTTTATTGTTTCCATTTTAGCTTCTAAATTTTGATCAATTAAATTTTTAAAATCAAGATATTGTTCAATCGAATCTAAAAAAAATCTTTCTAATTCATCAATATTAAAAATCAAATCAAAGCTTTTAGTTTTATAATCAATCACACTAATATATGTTAATCTAGCATTTATAATAGATAAATTATTATTAGACGCAAATATATATGAATATAATTTTAACTGAGCTAAGTATTCTAAATGATAATCAAGAGTTACTTGTTCTAATTCCAATTTTGTAGATTTAATTTCTTCAATGATTGTTTTGCCAAATTCATTTAAAACTCCATCTATAAAACCGTGAACAGTATAATCTTCTTTATTAAAATTAACATCTAATTTAATATAAACTTCTTTATTTGATTCTTCATTATATTTTGCTTGAAGATAGCTATGTGCTTTACTTCCTTCTTCTAAATCTTTATTTGAAAAAAATTCATTTGTTAAATCACCACTATTATAAACAAATATGGCGACATCTTTAACTGCTATTTTATTAGACATAAGATTTCCTCCATAATAGTTTAATAAATGGCTTTAATAAAGCATAATTTATTGTTATTCTTTAAAAATTTTTAGATATAAATCTGAAGCAAAAGATGTTTGTAATGATTCCCCAATAGCTAATCTAAACATTCTTGTTCCATCATTTGATCTATTTGCTCTTAAAAATATGGTATTGTCTAATTGTTGTTCTTTCAATATATTAGACAATTCATATAAATGAGTTACAAAATATGATGTAATATTTTTTTCTTTAAAGGCTTTTAATACATCAAAACTTATTTTTGATGCATCTTTTTCATAGGTTGAAGAAAATGATTCATTAAAAAGCATTAAAGAATTTGGCGTAATTAAATCAACAATCTTACTTAATCTACCCAGTTCTTCATCTAATTTTCCTGACTTCATCTCTTTATCTTCTTCTTTATTAAAATGAGTAAACACATTAGCTTTCAAACTAAAATGAAAACTATCTGCATTAACGTTAAAACCCATTTGAGACAAAATGTATGCTTGACCAATACTTCTTATAAATGTTGTTTTACCACCTTGATTAGCTCCTGTAATTATTATCACTAATTTATTTGATAAATCAAAGTCATTGCAAACAACTTCATTATTTATATTTAAAAGTAGACTTAAATCATATAAACCATTAAACTCTAAATAATTATTACCTTCAATAATTCTAGGAAAAATAATTTCTTTTTTCTTTTCTTTTATTGCTAAAGCTAAGTTTAATCCACCTATGTAAAATGAAAATTGAAATCTTAAATCTTTTAAAAATTCTAATAAATCTTTTGTAAGACGTGCAAGCTTGTTAGCATATTTTAAAAGTGCCATATCAGTTTGGCGAATATATTCTTTTACAACACGATCATCATTTTGAGTTAAAATAATTTTCTCTGAAAACTTCCATTTCATTCTTTCTTTTAAATCAGTTTCTTGATCAAATATTTCAAAATCGGCCAAATCCATATTATTATCTAAATTACCACTCACAAACATTCCATGCTTAAATTTAAATTTTTCAATAATCAAGCCTAATTGCATAATATAATTTTCATTAAAATTCGAATTTACATATTGAAATAATTCTTTTAAATCTTTTGATACTATTTTATCTTTTGTGATGTTTATAAAATCTACTAATTCATTTATAACAATTAAAATTTTTTCTAATAAAAATGTTGATGATGATACAACAGATGATGGACTGTTTTCAATTATTCCAATAAATTTTGATTCGATATAGTTACAATTATCTGATAGCAAAGCATAAAAACATTTAAACTCTTTTTCTTGATTTAAAAAATCTTTAAAAATAACTTCACGTCTTTTTATTTCAATTAAATCATATGAAAAATAATCAAATATATTAGAAAAGGTATTTTTAATATATGGATCATAATTAACTATTTTCTTTAAAATAACATCAAATCCAAGATTTGTTATTGTATCATTAACTAAATCAATACTTCTATTATCTTTTTTTAGCGTAACTAAATTAACGTTCATCTTTAACCCTCCTTATTATATCTAAGTATGTAACTTCATTTCTTTTTGATATAGAATCAGCATAAGTTAAACCACGATTGTTTTTTCGTACTATTTTTAAGGTTCTAATTTCAGGGTTTTCTTCTAAAACCGAACTCTCCATGTTAACAGTCGTCTCATTATAATTAGCCAAATCATCTAAAAATGTAACAAATACGCCATAAACATTCTTTTTATTTAATTGATCAATTATCTTCTTTCCTAAATAATTACCATCATATAGTGATGTGGAAGAAAACACTTCATTTAAAATAACCAAACTGTTTGTTGTTATTTTTCCCATTAAAGAATTTAAACTTAAAAGCTCCATTTGTAATTTACCATTCAAATTATCAGCTTTTTCTGTTACTTCAAACATAGTAAATATGTCGTTTATTATAAACAAATTAGATTGAGCGCCGCTTACTAAAAGACCAAGTGATGCTAGGTAAAATGTTTGTCCAAAAAAACGAGCAAAGGTTGTTTTACCACCTTGATTAGGACCAGATATAATTAACAGTCTTTCTTTATTTTCAAAATAGAAATCATTATTTATTACAACTTTATTTTCTAAGTAATGATTGATAGCTAAAGCTAAATCATATCCACCATTTACATATATTTTTTCTTCATTAAACGTAGGAATATTAAAATCCAATCCCAAAGTTTTGATTTTTTGCATAAATATAATATATGAGACATAGAATTGAATTTCTATTTTTAAAGTGGAAATAATATCTATAGTATAATTTTTATATTCATTATAAAATTTATCAATAATTTTAAATTCGCGAGGATAAAATTTAGCTAAAGCTTTATAAATTTGATTTAATAAATCCTCAGATATTACTTCTTTTTCATATTTATATGTTACATCTGATTTTGTATCTACTTTATCTAAAAGAGTTAATATTTCTTTAGAAATGTTTGGCTTTTCATCGAACTTTGCAACTTTTATTGCACCTTTATCATACATTATATGATAATTAATATTTTGCATCATTTTTTCGATTTCATTAATTCTTTTAAACATGTCCTCTTTATGTTTAGAAAAAATTATTTCTTTTAAATATTTTTTTAAATATTTCAAACCAACTGAACTAACTTCTACCATATTAAAGTCTATATAAAAAGCTTCTAAAATTTGATAATACTCTTTAATATAAGAAAACAAATTTTTCTTTTTTACAAATTCAAATATATTCTTTTCTTCTTTTATTTGCTTATCTTCAAAACGTTTTAAAAAATAAGAAAATGAACTAAATTTTTCCCATAAATTATTTTTAATTAGATCGTTAAATATTTCATTTCTATATTTTGTAGTTTTTAAATCTATCTTAGTATAAAAATAATTTTTAAGATCAAATTCTTTTCTTTGTAAAATTATATAATCAATAACTTTATCTAGGTTTAAATCATTAAAAAATGGTGGTTGGGTATTATTAATTATAATCTCTTCATCCAAAAATAATAAGCTATATTTCATTAATAATTCCTCCTTTATTTAGAATAATTATAACATATAATAAACAATCTTTAATCCTTTTTATATTTAATATGCATAAACATTAGTTTTATGAAAAAAATATTTATATATAAAAAAGGATGTTATGAATGAAATCAAAAGAATTAATAAACCAATTAGTAGAATCTTTTAAAAATGATTTATCTTTTGCCATTGAAGAATTTAAAACAAAACAAAATGATTATAAAATAATATATCTAAAAGGGTGTGTAGATAATACTTTATTAATCGAGATGATTGTAAAACCATTAAATGAAGATGAAAAAATATATGCTTTTGAAACTCAAGAATTTAATGATTTAGAAACTACTATTACTAACTTAATTAAAGGCCATGTCGTTGTAGTGACTAACAATATAGTTACATTAGTTAACTGTCAGATGATTCATTTAAGAGGCATAGAAGAACCCGATAATGAAAAAACATTAAATGGAGCAAAAGAGGGTTTCATAGAATCAATTATCACAAATATGGCTTTAGTAAGGCAAAAAATGCCTAATCCAAATTTAAAATTTAAACATCTTACTTTAGGAGAAAACATTAAAACTGATGTTGTAATTGGGTATTTAGATGGTGTTGTTGAAAATGAACTATTATTATTAGTTGAGGAAAGATTAAAAAAAATAAAATTAGAAGGAATTTATGATGCACATTATATTATTGAATTAATTAAAGACTCCCCCCGTTCCTTTTTTAATACAGTAGGTGAAACAGAAAGACCTGATTCTTTTTGTGCAAAACTATTAGAAGGTGGAGTTGGAATTATCGTTAATGGATCTCCACTTACAATTTTGTTGCCATTTTTATTTGCTGAAAATTTTAAATCAAACGATGACTATTTCACTAATTATTATTATGCTTCTTTTTCAAGATTTATTAGGTATTTAGCATTTTTAATTACAATTTGTGCTCCATCTTTTTATATAGTTTTAGTTGCTTATCACCATGAACTTGTTCCAACCTTTTTGGCCTTAAATATTGCGGCTAGTTCATCTGCCGTGCCAATGACGGCCGTTATGGAATGCATATTATTTATAATATTATTTGAAATATTAAGAGAAGCCGGTCTTCGGATGCCATCTAAAGTTGGTCAAGCATTAAGTATCGTAGGCGCACTTATTATAGGTCAATCAGCAGTTGAAGCTAAAATTGTTTCTGCACCAATAATAATCGTTGTTGCTATTACAGCGGTATGCGGCTTTATGACTCCTAAGCTAAATACTTTAACAGGATTCTTACGACTTTTTATGCTTCTTGCTTCGTGCTTTTTTGGAATGTATGGATTATTAATTGTTTTACTAATTTTTACTATAAAATTATTTTCGATTGATTCTTATGGAGTTCAATATAGTGGAAATTTTTTTACATTATCACTTTCTAAATTAAAAGACTCCTTTATCAGAGCTCCATTTAATAAATTTGATAAAAACAAAAAATTAAAATCAAGGAGAAAAAAATGAAGAAAATAATAATTATTCTATTATTAATTATCCCATTATTAAATGGATGCTATGATTTTTTTGAATTAAAAGGTGTCTCTTTTTGCTTTGGGTTAAGTTTCGATTACGATGAAACTAAAGAAAAAAAATATAATGTTAATATTGAAACTGAAGTAATTAAAAATCATTTGTCAGAAGCTGAATTTGAATCTATTATTCACGAAGTTAAAGGTGATACTTTTCCAGAAATTTATTCTAATCTTACTTCATCTACTTCAAGTCGAATTGATTTTACTCATTGTCAATTAATAATTATCAATAGTAATATTGAATATAATGATTTAAAAAATTTAACTAATAGCTTATTTACAAATGTATTAATTTCTAATGGTATTGCTATTATGATGGCAAAAGATAATACAGCTAAAGAGATATTAAAATCTAAATCTATCACAAATGCTTCATTATCTTTTGAAATTATTTATGCGTTAAAAGAGGATGGGCATTATTATGATGGAACATTCAAAAAAACTATATCAGAAGTTTATAACGATTTTAATTCAGAAATAGGAAATTTTTTATTACCCCTTGTTTATTTAAAAGAAAATGGGGATGAGGAAGATAAAGTAGCAGTTATTAAAGGGTTGATGCTTTTTAGTGATCATAAATACATTAAAGAACTTAGTGATGAGGAAATTAAATATACTTTATTTGTAGAATGGAAAATAAATAAATTCATTTTCAATTTAAAAATTGATGATCAAATTGTAAGCTTATGTGTTGATCCATTCAAATTGAAACGCACTATAGTTAATGGAAGTAGAATTAAATTCTTATTTGAATATAAATTACCAGTGCTAAGTACTGAAATAAAAGATACCAAAGATGAAACTGTAGCAAGCTTAGAGAATGCTTTAGAACAAGAAATTACTAAAACATTTCTTCTTAATCAAGAAAAAAATTGTGATATATATAATCTTAAAACTTACTTATACAAACATAATTATAAAATTTATAAAAATAGAAAAGATATAACTATAAAAGATTTTGATTTTGAAGTAGATATAAAAATAAATATAAAGGATACAGGAATAATACGATGAAAACTATAAATTCAAAGCAATACTTTTCTTTAATAATTTTGTTTATATTTGGAAGTTTCATTTTAACACACGGTAATAGATTGGCAAAGCAAGATACTTGGATAGCAATTTTATATGGATTTTTACTAGCTATTCCATATATTTTGATAGTTGCCTACATTTGTAGCAAAAATAAAGGTTTAAACGCTTATGAAATTTTTAAACGATATTTTGGTAAATATATAAGCAAAATCTTTTCACTTTTCTTTATTTTAACAACATTAACCTTGGCTATATTCATCTGTGGAGTATTTATTGAATACGTTCATCTAACTTCTTTACAACAAACACCACAATATATCATTGGCTTCTTATTAATTATTATAAGTATTTATGCTGCATTACAAAATATGCAAGTCATCGGTAGAATTTCTTCATTTTTATTTATTATATTTATAAGCACTTTTCTAGTTGTTTGTATATTTTCATTTACAAATGTTAATATAGAAAATATGATGCCAATACATCATTTAGAAGGTAGTGAAATGTTTAAAGCAACATATGATTCTTTTTTGAACCCTTTTTCTGAAGTATTTATTTTCTTAGTTTTTGGCAAATATTTAAAAAAAGAACAATCTCAATATAAAGTATTAATAATAAGTCTTCTATTAGCTACAATATTTTTATCTTTAAACGCTTTAAGAAACGTTTTAATACTAGGTAGCCCAGCCTATTTTGATTTATATTTTCCTTCCTATATTTCTAATACTATTTTAATTTCTGGAGCAATAATAGAAAGAATAGAGCTTTTATTTTCCTTCTTTTTTATATTTTGTTTATTTATAAAATTAACACTTTGTTTAAAAGCAACAACTATTGGTATCACTTATCACTTTAAAAAATTGAATATGAAATATGTAACTTTTTTTCTAGGTTTTATTACTTTATTAATAACTTGTACATATTTTAAAAACATTGATCATTATTTTGGTATAACTTATAGTCCTTTTAGAGAGTACATTAATTTTGGATTAATGTTTATCATTTTTTTAACTTTTATTTTTACTTTAATAAATAGAAAAAAATATGTTAATTCATATGATTTAACTTTAAATAAATAAAAGCTTTGGAACTTTATCCAAAGCTTTTATTACTATTCTGTTCTTAAAGCTACAACTGGATCCTTTTTAGCTGCAGATTTTGAAGGGAAGAATCCTGAAATTAAATTTAGGAAAATACTAATTAATACCATTATTACCGCATAGCTAATCGGGAAAATTGCAATTGTTCCAATGCCCGCAAAATGATTTACAATTAAATTAATTCCCCATGTTAATAAATATGTTACAAATATACCTATTAATCCTGATCCTAGACCAATAATGAATGTTTCAGCATTAAATAAATGTGATACGTCTTTCTTACGTCCGCCAAGTGAACGAATAACTCCGATTTCTTTTACTCTTTCGACTACTGATACATATGTAATAATTGCAATCATAACACAAGATACAATAAGTGATAATGAAGTAAATGCTACTAAAGCAATTGTAATAATGTTTATAAAACTACTAATCATTGAAATTATTAATGATAATGTATCTGTATATGTAACTTTTGATCTATCAATAACTGCATCTCCATCAACAAAAATTTCATTATCTAATTTATTCCATGCGTTTAAATAATCTAATACCAATGATTTATCATCAAAATTTCTTGAATATATTGAAATAGAACTTGGAAGAGGTTCTCCGCCTAATTCTCTAAGTGTTAATGAGTAAGATTCTGGAATATCAATATAGCTTTTTAAGAAAGTTGCCATCATATTTTGTGAACCAAGATATTTAGTTTCAGTATAATCTTTATTTTCAAAATTATAACTTATTTGGTATGTTATTCCCATATCAAATGAAGGTAAATTTTCTTTTGGTTGATAATTCATACTTGTATATGAAGTAACTGGATTACCATCTTTATCATTTGTCGCTCTTAAATTTTTTACTATTTCAGATTGATCATTTGAATCTAAAATATGCTTTGTTAATGCTTCTGTATAATAAAAACCACTACTCAAGCATCCGTATGATAAATCATCTTTTGGTTCCAAAATACCAACAACAGTTAACTGTTCACCATCTTTAAAACTATCATTTGCAATATTATTATAATTATATTCTACAAAATTATAATATTCAGGGTTATATGAAGGATTTTTTGTAAATACTGAATCATTAGGATACCAAGTAAATGTTTTAGACATCAATTCTTCATATGAAAATTGATTCTTATCTAAATCAGTTGTGTGAGCATCTGCTCCTCCTGATTTATAAATTAAATTCGCAAATTCATCTTGTGTATAATATCCTAATTGAGCTAATAATAAATCATTTAATTCACGATTTTTATTTACAACTATCATAATTTCGTTTTTACCTGATGCTACTTTACCATCAAGTAAATTATATTGTTCTAATAAGTATGTATCATCACCAGGTGCTTGGGCAAATGCTTGGCTTAAACTTGAAATATATGATGAATATTGAGAATAATCAGTTTTATTTAAAATAGAAGTATATGTTTCTTGAATAGAACTTAATGACATATTTGTATATTGAGCTGTTGAATCTTTTCTGTATCCAGTATAAATATTATTTGTTACATTAACTCCATATTTATACGATACAATAGCTTTATAATCTTTTGGCATATTATTGATATATTTTATATATTGTTCTGTAATATCATTAGTTACCATCATGTTTTCCATTGATTTAGATCTTTCAACTAATGTAGCCATCATTGAATTAACATCTACCCATCCTGTTTCTTTTAAAACGTCAGCCTTTTGAGAAACAGTCATAGAAGACATAAAGCTTGTTAAATCAAGTGCTTCTTCTGCAATAGTTATTGGGTTTCCTGATAACATATCATTTTGCATATCATTGACATATGTTTGAATCCCATTTGATACTGATAATACAGCTGATACACCAATAATTCCAATTGCTCCGGCTATTGCAGTCATAGTTGTACGGGCTTTTTTTGTAAATAAATTTTGTAAAGATAATCTAAAAGCTGTAAAGAATGACATTTTTGTTTTCTTTGGCTTTTTACCTTTTTCAACTATTGCTTTTTCCTTTACTATTACCTCAGTTGTACCCTCATAAGGATTTGAATCATCTATTACCAAACCATCACGTAGTTTAATAATTCTAGTAGAGTATTTTTCAGCTAATTCAGGATTATGAGTAACCATAATTACTAATCTTTCTTTAGCAATTTCTTTAATTAACTCCATAATTTGAACAGATGTTACTGTATCAAGAGCTCCAGTTGGTTCATCAGCAAGTAAAATGTCTGGTTCATTAACTAAAGAACGAGCAATCGCAACACGTTGACATTGACCTCCTGATAATTGATTAGGTTTTTTATAATATTGATCGCTTAAACCCACTTTATCTAAAGCTTCTTTTGCTTTCTTTACTCTTTCTTCTTTACTCATACCAGCAATAGTAAGCGCAAGTTCAACGTTGCCTAAAATTGATTGGTGAGGAATTAAATTATAGCTTTGGAATACGAAACCAATACTATGGTTACGATAACTATCCCAATCTCCATCTTTATATTCTTTTGTACTCTTACCATTTATAAATAAATCACCGCTACTATATTTATCAAGTCCACCAATAATATTTAATAATGTTGTCTTTCCGCATCCTGATGGACCTAAAATAGAAACAAATTCATTTTTTCTAAAATTAAGTGTTAAACCTTTTAATGCATGAACATCTCCGCTAACTGTTTTATATACTTTTTTAATATTTTGTAGTTTTAACATATTTTTCCTCTTTTCCTAATTATTAATAATTTTTACAACGTTTTTGTATAACCCATCAATTAATTCTTGTTCGGTCATATCTGCTTTTTTTGAGATAAAATTAACAATGACGCCTTCTATCATTGCTGCAATAAAGTAATTATCACTTGCTTCTAACCTATCTTTATTTAAAATACCTTCATTAAACCCTTTTTCTGCAATTCGATTATATCTTAATTTCAGTTTTTCCATTGCTTCATCTATAAACTCTTCTAATTTATAATTAGAAAAATAAGAAGCATTTCTAAATATCTTTTCAAATGAACTACATTCTTTACCAATTTGAAAGCCTAAAGTTACATGTTCATAAAAACATTCTTTAAAATCTTGATTGATATTGCAAGATAAAATTCTTTCAATATAATCATTTAACATTTTACAAATAGCATAATAAATCATCTCTTCTTTGTTAGAAAAATATTCATAAATAGTACTTTTTCCAATGTCAGAAAGTAGTGCAATTTTATTCATACTTATTTCTGAGATATTATCAGTTTTTATTAAGGTTATTACAGAATCTAAAATTATTTCACTAGTTGATTTCATAAACATATCCTTTCTAAAGTCTTAGTTTGTGTTACCCGTCCGACCGGTCGGTCGTGACAATATACATTATATTCCTAAAGTTTTTAAAAACAATGAAAATTTTGTGAGAAAACGTTTTTTACAAAATTTCACACAATTAAAAAATACATCATAAAAAATACAAAAACCAGATTTATGTAAATCTGGTTTAATATATTATTCTGTTATAATGTCATTTGTTTCTTCCGTTTTTACTTCTAAAACAATTTCTTCATCTGCTAGTCTTTGAACTATTGCTACAGTAGATAGTTTTTGTTCATCTTTTAATCTAATTAGTTTAACACCTTGAGCACTTCTACCTGTTTGGCTTATTTCATCAATGTGCATTCTTATTATTACTCCTTTGTCAGTTGTAATAATCAAATCTTCATTTAATGAAACACTTCTTAATGTTTTAAGTTTGCCATTTTTCTCAGTAACATTTAGAGTTTTAACACCCATACCGCCACGGCCTTGTAAGCGATAATCTTCAACACTACTACGTTTTCCGTAACCTTTTTCTGTGATAACTAAAATATCGTTATTATCATCACCTACTAAAGCTAAGCCTACTAATTCATCTTCAGGTCCAAACTTCATACCACGAACACCTGAGGCAGTTCTTCCGATTGGTCTTACATCATCTTCTTTGAATCTAATAGCTTTACCATTTGAGGCACCTAAGATAATATCATTTTTACCATTAGTAACTAATACTTGTAATAATTCATCTTTTTCATCTAAATTAATCGCAATAATTCCACTAGTTCTAATATTCTTATATTGATTTACATAAGTACGTTTAATAGTACCATTTTTAGTCGCAAAGAATAAGAATGAATTATCATCATCAAATGATTTAATACGTGTTATTGCGGCTAAAGTTTCATCATCTGCAAAATTGATAATATTTACTAAAGGCAATCCTTTAGATGTTTTACTACCTTCAGGAATTTGATATCCTTTAATAGAATATACTCGACCTTTATTAGTAAAGAATAGAATATAATCATGAGTTGATGTAGGTAATATATGCGTTACTTCATCATCTTCATTAGTTTTTATACTTGCTGAACCAACTCCACCACGGCTTTGGGCTTTATATGCATCTTGACGCATACGTTTTGCATAACCTTTATTAGTGATTGTAATTACAACATCTTCAACTGGAATTAAATCTTCATTTTCGATGTTTAAATCTGTATGAAGTGATATTTCAGATTGACGAGGATTATTATATTTTTCTTTAATTGCTCTTAATTCATCTTCAATTATTTGATATTTCTTATTAACATCACCTAATATTTCACGATATCCATTACAAGCTAAAACAAGTTCATCATGTTCATTAATAATTTTTTCTCTATTAAGTCCACTTAAACGACGTAATTGCATATCTAAAATTGCTTGTGCTTGAATTTCAGATAAAGTGAAACGCGTAATTAATTTTTCTTTTTCAGTTCCATCCGTTGTTTCTCTGATAATTCTTATTATTTCTTCTATATTATCTTGTGCAATTATATAACCTGCTAAGATGTGAATACGAGCTAATGATTTATCTAAATCAAATTGAGTTCTTCTTGTAATTACTTCAACTTGGAATTTCAAATACTCTTCTAAAGCATCTTTTAAATTAACTGTTCTAGGGGCATTGTTTACTAAACAAATCATATTTATACCATAACTAGTTTGTAGTTGAGTATATTTATATAAATTATTTAACATTACTTCCGGATTTACATCACGACGTAATTCAATAACAATTCTTAAACCTAAACGGTTTGATTCATCACGAAGTTCAGTAATTCCATCAACAATTTTTTCTTTCGCAACTTCAGCAATTCTTTCAATTAAACGTGTCTTATTTACCATATAAGGTATTTCTGTTACAACGATTGAACTCTTACCATTTTTATTTGTATGAATGTCAGCTTTAGAACGAATTATAATTGATCCATTACCTGTATTATAAGCATTTCTTAAACCAGTACGGCCTAAAATTAGCCCACCTGTAGGAAAATCTGGTCCTGGAATATAATCTATTAATTCATCAATTGTAATATCAGGATTATGGATTAGTTCGATAACTCCATCAATTACTTCCCCTAAATTATGAGGAGGAATATTTGTTGCCATACCTACCGCGATACCTGTTGAGCCGTTTACAAGTAAGTTTGGAAATCTTGAAGGTAAGACAGATGGTTCTTTTTCAGTACCATCATAGTTATCAACAAAGTTAACTGTATTTTTATCAATGTCGGCTAACATTTCCATACTGATTTTAGACATTCTAGCCTCAGTATAACGCATTGCTGCAGCGCCATCTCCATCAATATTACCAAAGTTACCATGTCCATCTACTAAAGGAAACCTGTAACTAAACGGTTGAGCCATACGTACCATTGCTTCATAAATTGAAGAGTCACCATGAGGGTGATACTTACCCATTACGTCCCCAACGATACGGGCTGATTTTTTATGAGCTACATTTGAATAAAGACTTAAGTCATTCATACCATGTAGTATTCTTCTTTGAACAGGTTTTAACCCATCTCTAACATCTGGTAATGCACGAGCTACAATAACGCTCATTGCATAGTTCAAAAATGAAGTTTTCATTTTTTCATTGATGTGTAATTGTTCTATTTTATCTATTTCTTTAGGTTCTTCTTTTATTTCATCTATATTTTCCATATTTAACCTCCTTACGCATCAATGTTATCTGCATATTTTGCATTTTCTTGAATAAATTTCTTACGAGGTTCAACTTCATCACCCATAAGCATTTCAAATATTTTATCTGCTTCAATAGCATCATCTAAATGAACTTGTGTTAACGTTCTATCTTCAGGATTCATCGTTGTTTCCCATAATTGTTCAGGATCCATTTCTCCTAAACCTTTATAACGTTGAATAGATATTTTTTTACCCAGATGCATTGCTTTAATAGATTCTAATTCTTCATCAGAATAAGCATAAGCAACAAATTTACCAACCTCAGCCTTATATAATGGAGGTTTTGCAACATATATATAACCAGCATCAATTAGTTTAGGCATATAACGATAGAAGAATGTTAATAAAAGAATACAAATGTGTTCTCCATCAACGTCAGCATCGGTCATGATTACTATTTTATGATATCTTGCCTTAGTAATATCAAAATCTTCACCAAATCCGGTACCTATAGCTTGAATCATTGATAAGATTTCTTTATTCCCTAAAGCCTTGTCAATACGCGCTTTTTGAACGTTTAATACTTTACCACGTAGTGGAAGAATAGCTTGGAATTCTGAATCACGGCCTGATTTAGCACTACCTCCCGCAGAATCTCCTTCTACTATATACATTTCAGATTTTTCAGGTTCTTTACTACGGCAATCAGCTAGTTTTGAAGCAAATCCTAATGAATCAAGCGGTGATTTTCTTCTTGTTGCTTCTCTTGCTTTACGGGCCGCAATACGAGCATGAGCTGCAAGTAATGATTTTTCAATTATATTTTTAGCGTCAACCGGATGCTCAAGTAAAAATCTTTCTAATGTGTCTCCTAACAATTTTGAAACAATACTTCGAACTTCAGAGTTCCCTAATTTAGTTTTAGTTTGTCCTTCAAATTGAGGATTTGGATGTTTAATAGATACGATTGCTGTTAATCCTTCTCTTACGTCATCACCCGTTAAATTTTCTTCTTTTTTAAGTAAATTATTAGTTGCTGCATATTGGTTTATAACACGTGTTAAAGCTAATCTAAATCCTTCTTCATGTGTTCCACCTTCAATTGTATTAATATTATTTGTAAATGAATATATATTAGATGTAAATGATGTATTATATTGTAATGCTACATCTACTTGAATTCCATCTTGTTCTTTTTCACAATAAATTACTTCCGTATGAATTAGTTCTTTACCGTTATTAATATAGTTTACATATTCAACTATTCCACCCTCATATTCATAATAATTTTCAACTATTTCATCTTTTCTTGAATCTCTTAATGTTAATTTAATTCCTTTATTTAAGAATGCTAATTGTTGAACTCTATGTCTTAAAATTTCATAATCATAAACTGTTGATTCTGTAAATATTGTTGGGTCAGCTTTAAAACTAACAGTTGAACCTGTTTCAGTACTTTCACCATATTCTTTTAAATCTTCTTTTATAGCACCGCGGTCAAATTGTTGTTCATAAATTCTACCATTACGGCGTACCTTAACATTTAACCATTCTGATAAGGCATTAACAACTGAAGCACCAACTCCATGTAGTCCTCCAGATACTTTATATGATTTACCATCAAATTTACCACCAGCATGTAATACAGTAAAAATAGTTTCTAATGCTGGACGTCCTGTTTTTGGATGGATGTCAACTGGCATACCACGTCCATTATCTGAAACACTAATAATGTTATCTTTTAAAATTTCTATTTCAATATGAGTAGCATAACCTGCTAAAGCTTCATCGATAGAGTTATCAACAATTTCCCATACTAAATGATGTAATCCTCTTGGACCAGTTGTTCCAATGTACATACCTGGACGTTTTCTTACTGCTTCAAGACCTTCTAATATTTGAATATTGGATGCGTCATAATTTTCTTTTTGCATAACTTATCTCCTTACTTAAATTTATTACATGAGCTTCTTTGAGTAATTCATCTGGAATACTTAAAGTAGTCGTAGTTGTTATAAAAGTTTGATTATTACCTATTAAATAAGTAATTAAACTTTGTTGTCTTATATCATCAAGTTCTCCAAATACATCATCTAAGAGTAAAATAGGAACTTCATTATATTTATTTTTTATATATTCTTTTAAAGCTAATTTAATGGCAATTACAATACTCCTTTTTTGACCTTGAGAAGCATAAATAGTTGCATCCATATTATTTAAATAAATTAGAAAATCATCTCTATGAATTCCTATATTTGTAGTTTTAGTTTTTATATCATATTCTAATTTTGAATTAAAAGATTTTTCTATTTCATCTTTATTAAAAGAATATAGATAATCTAATTTAATAGTTTCATTAAAAAAAATAATTTTTTCAAGTTCAATATTTAATTCTTTTAAAAAATTAATACGATAATCTAATATAATTTTTAATTCTTCTATTAAATTTTTAGTTAAAATATCTAAAATCATTTTATCTTTTTCTTTATAAATTTTTAAAAGTTCATTTCTTTCCTTTAATCTTTTTTTATAATTACTTAGATGATATAAATATTTTTTATTTAAAATTGATATTTCTAAATCCAAAAAATGTCTTTTATCACTTTTTGTCCCATCAATTAAATTTAAATCATAAGGTGAAAAAAATACACATTTGATATTACCTATATAATCACTTATTTTATTGATTTCTACATTATTAATAAAATTTGTTTTTCCTTCTCTTGAATAAATACTTTTAAAATTTTTAAAACTCTTTAATTCTATTTTAAAAAAATCATTATTTTTATTTATTAATTCTTCTATTTCATTTGTTCGGTGACTTTTTGAAGTAGATATATAATAAATTGCTTCTAATATAGAAGTTTTTCCAATTGCATTATTTCCTGATAAAATAATTAAATTATAATTTGTATTTAATTCTAAATTTTCAATATTACGAAAATTTTTAAGTTTAATATTATTAATCATTAACTATTTTATAAGTTTCATCAGGCATTTTTACAATTGTATTATTATATAATTTTTTACCACGACGATTTTCTAAAACTTCATCAACATAGATAATGGCATCTGATAAAAAAAATTTGGCCATACCTCCACTTGATATATAATCAGTAATTTTTAAAAACTGACCCAAAGTTATATATTCTGTATTGATTTTTACTATTTTCATATTATCACCACACTATGATATTATATCATATTTTTGTGGTTTTTGCTATTTATTTTTGATTTTTATTAAATATTGTATATCTATATAAAAATAAATAAAAAGCCCTAAAAAGGGCCTTTAAATTAGAATTTTATATTTATTTGCAAAAATTAGTCCATTCTTACTGGTAAAATAAGTTGAGTTAAATTTAAATCTTTTTCGCCTCTTATTACAAAAGGTCTAACTTCTCCTGAAAAATTCATACTTATTTCAGTTGAATTAAAACTTCTTAAAGCTTCAACTAAATATCTAGAACTAAATCCAATAGTTATTGGCGATGAAATTGAATTATCTGTAGGCATAATTTCTTCATAAGCATCACCAATTTGAGAATTTGTTGATGAAATTTCTATACTCTTATTTTTCTTAACAGCTAATTTAATAATACTAAATGTTATTTCACGATCTTTTTCTTTTTCTCTTGGAGAAAGTAGGGATACTCTTTCAACTGCACTTAGTAGTTCATCTTTATTAAATTTAATTATTATTGGAAATTCAGCAGGAATTAATCTAGAAGTATCTGGATAATTACCTTCTAATAATCTAGTTTGGAATAAAACATTTTTATATTTAAATAATAATTTATTATGTGAAAAATATAGATTTACATCATCATCATAATTATCGATAGCTTTTGAAAATTCATCTAATGCTTTATTTGGTATTGTTATATTCAAGTTATCATAATTATTATCAAGCATTATTATTTTTTGACTCAAACGATAAGAATCTGTAGAAATAGCAGTTACTTTATTTCCTTCTAATTTTAAATTTACACCAGTTAATAAAGGTTTCTTTTCACTAGTTGATGTTGCAAAAACAGTTTCTCTAATTATTGTTTTTAAAATTTTAGCATTTAATACTAATGGATTTTCTAAACATACAAAATCAATATTTGGATAATCAATAGGATCCATAATATGAAGTTTATATTCTCCACGGTCTGCTTTAATTACTAAAATTTTATCTTCAATTAAATATAAATTAACTTTTCTTGAATTTATTTTTCTAATTATATCAATAAAAAATCTTCCTGGGACAACAGTTTTACCTGTTTTTTCAATTTCTAATGAATTATCATTAATTATAACTTCAACAGATATATCAGTATTTGAAGCTGTTAAAAATAAATCTGTTTCTGTAATTTCTATTTTTATACCTGTTAAAATAGGCATTGGACTTTTGTTTGGTAAACCTCTTGTAATAACATTTAAGTTTTCGATTAAAATGTCTCTGTCGATTGTGAAATTCATAAATTCCTCCTGTTTATATTATTATTTAATTAATTATATATTGTTATTATTATTAGTAATGTGGATAAGTGGATAACTGAAATTATGGCTTACCTACGTTATAAATATTATAACATATTATGTTGATATTTGGTAGTATTTAATGTGGAAAACTTTAATTATCCACTTTTTTAATTAATGATTCAATAGCTAATTTTAACTCATTATCATTTTTAATATCTTCAATCATTTTATTAACCCCAAAAATAATTGTTGAGTGGTCACGTCCACCTAAAATAGATCCTATCTTTTTATAAGGTAAATCATATTTAGTTTTTAAAATATACATACAAATTTGACGAGGTAATACATAAATAGAATTTCTTTGATTACTAATAATATCATCAACTGTAACATTATAAAAATCAGCAACAACACTTAATATATTAGCAAAATTTGTATTTGAATTGGTTTGTTTCTTTGTTTTTAATAAAGATTCTAAAGCATCTTTTGCTTTATCTAAAGTAATTGAATCAATATTGTAAATATCTGAGTAAAATAAAACACGATTTAATCCACCTTCAAGCTCTCTTATATTATCTACAAAATTCTTAGCTATAAATTCTAATACATCTATTGATATTTCTTTTTTAGAAGATTCTTGAACTTTTCTTTTCAAAATATTGACTCTTTGTTCTAAAGTTGGAGTTTTAACATCTACTGTCATCCCCCAACTAAAACGTGAAGTTAAACGATCCATTATTCCTTTTAATTGATCAGCAGGACAGTCGCTTGTTATAACAATTTGTTTCTTTTTATCATATAAATCGTTAAATAATTTAAAAAATTCTTGTTGAGATTTTTTTCCAATTTCAAGCATTTGAATATCATCAACTAATAATACATCTAAATCATTATATTTTTCTTCAAAAGCACTCATATTTCCCATTTGAGCAGCTTTTGAGTAATCAACTATAAAATCATTAGCTTGAACATATAAAATCTTATTTTTTATATCTTTATCTAATATATAATTTCCAATTGCTTGCATTAAATGAGTTTTTCCTAAACCAACTCCACCAAATATATATAAAGGATTTGCTATTTCTCCTGGTTGTTCAGCTACCTTCATAGCCATTCGATACCCAAACATATTTGATTCTCCAACTACAAATGATTCAAAATTATATAATTCATTTAAATTATTTTCAAAGTAACGCACGGGATCTTTTTTTATGATTTTAGTTTCTGCTTCTTTTTCTTCATCTTCTAATATGAATTTAAACTTAATTTGTTCGTTAGTTAAAGACTTTAAAGCATCGTTTATTGCAAATTTATAAACAGTTTGTAATTTTGTTTGTATATATGTAGATGGTACTTGTACATAAATAGATCCATTTAAAAATTTTAAGACTTTTTTTGATTCACCAAATACTTCATTAAAAGTATCTTCTGAATATTTTTTGCCCAAAATTTCTAAAGTTCTACTCCACAAATTTTGATAATTTATCATAAAAAAAACACCTCGTTTTCATACGTAAAGAAAGTATATCATATAAATAAAAAAAACAAACAAAAACTTTTCCACATTTTTTGTGGATAACTTTTCTTTTTAACAGCATTATCAACAAATAAATAGTGGATAAAAAAATAAAAAAACACTATAGGTGAGCCAAAATATCAAAAAAAAATTATCCACACTAGGGATAGACTTGTGGAAAAGTTATCAACATTGGGGTTAAAAAAAATGTTGTTTTTTTTGTTAATAAAAAATAACTAAAAAAAAACTCAAAAAACGTGAAAATTTTTGTTGACAAGCCTTATTATATTTGATAAAATAACTAGGCATGGTTTCGTAAGAAAGTGAGGTTTTTGTTATGAAAAGAACTTACCAACCTAATAAACGTAAAAGAAAAGTTACTCATGGTTTCCGTGTTAGAATGTCTAGCAAAACTGGACGTCAAGTATTAGCACGTAGACGTCAAAAAGGCAGAAAACAATTAACTGTATAATTAAATATTATTTGAAATAACTAGAACTACTCGATCAAATACTAAAATTTTTAGATAGAGAGTTCTTTTTTATTTTAAAATAAGGAGAATTAAAAATGAAAAAACAGTATCGCGTAAAAAAAAGTACTGAAATTGAAGCTATTATCAAAAATAAAAAATATTGTAGCAACAGATATTTTACAGTATATCAAAAAGAAAATAGCGAAACCATTCATTTCCGTTATGCGATAAGTGTGGGAAAAAAAATAGGAAATGCTGTTTGCCGTAATAAATTGAAAAGACAAATTAGAATGATTATTCAAAATTTTGTAATAATAGAAGAGAATTCTCATAAAGATTTATTTATAATTGCAAGAAACGGTGTAAATGAGCTTCCATTTATAGAAATACAAGAAAATTTAATATATTTACTAAAAAAATCAAAACTCAAAATTAGAGGAGAAAATTAATGAAAAGTTTTTTTTATAGAAATGGTAAAAAAATGACTGTTATGTTACTGCTTTCGGTTCTTCTACTTAGTTTAAGTGGATGTCGTGGTGGTGAATGGAATCAAAGAATTTATACTACTTGGTCAGCAGAATGGAATTTCACTAGTTTTTGGGATGGTTTGTTTGGTTGGCCAATTGCAATTTTATCATATCCGTTTGCTTGGTTATGTTCATCGATAGGTAAACTGTTAGGTAATTCATATGTATGGGGGATTATTTTTACAACATTAATTGTAAGAACTATCGCTTGGCCAATTTATTCTAAACAAAACGGAACAACAGTATCAATGCAAATTATGCAACCTGAAATTGATAAAGTTCAAAGAAAATATCAAGGTCGTACTGATCCTGAAAGCCGTCAAAGATTAAGCCAAGAAATCAATGCTATATATAAGAAGTATAAATTTAATCCATTTGGATGTGTTATTACAATGCTTCTTCAATTCCCAATTTTCGTATCAATGTATGAAGTTGTTCGTCGTATTAACTTAACAACTGTAACTACATTAGATGGTGGAGTATCAACAATTGTTGAACGCGGTCCACTAGCATTAATGAATACAAAATTATTTAATTATTTTGATCTAACAGTTGGTTTTACTGATGCAACAACAACGCATGATAAAATATTTGTTGTAGTAGTAGCTTTAATTTATGCAGGAGTGACTTTCCTAAGCCAAAAACTTGCTCAAAGAAAACCTAGTTATCAAAGAAATATCCCAAATAAGGCTCCTACAAAAGGGCAAGATCAACAACAAATGATGAAAACAATGAACAATGTAATGATTATTATGTTCTTCGTAATGTGTTTATCATCAGCGTCATTAGGAATATATTGGTTAGTTGGTGGAGTATATCAAATATTCCAATCACAAGTTGGTAGAAAACTTAATGAAAAAAGATATTATAAAATGAAAAATACTAAGATATAATGGTGAGAGTATATGCAAAAGAAAATAGAAATTATCGCAAAAAATACAGAAGAAGCTTTAGCAGAAGCTGTAAATAGACTACATATTCCAAGTGAAAAAATATTTATTAATGTTTTAGGTGAATTACCAGAAGGTTTAAACTGTGAAGCATTAATTGATGTTAATTTAACTTTAGAAGGTAAAAGATATTTAGAAGGTATTTTAAAAAGTTTAAATGTTGGTTACCAAATTGAAGCCCGTTCAATCGGTGGGGAAAAAGAAATTCATTATATAATAAATAGTGATGAAAATCCTTTATTAATTGGTATTAAAGGTAAAACTTTGGATGCTTTACAAACATTAGTTAGAAATTTAATTAATGTTTATACTAAAGATCATATTGTTACATCTCTTGATGTTGGGGCATATAAGAGTAATCGTGCTCAACAATTAGAAATTTTAGCTACTAAAGTTGCTAAAGAAGTTGCAAAAACTAAAGTCGAAGTAAAGTTACGTCCTATGAATGCTTATGAAAGAAGAATTATTCACGAAAAATTGAGTGAATGGCGTGATGTTTATACAGAATCAGAAGGCGAAGGCGAAAATAGAGCCTTAGTTGTTAAACCAAAACAAAAAGCTTAATAAAACAAAATGTACGTCAAAAACGTACATTTTTATTTTTATAAAATTCTTTAATTATTAAAAATATATGATATAATTAATTTATGAAAAAAATAAGATTGCGCTTTATAAGAACAATAATCTTGGCTTTCTTTTTATGGGCATTAATAAGTAGTTGCGTAGAAAATGTAGAGGTATCAGTTGAGATAAGTAATTTCACTAAAAAAGGAGTTTTGAATGAAGAGATTTCAACTAAGACTACAAAATACTATGAAGTTAAAGCTCAAGAGTGGCAAGATAATCAAACTTCATATGAAAAAATTGGAAGCAAAGTTTATTATGGTTCTCCTGGAGATATATTAGTTGGAATACCATCAACTTTTAAAGGCGTTCCATTTGTATATGAATTTATAACTTTTTTCTTTGGTGGACATGCGGCTTTATGTGCTTTTCCCTATGAAGATTATGAAAATAAGGTATTATTGACAGATAGTATTGAAATATCTGGACTTTCAAGTGATCCAATCAATAATCTAGTTTCTGAACAAGATAGGGCTTTTTGGTCAAATAGTAATTGGCGCAGTGAGATTATATGTTTAAGAGTAAATGCAACATATGAAGAAAAGCAAATGGCATTTAATCAAGCAGTTTCAAATTTCGGAGATCCTTATAATTATTCATTTATTTTTAATACTACAAATACATCATATTGTTCTGATATTATTTCGAAGGCTTATTTAGGTGCGGGTATTAATTTAAATAACGACAAATTTGCAACGACTATACAAGATTTAATAGTTTCAAACAAAACATATATTTCTTTATATAAAACAGTTGATAGCGATAATATAACACATATCTATTATTTGGTCTAATGTCCGTCATATAAAAACAAAAAAACAGGAATTATTTTCCTGTTTTTTATTGTTTTTCTCTTGAAACATATTCAGCTGTTGCAGTAGAAACAACAATCTTTTCTCCAGCTTCAATGAACATAGGAACTTTAATTTTTAATCCAGTTTCAACAACACAATCTTTTAAGGCGTTTGTTTTTGTATCACCTTTTACAGCTGGATCTGCTTCAACAACTTTTAATGTTACTTTATCAGGAATTTCAATTCCTAATATTTCGCCTTTATAAGAAATAATTGTTACAGCCATTCCTTCAACTAAGAAACGAACTTCATTTTTACAGTTTTCACCATTTACTTCAATTTGTTCATATGTTTCAGTATCCATAAAAACATATTGTTCACCTGCAGAATATAAATATTGCATTGCAATTTTATCAATCATTGCTTTAGGAAATTTTTCTCCAGGTAAGAATTTCATGTCAGTAACTGAACCCGTTCTTAAATTTTTAACTTTAGTTCTCACGAATGCTGTTTTGTTTTGTAATACGTGCATAAACTCAACAACTGAATATAAACCACCATTGTATTCAAATGTAACACCGTTTTTGATATCACTTGTAGTAATCATAAAATAATTCTCCTTATACTAATATATTTATATAATGCCTTATTTTTATGTTTTTTTCAAGTAAAAATGATGAAAAAATTAAACTAATTTATTAAATATAGATTTGCAAACATAAAAGTTAGATATAAACTGAATAAAATATTAGGCAATAAAAGAGAACTTAGTTTTCGATTTGTTTTAAAATAATCGGTATATATGAACAAAATTGATAAGAAAGAAATAAAGCAAGCTATAAACACATATAATAAATTTTCTAAATAAATTATAGCGGTTTGATATAAAAATAACGAACCAATATTAAATATTAAATAGAAAATTGTTGATGTTGTTAACTCTTTTTTTTGACTTAGATAAGCAAAAAAAATAGATAAAAGTATATTAAGTAAAAATAAAATAATTTGAATCATATTGAATGTTAAAGTGTAATTACTTTTTTCAATTTGATTATAAAAGTTATTATTCTTAAGAGATATAAAAAAAGCTAAAGAATAAATTATTAATAATGTTAAAAAAGCTGTAAAGAATTTTTTTTTATTTTTCATAGTTTCACCAATAAAATATATGAAAAAACAAATTAAATATTCTTAAAATCCTATAAATATTGTATAATTAGTTTATGCGGGAGGTCTTTATGATAAAATATTTATTATTCGATTTAGATGGCACTATTATTGATCCTGTTGACGGGATAACAAAAAGTGTTAAATATGCACTTGATAGTTTTGGTATTTTTGCAAAAACAGAAGACTTGTTAGACTTCATTGGTCCGCCACTTAAGGTATCTTTTATGAACAATTTTAACATGGATGAAGAACAAGCTAATTTAGCAATTATTAAATATCGTGAAAGATTTTCAAATATCGGAATTTATGAAAATAAATTATATGATAATATGTTTGAGGCAATAAAAACTTTTAAAGAAAATAATTACATAATAGGATTGGCTACTTCTAAGCCAACGATATATTCTAAAAAAATCTTAGATTATTATAAATTAACTCCTTTTTTTGATGTAATTGTTGGCTCTGAAATGGATGGAAGTAGAACGACAAAAACAGAAATAATATCGGAGTGTTTAAGACAATTAAATAATCCTAATTTAGAAGAAGTAATAATGATTGGCGATAGAAAACACGATATAATCGCTGCAAAAGAATGTAATATAAAAAGCGTAGGTGTTTTATGGGGATATCAAATTGGAAATGAGTTATTGGAAAACAATGCGACATATATTATTTCAAACATAAGTGAATTAGAAAATATAATAAAAAACAATTAATATATGATATAATAAATAAAGAAAAAGTAGGTGAAACTATGGCTTACATGGCATTATATAGAGCTTACAGACCAATAAACTTTAGTGAGGTTGTAGGACAAAAGCATATTGTTACAACATTGAAAAATGCTATAAAAATGAATAAAGTTGCTCATGCATATTTATTTAGTGGCCCTAGAGGAACTGGTAAAACAAGCTTAGCAAAAATAATGGCTAAAACATTAAATTGTGAAAACAAAATTAATGATGAGCCATGTAATGTTTGTGATATCTGTAAAGGTATAAATAAAGGAATGATATCAGATGTAATAGAAATTGATGCTGCTTCTAATAACGGTGTAGATGCGATTAGAGAACTTCGTGATGGAGTTAAATTTTTGCCATCTATAGGTAAATACAAAGTGTATATTATAGATGAAGTACATATGCTTTCAAATTCAGCTTTTAATGCTTTGTTAAAAACATTAGAAGAACCACCAGCATATGTTGTATTTATTTTAGCGACTACAGAACCGTATAACGTTCCAGCTACAATTTTATCAAGATGCCAAAGATTTGATTTTAAAGGAATTAGTAATGAAGACATTTTAAAAAGATTAGAAATAGTTTGTAATGAAGAAAAAATAAATATAGAAACAGATGCATTATGCTTAATTGCTGAGGCCAGTGAAGGTGGAATGCGAGATGCTCTTAGTTTATTAGATCAAAGTATTTCATATTCATCAGATGATTTAATAAGTTTAGATGATGTTTTAAGTGTTAGTGGTAATGTTAATAATAAAGATTTATTAAACTTGATCAAAAATATTTTAGATAACTCAGAAATTGATGCTTTAAATATTTTAGATAATATAATAAAAGAAGGTAAAGAAGTATCTAGAATTATTAATGATTTAATGCTGTTGTTACGCGATATTTTATTATTTAAAAATCGTGCTTTAACAACTATTAAATCACTATATGAATCAGAAGAATTCATATATTATGCATCAAAAATATCTAAACCATTGATTTATAATTGGTTAAATTTATTAAATGAATGTCAAAACGATATTAAATTTTCAAATCAAAAAAGAGCTTTTTTAGAACTTACTATTTTAAAAATGTGTGATAAAGAAATTCAAGATTATACATTAATAAATGATCGTATTAATCAATTAGAAATATTAATTGATAATTTATTAAGTAAAGGCATAAAAGAATCTCCTAAAGATACACCTCAAGTATATGAAATAAAAGAAACAAATTTGGAAGAATTAACAAAATTAGTTAATGAAGCGACTTTAATAAATGAAGATAATAATGTTGAAATTATTAACGAAATAGTAGTTGAACCTCCAAAAATATCAAAAAAAGAATTATTTGATGATTCATTAAACATAACAGTTAGGGATTTAGAAGAAGTATTAAATAATTTTAGTAAACCTAAAAGAGAAAGATTAGAAAAAGAAATTTGGCCAAAAATTCAAGCAAAATATGCAAATGTCTTTATTGTTCAAATTTTGTGTAATGGAAAAATTGTTGCAGCATCTGACTCTAAAGTTATTATTACATTAGCTGATGAAGATTATTGTAATAGAGTAATGAAATATGAAAATCATATTAAAATAATGGAAATAATTAATAATAGAGAAAACCTAATTGATGATTATTATTGTATTCCTGAAAGTGTTTGGAAATTGGTATCAAATGATTATAGAAATCAAACAAAAAATGGCATTACTAAGCCAATTTTAAATATGATTGAGATAAATGTAAAAAAAAGAATAGTACCTACTGAAAATAATAAGATAGATCCACTCCTTGAAGTGGCATATGATTTATTTGATAAAGATATAATAAAAATAATGGAGGATTAATAAAATGAATCAACAACAAATGATGAAAATTAGAAAAATGCAAAAAGCAATGATGGAAGCTCAAGAACAACTAGAAAAAACAGTTTTTAAAGGTACTGCCGGTGGTGGAATTGTAAGCGTAAGTATTAAGGGAGACCATCAAGTAGTTGAAGTAAAAATTGATAAAGATGCTTTTGAATCTCAAGATGATATTGAAATGATTGAAGATTCAATTGTTGCGGCTTTTAATGACGCTAATAAAAAAATGGAAGAAGAATCACAAAGAGTAATGGGACCATTTGCCTCACTAGGTGGAGGAATGTTCTAGTGAATTATCCTAAATCTTTACTAGATTTAATTGAAGATTTTGCTAAACTTCCAAGTATTGGAAAAAAAACTGCTGAAAGACTTGCACTATATGTTTATGCGAAAATGTCAGAAGAAGACTTAATAAATTTTTCAAACGATATTTTAAAAGTAAAAACGTCTATAAGAAAATGTAAAATATGCGGTAATATTACAGAAGATGATACATGCAGTATATGCTTAGATGAATCGCGTAATAAAAGACTTGTAATGGTAGTTGAGAACATAAAAGATTTATATGTTATTGAACAGATAAAAGAGTATAAAGGTAATTATCATGTTTTAAATGGAGCTATTAGTTTTAGAAACGGAATTAGTGTTGAAGATTTGGATATTGAATCATTATATAAAAAAGTAAAAAATAAAGAAATTGATGAACTTATTTTAGCATGTAATGCAACATTAGAAGGTGAAACTACTGCTAAGTACTTAAAAGCTTTATTTGAAAATGATGAAATCAAAATAACTCGTTTAGCATCTGGACTTCCAGTAGGCGGCGATATTCAGTATGCTGATGAAATGACTGTATTAAGAGCATTAGAAGGTAGAAGAGTTTATTAGGTGCATATTTAGCACCTTTTTTTCATAGTATTATATATAAGAAAAAGGTGCTAAATATGAAATACATAAAATACATTATAAAATCATTTTTAATCGGAATAATAAGTTTATTAATAATCAATTTTGTTGGCCAATTTTTTAATTTTCATATACCTATAAATTTGATATCAATTTGCTTACTTGGCTTCTTCCACGTGCCTGGATTTTTAGTATTATTAATAATTTTAATATTATAGTTTCTTTTATTTATTTTTATGGTATAATACTTTGTGCTACTAGAGGTGATTTTTTTGCGCATTCATTTTTTTTCTAAATCAGAAGATAATATGATTGATTATATTAGTGAAGCAACTTTTGAAAAAAATAAATATATTTTTTCAGATAATTCACTCGAAAATGTAATAAATGAATTAGAAATTATTAATGAAAAAGAAATAATTTTGAAAAGAATCGGTAGCACCAATATGACGTTAGAATTTATTTTAAATTCTAAAACTAAATGTTTATATGAAAATGATAATGGAGTAGAATTTTCATTAGAAATATTAACAAAAGTCATAAAAATAGAAGAAAAAAAGATTTTTATCGAATATGATAGTTTTATGGATAATAATTATTATCAAAGCTTTAAAATATGGATAATAATCTTCAAAAACTCTTGAAAAAGAAGTTTTTATTTTGTAAAATAATTAATAGTTTTAATGGAGGACAAATATGGATATTAATAATAAAGACCAAATGTCAATGCTAGAAGTTGCAACGAAATTAATGGAAGAAAAAAGAACTAAACAGCCTATTAGAAAACTTATTAAAGAAGTTTTGGAAATTAAGGGATTAACTGATGAAGATAATAGCCTTGCCGCTCAACTTTATATTGATATCACTACTAGTTCTAAATTTGTTTATATGGGAAATGAAGAATGGGATTTAAAAATTCGTCAAAAATTAGATGAATGGGATAAAGACGGTTCAGCATTTAACTCTAAAGAAGAAGAATTCGAAGATGATAATATCATTGATGATGAAGAAGATTTCGATGATGAAGAAGAAGATATTGAAATCGATGAAGAAGAATTTGATGATGAAGAAGATCTTGAAGTAGATGACGAAGAAGATGATGATGACGAAATCGAAATTGATATTGAAGAAGAAGATTTCGACGATTTAGATCCTCTTGATAATGCAGTTGCTTACGAAGAAGCTGATTTTGATGAAGATAAATATAATGATTTAATGGATGACTATGAAGACATCTATGATGAAAACTAAGTCACATAATTTCACACAAAATTACAATAATATAGATATATTTATATAGTAGAATAAAGTTGTCTTAAAAAGACAGTAACTATCATACCTCCCTACATATGATAGAATACATTTTTCATAAGCAACTAACTCTCCCAATTTAGTAACATTGAACAACCTTAGGGTTGTTCTTTGTTTTTAAAAGGTATTAGGGTATAATATTATTAATGAGGTGATTTTATGTTTAAAATAGCTTTAGTAGAAGATGAAAGAGATTTAGGTAATTTAGTAAAAAAATATTTAACAAATGAAAAGTATGAATCAATGGTTTTTACTACTGGTGAAGATGCTATAAAACATTTAGATGATAATTTTCATTTATGGATATTAGATATTATGTTACCTGGTACAATAAATGGATATGATATTTTAAAAAAATTACATGAGCATCATCCAAAGATGCCTGTAATATTTACTTCTGCTCGTGATCAAGATATTGATAAAATCATGGGTTTGGAATTAGGTAGTGATGATTATTTAGCTAAGCCTTATTCAATTAGGGAATTGATGCTTCGTATAAAAAATCTTCTTTCAAGGGTTTATGATGCACCAATTGGTGAGCATAATATGATTATTTACGATAATTATAAAATTGATATAGATAAAAGAATGGTTTTTGAAAACAATGAGAACATAAACCTTACTTCTAAAGAATATGATTTATTATTATTTTTAGTTCAAAATAAAAGTAAGGCATTTTCCCGCGAGCAAATCCTAGATCGTGTTTGGGGCGGCGAGTATTTTGGTTCTGATAGAGTTGTTGATGATTTAATGCGACGTTTGCGTCAAAAAATGATGAATTTATCAGTTGAAACTATATATGGTTTTGGATATAGATTGTTATGAAAAGAGTAAAACTTTCAAGTCAAATTTTAATAATATTCTTTGTCATTATAATGACTGCTTGTATTCTTTTTTCATTTTTAATTGGATCTAAATTAAGAAATGTTTATGAACAAGAAACATTTAATAGATTGCAATTTTATATATCTTCAGCCCGTGTTGAAGATAATGGTTTAATTGGTAATATTGATGATAGTTTAATGAAAGTTGGCTATGTTCAAGGTCGAATTGAATTCAATAAAGTAATTATTACAAACAAAAGTGAAAATATTAGTGAATTTTTAACTGAAATGGATGAAAACATTATATATGATTTCCTTAAACCAGGTTATAGTGAATCATTTATTTTAACATCAGAAAATAACACAAAAATATATTGTAGTTATAAAACAACGGTTAGAAACGATTTCATATTATTCTTTACAGATTCATTATATGTAAACCAATTAAATAAAACTGTTTCTTTACAAGTTTTATTTATCGCCAGTTCTGTTTTTTCAATTGCAATAATTGCAATCGCATTATGGAGTAGAGGATTTGTTAGTAGAATTCATAAAATTCAAAAACATGTTGATACTTTATCTGCAAATAACTATAATAAAGTTTATTTAGATGATGGATTTGATGAAATTGCGCAATTATCGTATAGTATTGAATTTATGCGTAAAGAAATTCAAAATAATGAATCAATAAAACAAGAAATGCTTCAAAATGTTAGTCATGATTTTAAAACTCCAATTGCAGTAATAAAGTCTTATGCTGAGGCAATTGAAGATGGAATTGAAATTGAATCGGCTGGAGAAATAATAATTGCTCAAGCAGAAATATTAAAAAGAAAAGTTAATAAATTATTACAATACAATCGCTTGGAATATTTATCTAAAGATAAAGAATTTGAAGAGATAAATTTAAAAGAAATAATTATAAATATTGTAAATACTTACAAATTTCAAACTGATGTTAATATTCTTTTAGATTTAGATGATGTTTATTTCTTAGGATATAGTGAAAATTATTATACTGTTATTGATAATATTATTGATAATGCTAAACGCTATGCTAAAACATTAATAAAAATCACTTTAAAAAATGATAAATTAATTATATATAATGACGGTGAACCAATAGAAGAACAATTCTTGAATGGTTTATTTAAAGCATATGAAAAAGGAAGTAAAGGACAATTTGGATTAGGTATGAGTATCGTTAAGAAAACATTAGATTTTTTTGATATGAAATTAGATGTCAAAAATGAAGTAGCTGGTGGAGTAAGTTTTATTATTTATAAAAAATAGAATTATTAATTAAATAATACAAAAAAACGTATAAATTTATTTGCGCAAGAATTTAATATGCTTTTTATGAATCGTTGTTTGAAGTTTTAAAAAGAAAAGCATTTAATAATTTAAAAACTAAATATATTCTTGAAATTAATAACTACTAATTTAATTGGTAGTTATTTTTTTAAGCACTTTTATTGAAGATATTAATTTTTAATGTTATATTATACATACACACCCCGTGGGGGTGGTTGGAGGTATTTTTATGATGGCAGATAAAAAAGAAATTACTAAACTATTAAAAACTACAAAAGGTCAAATAGAAGGTATTTTAAAAATGGTAGAAGAGGATAGATATTGTATCGATGTATCTAATCAACTTCTTGCAAGTATTGCAATATTAAAAAAAATAAATTTAAATATATTGAATTCCCACTTAAATCACTGCATAAAAAACGCTAGTGGGGAAAATCTAGATAATAAGATTTTAGAAATAACAAAAATATTAAATAAATTGGGGCAATAATATGAAACAAAAATTTAATGTTAAAGGAATGACTTGTGCAGCTTGTGAAGCGCATGTCTTTAAAAGTGTCGATAGGCTTCATGGTGTTAATAATGTCAAAGTTAATTTATTAGGACATTCTATGGTTTGCGATTTTGATCCAAATATAATTAGTAATGAAGAAATTATTAAAGCAGTAAGAAATTCAGGATATGATGCATCAATTTTTGAAAATAAAATTGTAAGTAAAAGTAAAAAAGAAAATCGTAAATATTTATTAAGAGTGCTTTTTACTTTATTTTTCTTCATACCTTTATTTTATATTTCAATGGGTGACATGATAGGATTTCCAATTCCTAGTTTTTTAAAAGGACACAATAATGCGTTTAATTATGCTATTGCCCAAATTATTTTGTTAGTACCTATAGTTGTTTTAAATTATTCTTATTTTACAAGAGGTTTTAAAGGTTTATTTAGATTAAAAGCTAATATGGATTCTCTTATTGCGATAGGAGCTTTAGCGGCAATTATTTACGGAGTTTACGCGACCATTATGATTAAAATTGGACTTAATACTAATGATTTAGAATTAGTTAGTAAATATCATATGGATTTATACTTTGAATCAGCTGGCACTATTTTATCCCTTATTACAATTGGTAAGTTTATTGAATCAAAAGCAAAAAAGAAAACAACAATGGCAGTAGATCAAATTTTAGGGTTACTACCGGAATATGTCACAATAATTATTGATGGTGAAATTAAAGAAGTATTATTTGAACAAGTAAAACTTAATGATATTGTTTTAGTAAAAGCAGGAGATAAAATCGCGATTGATGGAGTTATAGTTGAGGGTTCATCAACAATTGATGAATCATTAATAACCGGAGAAAGTATTCCAATTTATAAAGAAATAAATGATACTGTATATTCTGGCAGTATAAATCAAATGGGGATTTTAAAAGTCAAAGCAACAAGTATTTTAGAAGATACGACAGTCTATAAAATTGCTTCATTAGTTAGTGAAGCTTCTGCATCAAAAGCTAAAATATCTGCATTAGCTGATAAAATTAGTTCGATATTTGTACCAATTGTTATTTTAATAAGTATTTTAACTTTCATAATATGGATTTTAGTTACAAAAGATTTAGTTATGAGTTTATCTTTTGCCATTTCTGTTTTAGTGATAAGTTGTCCATGTGCACTAGGACTTGCAACTCCGGTTGCAATTATGGTTTCAATGGGAGTCGGAGCCAAGAATAATCTACTATTTAAAAATGCAGAGAGTATTGAAGAACTTCATAAAGTTGATGTAATTGTACTAGATAAAACGGGAACAATAACTAAAGGGAAGCCAGAAGTAATTAAAATGAGTAAATATAATGAATCTTATGATATATATAGCTTAGTCTATAATTTAGAAATTAATTCTAATCATCCTTTAGCTAATGCTATTATAAATTACACAAAAGACTTTGATATTAAAAAATATGAATTAGATAATTATGAGACAATTGGTGGAAAAGGTGTCAAAGGCAATGTTTTTGGGGAGTCATTTTATTTAGGAAATAAAAAATTTATTCTTGAAGAAATTCTAAATAATGTTCAAATTAATGAATTTAAGGAAGATAATACTATTGTATATTTAGCAAATAATAAAGAATTAATTGCGACATTTGAAATAAAAGATGAAATCAAAGATACTTCAATAGAAGCTATTAATTTATTAAAAAAACAAGATATAGAAGTCATTATGCTTACAGGTGACAATATTGATGTAGCCTTAAAGATTAATGAGTATGTTAAAGCGAGTAAAGTGATCGCAAATGTTTTGCCGCAAGATAAAGCGTTGTATATAAAAGAATTACAAAATATTGGAAAAAAAGTATGTATGGTTGGAGATGGAATCAACGATTCAATTGCTCTAAGTACTGCCGACATTGGAATAGCGATTGGAAGCGGTGCAGATATTGCCGTAGAAAGTGCTGACGTAATATTAGTTAAAAATGATTTATTAGATGTTTATAATGCTTTAGCTTTAAGTAAGAAAACATTATGGCATATTAAATTAAGTTTATTCTTTGCGTTTATTTATAATATTATTGCAATACCTGTTGCAAGTGGGGCAATGTATTACTTATTAAATATAAAACTTAATCCAATGATTGCAGCATTTTGTATGAGTTTGAGTAGTTTATGTGTAGTTATAAATGCTTTATTCATATTAAGATTTAAACCATTAAAAGAAAGGATGAATAATAAAATGGAAACAATTATTAAAGTAGAAGGAATGATGTGTCAAAATTGTGTTAGACATGTTAATGAGGCTTTGATGAAAATTGAAGGAGTTAATGAAGTTACTATAGATTTAAAAAAAGGAAAAGTAATGGTTGATGCATTAGATTCGGTGAAAGATGAAGTACTTTATGAAGCAATAAATAAGGCCGGGTATAAAGCATCTACTTATAAAGAAAAGAAAGTATTCTTTAAAAGATAATAAAACTGAAAAAAATAGAAATAATAACCTAGGGTGAATTTATGAAATCTCATTTGAGTCAAATTACAGGCTTTATTATTTCTATTTTCTTTTTGCTTCTTCAAAGTATTATTGTTTATTATACATATAACACATATTATATATATATTCATTTTGGATTAATGTTTTTATTTTATTTTTGTATTATTAATTTAAATATTTTAGCTGACTACAAAATAAGTTGGCTATTTTTAATTTCTATTTTACCAATTATTGGATATGGATTCTTTTTTTATTATTTAATTATTTATAAAATATATAATAAAAAATTAGTTTATTTTAATAATGTTAATGAAATAAAAGAAATTCGATTTTGTGACAATGAAGTAGTTAATTATATTTATAATATATCGAATTTTAGATATTATTCAAATACTTCACTTAACTTTTATTCAGATGTAGATTTAAAAAACAAAGATTTATTTAAAGATTTAAGGAATGCGACTACTTCAATTTATATTGAAATGTATATAATAAGTGATGGTATTTTATTTGATGAAATTTTAGATATACTTTTAAAAAAAGCAAATGACGAAATCGAAATAAAAATAATTGTTGATGCCGTGGGTACTAAGAGAATCAATAGCAAGAAATTTAAAATTTTAAAAAAGCATAAAAATGTTAAAGTTATAAGATATGGTGAAACTATTTTATATTCAAATCCTTTAATAAATTATAGAGATCATAAAAAAATAATTATTATTGATAAAAATATCGCCTATTTAGGTGGTGATAATTTTGGAGATGAATATATAAATAGAATAAGAAAATTTGGTTTTTGGCGTGATAATGCGATAAAAGTAGAAGGAGAAGCTATTAATAGTATTCTTTTTGTTTTCTTTCAAATGTGGTATGTTGCATCAAATGAATTAATTAAAATAGACTATGTTAGTGAAAACAAATTACCTACTAATGAATATATAATCCCATTTGGAGATACTCCATTTTTAAATAAAAATGTTTATTATTCAATGCTAAAAAAACTTTTATATGAAGCCAAAGAGAAAGTAATGATTTCAACACCGTATTTTATTATTCCAAATGAGCTTAAAAATATTATATTGGATATTTTAAAAAATAATGTGCAGGTATTTATTTTAATTCCTAATATCCCTGATAAGAAAAGTGTTTATCAAATTACTGAAGCTTCTTTAATTGAAATAAAAAAAAATGGTGGTAAAATATATAAGTATACAAAAGGTTTTAATCATGCTAAAAATTTAGTTATTGATGATAAATATGCTATAGTCGGTTCTTTAAATATGGATTATAGAAGTTTCTTTTTAAATTATGAAATTGGTTTATTTTTAGCCTTTCATAAAGAAATTACTGTGATAAATGATGATTTTTTTAAGACCATAGAAGAATCAAATCAATATGAATTTAAAAAAGAAACTTTATTTAAAAATATTATAAGAAAAATAATGATGATTTTTAAACCAATGATGTGATGAGGTGATGTTATGAAGTTATTATTCAGTTATATGAAAAAATATCCATTCGGTCTTTTTGTTGTTTTGACTGTTAAAATAATTGGAACTTTAATGGATTTAATTTTACCCTGGATTTTAGCATA
Source organism: Anaeroplasmataceae bacterium (assembly GCA_031549865.1). Lineage (GTDB taxonomy): Bacteria > Bacillota_I > Bacilli_A > Acholeplasmatales > Anaeroplasmataceae > JAVBPE01. The sequence continues at coordinate 57,998 of JAVBPE010000002.1, read as the reverse complement.
TATAATTGATGATTTAGTTCCTATCAAAGACTTAAAAATGATAACCATTTTTGGTGCAATAATGATGGTTGCCTCAATATTAGCTTGGGTAATGAATGTTTATGCCAATAGAAAGGCTGCTTATATTGCTAAACTTTGTACAACTGAAATGAGACATGATCTATTTAAAAAGACATTATCTTTATCGGCAAAACAAACTGATGACTTATCAATACCTTCATTAATTTCAAGAATGACTACAGATACATATAATACCCATAGTTTCATTGGAATGCTTCAAAGAATGGGTATTAGAGCGCCAATTTTATTAGTTGGCGGAATAGTAATGACAGTGTTCTTAGAACCAACATTAACTTTAGTAATGCTTTGTTGCTTACCCTTAATTATAATTGTAATATTTGTTGTTACTAAATATGGGGTTCCATTATATAAAATAGTTCAAACTAAAGTTGATAAATTGGTTTTAACAGTTCGTGAAAATGTTAGTGGGGCTAAAGTTATAAAGGCTTTAGGAAAAGAAGAGTTTGAAAAAGATAGATTTAAAGCAGTAAATGAAGATGTATCAAAAATGGAGATTAAAGCGACAAGAACAATGAATATTATTAATCCTTGTCTTAATTTGATAATGAATGTTGGTTTAATATTTGTTATTTATTTTGGAGCAAAACTAGTTTATAAAGGAGATATTGGGAATGGTAAAATAATTGCTTTTATAACTTATTTTACCATTATTTTAAATGCTTTATTATCTGTTACAAGAATATTTATTAATGGTAGTAAAGCTTCGGCCTCAGCTTCTCGTATTAAAGAAGTTTTAATAATGGAGGATGATTTAGTTCTTTCAAACGATGGATCTAGTAGTGATGCCTTTATTGAATTTAGGGATGTAAATTTTTCTTATAACAAAATAAAGAATAATGTTGAAGGAATATCGTTTAGCTTAAAAAATGGCGAGTCTTTGGGAATAATTGGCTCTACAGGAAGCGGTAAGTCAACGTTAGTATCATTACTTTTACGTTTTTATGATCCGGATAATGGTCAAATTTTTGTTGATGGAAAAAATATAAAAAATATGAGCAAAGTAGAATTGCACTCATATTTTGGAGTAGTATTTCAAAATGATATTATATTTGGAAATACGATATTAGAAAATATTGATTTTGGACGAAGTATTAATTTTATGGAAATAAAAGATGCCACTAAAATTGCTCAAGCTTCTTTTATTGAAGATAAAGGATATTCATTATCTTTAGCATCTAAAGGAGGTAATTTAAGTGGTGGCGAACGTCAAAGAGTGTTACTATCTCGTGCTATCGCAAATAAACCTAAAATATTAATTTTAGATGATTCTTCAAGCGCCTTAGATTATAAAACAGATCAAAATTTAAGAAGTGCAATTAAAGAAAATTTAAGTGAAACTTCTTTAATAATTATCGCTTCTCGTATTAGTGCAATTAAAAATTGTTCTAAAATAGTAGTTTTAGAAGAGGGACGTATTCTGGATATAGGAACCCATGAAGAATTATTAAATCGTTGTGATTTATATAAAAGTATTAAGATATCTCAAATGGGAGGTGAAGCAAATGAACTTTAATCCTTCTAAAAAAGGTGGTTTGAGCCAATCAACTCAAAAAGCCACAGATACAAAATATGTTTTAAAAAAATTATCTAAATATTTAATGCGTTTTTCTTTATTGATTGTTTTAGCTTTATTATTAACAATTGCTTCAAATTTATTTGGCTTAGTGAGTCCATATTTATCTGGTAAGGCTATTGGTCAAATTAAAAGTAGTGGTGATGTCAATTTTGAGTTATTATATTATTATTTAGGGTTGATGTTAGGATTTACAGTAGCAAGTGCTCTACTTTCATATTTTTTATCGATATTAATGGTTTATATTGCTCAACAAATAGTAAAAAAAATGCGTCAAGATGTTTTTGATAAATTAATGAAACTTCCAATTTCTTATTTTGATAAAAACCAAATAGGAGATATATTAAGTAAAATTTCATATGATATTGATACAATAAATACAAGTTTATCCTCAGATGTTGTAATGATTATTTCAAGTGTTGTAACTGTTATAGGATCGTTTGTGATGATGATTATAACAGCTCCGATTTTAGTCTTAATATTTTTAATAACTATTCCATTATCAATTTTCTTTACGAGATATTTTACCAAAAAAGCAAAAAAGCATTTTAAAGAAAGAAGTCGTAAACTTGGAGAATTAAATGGGTTTGTCGAAGAACATTTTACAGGTTTAAAAACTATCAAAGCATATTCTCAAGAAGATAATATCTTAGCTGATTTTGATGCCTTAAACTTTGATGCCTCAGAGGCGGCATACATGGCAGAATACTATTCATCACCAGTTGGTCCATCAGTTAATTTCATTAATAATTTATCTTTAGCTTTAATTAGTATTTTTGGAGCAATTTTATTTGTGTATTCAGAAGTTACAGGTATGGATAGTGGCAAGATTTCATCGTTTGTTCTTTACTCAAAAAAATTTAGTGGGCCTATTAATGAAATGGCCAATATAACCGCAGAGATTCAAAGTGCAATGGCTGCTGCAGAGCGCGTTTTTAATGTACTTGATGAATTAGAAGAAACTAAAGATGATCCTAATCCACTTTCTTTAGAGAATATAAAAGGAAATGTCGATGCAAAAAATCTTATGTTTGGTTATACTGAGAATAAAATTATATTAAATAACGTTTCATTTACTGCTCCTGTTTCTTCAACAATTGCGATTGTTGGTCCAACTGGTGCGGGTAAAACAACTATAATAAATTTGTTAATGCGTTTTTATGAACTTAATGGTGGAGCAATTTACATTGATGGCAATAATATTAGAAATACAAAATTAACTGATTTACGTCAAAGTTACGCAATGGTATTACAAGAAACATGGTTATTTACAGGAACTATTTATGAAAATATTTTATATGGTTCTAAAACTGCAACAAAAGAAGATGTAATAAGGGTTTGTAAAATGGCTCATATTCATAATTATATAGAAGCATTACCTTTAGGTTATGATACTATAATAACAGAAGATGGTATTAATATTTCTAAAGGTCAAAAGCAATTATTAACTATTGCCAGAGCAATGCTACTTGATGCTAAAATGCTAATATTTGATGAGGCTACATCAAATGTTGATACTAAAACAGAACAAGAAATTCAAGCTTCTATGCTAGAGTTAATGAAAAATAAAACATGTTTTATTATAGCTCATAGATTATCAACAATTATAAATGCAGATTTAATTTTAGTTGTTAAAAAAGGTAATATTATAGAACAAGGAACTCATGAAGAATTATTAGCATTAAAGGGATTTTATTATGAGTTATATAATAGCCAATATTAGTCTTGCAATTTCAAAATGAAAGTGGTAAGATTATCTAAAGCGAAGAAAAGAAGAATGGTATTCTAAAATATACATAGAGAGCTTACAATTGGTGAAAGTAAGTTATATTAAATATCAAACAACATCTTTGAGCGGTAGAAGAACTTAAGTAGACCTACCCGTAAGTCTTGCGTTAAAAGATTAGAGTGCTAGATTTATATCTAGAACTAAGGTGGTACCACGATTATTCGTCCTTAGATTATTCTAAGGACTTTTTTTATTTATAAGGAGGAAAATATATGAGAGAATATATTAAAAGAGTATTTGAATTAAAAGATGATTTTAAAGATAAAACTATAACTTTAAAAGGTTGGATTAAAGGAAATAGAGATCAAAAAGAATTTGGTTTTATAATGTTAAATGATGGAACATGCTTTAATAGCATTCAAGTTGTTTATGATAAGGATACGATAGGTTTTAGTGATGCTCAAAAATATCGTTATGGAAGTTCAATTGAAGTTAAGGGGGTTGTAGTATTAACACCTACTATGAAACAACCTTTAGAAATAAAAGCCATTGAAATCAAATTACTTGGAGATTGTCCAGAGGATTATCCAGTACAACCAAAAAGACATACTAAAGAATTTTTACGTGAAGTAGCGCACCTACGTCCACGTACAAATTTATTTAGTGCAGTATTTAAAGTAAGAAGTATTGCATCATATGCAATTCATAAATTTTTTAATGATCGCGGATTTGTTTATACTCACACTCCAATTATTACTGCAAGTGATTGTGAAGGTGCAGGACAAATGTTTCAAGTTACAACCCTTGATTTGAACAAAGTAGCAAGTGGAAAAGAAGTCGATTATAAATATGATTTCTTCGGAAAGCCAGCAGCGTTAACTGTATCTGGTCAATTAGAAGGTGAAACATTTGCAATGGCATTTGGTAATATTTATACGTTTGGACCAACATTTAGAGCTGAAAATTCAAATACACAACGTCATGCTTCTGAATTTTGGATGATTGAACCAGAAATGGCATTTGCGGATTTGGAAGAAGATATGGAAGTTATGGAAGATATGGTTAAATATATCGTATCTTATGTATTAAAAGAATGTAAGGATGAAATGGATTTCTTTGATCAATTTGTTCAAAAAGGATTATTAGAAAAATTGAATTCAATTTTAAACTCTTCATTTGTGAAAGTTACCCATAAAGATGCGATTACAATTTTAAGAGATTCTAAAATGAAATTTGAAAATGAACCAAAATATGGTGAAGATTTAGCAACTGAACATGAAAAATATTTAACTGAAGTTCATTTTAAATCTCCAGTATTTGTAACTAACTGGCCAAAAGAAATTAAAGCTTTTTACATGCGTTTAAATGATGATAATGAAACAGTTGCGGCTGTTGATTTATTAGTTCCAGGAAGTGGAGAATTATGTGGTGGATCTCAAAGAGAAGAACGCATGGATGTTTTAGTTTCTCGTATGAAAGAATTTAATATTGAACCAGAAACTATGAGCTGGTATTTAGATTTAAGAAAATATGGTGGATGTGTTCATAGTGGATTTGGGATGGGCTTTGAACGTATGTTGATGTATTTAACAGGGGTAGAAAACATTAGAGATGTTATTCCGTTCCCACGTACTCCAAAAAATTGTGAATTTTAAAAAATAAATTAATATAAAACTAGAAAATTATTGTAATTTTCTAGTTTTTTTATGCTTTTAAGAAAAAAAATAAACATTTACAATATTTTTCGACAAAATATAACATTTTTTAAAATAAACGTGTATTATTTAAGTATAGGAGAATCTAAGTAGCGTGGGTACAAAAAAAGGGCTATTATATGAATTAATTGAAATTCTAGAATCAAATTCAAATATAGATTTAAGCCTAGAAATACAACATTTTTTCTCTTTTTTAAGCGACCACTACTATAATTGCAATATAGGAAAAAACATTTCTATAGATTTTAGATTTAAAAACATGTTTATGAATGGATATAAAAGCAATAAAGAATTAGCAAATATATTTTTCATAGAAAATACTACCACTATATCTAAATTAAAAAAAAAATTTAATGAAGACGCAAAAAATTTTATAATTAACAAAAAAGAAAAATATCCAAATATATATAAATATATAAATAATAAAAAAAGAAACTGATTTAGGTCAGTTTTTTTTATACTAAATAAAGCTTCCATACCACACTTTAAGAGATTTGTAAATGACCAGTTTTGGTCATGTACAAAAAAAGAAAGATAAAGTAAATTAAGGCTAGTAATTGGCCAAACTACTACCCAAAAAAGAAAGCGAGAAAAACATGGAAATAAAAGTAAGAAAACCCAAAGCTGGAAAAAAGATCCTGCACCAAATAACAATCGTAGATCCACTAACAAGCGGTTTAAGTGCCGGAAAAATATTTAAAGTTAGTATGGATGATGTGACAGATAATAACGATTTAGAAGAACCAGGAACTCTAATAAATCAAAATGTAATAGATACAATCAACTGGCGTGAGGATCAATCATTAGAATTCAATAAACGATCTGATGATACATTACCTAATGCAACAGACAAAACCCAAATAGTCACAACGATTGATGGAGATACATATGTAATCCCCCCAAATACAACCACAAAAGCAGCAGTAAAAATAGGAGATACAAGCAAAATCCTAAAATCAACAGGGAAAACCCATGTTGAAGGAGATACATTAGAATACTACAACAAAGACAAAGAACTAAAAATGTTTTCAGCACGAACAAGAATAGGGGCAAGAAATCCCAAAACGTACGAAGGCGAAGAACTAGTAAATAATGCGACATATCTAGAAATAAAAAAAGCCGGAACAATGGAAGCATATTTCAATGGGAATAGAAAAATAGAAATAGATCCAAATATGATGATTTTCCAAAATAAAAATTCCATATTCCAATTAAAAGAAGATGGGGTGGCAGAGATCTATGGAAGTAAAAATATAAGAATAAGTTCCCCAAACACATTAATAAACGAATCAGCAAACAAATTCAACTGCAATACAGAACTAGATCAAGCCTCATACGGAAACAACAGTTTAAGACTCCAATTCTTTCCAAACCACATGCAAGTAACAACCCCATACAAAGAAGGAACATTACTAAAAGTAGATAAAGAAGGAAATATCACAACAAATGGAGGAACATCAACCGTAATAGATACAAGTAATATCACAAATTACTTAACCGATTATGTAAAAAGAGAAGAATTAGACAATAACGGTAGTGGAAATAGTGTTCAAGCATATGACTGGGTTACTGTAGAAAATTTAAGCATAATGGAAAGTTATTGTCAAGAATACATTCAAGTATCATCATTTCTAGAACAGATGGCATTTGCTGATGTTAACTATAAAGCGAGGGCAATTGTTTCAATTGATGGAGAAATTAGAATTCATAATGGACAAGGAAGTATCCTTTATTCAGGGTGTTTAGACGGGGAAAGTGACATTCTAATATTTGAAGAAACATTAAATAATGGTTGGAATATTTTATTATACAATCGAGTGAATGGACAAAATATCGAAAAACTTCCAACTTTATATTGGCCATATTTATTCTTAGAAGACGCCACAATAAAAAATACAATTTGTCAATGGAAAGTAGGAAGATACTAATGATCACAAAAAAAATATTAACAGGCTCAAGAGAGTTCTTTAAAACCGACAACAACGATTACGATTATATAATAATCAAAGACGATCAAGAAGAAACATTCAAGCATATAAGAGAATCAAATATATGTTATTTCACCTACAAAGAAATGACAAAAGAAGAATACTTAACCTGGTTAGAAAAAGAAAACAAATGGTATTTAAATTTTGCGCCTTTAGTAAACCAAGAGTTCTTAAGATACATGAATATCGATATCTTTAATACCGACAAAGCTCGTGTATATGAAATAATGAGAAACACTTTCAAATTAAACTATCACGGAACGATAAATACTTTAAATAAATACATCTATAGAATGTATATATATTCTAGATATATCAAAAACGGAAATTACAATCTAACAGAAAAAGAATTACAAACAGCCTTAGATCTAAAAAATAAAAAATACAAATCCCAAATAATATTAAAAGAACTATTCGAATTCTATGGATACAAAGACAATTTCGAAACAATCAAAAAAAGAATCAAAATGGACACAAAAGAGCTAGATAGTTTAACAACATGGTTCAAAGAATACTTCGATATCCAATTAATCCAAGCCTCATGGCAAGAAGACTTCAAACCAAGCTATGATCAATTATTCAAAAAAGAATACCTTACCTTCAAGGAGTTAAAAAAAGAAGCCAATATAGTGCGAAATAGAATCAAAGAATTAAAAGAAGAGTTATATAACGATACAGAAACAAAAGAAGAGGCAAAAATACAAATATTAGGAAATAGTTTTAATTAAGGTCAAAAAAATGGAAGAACTAAAAATAATAATATCCCTAACAAGTGCAAGTCTAGGACTCTTAATAACGCTATTAACATATCTATATAGATTCTCCAAAAACAAAAAGATCAAAGAAAAAGCTTTAGAAATAATAACCCTAACCAATAAACTAATCCCCTACATCAAAGAAGCAGAAATGTTTACCAATTACAGTGGAATAGAAAAAAAAGAATACGTCTTAACAAAAATAAGACAATTTGCATATATCCAAAAAATAGATTTAGATGAAACAGAAATCACAAAACAACTAGAAGAAATGATAATACTCACAAAAGAAGTAAATAAAAGAAAAATAAATAAACCTTGGTTAGAAACATAAAAAGATAATGGACAAAAAGTCTATTATCAAACTAATAAGTGTTTGCCTAAAATGGGTAAACACTTATTTAAAAATAAGGAGGAAAAAAAATGGCCAATAGAAAAAGAAACACTAGGGAAGGATTTATAGAATACAGCGTTGGAGATGGGAAAGTAAAGGCGAGCATAGTAAACGGAAGATTAATCTATATTATAAATGATTTAGAAATTGGATTAAATGAGCAAAGCACAATCGGACTAAGCCATATTTATAATAGTGATTTAGAAGGAACCTACTACGGGAGGGGGTTCAAACTAGATATAGACCAACAAATAGATTACAACTACAGATATATCAATGCCTTAGGAGATTTATGCCCGTTAGAACAAATAGGTACTAATATCTATCAAGAAACAACGGGTTACAATATGATATTAACGGAAGAACAAGATTCCTATGGAGATATCACAAATCTATATTTTACAGATGATATAGGAAATACTTTATATTTTAATCAAGACAAATACTTAATAAAAAGTGTTAATGTAATAAATTCAACCTTTAATATCACAAAAATATACGAAAGAGACAGCCTTAACAGAATCATTACAATTTATGATATAAAAGCCCCATCTACCAAAATAACTCTAAGCTATAAAACAAATGGATATTTAGAAAGTATCAAGACAATCAATGACTTTAAAGCAGTAGAAACAAACACTTACTATTATGAAAATGACAAATTAATCTATATCAAAAAAGAGCGCAATAATTATTTATTAGATATAATCAAATTTGGATACAATGAAGATAGTCAGTTATACCAAATAGTAAGTATAAAATACAAAGAAATGCTTCAAATTAGCTATAGTTCAAATAAAGTAAAAAAAATAAAAAAAGGGGAATACAACCTAACAAATAACTATTTTACAATAATAGACAATAGTTATATTACCTTAAATCCACTTACAAGAAACGGTGTAGATTTCAAAATAGGAGAAGAAATAGAAGATATAAGATTTGAAGTAAGTACTTTTAAATCAAACCTTAAAATAGAGTTTACAAGAGGATTAAACGAAGTAATAGTAAAAGAAGAAAATGGACAATCAATAAAATACTACTACAATAACCAAGAAGAAATAGTTTCAAGTTTTTTATTAAGTGGAAACAAAATGTATGGGAATCTAAATGATAACGCCATAATGATATCTGAAGAAGGTAAAGGTGAGTATCTAATTGATAACTGCGATCAAATATACGTGGAGTCGAGTTCTTCAAAATATCTAACAAGCGAAAATAATAAGCCCTACAATAATTTAAAGGATATAGAGGGAAATATAATAACTTATGATAAAATAAATAAATATTTGACTGATAATATATTATATGAAATATACAAAATAGGCTTCTATTTTAAATATAATGGAAGCCAAAGTAATGTAGAAGTAAAAATAAGAATTATAACTAATTATGCAACTACTCACCACAAAAAGACTATAAAAAATATCACGCCAAACATTTGGCAATATATAGAAATACCTGTTTACCTAAAAAATGAAACAATTAATACAATAAAACCTAAAGCTTTAAGTATATCTTCTATGTTTATTGCTATTGAAAATCCAACAGAAAATAGCGAACCATATTATATAAGTGCCCTTAAAATGAGTTTGGATCAAGAAAGTAATTACTATGGAGCGGGACACAATGATATTTTAACTGAAGGTTTAAAAATATGTTACAAAATGCATTTAAATGATATAGATAGATATATTAATTTAAAAACAGATGATAACTATATAACAAATAATGATATAACCCTAATGCTTATAAATCAAGCTAAAAGTCCTACTCCAACAAACTTTGATTTAATTTATAATGATGGTAAAAAAAGAATCAAAAATGTCTATATTGCTCATATATATTTTACTGAAGAGGGTGGCCCAACGAATTGTCCAATAAGTGATTTAGTAGAATTACGAACATTTGTAGGAAGTAGAAAAACTAAAACTGTTCAAAAAATATCTAATTTTGATCCAAATTTATTCCAAATATGGACAACTACCATAAAAGTCAACCTAACTTCCCCAGAATCAATAATAGATGAAAAAGTTAAAATATACGATCATTTTGGAAATATTATAGTAGAAGATTTAAATGATAATTATGGAAAAATATATGTTTATGATACTGAAGGAAAATTAATTGAAGAATTCCTAGCTAAGCAAGGAGATCTTGAACAAAATATATTAAAAATGGACAAAACAAAAGTTTCTACCTATTATAAATATAACTCCCACCAAAATTTAATCGAAGTATCACAGCAAATGGTAACAAGGACTTTAACTGGCGAACAAAAAGGATCAAAAATAAAATTAATAGATTACGTCTATAAAAACTTTGACGGAAGGTCACAAATACTGACTAAAACAGTTAATAATCAATATCATCTTTATAGTTATGATCAAATAAATCGTTTAATAAAAATAGAGTCTAATGGTACAGAAGATTACAACTACAATGAATTCTATTATACAAATTATGATGAAATAAAAAGTATAAAAGATTTAGAAAATGAATATATATTCGAAAATTCTAAAGACCAAACAATCATCAAAAAAGTAATAGATGGAGAACCAAAAAAGATTTATGAAAGTCTAAAAAAAATTGAAGGACAAGACACAAAACTCACTACAATAAATTATCTAAGCGATAATACTTCAACAACAAGCATAACAAAATACGATTATATGGGAAGGGTATACAAAACAATTTATCCCAATAATGAAATAACATATGAATATGATACCCTAAATTACAATCAAATCAAAATGATAGGTGATTCTGAAACCAACTACAAATATAAATTTAGTACCTTAAATGGTCAAATAAATGGCTATAGTAGATTAGAAAATGAAGATTTAGATTTAAAAGTAACTAAAATTAATGAATTAAATTCAGAATATCAAATAAATACCAAAAAGTATGAGATAAAAAAAGAATTAAGTGAAAAAAATCAATTAATTCAAATGAGTATAAATAATCAAATCTATGGATATACATATAACGATTTAGAACAAATAGAGACAAGCAGCAATGGTTTAAAAATAAATAATAATATAGTTGATAATTTAGAAACAAGCTATATATATGATTCATTTCATAGAATAAAGAAAACTATAACAAATACTTCACCAACCAATATAATAAGTGAAGTAGAATATGATAATTTTAATCGAATTACAAGGTTAAATAATCAAATCTATACTTACGATAATAATAATCAAATTGAAACTGAGGTAAATCAAAACCTTGACACTGGATATCTCTATGTTTATAATAAAGGTAATTTAGTTGAAGTAAAAAATAGTAATAATAATACTTTAATCAAACAAATAAATTATGATGATTTTAATAGAGTAACCTCATGTCAAAAAAATGGCGTAGAAATAAGAAATTATCAGTATGGTGATAATTACTTAAATCCAGTAAGTATAAACAATAACACTATTGAATACACATTTAATAATTTAATTGAAAAATATGGAAAATATACTTTTACATATGATTATAACGGAGTAAGATTAACAAAAATAGATACAAGTACAAATCCAAATACTACCACAAAATACTATTATGATGGAAATACAATTTTAGGTGAAAGTAGAGTAAATAAAGAATTAAGATATTTCTATGATCAAAGTGGAATTTGTGGATTTAGTGTAAATGATACATATTATAAATATATAAAAGATATCTTAGGTAATGTTACTTATATATTAACTAGTAGTAATCAGATAGTTGGAGAATATAGATATGATGCTTGGGGAAACCATGATATTATAGTAGATATTAACCAAATAGCATCTCTTAATCCTATTAGATATAGATGTTATTATTTTGATACAGATTTAAAAATGTTTTATTGTTTAAGTAGGTATTATGATCCTGAAATTGGGAGATTTATTACAGCGGATAGTTTGGATTATTTAGACCCGAAAAGCATTAATGGGTTAAACTTATACGCTTATGCAAAAAATAATCCAGTAATGTTCTTAGATAGCGACGGACATTTCCCAATTTTAATAGCACTAGCAATATCAATTGGAGTTAGTTTAGCATTTACTGCCGGTAAGGATCTATTTGATGATGGTCAGATGTTTAATGGTAGTGTTTCTTGGAACGAATATGCCGGAGCATTTGCTAGTGGTTTGATAAGTGGTTTTAGTGGAGGTTTAATATCAACTGTATTATTAGGTGGCTTATCAAGTTTGGTTTATGCAGGAATTACTCAAACATTAAATGATGATAATTTTATGTCTGTTATGTTAAGTGGAATGGCAATTGCAGGATTAAGCTATGGGGCTGGACAATTAATTAGAAAGATAGCCTCTACAGCAAAAGCGGGTGCATTAGTCAATATGAAGGGTAATGTAGGTAATAATGAAATCAATAAAATACTAAGACCTATTGCTAATGATTTAAATATTGGAGCTAATAAAGCCACAGTAAGTTATATTTCTTCACAGATATTTAAAGCAAATCAATGGACTGGTGGAAAACTAGCTTATGAATTATCTTCTAATATATCTAGTGAAATATTCGGCTTATTTAAGTAAATGAAAGGGTTAATTGAGAATGAATAATTTTACAAATAAAAATAAAATGAAACTTATATATTTAATTTTATCCATCTCAATGTGTATAATGGGCATTGTTTTAAATATATTAATCGAAAATAAGATTGTATCTATAATTTTTGGTTTCATAGGTCTATTATTTATATGTATTAGTTTATTAGTATTCGTATTTACTGATAGCGTACGAATATTTGGCGTCCCAAATAATAGTGCAAAAAAATTTATCTCTTTACAGTATTTATTAAATAAAAAAGATTTAATTTTTGAAGAAATTGAAAAAGGAATATGGGAATTCTCTATTAATGGTAAAATTAGCATCATTGATATGAGAAAATGGAGACGACAAACTAAGAAAATATATGAATTACTATTCTTCTTTACTTATATAGAATTGTATAATAATCAAAATATAAAAAACCGTGGTCTTTTTAGAAAAATTAAAATTACTAAAATCGATAATTATCAAATTACATTTAAACCTTTAAATAAAAATGAAAAGAAGAAAAACTTAATAAGAAACAATGTTTTGAGAAGAAATTTTGTAATACAAATTAAACTTTTCAATTGTATACCTATGAAAGGTCCTTTTATAGATTACAAATATTTATTTAGATTTAAAAAACAAGACATTAATGCTTTTTACAAACTTTTAAAATAATATTATATTTAAGGTGATTTCTTTTAAACCAAAAAAAGAAGTCACCTCTTTCTTATTAAAAACAACTTAAATGAATATTAATTTGTGATATAATAATACATATAAAATATAGTCAATAATGACATAAATAAGAATGGTCGCCTTATTGGTATAATAATCCTGTAATGTATACAGATAGCGACGGACATTTCCCAGTTCTAGCACTAATTATACTTGGAATTGTTGCAAGCGGAACTATAAATGGGTTAGCTGCTGCATCTAGTAGAATAGAATCAGAGAGTTTTTGGGGAGCCTTTACAGGTGGATTTATAGATGGCGCAATAGGCGCAGCTGGAATTGCTGCCGGATTGGCATTTGGTGGAATACCTGGTTTATTTATTACTGCTGCAATAAGTTTTGCTGGTGGAATGATAGGAAATACAGTTGGTCAATTGATATCATATGGAAATGCAGAATTTCTACCGGCCGTATTACAAGGTGGAATAAGTGCAGTAATTAACTCTGTAGTATATGCTGGAATAGCAATAGCTGAAATAACAGAAGGAGCAAGATGGGTTGATAGATTTATTGATGGACTTAAAATTTCAGCTGTTGGTCTAGGTGCATCGGGTTTCTTTGCATATTACTCGTTACCAAGTACGAACTCGTTAAGAAAAAATAAATAGGAGAAACTAATGAAAAAGAATGAATTTTATGTATTTTTGCCAGGATTTATAATATTATTAATAACTAGTCTTTGCTCAATACTAATGTTTGTATTTGCAACTACAATGAATGATTTTACGTGGGAAATACTTGGTTTTATAGCTTTCTTTATGCTAGTAATACTTCCTTTGGGATTATTATTATGGATAATTATAGTTATGATGTGCAAAATTCGTATTGATGAAACTGGAATATCTAGAATTCGTTTTGGAAAAGTTATTAGGAAATTCTTATGGGAAGATATAACTGAAATTAAGTGCATATCGCCAAGTTCGATTACCACATGGTTATTCTTTGCAACCAAGTCTTTAGATGGATATGGTGTAACAATGGCTAGATTAAGTAAACATACTATCTATCTAGTATTAAATGATACTATTAAAAATTCAATTAAAGAATACTGCAAAAATGAAGCTTTAATTAAAAATATTTAATAATTAATTTTTAGGATTAGAAAGTTAAAATTTTCTAATCTTTTTATTATATTTAGGCTTTAGAACAAATATGAAAATTACACGCTATGCGTGTGAGAAATGAAGGCACTAGTTATGAAGAATAAAAAGCCAAACTTCAAGATAGAGTATCAGAGTTGTATTTAAGCATTCAAGAAATTAAAAGTAAAGAAAAAGGTATTAGTCAATTCATAGAAGTAATCAGTAAGTATGAAAATCTAAAAGAATTAAATTCTAAAATAGTAAATGAACTAATCAATCAGATTATTGTGCATGAGTATGAGATAATGAGCAAAGATTTCAAAAGATAGAAATTCAATTTAATTTCATAAATTATATTCAAGGAGTTAAAAAAATAAATCTAATTCCTTTTTTCTTTTATGCAGTTAAATTATTTGTTATAATAAAAACAAATAAGAATAGAATCTTAAATACTTGATTATGTAATTAAATCATATATTTAAGTAGAGATTCACAACTATAAAGATTGGAGTTGATTGGGGCAATTTTTGGAAAATAACAGGTGGAGTTCTATTAATCGGAGCGTTAGTTGTTGGTACAATATTTACAGCTGGAGCATCATGGCAAAGAACTACTTCAAGTGCATTAGTTACACTAGGCATGGATGTCGGAGGTGCTTTTGTAGCTGGAAAAATAGGTGGAGCAATAGGCACAGCTATTGGCGGAGTACCCGGAATGATTATTGGATTTGCTGCAGGTATGGCAGTTGGTTATTTAGTAGATTGCTTTTTCAAATTTGAAATTAACGGTAATACTATTGCAGGACATATAACTAATGGAATTGAATGGTTAATAGACTATATATTTTAAAGGAGAATCTTCATGAAAAAATGACATCATTTAAAACTACATTTGGATGGTCAATGATGACACTGGCATTTTTAATATGCTTTATAGTATTACTTTTAATACCAAATAAGTTATACTGGCTTATTGGATTGTTTGGAGGATTAGTTATAATAGGCACAATAGCTATAATAACTACTAAATCACAAATTATAATTAATGAAGATGAAAAAACTATAAAGTTAATTATTTCACCATTAATTGATCCTGCGTCTTGTAAAGAAAAAAGACATAGAATTGATGAATGGAATAATCATGTCAATTTATTAGAAATTAAAAGCTATCAAATAAGAAAAGTTAGTAAAGAAGAAAAAGAAAAATTCTTAGGAAGTAAATTTGTTTCAAATAATTATTTAATAATTGAATTAAAAAAAGGATCTTTAAAATATATAAATATTTCGCAATTTTCTAAAAAGCAAATAGCATTTATAAAAGATAAAATTGATGCATTATTAAATCTATTTAATTGAATTGCAATATTTTAAATGTTGAAATTTAATTAACCCACACGTTTTGCTTATTTGTCGGGTCTTACAAAGAAATATAAGTAAATAATAAGTACGAGGATAGTCTCCTTGAGACATTTATGTTTTATTGTAACGCGAGATATTATGATCCAGAAATCGGAAGATTTATCTCACCTGATAGTTTAGACTATTTGGAGCCAGATACAATAAATAGACTTAATTTTATTCATACTGCAAAAATAATCCGATTATGTTTTGCGACCCTAGTGAAAATTTCGAGATATCAACATTTTTGATAGGATTGGCTGTGGGATGGGCTGTAACACCCATTGCTTCGAATCTGTTTGGTGCACACTTAGTGGGAGGAATTTCCTCAACAGTAGGAGGTATTCAGACTATTGGTCTTGGTATATCGTTGTTAGCATATGGCCCAGTTGGTTGGGTATTAGGTGGTATTGCAATCGCTTCAGGCGCTTTGAGTATAGCTTTTGGTACAGCGGAATTACAAGAATATTTTTCTGGTAATAACTGGATGAAAGATAAAATGGGCAATGGATTTTATAATGGATTAATGATCGGTAATAGTATATTAAGCGCAGCAGTAAGTATTGGGGGCGTTAAATATATGCAATCAATTCATGGACAAAGAGCATATGCATTGCAACATTTTAGCAAATATAAATATGGGAACTCCGCAGGAGCACACTTAGATAGACCGTATTATGATTCGATTTTAGCACAAAAACAAATCATAAAATATGGTAAGGCTGTTAGAGGAAACAATGGTGCAATTACATTTTATGCAGACGGAGATTGGTTTATGGATTTGCAACATATTATTAGTCAATCTCCACGTGTTGTTTCTGGAACTTGGGAGTTAACAGTCATAAATAAATTAAGAATATTTGGACATTTTTTATTGAGACCTTAAAGGAGAGTATTTATGAAAACTAAAAAATCTGAAAAAATAATGAAATTTTATTGGGAATTGTCAGATGAAATTTTTGAAGGAAAAAATTATATATATGATGATAAATCAATAATTTTTGAACCTAGATTAGATATTGGAAATTTTGGGTTATATTTATTTGATTGGTCAATTGAAATTCCCACAGGTACAATAGGAAAGAATATATTTAGATATTTAGGAGGCTATTTTTTTGAGAAGCAAGCTGAAAAAAGAAAACTAATAATTCCAGAATCAAAAAAGGGAATTATTAAGCTTGAAAGTATAAATGAACTTGGAGATGGTGTATATTATTCGGATTTTTATGACTTTTCAAAAAAAACTTATTATGATAAGGAAACAGGATGGTTTTTGGTTGGTGATATAAATGCCAAAGGAAATGCTATTGAATTTGCATCAAACAATATCGCGATTATAAGTTCAAACAATGATTTATTAGCTATTTATGCGAAACTATTTAAAAAATAAACTCTTACTTATTAAAGGTATTTGCAGAAGATTATTGAAGTGTTATATATTCAATAATCTTTTTTTATGTAAATTTATTTAACTTTCTTACCTAACGGACACATTATGTCTATTGTCCCATATATAATCTAATTGTCTAAGGTTAACATTGGACTATTCATGAATAAATAATTTAATTAAATAAACAAAAAAAGTAGATGTTAGCCTTGTCTACTTTTACTTTACAACTTCAATGAAGTTCAAAATTATAAAACTAAAAAGAGAGTTAAAGTTCCATTAGAAAATCATATCATAGTAAAAGATACTCATTAAGCTATTATTTCAAGAGATGATTTTAATAGGGTTCAAGAACTAATTGATTCAAGAAACTATAAACCAAGACATGATAAAGAAAACATCTTTAAACGCTTAGTATTTTGTGCTAACTGTGGCAAAAGAATGGTACTAGCAGTAAAACCAACTAAGACTCAAGGACCAACTATTACTTATAAATGTGCTAATCATTATCAACACCCAGATGAATGTGAACACCATAATAATATTGGATATAATACCTTAAAAGAAATAGTTACATTAAGAATTAAAGAATTCTTTAAACTAATGTCTAACGACGAAATTATAGATAAATTAATTAAAGAGAAATCATCTAATAATGATATTGATAATAATCTAATTAATTCAGTAAATAAAAATCAAGATAGATTAAATGACATCCTTAAAATAACAAGAAAACTATATGAAGATTATATTTTAAAGAAAATAGATGAAGATACATATGATAGACTACTTGGTGACTATCAAAAAGAACAAAAAATCATTCAACAAAAAATAATGGATTCTAAAAACATCCTAGATAATAGAAAAGATATTAAATCTGATATTAATAAACTACAGGCTGTAATCAATGAAGTAATAGACTTTACTGATTTAACGGAAGAGATTGTATTTAAACTTATAAGTAGAATAGATGTGGATTATGCAAGAGAGGTTGATGGAATAAAAGTAAGAGAAATCAAAATAACATATAGATTTATAGATATTACTCTATAACGCTGGGTCTTGCATTTTTGCAGGACTTTTCTTATTATATAGAAATAAATGTATTAATTTGATATAATAAAAAATAGTATATAACTATTGTTAATTTGTATTGGGCAGTGGAATTATGGATAAGGATCATTAATTTATTGTAATAAAATTTTTGATAAACATGTGAATGTTATTAAATTTAAAGATTCAAATTTAGATAAAAAGATAGTAAAAGACAAAGTGTGTGATTATCTCAGTCGAGGATTTAAGGAATTTTTCTGATTTTTTTGAGGCAGTAAACGATATATTAAGAGATTAATCCAAATCATAATGGGGGCGATGTATTTGTATGAAAATTTAATAAGGTCTTTAATAAAGTCAAAAAAAGAGGGAACTAATTGGGATTTTAAGCAAGAACATACCGATAATGATGTCGACTTTGTACATGACGTTATTTGCATGGCTAATAATTTGGAATTTATTGATAGTTACTTAATATACGGAGTTTCAAATGATTTTCAAATTGTTGGTCTAGAAGAAAGTAAAACGATGACCCAAGTCAATCTCAATAATATTTTAAAAAATGTTAAATTTGCCGGAGATTATAAACCTGTTGTATTCGTTGATCATATTGAACTAGATGGAAAACTTCTTGATATTGTTATTATAAAAGCTTCTTATAATACACCATATTTTCTTGCTGAAGATTATGGTAGTCTTCAGAAAAATCATGGTAAAATAATAAGGGCTAATCATATTTATACAAGAAATAACGATAGTAATACTGATATAAATAAAAGTGCAAGTATTCACCAAGTAGAACAATTATGGTCAAGAAAGTTTAGGCTACAGGAATCGCCTTTAAGTCAAGTTGAATATTATTTAGATAATAAAGAAAATTGGAAAGTTTCACCGTATGAAAGCATAAACAAAATTACTTATAATATTAATAGACCTGAGTTTACAATTGAAGAAGTATATGATGATGAAAATGACGCATATGTATTTTTTATTTTAAATCAATGTGATACATCTCCAGGGTGGTATTATGTATATATAAAATATCATCAAACCATCTTATATTCAGTTCAGGGAATATCTCTTGATGGTGGTAGGGCATTTGTTACTACACCGAATAACAAATTTCTTGAACTATATGAAGCGAACACCTCTGAACCATTATCGTATAGATATTATAGAAAAGATGAATTAAATTATAAACTGTTTGATTTCTTTTATGACAAAAGAGATGAATATAGTGAGCAAACAATTGCAATTAAACGATTTATGGAAAATTTAATTATTTTTGAAAATGAAGAAGAATTTAATAGTTTTAACGATTATATAGATTATAATAAGCAAAAAATTAAAGATGAAATCGAAAATTTTCAATTAGATAAAATTATAATGCCAGAAATTTCGGGTTATAGGATAGAGTACTTTAAAAAACTTAAATCTGTTATAATAGTATTGAAGAAAATTTTTGAAGAGTTCAAAACTATTGAGTAAAATTGTTTATAATTAATTGGCAAAGTTGGTGTTGTATATGGAAGATTTAGAAATCGGAATTCACTCAAAAGAAGTTAGAAAAGAACTTATAGGTAGAAATGAATTAGTTATTTTTGATACAAATGCATTCTTAGACTTATTTTATTATTCTAAAACATTTGTAAATGAAGTTTTTACTGCACTTGAAGATAACCTATTCGAAGATGATATTTTTATACCTAAAAAAGTTTTCGAGGAATATGGCTTTGGCAAGAAGAAAATAATGAATATACACAAGGATATACTTGAAAGAGATAAAGAACAATTATTGGCCATATTTGAAAATAGTATAAAAAATTTTAGTAATTATAAAAATAAAAAATGGGACAACTATAATATACAAATACTTGAAACTGTAGAGAAAACAAAAGATATCTTGATTGACAATAAAAAATTAGTTTCTATATTAATTAATGAATATAGTCAAAAACTAAAAGATATTTTCGAGGTTGAAAAAATAATTGAAAATAATATCAATTTATATAATAAGAATTTTGATACTATTAAAATACTCTATAACGAGGATATTGGGAAATTAACAAATGTTTGGAAATCGGATATCAAAAAAGATAATAATAAATTAGGCGACGCCCAAATTTGGCAAGAGATTTTAAATATAATTGGGGAGACTAAATATAAAAAGATATTATTTATAGAAAATGAAAGGAAAAGTGAGTGGAGGAACAGCTCTGACCCATCTAAGCTTAATGATGTTTTATTAAAGAGTATTGAAGATATTAGGAAAGATGTAGATTTTAATATAAAAACTTTTGAGGAATTTATTATAAGATATTTGCCTTTAAGTTATGATTCATTTTGTGAAATTAATGGAGTCAACAAATTAATGATTTTAGAAAAATATAGGAATATTTCAAAATTTAAAGAATTATATAATGAATTTAAAATTGTAATAAGGTATAATGACTTAAAAGATGATTTAATTGATTCATTAAATTTAGAATTGGAAATTGATGAGAGAGTTCAAAGAATTAAATTTGTAGATTTAAAAATAAAAAATTTTCATCAACCAAATAAAAATGTACAAGTTAAATTCTCGGAATATGACGAGGTAAGATTTAATTATTGTTTTAATCAGAGATATGAAATTGAAATTTACATATTACTTGATGAAGAACCATGCTGTATAATTAAAAATGTCATAGTTGAATTTTATTATGTAACGGATGAATTGTTTGGAAAAGAAAATGCAGAGATAGAATTAAAAATATCTTCTAATTTATTAGGGACGTTTGCAGATTACTTAAAGATACCAAAAAAGTTTTAATCTTACTATAAAAGTTATACATAGAAAATGACGTTGATTTAAAAATGTTTTATTGTTTAAGTAGGTATTATGACCCTGAGATTGGAAGGTTTATTTCACCTGATAGTTTGGATTATTTAGAACCAGATACTATTAATGGGTTAAATTTATACTGTTACTGTGGGAATAATCCAGTAATGTATATAGATAGCGACGGACATTTCCCTATATTAGCCATGGTTATAGGAGGACTTATAGCATTTGGCTGCACTATGTACACTGATTATGCAAACGATGGACAGTTTTTTAATGGCGATGTAACTGGCTGGCAGTATTTAGGTTCGGTTACAACAGGCGTTTTAGCTGGAGCGTTTGGTCAAGCAGGAAATGTATTAGTAAGATTGGCGGGTATTTTAGGTTCTGAAATAGTTGGGAGTCTTATATCAGAAAATGTGAATTACAATATGGATACACTTAAGAAAGATATAATTATAGGTTTAACATCTTTCGGAATAGCAGAAGGTCTTAATATAGTTGGCAAGAGAATTACTAGAGCTATATATAATAAAATGGCGAGCAATACTACAAAAGAAGCGGCTAAGCAGTTAAGAAATTTTGCATCTACTGGCAAGACTCCTAAAGTTTGGAAACCAAATGCGCAAAGGATTTTGAATATAACATCAAAAATTAACAAAGGATTTACATTTTTAAAAGATTCAACTGGTAACTTTTATTCTATAGTTACTGGTATTAGTGGCAGTACGATTATAGATTGGTAGGGATATCTAATGAAAAAAAATCAAAAATATTGTTTCATTTCTCATGTTCTTGTTTTTGGGGGAATAAGTATCTCACTATTATCAATTTTATTTTTGTTGATACATTGCATAGTGTTTAAAAATTATGAAGCAAACTATGTTCACCTTATATTTTTTGTGATAATGGTAATAGGAATTATTATTCCTTTTCATGCTCCTAGTTATAATCCAATGTATCACATTGGTTATTATACGTACCCTGAAATGAAGCTTTTGAGAAGTAAGAATGGATTAATAGAAGGAGTTCCTAATAATTGTTATGATGAATTTAGGTTTACTTTTAAGAAACAGTTTAATCAAAATCGCATTGAAATTGTAGAAGTTGACCAAGGAATCTATGAAGGTACTATCAATGAAAAAACGATTAGATTTGATATGAAGAATTGGATAAGAAAACGATATTATATTTATGAATATTTCATGACAAAATTACAACTTGAAACTAATGATAAAAAAACGAAACAAGGATTTTTGATGGATAATACATTTTCAAGACAAAGTGAACTAATATTAATAATAAAAAACAATAAGAATAAAAGTAAAAAATATAATCTTGTTATAGCTGGTAAAACTAAACCTAGTTTTATGTTTAAATATAGATTTAGACAAAAGTGGGGAGTTATTGGAAATATTGAAAAAAAATCAATTGAAACATTCTATAATTTTAACAAATAATATCAGTATTATGATGTGAAATTGTATAGGGTTTTAAGGGTAGAAACGATAAAAAGTTTCCTACCCTTTTCTCTTAAGATTGGCTCTTAGTATTAAAAAACAAATTAAAGGAAATGCAAATATATGATATAATGATAAATGAAGACATATTCATTAATGTTAAACAGTTATTGTCGCCTTACTGATATAACAACCCGATTATGTTTTATGATCCTGATGGACATTTTGCGATAGCAACCTTAATCATACTTGGCTTTATAGCGGCTGGAGCAGCAATTGGTGGAACGGCAGCATATAACATTGCGAAAAACAACGGTGCAGAGGGCTGGGAACTATTTGGTTGGACTATGGCTGGAATAGTTGGTGGTGGAATAATAGGTGGTATAGCAGGTTATTATGCAGCACCATATTTAATCTCATTTGCATCTAGTAGTTGGGCTTTCTCTATACCTGGAATAGAAATGGTTAATGGGGCTTTAATGCTTACAGAAGGTTTAAAAATAACAATTACAGGAGCACAAGTATTAGTAGGAGTTGGTGCATTATCTTTAAGTGGTTTAATGCTTGCAAGTACAAATAAAAGTAATGGATATTGGGGAGAGAAATACCCAAATGACCATAAACCAAATCATATTCATTTTAAAGGAGATAATTTCGAAAGCCGTATAGATATACATGGAAATCCATTAAAGGGTGATAAAAGTCTAAATGCACAACAGAGAAAAGCTTTAAAAAAATTGTGGAAAGAAATCTTAGAATTATTTAAGAAATTTCCACCAAAATAATATATTTAAGGAGAAATTTTTAATATGATATTTTTGAATAATAATTTATTGAATTACGGACTTCATGAATCTAAAATTACAGATCTAAAATGTTTAGAATCTAAAATGATTTTAAGTTTTGAAGACGGGTTTTATATTTTAAACGAAAATCAGAAACTTTTAGATAAAACAAAAGCAAGTAAAATGATTATTGAAATAGATGATTTAAAAGTGGATACAATATATCAACATATAAAAATTATAAAAAAGAATAGAAAAAAATATAAAGAGATAAGTTATGAAAATTTTTTGTATATGATTAAAGAGAGTGGATTTAGAATTTATTTAGATTATTATTCTCAATTTGCTAATTCAATCTTGTTAAAAGGGAATAGTTCTAAAAATGAAATTGAATTTGTTATCACAGATATAGAAAAAATTAATTATATCATTGATTAGAAATGTTCAATATAAAAATCAACCTAATTCAGAGTGAAAATCTAGATTAGGTTTTTTTAATGTCATTATTAGAGTTAATAAAATTACAATATTTTTAATGTTGGAATTTTGTTAACATACACGTTTTGCTTCTTTTTCGGGTCTTAAAAAGAAGAATAAGAAATCAAATATAGGAGCAGGAACGATAAAAAGTTCTCTGCTTTTTTTATATAAACAATAATTTCGGCACATCCCAAAAAGGTGCTTGAATTCAAGGCGACACTAATAGCCATGATAGAGGCTACTAGATACACCTTTTCGACATAAAACTCCATAAATGAAATACTAGCTTGTGCCTATAAAAGTTACCGTTTTTCAACAATCCAGTTTGGTGCCACAGTTTAGGAAAACTCGCGAAAAGCATGGACTTACTAATGAAGTTGTAAAGTAAAAGTAGACAGTGTAACATGGGCAACATCTACTTTTTTTGTTATACTATAGAATATTAAAGAAAGGTAATAAAATCATTTAAAAGAATTGAAATAGCACCAGTTAATTATGATAATGGTGGTAGAACTCAAGAAATAACTTTAGTTTATAGGTTTATTAATATAGCTTTGTAATATAAATGCTACCAAAATTTTACATTTTATGATACAATGAGCATAAGAAATCATGCTTTTTTGCTTAAAGGGGGAATTTAAATGATAGAACTAATTAAAGGTAGTATATTTGACAGTAAATGTGATTTAATAGTAATACCAGCCAATACTGATGGAGGTGTGGCACCTCATTTTGCTGAATTCTTAAATGAAAGTAATCTTTTATCACCTAAAAGAAAAATGGGATTAGGTGAGGTGAGAATGTATGAGAGATTTTCTAGTCAATTTACAATTGCTAATTATATTGCAATTGTAGCTTCTGTAAAAAACGGAGTAAATACTACAAAAGATATAATGAGGCAGGCATTTATTAATATTTTGAAACTTTCTTCACTTAATAATATAAGAACTATAAATATGCCTTTATTAGGCACAGGTGCTGGAAGATTATCAGAAGTACAGTGCTTTGAGGTTGCTAAAGAAGTTTTTGAAAGCGAAAAATCAATTAATGTAAAAATATTTGCTTTTGCAGAAGAACATTTTAGAAATATTTCTATAAATTTTTTAGAAGAGAAAATAGAAAACATTAAGAATCCACGTGTATTTGTCAGTTATGCTTCGGCAAATGCTGAAAATGCAAAATGGACACAAAAACTAGTTGATATACTTAGAGAAAATGGTGTAGATGCAAGATTGGATAAATACATTTTAAAACCAGGAATTGATCTTCCTCAATGGATGACAAATGAAATAATACAAGCTGACAAAGTTTTGTTAATATGCGATAATTTTTATTCTCAAAAATCAAATATAAGAAGTGGTGGAGTTGGATGGGAAACAATGATTATACAAGGAGATATGTTGTGGACTCAAAATGATGGTAAGTATATCGCTATTGCTAGAGAACAAGACATTGACAAGAGTATACCATTATTCATGAAATCAAAATATGCATTGCATTGGTCTTCAAATGAAATTAGCAACGAAAATGTTGAAGAATTATTAACTATTATTTTTGATTGTGATATAGAACCAGAATTAGGCAGAATTCCAGATTATATAACAAAATATAAAAGAAAAAAAGCAAAAAAATTAGTTGAGGCAGTGTAAAATTCACTTTCTTCAAAGTTACTATTATAAAATAAAGATGTAGAGACAGGCTTGTTTTTATTAACCTCTAGATACTATGATCCTGAAATTGGACGCTTTATATCACCTGATTCAATTGACTATTTAGACCCGAAAAGCATTAATGGACTTAACTTATATTCATACTGCAAAAATAATCCGATTATGTATGTGGATCCTGATGGGCACTTCCCATTTTTAATTGCAGTGGCTTTAATTGGTTTGGTAATTGGAGCGGGTATTGGAACTGGTGTCGGTGTTAGCAAAGGTCACACTGGTTGGCAATTAGTAGGAGATATTGCATTAGGCGGAGCAATAGGGTTTGGAGTCGGATTAGTAGTTGGGGCTGGAATAAGTGGTGCTCTAACTGGAAGTTTCTTTTCATCCATTGGAACGGTATGGAATGGAGCAAAGACAGTCTATGCAATGTATCAAGCTGCTGGTCTTGCTGGAGCTGGGTATATGATGATGGATAATCTAAAAAATTCATTTCATTATGTTACACATGTGTTTTGGTCTGGTGGAGATATTGCTAAAGAGGCAGCGGCAGATTATGCAAATACGATAAATGGAACAACGTTAGAAATGACAAGATTAGGTCAATACTTAAGCGGTCTACCAGAGTATAATCAAAGAGCGTGGGAATTGGCTTCGTATAACTTTGCTAATCAAGTACCAAGTTATAGCCAAGTTAATGCGATACTTTATTATCCAGGCATGCGAGAAAATGCAATTTGGTATACACAAGAGATTATAGAGTTAGGAAAAAAATTTATAGAAATAATTAGGGGAAGATAATATGAAATATTTTATGCAAACTGTAAGATTTAGTCCTAAAAATCCTGAGCAAATGGGTTTGAAAAAATTAGATGAGAATAAATATATTAACATAAAAGATAATAGTGTATGGATTTGTATACCTTTGCTTGATTTAGGGTGGGGTAGAGAAAATGGATTTTGCAGGTTGCCGCTTTTATCTTATGAAGAACTTGTGAAACTTATTTTAATACCTATAAACACTCCGGTTATAAAAATAGATGATAATACTTTTAATTTATATGGAGCACTTGCTTGTTTATTAGATGATTATCCAATAGAATTTTTAAGCGAATTAGAGCAAATGAATTTAAGTGGAGTTATAAACAAAGATAAAAACAAACTTTTATTTGAATTATTAGAAAATGAATTGTATTGTAGTGATGATACTCTAAATAAAATTAATAAAAAAGATAAAGAAAAATATTTAAAATGGAAAGAAATATCTCATATTATAAAATAAATTTACAACTTCATGATATCGTAATTGGTCTCGCGGCTCGTTCAATCAGTTATGGTTGCGGAAGATTATATCGAGGAATGTCGATAACTTTATAATAATTTTTACTTGAAGGACAAACTATGTCTATATCCCCATCTATCATTGATATATGAGGGGTGATTAATATAGAAAAGATTAATTATGAAGTAGTAGAAGAATTTAGTAATGAGGTTCAATTAAATAAACTCATATTTGAATTATATTTAAGTGAAAGGGGAATATCAAATGATTCAAGAAATACATAAAACCGCAATCTATTGCCGTCTATCAAGCGATGACGGAACTAATACAGATAGTTCAAGTATTCAAACACAAAAGCTAATGCTAGAAAAATACTGTAAGGAACAAGGCTTTCTAATATCAGATATTTATGTCGATGATGGATACAGTGGTTTAAACTTTAATCGTCCAGCATTTCAAAGATTAGTAAGTGATATTGAAAGTAAAAAGATTAATTTAGTAATAACTAAAGACTTATCTAGATTAGGTAGGGATTACATTATGACAGGTTATTATAGTGAAGTATATTTTCCAAGTAAGAATGTCAGATATATAGCGTTAAATAATAATATTGATACCAGCAAATCTGATAATGATATAGCACCATTTAAAAATATCCTTAATGATATGTACGCAAAAGACCTATCAAAGAAAGTTAAAACAGCTAAAAGACAAAGAGCCTTAAATGGAATGTTTATATCCGCCCAAACACCTTTTGGCTATAAGAAGAATCCCGATAATCCTAATCAATTAGTTATAGATGAAGAACCAGCTGAAACAGTAAAAGAGATATTTAGATTAGCCTTAGAAGGTAAAGGAATAGTAGCTATTAAAAAAGAACTATTTGATAGAAGAATATTAACACCAGCAGCTTATAAAGCAAAACAAGGTGATACAAGATTTGAACGATATTATTCACTTAGGGGTGAATCATGGGAATATGAATGGTGTGGTCCAACAGTTCGTACCATTATGAAAGATATGGTTTATGTAGGAGATATGGAAAATAGAAAATATGAAATACCTAACTACAAAACTAAGAAAAGAGTTAGAGTAGCCCAAGAGAATCATATTATAGTCCAAAATACACATGAAGCCATAATATCTAGAATTGATTATGAAAGAGTACAAGAATTAATCCAAGGAAGAAAAAGAGTACATAAACACAATTATGATAATGTCTTTAAAAGTTTAGTATTCTGTAAAGTATGTGGACATCGTATGCATATTTGTAATCAAGCGAGAAAAAAAGAAAACAAAGTATCATCTTCAAATGTCAACATCATGTAACACGTAAGGAAGAATGTCCTAAATATAATTACATACTATATAATAATTTAGTTGAGGTAGTTACTACAAGATTAAAACATTTCTTTAGTCTTATAAAAGATGATAAAGAATTATATGAAATAATCTCTAAAAGTCAAAAAGAAAATGATTTATCACTTAAACATCAACAAGAAAAAATAAAAATAGAGAAGAAATTAGAAGCATTAACTAAAATGACTTTAAAGATTTATCAAGATAACGCTACAGGACTTGTAGACGATAGTTCTTATGCAAGACTAGTTACTGAATGTCAAAACGATCAAAAGGCTTTAAACGCAAGATTAATTGAATTAAATAAGCTATTAGAGAAAACTAATACCTTTAAAGATAACTTAGAAGAATTGAAAGAAGTAGTGAATGAATTCTTAGATTTTAAAGAATTAACTAGAGAAATGGTTTGTAAGCTAATTACTAGAATAGAGATAGCACCAGTTAATTATGATAATGGTGGTAGAACCCAAGAAATAACATTAGTTTATAGGTTTATTAATATAGCTTTGTGATATAAATACTACCAAAATTTTACATATTATGATACAATGAGCATAAGAAATTATGCTTTTTTATTTTGAGATAGGGGGGGAAGTATGAGAACTTCATGGAGAGATTTTGAACATTATAATATTGATACAACGGATGCCTTTGAACAATTATCACGTGCAATGTTTTGCTATGAATTTAATAATAAAGATTTGACATTAATATGTTCACCAAATAACCCAGGAATAGAATCAGAACCAATTTTATTCAAAGGAGAAAAATATGGTTTTCAGGCAAAATATGTAAATGATTTAAATACAGGATATAAAGAATTAAAAAACTCTGCTACAACAACAATTAAATATTATATAGGTAAAATAGATACTTTTGTATTTTATTGTAATCTTGATATGACCATCACAAGTAAGAGATATAAAGATATTGAGAAAATTTTAACTGATGCAAAAATAAGATTACTACCAATTACAAATAACTCAATTTTGCAAAAACTAATGTTAGATGATTATATAAATATTAAAAACTGTTTTTTCAAAAAAAATATATTGAGGGATGAATGGTTTGACGATAATTTAAAACAATCTATTGATGATTTAGGTGGAAGATACAACTGTGAGTTTCATGTAAAAACAGAAATGGAAGATAAGATATATCCTATTTTTAAAACAAAAAAATATTGTGATAAATTTTTAAATGATTATGAAAAAAAACTGAAAAAAATAAAAAGAAATTCTCCAAGAATCCCTTTGGAATATTTTGATAAGAATCAGTTTTATACTAAGATTGAAGAACTATTAAAACAATTATTTATGCAAGATAGTACGGCTTATGTTGAGATTAATAACATTGCAAATAAATCTATTGAATCAATCAATAAATATTTGAACAATGAAGAAATAGATAAAAATGATGCTTACTATATAAGAGAACTTATAAATTCAATTAGTGAATTTTGTTTTTTAGAAAATGAATCTTTAATGGTGCAATTTAAAAGATTTGTCTTACTTGAAGGTGATGCAGGTATTGGAAAATCTCACTTGCTTGGAAAATTAGCATTGAATGCTGCTGAAGAAGGTTATAAAAATATTTTTTTATTAGGTCATAAATTTAATTTCGACCAATCTCCGTGGAGTCACATTAAAGAGATGTTATCATTACCAACGGACCTAAGTGAATCAGATTTTTTAAATGAATTAGACTTTTACGGTGAAATGAAAGGCAAAAGAGTAGTTATAATTATTGATGCAATAAATGAATGTTACAATCATTCTATTTGGAAGGACTATTTAAATGCATTTATTAATAATATATCAAAAAAGAAAAATCTAGCATTTGTATTTTCTATAAGGACTACATTTTTAGATAATATAATTTCTGATACAGTGCAACAAAAGATAAAAAAGAGAGAGATTTTAAAAATTGTACATAGTGGTTTTCAAGAATTATTAGATGAAGCAACTCTAAAATTTTTTAATTATTATAAGGTAAAGCCTTCGTTAAATAATTTATTAGAATTAGAACTAACGAATCCATTATTTTTAAAGAATTTTTGTGAGGTAGCAAAAGAAAATGAGAATTTTTTTCAACAAGGTTATAAAAACTTTTATGATGTATTTGATAAATATACAGAAATTGTTGATAAAAAACTAAAAGAAAAAACATCATATTTACAACCTAATAATATTGTAAAAGAAATTTTATTGTTAATTGCAGATTATATTTACAATATTGGTGAAAGTATTACTATTTCTCAAAAAGAATTAGAAAATATTTTAGTAAGCTATAGCAATAAACAAGAAATAATAGATTTTTTATGTAAATCAAATTTAATATATTATTATTTGCATGACAATACGCCATATTATTATTTTGGATATGAAAAATATTTGGAATTAATCATTTCTAATTTAATTATTAAAAAACACGATAACATAGATGATTTAATTATAGAGATAAAAGAAAAACTATTTGAAACAGGAAAATATAATTTGGTTAAAAGATACTATGCAAATAATGTTTTTTCAATATTATGCATTCTAACAGTTGAAAAATATAATTTTGAACTAATAGAAATAGTAACAGATCTTGGAGTAGATAATTATGCTGTTAATAAAATAAAAGGGGCATATATTAATGATTATGCAATTAGGAAAAATGAGAATATTGATTTAGAATATGTATTTGATTTTTTGAATAAAGAACAAAAAAAATCTTTGATAGATAATTTTTACAAAGTATTAATAAAATGTTCTTTAAATAAAAATAATCCTTTAAATGCAAATTTATTTCATAAACTCCATATAAATAAACCATTAAATGAAATTGATTTTTGTTGGACTATTAGATGCACTGAGGAATATAGTCAAAGAGGAATAAACAATAAATTTTTCTTTTATGTAGAAGATGCAATTATTAATTTAAAAGAGTATGATTCTTTTTTATTATCGATTATGTTATTATGGAATAGTTCAACAACTAATTTAAAGTTACGAGATAAATGTCGTTTTTTACTTACAAAATGTTTTTTTGATAATCCTAAAATTCATTTGGAAATTTTTCAATTATTTAAAGAAGTTAAAGATCCATATATTATGGAGGTACTTCTAGGTTCTTTATATGGTTCAATAGTAAATTATTCGTACAGTAAATTAGAAATTAAAGAATTATGTAATGAAATATATGTAACAATTTTTGACAAGAAAGAAGTATATTTAAATATTTTAGTTAGAGATCACTCAAAAATGATTTTAGATTTTTCTGCTAATATACTAAAAGTTGATTTTAATTTAGAAAAAATTAAATTGCCGTTTAAATCCAATAAAATAGTAAATATTCCATCAGATGAGTTTATAATTAAGCTTAAGAATGATAAAGATGGAAATTACACATGGAATGGTACAAAGCAAATAATATCATCTTTAACACCAAATGCTGGTAATTTTTCGATGTTATATGGTGATTTTGGCAGATATGTTTTTCAAAGATACATAGAAAAATTTAAAAATGTTAAAATTGAAGATATGTTTAAATATGCAATTAAATTGATAATGAAAAAGTATAAGTATAAAGAAGAATACTTTCAAGAATTTGATAGACAAAACAATACACATGGTAGAGGACCTAGACCAAATGATTATGTAGAGAGAATTGGTAAAAAATATGAATGGTTAGCTTTATATGAAATAACAGCTATATTATCAGATCATTATAAAGTCACTGATTGGAATGATAATGAGCATGATTATATAAGTGCTAGTAATCTAGAAATTAGAGCATTCGACTATTCTGTATTAGATTATAATATAGAGATTTTAAAATATGATTTTGATGTTTATAAACCAAATTTAGAAATTGATCCAACAGAATGGACAAAAACATTTGATGATTTACCACAGACTGAAAAATTATTGAAACATGTAGACGAGAATAATGTTACTTGGATATTATTGAATAAACTGTATAATTGGGATTATGGTAGTTATGAAGAAGCAAAGTATGCAACGTTTACACATTTACACGCATATTTTGTAGTGAATGAAAATTATGACAACGTCATAAAATACCTAAGTAAAAAGGATTTTGGAGATCATATTACACCACATGTACCATCATATGATGCATTTTATTTAAAAGAATTTTTTAATTCTACCGTACTTGAAAATAAAAAATTAATTGAAGAAAAATATACTTTAAATGAATATACTCGTCATGAAGAGATTGAAGAAGTTGATTCAGAAACCATAGAAAATTATAGAGACTCTTTAAGCGTTGTTTTTGATGATCATAAAAATATAGATATTGAAGCAATTATTGAAACATTAAAAACAAAATCAAAATATATTAATGAGGAAAAGATAATAGGTGAATTAATATTTGCTTGTAATGAATATGGATTTAATAATAATGAAGATATATATAAATTAGAAAGAGCTATATATATTCCTAACAAAAATATAATGGAGAGATTTGGGTTAATTCATAATACATTAAATGGAGAATATATTAATAGTGAAAAAATGGTTGTTTTCAAAAACATTAATACTATTAGTGGTAATGGTTGTTATATAAGAGAAGACATTTTAAATCAGTTTTTAAATGAAAAAAATTTATCAATGTTTTGGACTACATTATGTGATAAAATTTATTCAAATGAAGAAACATTAGGTGTTGATAAGAATATTTATAGCAATAGAAAATCAGAACTTGTTTATTATAAAGATAATAAAATAATCAAAGTGGTTTCTCTTTTTAATACTAAAGGTGAATTGGTTTAATGTTAAACACCTAGATTTAATAAGCGAATTATTATTTGACTATTATAAAAAAGGTATGTTGAAACGTCATTGTACATGTGTATCTCTCGTTACTATGACCCAGAAATCGGAAGATTTATCTCACCAGATTCAATTGATTATTTAGATCCAGAAAGCATTAATGGACTAAACTTATATACATACTGCCTTAATAATTCAATTTCTTATTATGACCCAACTGGGCATGCACCTTGGTGGAGTTGGGCAATATCAGGATTACAATTAGCAGCTGGTATTGGATTACTGTTTGTACCTGGTGCTCAAGGCTTGGGAATATCTCTTATTGTAGGTGGCGGGTTGGGATTAATTGCCAATGCTGCTGCACCCGCTGTCGGTCAATTTATTGGTGGCGGTAGTTCAATGGTTAATGGTTATGGAGCTATTTCTACAGGATTGGGATTATTATCTTTTGGACCAGTTGGATGGGTTTTGGGTGGCGCTTTAATGTTTGTCGGTGGAGTTACAATGGCTTTTGGAGCAAATGAAATGGTTGCAGCAGTTTCTGGAACAAATTATATTCAGCAATGGACGGGAATGAGTGACACCGCATATGGTTGGACTTATTTTGGTTTAAATTTAACTTCTGCGGCTGGTACAATTGCTGGACAATATTATATGAAATATAATCCACCATATCCAGGAAATAATCCAAACAAAACGCCTAATGGATTTAATGATAGAGCTAATTCAAAAGCAAACTACTATAATCCAAAAACAAAGCAATCTTTGGGACCAGATTTAAACCACCTGGCACCAATTAAACCACATTGGGATTGGAAAGATTCAAATGGTGTTTGGTGGAGATTATATAGATTTTACAGAAAATTAAAATAAAGGAGAAAGAAAATGGAAAAAGATTGGCGATATGACATGGGAAAAAATCTGAAAAATTGTATCTTTGTTTTTAAAAAATATGAACCAATAGAAGAAAATAACGACCATGATCATTGTGAATTTTGTGGTGAAAAATTTTCTTTAGGGGAAATAGAGGGATTAAAAGAAGGATATCTTAATATTATATATTCAAAAACAGGAAAAAAACAAGGACGTTGGGTATGTAAGAAGTGCTTCGCTGATTTCCAAAATTCTCTTGATTTAAAGGTAGAATAATATATAAAAAAATAACAACATAATAAATTAATATGAAGTCAATATTATATTAATTTATTAACACAGAGGACAGTCTCAATCAAAAAGAGATTGTCCTTTTTTGTTTGTCCAAAATATTTTTTCACAAGGACAAATTGTGTCTACATCCCCCCTTAAAATTGTAAGTGTCTAGGGTTAACACTAGAAAATTTATAAGGAGGAGGTAGAAATTATGAACTTAATTGCATGCAAAGGAAGACTAGCTTCATTATTAGAAGATTTAGGCTACAGCAAAAAACGTATCACAGAAATTCTTAAATTATTTGATAAAAAGAATAAAGATATGAAAGATTGTGAAGCCGAAGAATTTTACACAAAATCAAATTATTAAAAATCGGAGGAAATTAAATGAAAGTAAAAATAGAATTCACATTAAAAGCTAACCAAAGAAAGGGTTTAGCACCACGTTATGATTTAACAGTAATATTAAAGGATATTAATGCTAATCAAAAAACATTTGGCAAGAATTATGCCAATATTGAAATTCAACCATCAAAACCATTAGAAATGGGAGATTACCAATTAATCTGCAATGAAAGAGGTCTAGGAGACCTAATGCAAAACTCTAAAGGTTTTAGGATTAAAGAAGCCAATGCCGAAGCAGGAATTGGTACTTATGCAGAAACGGGAGATAAATATTACTTTGTAAAGGTTGAACTATGTAATGGATTATATAGAACATGTTACCTATCAGAATCGCAAGTCAAAAATCTAAAGTATGTAGATTTAGGGTTTGAGTTTAAAGAAACAGATATTAATCCAACAGTCGAAGATTAAAATGAAAGATTTATTTAAGTTTATCTTTGATGGACTTATATTAGCTGGTAAATTTACCAGCTATCTTTTTAAAAAGATATGGAAGGTTCTAGTTATAGTAATTTTCTTTACAATTTAAAGAATATGATAATAGAATGTATTTCATAATTAGTGAATAAATCTCTTAATTAAGATGGAACTTTTTGTTCCATTTTACTTTTTTAGAATTGTTTGAAATAAAAGACCAAATAGTGTAATATATATATTGAGATTTAGGAGGCTGTTTTATACATGAAAAGGCATAGCAATAAAATCATACTACTAAGTTCTACTTTATTAATTTTTCTATCATTTTTAGGGATTGTTATTTCTGCAAACAGTTATCGTCAAATTGATAATGAAAAAAATGAATTATTTGATTTATTAACGCAAATGCGAAATATATCAGATGAATTAACATATAATGCTCAAACTTATGTAACTCAAAATATCTTAAGCTATAAAGATGCTTATGATAAAGAAGTAAATGTTGATAAAAGAAGAGAAAATATTATTATAAGGGTTAAAGAAATAGGAAGTCCAGATTCTGAATATCAATACTTACTTAATGCATTAGAATATTCAAATAAACTTTGTGAGGAATTTGAAATTCCAGCCTTTGAATTAGTTTCAGCTTCACAAAACTCAGAAGCTATAGCATTAATGTTTAATGCTAATTATTCTCAATATAAAGAAAAAATATATGAATCATTAAATGCTTTTTATAGTTTAGTTGTTAATAGATATGAAGGAAAATTATCAAATGCTAGAGCACTACAAACAATAATATTATCTATATCATTAAGCGTTCAAATGATTGCGTTTATTGTGATATATCTTTATAATATTAAGAATATTAAATTAAATAGAAATAAAAATATCTTTATTTCGAGAATGAGCCATGAGCTTAGGACTCCGATAAATGCTATTTTTGGAATGTCTCAAATAGCCCAAAAATCAAAAAATTTAGATGAAATAAAATATTGTTTAAATGAAATTGATTTATCTTCAAAAAATTTATTATCAATAATTAATGAGGTTTTAGATATCTCTAAAATAGAATTAAAAAAATTTGAATTAAAAAAAGAAGAATTAAATTTCATAAATTGTCTAAGTGATTCTAAGAATTTATTATTGACTATGGTTGGTAATAAAAAGATGGATTTAAATTATTTTATAGATAACTCAATATCTTATAATTATTTCGGAGATAATTTAAGAATTACACAAATGGTAACTAATCTATTAGTTAATGCTACAAAATTTTCAAAAAATGACTCGTCTATTAATATATATCTTAAAGAGCTTAATCAAAAAAATAATTTTGCCACACTAGAATTAAAAGTTGAAGATTTTGGAATTGGAATGACTGAAGAACAAGTAAATAAAATATTTATTCCATTCCAGCAGGCAGATCAAACTATCTCTAAACGTTTTGGAGGTACGGGATTAGGTTTATCAATTTGTAAAACAATTGTTGAAATGATGAATGGTAAAATTTCAATTCAAAGTAAAATTGATGAAGGAAGTACATTTATTTGTACGTTTGAATTAGAACTAAATACGGATGTAGATAATTATTTAAAAGAAAATTCTTTAAATATAAAAGAAGTGTTATATATTGGTAAAGAAGTTTCTAGCAAACTACTAATAGGAAATTTAAATAAATTTAATCCATTTGAACTGAAAAATATTGATATAGAAGAATTAGATGTTAATAGTTTATCTAATTATAATATAATCTTTTTAGATGAATTAGCGGTTGAATATAACGGATTGGAATTAGCTAAAAGGATATTAAAATATGTTACAAATGGTAAAATTATCCTTATTTCAAATAAAGAAATTAAGCATCAAATAGATATTAATGATAAAAAAATAAATATATTATATAAGCCATTTGACTTTAGAACTTTAACTCAATTAATTAATAATGAAAATATTATTTATTTACCAAGTAAAAAAACTACCTTTCCAAATAAAAAAGTTCTTTTAGTAGATGATATCGATATTAATAATGATGTGCTAGAAGCTTATTTGAGTGATAGTAAAATCGAAATTTTAAAAGCTGAAGATGGATTAATAGCCTTTGAAAGTTTTAAAAATAATTTAGATATTGATGTTATTTTAATGGATATTAATATGCCAAAGGTTGATGGGCTAACTGCGACAAAGATGATTAGAAAATTAGGTGTAATTGAAGCTAAAACTGTTACGATAATTGGTGTATCTGCAAATGCTATTAAAGAGGAAATGGAAGATGCTTTTAAAGCAGGGATGAATGACTATTTAACAAAACCGATTGATCATGTTGACTTATTGGCCATGTTGAATAAATATTTATAACTAAAATGTATAAAGGTATGATTGAAGTTGTAAAGTAAAAGTAGACAAGGCTAACATGGTCAACATCTACTTTTTTGTTATACTATAAAATATTAAAGAAAGCTAATAAAATTAAGAATGTATAAAGCAATGCCTACTATCCAATAGGAAGGTGGGCATTGCTTTATTTTAAGATATTTTTAAGATTTAATTAAATCATTTAAACAAATAATCTTACATCCTTTACTTTCATAATAGTATAGCATTTCATCAATTTTTCTTTTATCATAACTAGTAATACAATCTGATAAAACATTAACATTATAATTTGCTTTACGTAAGTTGTAACAAGTTGATTTGACACAAGCAATAGCGTCTGCTCCTGTAATGTAGAAATCATTTATTTCATTTTTATTAATAAAATCTTGGAATTCTTTGCTGCTTAATGCATTTCCAATATATTTCGTGAAAATATTATTTGATACTATATTTAAGTCTAAAACTAATTGAGCTCCATTTGTACCTGTTTTAAAAGTTCTCGTACCATTTGATAAATTCTCATGTCTTATATAAATAACGTGAATATTATTATTAATGGCCCAATCAATAGCATTATTGATGTTGTTAATAACATCTTTGTAGTTTTTTGTAATATCATTTTGAATGTCAATTATAACTAAAGCTTTTTGTTGCATAATATACCCTCCTTTCTTTACTTTTAAAGTATATCATTCAATCGTTGACAGCATATTGTCAACAATTTATAATAATATTAAAAAAGATATATAAAAGGCGGTAATAAGATGAAAGTTGATAGACTTATAAGTATTATTATGATTTTACTTGATAAAAAACGTATAAGTGCACAAGAGTTAGCAAATATGTTTGAAGTTTCACTTCGCACAATATATCGCGATATAGATGCTATTGATTTAGCTGGTATTCCTGTTCGCTCAACATCAGGAGTGGGAGGTGGCTTTGAAATTATGCCTGATTATAAAATTGATAGAAAAGTTTTTTCAACAGCTGATCTTGGTGCTATTTTGATGGGGCTTTCTAATCTTTCTAATATGATAAGGGGTGATGAACTGATAAACGCTTTAGCGAAAGTCAAAAGTTTCATCCCTGCTTCTAAGGCAAAAGACATTGAATTGAAAACAAATCAAATCCATATAGATTTAAGTCCATGGATGGGAAATAGGAATATTCAATCAAATTTAGAGACTATTAAAACAGCCTTAGAAGATAAAAAGATACTTTCGTTTGATTATTTGAATCAACATGGGAATGAAACCAAACGTATGGTTGAACCATATCAACTTGTACTTAAAAATAGTTTTTGGTACTTTCAAGGATACTGTCTTAAAAAAAATGATTTTCGTTTATTCAAACTATCTCGTATTTCAAACTTACAAGTAAAAGAAGAATTTTATATACCACGAGAATATCAAAAACCGCAATTAGATTTTACGGATATTATCGAAACTAGGCAAATAAAAATTAAAATTCGTATTCATAAATCTATTTTAGATAGGATGCTTGATTATTATGATTATGACCAATTATTACCTGATGGCGACAATCATTATATTTTATATTTTCCTTTTATAGAAAATGAATACTACTATAATATTCTTCTTAGTTTTGGGGATAAATGTGAGTGTTTAGAACCATCACATGTTCG
Source organism: Anaeroplasmataceae bacterium (assembly GCA_031549865.1). Classification (GTDB taxonomy): domain Bacteria; phylum Bacillota_I; class Bacilli_A; order Acholeplasmatales; family Anaeroplasmataceae; genus JAVBPE01. The sequence continues at coordinate 18,943 of JAVBPE010000002.1, read as the reverse complement.
CATCGAACTAAAACATAGGATAAATGATATTGCTAAAATATATGAAAATTAATAATTTTAGAGAGAACTAAAATGAAGAAAAACATTAAAAGTTCATTTATTGTCATAAGCATATAGAGAATGGATATTTCGATACTAATAATAAACATCTAGTAACAACAAAAGGTGAACATGATAATGAATATGATGATTATCATATTTTGCTCAAAATAGAAATTGTTTATATGTGTAATTAATCTTTATACAAATGATTTAGTAAAAGAGAATAAAAGGATTAGGAATAGTTAAAAATTTAACTAATATAAAATATATTCATGTTGCTATGCCATATTATTATTTTTGTTTCAAAGATTATGATGATTTTATAATTGAGGTAACGGGTCCTTATAATGAAGATATTGGATTAATTCTTATTTAATATTAAATAATGTTATAATAATAAAAAGAGGTGCTATTTATGAAAAATCTTATTCGATTAACAAATTATTCATCAAAAGATATATTTAATATATTTGACATAGTTGATGAGTTAATTTTAGGTAAATATTCAAATATTTTGAAAGGAAAAAGTGTAGTTTTATTTTTCCCCAACTCTAGTATTAGGACAAGGATTACATTTGAAAAAGGGATATATTTATTAGGTGGACAATCTATATTATTTCCAAGCGAAACTCTTGATAAAAAAGAAGACTTAAAGGATGTTTGCGGTTATTTAAATAATTGGGCAGACATGATAATTGTTAGACATAAAAACATAAATGTAATTGAAAAATTATCAAAATATTTAAACATTCCTGTAATAAATGCAATGAGTGATATTAATCACCCTTGTGAAGTAATTTCTGATATGTATGCTTTATCAAGAATAAGAAAAGATTTTATGAGAGATGAATATTTATTTTGTGGCACTAACGGTAATATTGGCTTAGCATGGAAAGAAGCATCTAAGGTAATGGGGTTTAATTTATCACAATGCTGCGCCTTTGGATATGAAATAGAGGGAATTCTTAACTTTCATAATCTTAATGAAGCAGTTAAGGGAAAAGATATCATATGTACTGACTCTTTACCATCTGATTGTCTGGATGCTTTTAAAAATTGTCAAGTGACGAAATCTATTATGGATCAAGCAAATAAAGATGCAATATTAAATCCATGTCCTCCTTTTTTTCGTAATGAAGAGGTCTCAGAGGATGTAATTGAATCTAAATATTTTGTAGGATATGATTTTAAAAAACATTTACTTAGGGTACAACAAGCAATAATGATTTATTGTTTCTTATAAAATGGTTTGTGGAGGGCATAAATGAATTTTAATTTATTATTTAAATATGCAGATAAAAAAAATATTCAAAATATTATATATGTATATGAATCTGATTCATTTTACTATGAAATAATAAAGAATGGTGAAGATAATTCCATTTTTTTGATACCCAAAGAAATGGATTCAAAAAGTTTAATAAAACAATTTAATGGCAATGTAGAATTTCTTGATACTCTAGAAATAGACATAAGTGGAATGAAGTTAACAAAGCAAAAATTAGATTCATATACAATCCAAATTATTAATAGTAAAGGATTAAATTGTAGTTTTGAAAAAAAAGAAAAGCCTTTTAAAGATTTAACTTTAATTTATTCATTCTTATTCATATGTTCTTTTATTTTAACTTTTATTTTTAATGAATTTAGATGGATATTAATAATTAGTGATATTTTGATCTTTTTGTTAATCTTTTATTTTTCTTCTAAATATTATTCTATAAAAATAAATAATAATGAAATTAAATATTTTTCTACAGTTCAAAATAAGAATCTATTAGATAATTTATATTTATTACAAAAAGAAAAGAAATTACAATCTTATTTTGATGAAAAAACGAATATAAGTATTGTAATTATGGAAAAAGTATTTAGACCCAAAATGTTTATATATAAAATAGAAAAAGAAAATTGTTTAAATTTATTTATTACAGATGATTATATCAAATATGCCATTGTAGAAAAAAATACAGAAGAACAAGATATTTCGGAACTCTCTTATTCTATTACTGCAAATGATTTTACTAAAATAGAAGATATTATTGATTTTCTTAATTCTGTAGATTTAAGCAAAACAACTTTAATTGAAGACTCCGTCTTTTTTAAATCTTTTACTAATAAATTTAATATAACAAATAAAAATCAACAATATTATCCATTAAAAGAAAAACAAAATGATTTTGAAGTTATATATTTTGAAGCTAATTTAGTAGATAAATATGAACAGGAATTATTAAATTTTTTAAAAAATAATTTTGAGAAATTAAATTATTAGTGAAGGAAAAAGCCTAACATTTGAATATTATTTTAATCAATATATTTTTTATAATGGAGTTGAAAAATATATAACTAATTTAGATTTAGATTTTTTGATTTATTCATCTCATGAGAATTCAGTTACTTTTGTGGGAGATAAATTAGTTAATTTTATTAAGGAATTAATGATTGATTAATAATACTTTTAGATAAGTATAATATTGCATAAGGAGATTTACTATGTTTAAAAAAATACTACTTGAAGATTTTTCAAAAGTAAAAACCTATTTTAAAAATATATTTTTTGATCTTCAAAATTTTCAAATGGATTATAATTGGTTAATAACAAATGTAGATACTTGCTTTCCTTTTAATGAAGAGAATAAACATATTTTTGATAATAAATATTTGTGGATAACGGGATCTGCGTTAACAAAATTGGTAAATGAAGATAATTTTCAATGGGTTTTTGCTAAATTACAAGGATACGAAAAAAATATAAATTTAGAAGATATACTTAAATATGGAATACCTTCTACAAATTATAATGAATATATGATATCAAATGAGTTAGTGAGTATGGAAATTGATATTATTGATGGTTTTATTATAATTTTTACTATCAATGATTCAAGTAAACTTTATAATAGAATTTTTGATAGATATCCATTAAGTGTGTTATTAGAAAACGATGAAGTTTTTCATGGAAATTATAAGAATACAAAAAAGAAAAAAGGGAAATTTATACCATTATGCATGTATGGAAATGAATATTATATAAATGGTGTAAATGTATTTAATAATATTACAAATGATGCTTTCTTAAAATATATTGTTGTGAGATATAATCGTAGAAATTATCAATGCAAATTGTATGAGATAAAAGGTGTATCTGCAATTTTTCAATTAGCAGTTATGAATATATCAAAATATATATCAATAGGTTTTCTAATTAGAAATATAGATATTAATAAAGTATATTATTCAAAAAAAAGTAAATATGTATTAAAAAATGATAATCATAGAAATAATTCAATAAGGAAAAAAGTATTTAAGCAATTTTTAAGTGATCATCCCACAGATTTTAATGAAAATAATTATGAAGATATTATTTATTCAGAATCATTTGATTTAAGGTGTGGTATAAAAAAAATAAACAATGCGTTTCATCTGAATTATGAAACAATTGAAAATTTTGAAGAAATGAGTTTTCCGTATGATATTAGGGACATTTTTTCTTTTCCTATATTTAGAAGTAATGGAAACATTTCTATTACGGAGTCATTATCAAATGCAATCAAACTAGCTAATGAATATTTAAATAAAAATGGAAATTCAAAAAATAAAAATTTAACAATTGATTATATGAAAAGATTAAATGAATTGTTATTAAATGATGGATTTAAAGAATCTTTTATTTTTGATTCTTCAAAAATCATTGAAAATATAGAATGTTATATACTTAAAATTACAAATCCAATAGAAGAAGATAAAACGATTAGCCTTTGTATTTTAGATTATCCTGATTTATCTTTTTTAGATAATTTTTATGATGATTATGATCTAAACCTAACTGATAATTTTGATAATAATGTTAAAAAAATTTATGATTTATTAAAGCCTATATTAAAAAATGAAATTATTTCGGTTACATCAAAAGAATTTGGTGGTATTTTTACTAAAGAACAATATAAAATTTCTAAAGAGAAGAATTATTTTTGGGAAAATTATAAGAATGTAAAAATACAAATTTGGAATGGAAAATTAGAAGACAATTAATATTATAATAGTAGGCCAAATGAAAATTTTGGAATTAAAAAAATAGGGCAATATTAATAGCTTTATTGATGATATTAAGTGCTTAAGTTATGAAAAGTCAAATTTCATTAATTATATCCTAGCCGGTTTATTTCCGGGTGGAAATTATCCAGGTTATCTTCAATTAAAATTGAAACATAGAATACATAAATCTAAAACCTGTTTTGCAAGATGAAATATGAAGATTTTAAAAAAATACCAAAAAGTATTTGAATAAATTTTTTTAATTTAAAATTATTTTTTAGTTTGCAAAAAGGTATATGTTTATGTATAATGCATATAGTGTCATAGAATATTATGTTGAAATTTGGCTTTGAAAGTGAGATTGTAATTATGCAAATAAAAAAGAAACTTATATTATTGTTTATGCTTCTATCAATAATTCCATTATTAATATTCGCAGCTTTTAGTACATTTACATCAAGTAATAAAATTAAAAATTTACACATAAGAAATCTAGACGTATTGGCCGCTACCTCGGCTTCTGCGTTAGAAGAAATTTTGAGCATTCACCATGATGCTTTTTCTGTTATATATGATAATTTAATTGAAGACGAAATAAAAGATATTGATGTAAATAAAGATTTTAATAATAATGAAGTAAGTTTATTTATTAAGCATTATGTTGATTCTGTTAGTACTTTTAGAGATATGGTAGTTTTAGATAAAAGTGGTAAAGTAGTTGTTGGTTATAATGAAGCAACTAAAAATATGAATTTATCTGATAAAGATTATTTTACTACGATAATTAGAAAAAAAGATGCAAATTATATATATACCTCTAAAACTCATGGTGATTTATTAGAGCCTACAGTTTATGAGAAAAAGAATATTGCTTTAAGTCAAGGAATATTTGATGCAAATGGAAATATAGAAGGTGTAATTGTTGCGTATGTTCCTATCGAATTTTTAGGTGGATTTGCAAGATCAATTAGTTATGGAGAAACAGGATTATCTTTTTTAATCGATGCCGATAACTATTTACTTTATCACGAAGAAGAAGTGTTTCATGATACATATACTAAGGCAGTAAAACTTCATAATTTATTAGATCGTTATTTAGAAGGTGAAATAGAAGAAGATGGCTACATGATTGATATGCTTTGGGGTGTAAAACGTGTTTACTACTATCATGTTATAGAAGATTATGGTTTAGTATTTTTATTAAGAATGGATTATAACGAATTTAATCAAGATCAATATTCATTAATATTAATGAGTGTTTTAATATTATTAATTACAATTGGTATTGTTATATTTGTTAGTTTCAAATTAAGTAAAGATGTCACAAAGCCGCTAAATATGATAAGTAATTCAATACGCCAATCATCAAGTAGTGGTCAATACGTAAAGTGTGAATTGGTTAGTAAAAATGAATTTGGGCAAATAGCATCGCAATATAATGAAATGATTGACCAATTAGATGATCAAATTGAACTTACAATTCAAGAAAGAATTGTAAAAGAAAATGCTCAAATAGCTAATCAAGCAAAAAGTGAATTTTTAGCACGTATGAGTCATGAAATAAGAACACCTATGAATGCTATAGTGGGAATGACTAAAATAGCGCAAATAAGTGATAATATTGATAAGAAAAATGAATGTTTGAATAAAATTGATTCTGCTTCAAAACATTTATTAGGAGTTATAAATGACGTTTTGGATATGTCAAAAATAGAGGCTAATAAGTTAGAGATTTTCAACAAAGAATTTAATTTTGAAAAACTACTTATTTCAATAACTAATACTTTAATATTCCCTTCAGAAGAAAAAGAACAAACAATGATTATAAATATTGATCAAAATATTCCTAATATTTTACTAGGTGATGACCAAAGATTATCTCAAGTTATTACTAATTTATTATCTAATGCAATAAAATTTACACCTGTAAAAGGGTTGATTTGCTTAGATGCTAAGAACAATGGAATTGAAAATAATATAATGAATTTAGAAATCTCTGTTGTAGATAATGGAATAGGTATTAAAGAAGAACAACAAATTAATTTATTTGAAGCATTTGAACAAGCTGATGGCGGTAAATCTCGAAAATACGGTGGAACTGGATTAGGGCTTGCGATTGTTAAAAAAATTGTTAATTTGATGGGCGGAGATGTCAGGGTTGAATCTAAATTAAATGAAGGTTCAAAATTTACTTTTAATGTTTTTATGGAAGTAATAAAATCAGAAAGTTCAAAACATTATAATATAATTAAAAAAGAAGATTTAAAAATTTTAGTAGTTGATGATTCATTACAAACAAGAAATTATTTTATAGATTTAATGAGTAAATTAAATTTTAATTGTGATGTTGCGTCAAGCGGCATGGAAGCATTAGAAATGATTGAAAATGCACCTTTAAATAAACAATATAATTTATTATTTGTCGATTGGAAAATGCCTCAAATGGATGGTGTTGAATTAACAAGGCAAATTAAGAAAAGATCTAATGATAAAATTGTTATTATAATGATATCGGCATTTAGATGGGATGAAATAGAAATAGAAGCTGTTAAAGCTGGTGTTAATGGATTTGTTCCTAAACCATTATTCCCTTCAGAAATAGTTGAAAGTATTTATAATTGCATCAATGTAAAGAAAAAGAAAATGGAAGTAATAGAAACAAAAATACCTGATTTTACAGGCAAGAAGATGCTAGTAGTAGAAGATATAGAAATTAATTTTGAGATAATTAAAGAATTATTAAGTGAAACTAAAATAGAATTAGAACTTGCCATTAATGGAGAAGAAGCAACAAAAATTATAAAGAATAATCCAAACAAATATGACATTGTATTAATGGATATACATATGCCAATTATGGATGGTTATGAAGCAACTAAAATAATTAGAAATTATGATTATAAGAGTACAAAGAGTTTACCGATCGTTGCGATGACAGCTAATGTTTTCAAAGAAGATATTGAAAAATGTATCGCTTGCGGAATGAATGATCATATTGCAAAACCAATTCAACTTGATGTTTTAATAGAAAAAATAGAAAAACATCTTAACTAGAGTAAAATAAACCTAAGCATTTTGCTTAGGTTTATTTTATTTCAATAACTATGCAATTTAAAAATCCTGTAAAAGTGCAACATGAATCTAAGGCTATAATTCCATTATTATAATACGGTTTAAAAAGATTTCTATCAGAATATTCAAGTGATTTGGCATCTATCTCACTAATTTTAAAATTATGTTCTTTTCTTACATTTCCGTATGATGTATGATAATGTCCTACTACTATTATTTTGTTTTCCTCTATAATATTGCAAAGATTCATATCCATTCCGTTTAGCCATCTAGCTTTTTCCCATTTGAATTTATTTGCTTCACGCCAATTAGATGAATAAATCGGATATGAATAAGAATAATCAATTGGTATAAAACCATGTACAAATATATAGCTATCTAATTCATAATAATCTAACATAGATTCAATGAAATCTATTATCTCGTTATTATTTAATACCAATTTACACATTTGTTTGAAATTATTTTTGAAATCCTCATATAGAATTTTTTTACCCAAGATATATTCACAAAACTGAATAATAGTATCTATAGTACCATTGCTGTGATCACTACTTGTATAAGATCCACTTCTTAAACAATTCATTAATAAGTCTTCATGATTTCCTCTTATAAGAAGTACTCTATTTTGTTTTTGTAAATCTATTAAAAAATGCATTATTTTAATACTATCAGGCCCTCTATCAAAAATATCACCACAAACAATTATAGTATGATTTGGATTAAATACTTCAAATCCTTGTTCATTTAACGCTTTAAGAAAAACATCATAGTAGGAATGAATATCTGAAGTAACAAAATATTTCATAAACAACCACCTCATAGTTATTATAACATGTAATAAAAATAATTTCAGAGGTGAATTATTTGACTTAAAAACGCCTATTTTTACCAAAATTTGGCAAATATTTTTAAGAATATTATTGAAAAGTAAAAAAAAATTAAAAAAATGTAAAAATATATGCAGTTTTAAGTTAAATAGATTTATTTTGTGCTATAATATAGACAAAAAGGGTCTTATATAAATATATATTTATAATCAAAAGAGGTAATTTATGAAAAATATTATAATACTGTTTTTCTTATGCATTAACAGTATTTCATTATGGGGCTGTAAGGAAACACAAAACACAGTTCCGATTGACACTTTAAAAGAATGGACTTCATTAACAAAAGCAGAATTTGAAGAAACCACGATAATAGATGATATAGAAATCCATAAAAAAACCTTAATAGATTTAGAAACAGGCTACTTTTATTCGGTGATGTTTGATCAAAATAACAGCAATTATCATTATTTGAGCTATCAAGACAATTCTTTTTATCACATTGTCGACAGTGTAGCGAAAATATTTAATTATAAGAAAAGCAGTAGTGTTTTAGATTATTTAGGTATTGGTTTTGTATTTGAAGAAAAAGAATATAATTTTGAAGCCAATAAGTGTAGATTTGCAGTATTTGGTTATAATTTAAATGATTTGTTTAATTTATTAGAATGCGAATTAAATAATAATATCAAAGCAAATAAAAATGCAATGATTTATATAACAATAATAAATGATAATAATCAAATAAATTATATTGATATTGATTTTAGCAATTGCTTTTTATCAAATTATAAAAATATTGTTAAAAGAATTAAGTTAAAAGGAAATAATTTCGAAGAAGTTAATCAACCATTATATGACAATGTTAAGGATCTAAATTTTTCTAAAGGTGAGACTTTAGAAATGTATGTATTAGAAATGAATTATCAGTATGGAGATGCGATATTTTTTAAAAGTGGTAATTTTGAAATGCTTATTGACAGCGGACAATTTGAAGATGGTCCTTATGTAAATGATTTTATTAATGAATATTGCGAAGATAATATACTTGAGGTATTGGTTGCAACGCACCATCACGCTGATCACATTGGTGGATTTTATAATGGCGCATTAGATGGTATAAATTCAGTTGGATTTATTTTAGATTATGGATATAAGTTTAGAGGAAATAATTTTGCGGCCAATTATTTAAATATTGTTGATTATTATACAAAAAAAACAAGTGACAAAGCATTTTATGCTTCTGCATATGATTCAATTAATTATTTAAATGGAGCATATAAGACTTATCGATTTGCTGAAGAGTTTACTTTAGAGGTATTAAATACTGGCCAATACTTACCAACGAGTGTTATTAATTCAAGCGCTAATCCAAATGATAATTCAGTTGTATTTATTTTAACTTTTGGAAATACTACATATTTCTTAAATGGAGATTTGTCAGGATATGGAGATGCTAATTTAATTAAAAATAAAGAAGCACGAGAAGTTAGCGTTTATAAGGCAGCTCATCATGGGGCTGTATCGAATAATTCTAATTCAGCTGATTTATTAAATATTTTAAACCCTAAGGTTGCGGTAGTTTCAACTGCCTCGTTTGGGACAACCTTGGCATACACTCAGGATCACCCAAGAGAACCAGTTATTGCGAGATTGCTTGCAACAAAGTATTTAAAAGAATCAAAAAATTTATATGTGAATACGACAATGGGAACAATTAATGTTTCTAGTGATGGAATAAATGAACCAACTGTAAAGGGTTTTGGAGCAACGGTTGGATACACTTATCAAGGAGTACAGGTAAGTGGTGAGGCAAATATGAAGTATGTTGATACTACATTATATAAAATTAGAAATGGCATTATAAGGCCATAATTTTAGGAGGAAAATATGGAAGTTCGTTTAAAACAGTTAACAAAAGTATTTAATAAGAAAGAAGGAGATGTTGTCGCGGTCGATCATATCGACATCACAATTCCATCCGGCAAGCTTGTAGGCTTGCTTGGTCCATCGGGATGTGGAAAATCAACTACTCTTTATATGATTGCGGGACTTCATCGTCCGACTGAAGGAAAGATTTACTTTGGAGAAAACGAAGTAAGTAAATATCCACCTGAAAAACGCGGGATTGGTTTAGTATTCCAAAATTATGCCTTATATCCACATTTAACAGTAAGACAAAATATTATGTTTCCTTTAGAAAGTAGAAAAGAACCTAAAGTTGAAGCATTAGAAAAAACGAAAGCTATGGCTAAGCTTGTGGGTATTGAAAATTTACTTGATCGTAAACCTTCTCAACTATCAGGTGGGCAACAACAACGTGTGGCGATTGCTCGTGCTTTAGTAAAAATGCCTGAAGTATTATTACTTGATGAACCATTATCTAACCTTGATGCTAGACTTCGTCTTCAAACAAGAGAAGAAATTAAAAGATTACAAAAAGAAACTAATATTACAACAATATTCGTAACACATGACCAAGAAGAAGCAATGTCTATTTCTGATGAGATTGTCGTAATGAAAGATGGGCTTGTTCAACAAATTGGTAAACCACAAGAAGTTTATAATAATCCTATTAATGAATTTGTTGCAAAATTCTTAGGAACTCCTCCAATTAATATTATCGAAGGAAATGTAATTAATGGTAAAGTGAAATTCTTTGATAATGAAATTAAAGATTTAACTTTAGATTATAACAAAGAAACAGTTACAATAGGTGTTAGACCTGAATTCATTCGTATTGATCCAAATGGTGCTTATGAAATAACTGTTGAACTAATTGAATACATCGGTAGAGATAAAACAATCATATTTAAATTCAACAACCAAACAAATTCTTGTAAAGCTATTATTCCATCTGAAGTAGAAGTAAATGAAGGAGATAAAGTAAGAGTTAATTTCTCTAACTACTTTATATTCGCTGACACTAAGGAGCGTATTAAATAATGTTAGAGTGGAAAAAAGATGGTTGGAAGGCCTTTGTTGCCTTAGCACCAGCCATGTTGGTTTTGTTGGTATTTACGTTTTATCCGATTGTTAACACATTTATTATTTCATTTTTTCCAAATTATAACTATATTTCTGGATATTTTGGTTCATTTGGATTTGAATCATATGTAGAAGTTTTAACGGATTCATTATTTTGGAGAGCACTTGGCAATACAGCAATAATGGTATTCATTTCGGTGCCAATTAGTATAATTATTGCTTTATTAATTACGGTTTTATTAAATTCAATTAAAAAATTACAAGGAGTATTCCAGGTTATATTTTTCTTACCATATGTTACAAATGGTATAGCATTTGGACTTGTATTTGCAACTATATTTTCACCTCAAGATTATGGATTAATCAATACTTTACTTTCGTGGTTTAATATTGATTCTGTTAATTGGACGGGTACATCGGGAACTGTACCATTTTGGTGTGGGATATTTGTTATAACAGTTTATTCGGTTTGGAATGGATTAGCATTTAAGATTTTAGTATTCTTATCAGGACTTCAAGGAATTGATAAACAATATTATCAAGCTGCGCAAATAGATGGTGCATCTAAATGGCGTGTATTTAGAAAAATAACGCTACCTTTATTATCACCAATGGTAATGTATATAACTATTACATCTTTAATTGGGGCATTTAAAGCCTATTCATCAGTAGTATCTTTATATGGTAAATCAATGGGAAATGGTAGTGATTCTACTTTTATGACAGCAGTAGGGTATATATATGAATATTTCAATAATGTTACAGAAAAAGGACAAAATGAGTTATTAAGTCTTTCTGCCGCTGCCGCATTTGTACTTTTCATTTTCATAATGTTAATAACTTTAGTTCAAATGATTTTTAACAAAAGAAAGGTACATTATTAGGAGGTAGACAAATGGAAGATTTATATTTCGAAAACACCAAACAAATTAGAAAATATAAGATTATTTCAGCAATCAAGACGACATTAGTTTATATTTTCTTAATATTCTTTGCAATATTCACTTTAGTTCCGTTTTATTGGATGTTATCAACATCTTTTAAAACAGCTGAAGAAGTAATTCAAATTCCAGCATCATTTTATCCTCAAAATTTTACTTTTGAGAACTACTTAAATATATTTGTTGGAAATAATACTGATTTATTTAAGTATATGTTAAATACATTAATTGTTGGGGTATGTACAACAATTTTGACAGTTGTAACAACAATTTTTGCTGCATTTGCATTTTCAAGATTAGAATTTAAAGGAAGAAATTTATTGTTTACATTATTACTTGGAACAATGATGATTCCTGGTGAAATGATGATTATTACAAACTTTACAACAGTTTCAATTTTAGGATGGTTAGATACATATACAGCCTTGATTATTCCTTTCTCGGCCTCTGTATTTTATATCTTCTTCTTAAGACAGAACTTTATGGCAATACCTAATGAATTATATTATGCTGCAAAAGTAGATGGTAATTCAGATTTCAAATATTTATTTAAAGTTATGATTCCAATAGCTAAACCATCAATTATTACAATTACAATACTAAGTATGATTGGTTCTTGGAATGCATATATATGGCCTCGAACAGTTTCAACCGGCAGGGAAATGAAACTAGTAACCGATGGGTTAATGACATTATTCTCAGATTATATTGGTAAAAATACCGACCATCAAATAATGGCTGCGGCAACTATTGTAAGCTTACCATTATTAATTGCATTTATATGCTTTAAAAAGTATATAATGCGAGGGGTTTCACGTTCAGGGATAAAAGGATAAAAAAAGGAGCGAATTAAATGAAAAAATTATTTAGTATTCTGACATTTGTTGTTTGTTTAATTACATTCAGCTCATGTTCAGGGAGCACTGTAGCTAATGCAGGTGAAGAATTTAAGTTGTTAGGGCTTGATGATTTAAAAGGAGAAACTACTGAAGTTATTTTCTGGCATTCATTTGGTCACAATATTACAACTGCTTTAGATCCACTTATTGAAAGCTTTGAAGAAGAAATGGCTGAACAAGGCATTAATATTAGTGTTTCTGCTGAAGCAATAGGTGGAGGATATGACGGATTACGTCAAAGAGTAAATTTAGGTACTAAGCAAGGAAAAATCCCAACGATGGTACTTGGATATCCTGATCACTTTGCTGATTATATATCAAACGGTATTATGTTACCGCTTGACAGTTTTGTTAAATCTACCGATTCTGAAATTGGAATTGCTGATACAACTGATTTTATAGCTTCATATTGGTCAGAAAATCAAATGGCAATTAATGGAGAAACTCATACAGTAGGTATCCCATTTAATAAATCAACAGAAGTAATGGTTTATAACGCTTCTGCATGTGATCCTATTTTAAAACAATTAGGATACATTGCTGAACTTGGTGAGATTTGGAAAAATCCAACTTGGGAACAAGTATTTATAGTATCCCAAGCAATTAAAGATAAACAAGCTGCAAATAATTTAGTTTGGGGATATGATTCACAAACAGGGTTAACAAATTATACAGAAAGTACTTATAAGAGTGCAACTACTGCTAAATATCCTGTAATTGTTGACTCTGCAGCAAATATGTTTATTACTACATCACGTCAATTTGGCGGGGCTGGTAAATATACAAATGCCCAAGGACAAATTGTATTCAATAATGCTTCAAACAAAGAAACACAAGCGTATTTCTTAGAAAAAGCAACAGCTGAATTATGGAATCTTCCAGATAAAGTTCACCAATCTTATGGATCTAACTCATTATTAAATTTAGAAACATTTATAACTATTGGTTCTACAGCAGGTATTAAAAATAATACTTCATCAAAATTTGAAGTAAAAGTTACTACAATGCCTCAAAAAGAAGGTTCAGAAAATAAAGCTGTAATTCAACAAGGAACAAATGCAGCCATATTAACTAAAAATTCAAATAATAAGACAAGACTAGCAGCATGGTTATTAATTAAATATTTAACTTCAACTGAAAATACTGCAAAATTCTCTAAGGCAACAGGATATTTGCCAGTGCGTCAAAGTGCAATTAATTTGCCTTCTTATCAAAGTTTCTTAGCAGATACAGGAAGTGTATTCCACGGAGAAGTAGCGAAATGCATAAACGCAGCGTACGAACAACAATCATACTTATATACTGACCCTGCATTTAGTGGTTCATCAATAGTTAGAGATAAAGTAGATGTAATGATGTTAGATATTTATGTTCAAGACAAAACTATCGATAAAGCTTTTGAAAATGCATATGCAGCACTTAAAAAATTAAGATTAAATGTTGTTGATTAGGAGGAAATATGAAAAAAATAACTAAAATTTTTAGTATTATAATTTCATTATTAGTATTTGTAACTCTAACTTCATGTAGTAATAAGGAGCCTGAAGTAGAAGAACATTTTGATAAACCAGCAACAGATATTGATCATTATTTCTCTGATCGTATCAATTTTGCGCAAACTAATACAACTTTAGGAAACAATAAATTTATTACAAATAAGGTAGCTAAGTTAAAGCCTAAGAGTATTACTGATGGAGATACCGCAGTATTTTACTTAGATGGTGAAAATGATAGTTATACAAATAGTATAGGAAAAAGCTATAACTATTTGACAGTTAGATTTTTATCAATCGATACGCCAGAGTCAACATCTTCAATTGATCCTTGGGGGAAGGCAGCATCTAAATATGTTAAAGAGTTATTGACAAATGCCACAGGTATTATTGTTGATGCTACAGATTTAAGCGGCTCAAAAACAGACAGCTATAAAGGACGTATTGATTCAAATGGAACAAGATGGCTAGCTCTAATATGGTATACAAATGCAGAAGATAGCGATGATTTAACACAATATAGATTACTTCAATTAGATGTTATTGAAGAATGCTATTCACGTTATACAGGTAGTTTAAATTCAGAGCGCTATGCTTTAGAAGTAGATGAAAATGTAGAGCCGTTATTATATAGTAGATATGAATTTGGAAGTATGAAAATTGGTGATGTTTTATATGAAGCTGAAGCACGAATGGAAGGCTTAAAATTAAGAAAATTTGGTCAACTAGATCCAAACTATGATTATACAAAAACACCAACAGAAATAACAATTAAAGAAGCAATAACTAACTTTGAGACTTATGAACCAAAGGCTACGTTTATAGCAATAACAGGTGTTATCACAAGATTTATTGGTAATAATTTCTATATGTGTGATGCCGAAGGATATGCTATATATGTATATATGGGGATTGATGGGAATTCAATCAACAGAATGTTTAATGAGGGAGATACAATAAATATAAGAGGTCGACTTGCAGAGTATGGCGGTCAAAAACAATTATCTGGAGTTGTATTTGCCGAAGAAACATTCAAAAAAATCACTGGAGAAAATGCAATACCAATGCCAGAACCAATTGCGCTTACTGGAACAGAAACATCAACACAGTTAGATGCAGTTATAGGAAAATTAGTTAAAACTACATTAACATTAGATACTAATTTATCAAATGTTAGCTATAGTAAAGACAAATCTTACACTCTATATACTACATGTAAAGTATCTGATTTAAGTGGAAAAACTAGTTATGATACTGTATCAGTACGTATAAATGGATCATTGGCTCCAGGATATGAACCAAAAGATTTTGTAACATCTGCTACATATGAAGTAGTTGGCATAATGTCAATTTACTTTGAACCAGATTTAACAAAAGATGAAAATTATGCTTCATATCAATTAGTTGTAGGAAATAGACATCGCATAGCCGAGAATTCTTATGACTCAAGTTTTACAAGAAAATAATAGGAGGAAAGTATGAAAAAGAAACTAGGAGTATTATTTTTAGCTTTAGTTAGTATTTTTATGGTTGCATCTTGTAATAATGATCCTGAAACCACTACATCAGAAAGTGGGACAGGAACGACTACACCAAGTGCAACGGCTACATCCGATAATAGTCAAGCTATAGTTGATGCAGCAAAAGCCGCACTTGAACTTGATGATGAAGAAGTGTCAGAAGATTTCACATTAAAGACTCAAGGTAGTGGTGCTACAATCATTACTTGGGGTTCAAGTAATGAAGATTATATTAAAATTGATGGTCAAAATGCCATTGTAACTCAACCAGTTGATACTGAAGTTGTTGTTACATTAACTGCTACCATTCAAAAAGGTACAGCAAGTGCGACAAAAACATTTGAAGTTACAGTTTTACCAATGACTTTCTCTACATATAATCAATGGGTTGCTTTAACTGATACTGCAATAGATATAACAATTAGTGGTGTTGTTGTAGGTAAAGAAGTATATAGTGATTCATACAAAAACACTACAGTATATTTAGCTGATATGTCAGGTACAGGTGGATATGTAGGATACCGTATGTCTTGTGATTCATTAGATGCTTATAATGAAGATTTAGCTATCGGAAATAGACTTGCGGTTACTGGTAAAAAAACTGTTTACAATAGTTTACCAGAATTTAGCAGTTGTACGTATAAAGTATTATCTAAAAATAATCCTGTCGCAGCATATGCTATTGATGAATATGTTGGTACAAATTTAGATAAATATATCGGTAGATTAGTTACTGTAACAGGTGATATTCAAATCGGTGCAAACCAAACTACTCCACCAACAGCTGCATATAGTATTACACTAAATGTTGGTGATGAACAAATTGTTTGTCGTGTTAATCCATATTTAATTCCAGTTGCTCATGCTGATTGGACTACAATAGCTCAAAAAGCTGTTGCAGGCTATACTGTAGAAACAACAGGTGTTTTAGTTAGATTCTACGATTCATATCAATTTTATCCAAGAACAGCAGATGACTTTGTAGTTATTGATGAAGAACCAACTGATATTGTTATGGTTAGAGCTACAATGGCTGAAATTAAAGCTGAAATCCCTACAATTTGGACAACAACAAAAACATTGGACTTACCAGCATTAGGTACAACATATACTAATGCAACAGTTACATATGAAATAAAAGAAGATAAAGCAGAGGTTGCTGATCTTGCAGATAATTCAGGAGTTATGCAATTAACAATTACTCCACTTGCAGATAATTCAGATGTTATTTTAACTGTAACAGTAACATGCGGTGAAGTTATTAAATCATTTGATATTACAATTTCAACAGGTGTTGTTCCTTATACATTAGCTGAATATAATAAAGCAATTGAAAATGTTACAGATAAAATAGGTGGATATGCTGTAGTTCAAGGTGTAATTACAGGTGTTAATTATAATTCTGCAACAAAAGTAGTTCAAGCTTATTTAGATTGTGGAACATATGGAACATCATTATACGGATTTGATGTAAGTGGATATGCTGATTATACTTCAGTATTCTCAATTGGAAATACAATTTGTATAATGGGTAATGTAGTTGTGTATCAAGGTTTATATCAATTCTCATCTTCAGTAGATAAAAATATAATTGTTACTTTAATGGATGATACTACAACAGTTACTGAGACTCCAATTGATATTACTGCGGATGTTTTAGCAGGAAATAATATATCAAAATATCAAGGTCAATATGTAACAATTAAGGGTGCAACATTTAAAGAAGTAACTTCTTCAACTAATCAAGTAATGATTAGAAAAGGATATTTAACTGTTGGAAGCGGTGAAGATCAAAAATCAATTCTTTTAGCAGTAAATTCATATTTCTATTCAAGTAATGAATTATTAGCTTGTGTTGGAGATGATTTAGAAGTTGACTTTGTAGGGCTTCTTGCATGGAATACATCAACTACACTAGGTGCAGCAAATGTTCCTATGTTATTACCTGTTGAAGAAACAGCTATTACTGTTAAAGATACAGCAGCAAATGCAACAGCTTTAATAAATGCAAAATATAAATTTACACTTGAAGAAATAGAAGCATTGTTTGGTCCTAAATATAAAGAAACTAAAGAAATTACTTTACCAAATACAGGATCAATATTTGAAGATGTATTGATTCGTTATGAAATTGATGAAGCAAATACAGTTTTATCATTAGTTGATGGTGTATTAACAATTACTCCAACAGAAACACCTACAACTTGTACAGTTACAGTTATATTAACAATTGACGGACAAGATAAAGATGGTTATGAAATTGAATTTGTAGCATCTACAGCACCATTTAGTGCAACATCTACATATCTTTTATCTCAAACAGCAACAACATTTACTGCGACTGGAGATTATTATGTAGCATATAATCATGGCACTGGAACAGGTGTATATGCATACATGATATTACAAAATGAAAATGGTAATGTTACATTCTTCTATAAGAGTGCAACAGGCGATGTTATGGCAGAATACGCTTCATGGACAGTTGGTACTAAATTAACTATTACTGGCGCAACAGTAGCAACAGGAGCAAATGACGTAGGCTATTATAAGGTATTAACTGCAATAACTTATACAGGATTAGATAAAACTAATACATCAGTTCCAGCAATTACAAATTTCACAACTATAGATTTCGCAGTTGATGGTGATGATTATTTAGAATATTTAAAAACTCATCCAGAAATGTTAGGTTCATATGTTGAATTTAAGAATGTAACATTCCAAAAGGCCGTTACTGGTTCTGTAACAGCTGGCTATTCATATATTGATGAAAATTGTGCTGAAATTAACTTTGGTTTATATAACTGTAAGTTATCAACTACAATAGCTACTTATGATATGAAAGGCTACGTTGTTGGAGCTAATAAACTTCCATCAGCAGGTACTTCTACATCAGCATGTATTGTACGTTTTCAAGCTACTTCATTAACATTAGTTGAATAATTATATTAAAGTCTAAGCAATAGAGAAATCTATTGCTTTTTTTTGTATAGAAAACCCCCAGATAGTCTGGGGGTTCAAAAAAGCTTATAGCTATGCAAAGAAAAAAACCTTTGTTAAAATATAAAAGTAGTCTGCCAACTGCAAATATAAAATAACAAAGGAGAATATTATCAAGTG
>JAVBPE010000033.1:0-31818 GCA_031549865.1 Anaeroplasmataceae bacterium | reverse complement strand
ATTGTTCGAACACCCGGATATGGTAATAGGTGCTGGTAGTTTTCAAATAGGGATATCTCATATATATAACTCACATTTTGAGGGACACATCTCACATGATACTCATATGGGAAAGAACTGGAAGTTAAATGTACAGCAGTACCTTGCTAGAAGCTCTGACACCAAATACTATTACTATGACAGTATGGGTTATAAACATACATTTGAAAGGTATAAGTATGAGTATACTCAAATAGAAGTGCCATCCGGATGGAACTATCCAACATATGATGGACAATACTATACATCAAAGTCTTGCTATTACGATACTACCGGGCTTGGGCTGACATTAACAGTAATAAATCAGGTAATGTGGAGTGTGAATAAACCAACTACAGGTAATGAAAGCATTCGTGCTTATATCAGTGATGAATTCGATAATGAGATGGAGTTCAGAGAAGATGGGAAGATTGATTATACAACATCAAGTTTTAATGCAAATATCATCAAGAAATATACATATAACAGTAGTGGACAAATTACTTCGATATATGATGCAAGAAAACCATTAAGAACCATAGTATTTTCATATAAAAATAATCTATTATATGAAATCAAATGTGAAGCATCAAAAGAAGCATTATATTATACTTATGACATCTTTGGAAACATTATCACAATGACTAAAAAGACTAATAACATAACTTCTAAGACAGTGGCTACATTCACATATAACGGTAGTAATATGAGATATGCATATGGAAGTGATTTATCAGCATTACAATTTATTTATACAGCAGATAATAAAATAAATCAAGTAAAAAATTGTACAGTTAGCATAAGCCAAAACTATATCAAAGGACAAGCCAATTATGTAGGAGATGATATATATCTAGGAGAAGACATATATGTTGGCGAAGAAGAAAAAATCCTTACAAATTGTGATGTTGGTGTCCCAAACGCTTATGTTAAAAGCACCTCAATATTTACCTATTCAAATAATTCAACTTCTATTATAAATGAAAAAGGAATAAGATTTGCCTATTTCTTTAACGAAGAAGGTTTTACGACTGGTATCTTTGAAGATACAGGAACAAGTGGATATCGCACATTGACAAAAACCAGTGGCTGGGAGTTGTGTGATGATGGAGAAAGTCCCGTTAAGGTTAACGGCAAGAAGGCCAATATTATTAATGGTAATGCACCATGCTATAGTATACCAGTTGACAAAATAGATGAATTAAAATATTTTTTCTTTAAGAATGATAATGGATCTGAGAGAAAACTTACATATACTGACAGATTTGTAGTATCATTCTGGGCTTGTTTTAATGCTACTCAAAGTAATGTCATAGCAAAATTTTGTAATTATTCATTTACTGTCGCTAATAATCAACGCGAATACGTTCAAGAAGATTTCACTAGCAATTTAGGTAATGTTTTAGCTTCTTCATGGCAGTATATTACTATACCAATTCGTTTTGATAACCACAATTTAAGCTTTATACCAAAAATAAAAGAAAATCTTTATAATATGAGTTTATATTTTGAAGGGTATAATGGTCAGGTATTGTTATCAGATCTACGTATAGCAGTCGGAAACGATAACTATATTATGATTGATGATAAAGAGTTTAATAAAGCTGATAAAATAGTATACAAAGATAATGCAGGTGCTATTCATAATGCCACAATTAATTCATCATTTTTCATGACAGAGGGGGACTTGTTTAAAACTTATAAAAATATGTATCGTCAACAAGGTACAGATTCTAATAAACCATATGACTTAGTTGCTTGTAGCGGTACAAAGGTTATATCAGTATTGGATGCATATGCGGATTATACCTCCCCATCAAGTAATAAACCATTTAAGCTAATATATTTGGACACTGGTGGAGCCAAACCAAACTACTACGCGGAATCAAGAAACAGATCAGCCAATTTAAAATGGTGTCTCACTGAATCACAGGTAAGATTCAGAGATGATTATTATGAACAAAAAACTTCAATTGACTTTGTAGATCTTTATACAGAAAAAGTACGAGAAAATCAATCATCCAAAATATATACATGGACTTATAACAATGGTAATCCAAGAGCCAGTAAGGATGCATATGATGTAGAAACATTCAACAAGTATGATGACTATGGTAATATCACTTCCATTGAAACATACTATGAAAAAAATCAAGCAGGTGAAAGACTAATAACTAGTTATGATTATGGAAGCGTAACGGAAGAATTAAGAGAACAACCAGTATCATCAACAAGTAATGGCATAACAAAGTACTATACATATGAAGATCCATGGATTTTGCCATCTAAGAGTACTATTGGTAACCAAACCTCAGAAACCTCATATGATGTATACCATGATAGAATAAAGATGATCCAAAATAAAGATACAGAAACTGGAATAATAGAAGCTAAAACCAACTTTATGTTTGATGATGCCGGAAGACTTAAAAAAGTATGGGATCAGAATAATAGAAACTATAGTTTTGAGTATAATGTCTTTGGGGAGGCAACTAAATACTTTGAAGGTAATAATCTATTACTTGAAAAAGATATCCAAAGAAACAAGAACTATACAGTAGCCGGTAAGACCTTATATAATGCTGACAAGATAACAGAAAAAAGATATCGTACTAGTTCAACTACCCCTGATATTACGGAGGTTACTTTAGATAAATATGGTAAAGTACAAACTCAAGCAAATAATGGTAAAACTACTACATATAGTTATCAAGACTCCTCTTCCTCATTTAAAGAAAGCTCAACACTCGCTAAAATAGAAAGTATATATGACCCATATGAAGATCAAACATTTTACTATGAGTATGATGAAGAAAATAGGCCATTTGGATGGTGGACAAATGATATTTGGGTTAGACAGTTAAACCAAACAGATACCGAGTATAAGTTTTATTCAGACAATATAACAAGAACCTCAAGTATTGTTATGGAAGATAGTGAAGTTGATAGTGGAAAAAATATTTATATCAATCCACGTATTCATAGGACAAATGATAAAACTGATGATTTTGCAGATGATGAAAAAGAGTTTGAAGTAACCTATAAATATGATAAGTTTGGAAGACTAGAACAAGCACAATCTAAAAGAATTACATATAATATATCAAATGGTGTTACACCTAGTATAACGATTGAATATAAACCAAATACCGCTTTCATCAAGAAACAAAAACATAACATTACTCATTATAATAATTCTTTTGGTCATAGTGATATTTATTTTGATACTACAATCACTCATGAATATGAATATGATAATAAAGGTAATATTATATTATTCACAGAAGAAGGTAAGGGGTTTAAAGAAGTTCCAGTACGTAAAGACCGTGATGACCTCACCACCCTTAGTAAAACCATCTCATATGAATATGACTCTCAAAACCGTCTAAAAAGAGAAAACAACAGTGTTCTTGGTAATATGGAATATACTTATGAAAGTGTAAGTAACAAGATAAAAAATATTAAAATAGGTACATCAATTATTAAAAGCTTTTCATATTCAAACAACAAAAAGATCTCTTATGTAAATAATGGTACTACCTACCCTATTACTTATGATAACTATAGAAATGTAACCAAACATATGAATAATACAATTACATATAACACTCGTAATCTTATTAGTAATATTGGAGGAAATATTTATGAATACAACCATCAGGGAGTAAGATTTAAAAAAGTATTATCAGATGGAATAACTAAAGTATACTTCCTTGATGGCAGTAGAATCCTTGGAGAAGACTGGAGCAATAGTAGTGGAAGTAATACTCATAAAATAAGATACTTTTATAACGCACAAGGAATAGCCGGACTAAGGTATGAAGGATATAACTTCAATTTCGTAAGAGATGCAATGGGTAATGTAAGTAAAGTAATGCATAGAGGAAAACTAATAGCCGAATATAACTATGATGCTTGGGGAAACTGTACAACTAATTACCTCGGAACGAGAACAATAAGAGATGACTTTGTTGTTGATAATAACCCATTCAGATGGAAAGGTCATTACTTTGATACAGAAACAGAATTATATTATATCAATTCAAGATATTATTCACCAGAGATAATGATGTATTTGGATGCTGAGAATCCAGAGAACTTAATCGAGAATGCTTATATATTAAATGCACTTGACAGGAATGCTATTACTTTAGACAATAGTGTAGGCTTTAAGGTTAATAATGATAATATCTTTACCTCAATGGAGTTATTTCCTGATCCAAACTATGACCCTAATAAAGAAAAAAGTTGGTGGCAACTTAACTGGAAGAAAGCTATACAGTGGATAATATGTGCAACGGTGTTTTTAATATCTGTAGTACTGATGTGTAATCCTGTTACTATAGAATTTGGTGCAGGAATGTTTATGGCCGGCATAAAAGCCGCAATAAGTGGATTTGTTATTGGAGGAATAATCGGTGGAATCATTAGTGCAATACATGGAAACAGTTTCTTGGAAGGGGCAACTGAGGGAGCTATATATGGAGCAATAAATGGCTTTTCTACTGGTGCAATCATGTACTGCGTCAGTCAAGGTATAAGTGCTGTGGCTAATGCTGCTAACAAGGCCAAAGCGCCTCTTAATAATTGCTTTATAGCTGGGACTCTAGTGCTAACAATAGAAGGGTATAAAGCAATTGAAGATATTAAGGTAGGAGATGAGGTATTGTCCTATGATGAGGAGACTGGAGCATCTGAATATAAAAAGGTAGTTGACCTATTTAGAAACGGCAGGCCAATGAATCATACACAAGACAATGATATAGGTGAAGGTGTAAAAGATTGGATTAATGTTAGAGTTTCAAAAGAAAGCACTAAAGAAGAATTAGATCTAATCACATGTACTTTTGAACACCCATTCTATGTTTTGAATGCTTCAAGTGAAAGAACAAAAGTTTTATTTGAAGGATCTAACGAACAAGCTAAAGAATCGACTGGTACTTGGATAGCAGCTAAAGATTTAAAAGCTGGCGATAAATTATTGCTTTCTAGTGGAGAAAATGCTATAATAACATCATTAGAAGTTGAACATTACGAGGAAGCACAAACAACTTATAATTTTGAAGTAGAGATATCACTATCCTTATTAAGATGTGGGGAACGCGATAACATTACTGCAAAAGAAGGAACGACTTATAATGTAGAAAGTAAAGGTTTAATATCTGCAAAAGATATTATTGTTGGCGATAAAATAATTCTTGAAAGTGGAGAAGTTGCTACTGTATTATCAGCAGAAACTAAAACTGTTGGTGGACCAATGACCACCTATAATCTAGAAGTGGAAGACTTTCATACCTATTACGTAGGAACTAGCGGGATTCTAGTTCATAATATGTGCGGTGATGATGCATTTGATGTTATGCAGTTTGATGATGCAGCGATTGCTGAAGCAAAAACACCAATTATTGATAAATTTGGAAATTCAAGAAATCCTTCTTTTCAAACATTTAAAAATAGATTGTTTGCAGCACAGGAAAGATTACATCCAGGCACATTTGATGAACTAATAACGGGTATTAATCCTTCAATACAAGGACAGCAGATAATATTGCATCATCCACTTGGTCGGGCAGGTGCAAACCTCTATAATGTAGTTGGAGTCACCCAGAAGCAGCATTTAGCAATTCATGCAATAATTGGATATAGAAATGCTAACTGGGCTGGAGTAATGTATAATTTAGGAAGTGGGGTGTTCTAGTGAATAAAGAACAATTAGTTTTAGAATTGATTAAGTTTGCAGAAGGTGATACTGATTTCACAACATTTTGGAATAATTACCAAAAAAATAAAGAATATAATAAAATATTTGAAGTAAAATTAGGTGATAAATTTAGGTGCTTTGGAAAAGGTACAGTTAATGAGCACTTTGCTATTTATAGTCCTTCAACAAGTATGGGAAAAGCAGTTATACATAGTGATGTTTGTAGATATTTAGAATATCACGGATATTCGTTTATAAAATATTCAAAATATCATGATGATTTGCAATTTAGAATAGATATTCAACCAAAATATATTTATATAGATGATGAAGAATTTTTAAATAAAATTATTGCAGATGCACCCAAAGAATTATCAAAAGCAAAACAAAAGTTGTGGCTTAAGGAAAAAATTAAAGATTTGTTTAAATATGATTCTAAACCTCCAAGATGGATACAAGATCCTGAATGGCCAATAGTTGATGGTAAACCATTAGTATTTAGAAACCAAACAAAAGAGAAATCTAATGATGAAAGAGTATATTATATATTCTATAATCTAGAAACAAAAGAAGAAACAAAAGTAATGCAATTTTATTAATATTTAAAATATAACTGGAAGTGTATAAAGAAATTTATAACCTTCCAGTTTTTCTTTTATAGTCATTACAACTGAAACTTTTAAAATAGGTTTCTTTTTTTACGTAAAAATATCAAAAAATATTAACTTATTTTTTCACTCCGCCACATTATGGCGCATGTCCTTGATAAAATCTAAGTGTCTAAGGTTAACATTAGATAAAAAATTTGGAGGGAGGAAAATTAATGAGCCATATTGCATGCAAAGGTAAAATTGCTTCTGTTTTAAAAGAACTAGGTTTTAGTAAAAAGATGATATCAATTATTCTTAAAAATTTTGATAAAAAGAATAAAGAAATGTCTGAAACAGAAGCAGAAGAATTCTTTTCAAAAAACAGTTACTAGTAAAAGAAAAATCAAAAAGAAAGGAGAAATTAAAATTTGAAAGTAAAAGTAGAATTCACACTTAAAGCAACGCAAAGAAAAGGATTAGCACCTCGATATGATTTAACAGTTGTTTTAAAAGATATCAGTGCTAATCAAAACACATTTGGCAAGAATTTTGCCAATATTGAAATACAACCAGCTAAACAACTAGAAATGGGAGACTACCAATTAATTTGTAATGAAAGAGGATTAGGAGAATTAATGCAAACTTCTAAAGGATTTAGAATTAAAGAAGCTGCTGCTGAAATAGGAATTGGAACATACGCCGACACTGGAGATAAGTATTATTTCGTCAGAGTTGAGCTATGTAAAGATTTATACAGGACTTGCTATTTAACTGAATCACAAATCAAAAACCTAAAATACGTTAATTTGGGCTATGAATTTAAAGAAGTAGAAATCAATCCGATAGTTGAATAATGGTATTAATTAATTTTATATTTGATGGATTAAAACTAATTTATAGCTTAATGAAATACACATTCAAAAAAATATGGAAAGTACTAGTGATAATTATTAGCACTATTGCTAGTATTTTCCTCCTTAAAAAAATAAGAAAGGAGAAGAAAAAACAAGAATGACACAAATAAAAAAGATATTTCTTTTCGTTTGTATAATGCTACCACTATTTTTTGTAACTACGAATGTCAAAGCATCTTCATTTTTTGAAGATACCAAAACCGAAGTAGCGTTTTATGTTAATCAAGGAGTTTTACCACCATTTCATAATGATTTAGTAAGAGACGAAGGATATCAAACAATTTATACAAAGTATAAGACAACTAATAGTTTAGATTCATTTGGAAGTTTTACTGAGGAAAGACTTAGAGAGGTTATTATGTGGTATCACAGAGATTCTGATTTAATCTGGACTGATGTTAAAAACAATTTAGATATTGAACCCAAATACTTAGAAGCAAACAAAATATTAGGTTTATATTGGGATTCTAGAATTATAGAAAATTATTCATGTCTATATCTAATATGGACAAGTGAATATATTCCTTCTGAATTCATGACCATAAAGGAGATAGTTGTTAATAACAAACTATATAAACAATATGATAATCAAGCCCAAAAAGATAGTTTAGAAGGAAACTGGTTTGATAGTGATTACTATCATTATTCAGAATATAACCTAACCCTTCATAAAACCCCTATATCTGGATTTGAAAAGAATGGAGCATTTGGAGTACCATTAATGCAAAAATATAAAATATCGAGTTTTAAAGCCGGTATAGATGAATTCCAATATTTTAACGATCCCGATCCAACCGGTAAGTATAATGTAGTATGTAATACAGAAATAGAATTTGATTTAGGAATAGTCCCTAAAAAAGATGGTGTAAAATTATTTCAGCTCGTTACCCATGCTTATGAAATAATTAAAGACTGTGAAGTCCAATCGTTTTTTGATCTTGGCTTTGGGGGATATATTCATAATACTTTCTTTAATACAACAATTGATATTGATAGAATCTATCGAGTAGATGTTTCTTACACTTTATCTAGCGAAAATAAAAGTTGGTATCAAATTTGGTTAAACACTAAAGAAATAAGCGTAAAAAAATCTTTAACTGCCGAAAAAAAAGCAAATGGATTATTTAATCTTTTCAGTTATCAAGGCTTTAAAGAGGGAAGTTTTAAATCAAACGTTAAAGCGGGTAAGACATTCAAATATCGTCTACATTTAAATTATGATGAAGAGTGTTGGAATCTATTTGATAATCCTCCCTATTATGAAGCTGATTACAAATTAATTAAAGATTTTAAAATACTTAGAATGAATTACTTAGTCGATGATAAAGTCTATGATGTTTCCGTAAAAATGGATACCGTTGACGGAAATACCTTGAGTATTATTAATAGAGATCTAATCATGGATACCGATTCAAAAACTTGGAGTATTAAAGAAAAAACTTATGAAACAATTGATGATTTTAAAGAAGCAATAACAAAATCAAAAGATACCCTTATTACAATTGGAGCTGTTATTGGTGGGTTAATCATTGTTTATATCTTATATAAAGGATATAGATTTATTAAATTTACATTTAAAAAAGAAGGAGAAAATAAAAAATGACCAAAAAAATAAAAATATTTAGCTATTTAATTGTCATTGTATCACTATTTTGTTTAATTGTAATAAGCACAATAAAAACATATGCTGCCGAAAATAATCAATTAACAATCAAAAATAAAATTGAAGAGGATTTAGTTGATGGAAAAACTTATTACTTAAATGGTTTTAGATATACCTATAGTGTAGCAAATGATCGTTTTACTGCATCGTTATCACAAACACCTGAGAACGAAAAGTATGTTGTGATATATGATAATATAAACGGAAAAACAATTAATTATAATGCTGTTACAAACATTGCCACATATACAAATTTAGAAGATGCTATTGTTTATTCGTCATTTAATGCGAAAAAAATGCTTGCCACTAAATCATTTAAAAATCTTTACATGGCTCACAATAATATGATAGAGATAGATTTTGCTGATTTTACTTTTGATAATTATCATTTTGTGGCTCCATATAGCGCTTTATATATAGACATACTAACCATGAGTAATAACCAAACACAATTTAATAATATGACATTCTCAAATGCTTATTATTATGAATGGAATGAATTATTTTTTGAAACTTATGCTGATAAATATAATTTATCAACTGGAGCAACACACGCATTTACTATAAAAACCGAAAGTTTTTCTAAATACACAAAAGAATCATTTTATCCGTGTACTGATTTTAAAATATTAATGGAGAAATGTGGAATTAAATATTACCATTCATCAAACTCATCACCAGTGCCAAGCAATCCTACAAATGATAATATGCCTCATACTGCTTATGAAGTAGATTCAAGAATTAAGTCGGCAACGATTCCGCTAGTATCATCATCAAATCTAATAATTGATTTAACATATAATAAGTTAGATTTAAGAGGTTATTCTCTAACGGCACTTAGTAAACTCAAAGGAGATACAATAATACTAACAAATGCCACAGCATCTTTTGCTGCTAACTATGTTAGTTTCAAAAATGTATACTTTGTTTATGACCCTAATGGTGTAAGTATTACAAGTGTGACTGGTACACCGTCAACTATTGAAAAAGTATATATTCCAGAAGCTCATAAAACGCATTTTTCCTCAATTACAACTCATGCAACACTGGGAAGCAAAGTAGTTTATTATACAGAGGATATAAAAATAGACTTTGAATTTACAAATACAGCAGGAACTAAAACCTATAAAAGTTCAGATGATTATATTGATATTGATACAACTTTAAATAGTATTAAAAGATTAGAAGATATTGGCATTAAAATCTCAACAACTGAGTATGCAAATGAAGTCGTTGAATCATATAATCTGCCAACAAAGTTAGAATGTAATAATACCTACTCTTTAAAACCAATTGATAATATTTATTGTAAGAAGGGAATTAATCCAACTAAACTTTTAGATGCTATTAAACCATATGTATTATTAAAAGGAAATCAGATAGTTGAAGAACAATATAATATTACTTATAATTCTAAAGAGTTCAAGTTTAATGAAGATGGAGAATTAAAATTTTTTGTAGAGTTTCCTGATAAAACAAAAGAAGAAAAGAAAATAAATGTGAACTACATTGAATTTGATCATAGTGCCTCATTTATTACTAGTGGAAATTACGTATTTATTGTAACTAATAAATCAGATGAAACCCTAGAAAAAGTCTTTCAAGAATATATTGAAAAAGTTATAAAACTAAAAGATGTATCAATTTATTCTGAACATGATTTCAAAGAAAAAGGTAGAACTCTAACTAGTTATAAAAATGCTGATGTGCAAAATATAATTGAAGTTAATGTTGTTGATAATGCACTTAACTATAAAATCAATTATCTAGAATTAATAAAAGAAAAGCTAGAAGAAAATTTAGCTCTAAAATATGGTGCAATGGCTATATCATCAATAATTAGTTTAGGCATGCTTTATTTAGGATACTTACTTTGTAGAAAAGGTTATAAGTGGATCAAAAAATAATAAAGAAAATTTTTATATTAGCAGGAATAACTTTAGCTGTTATCCTGCTAGTATTTAACTATTATTCTTTTGTTACTACATCAAAAAGGATACTTGAAATATTTGATATTAAAAATCTAGAGAATTATTTTGAAATATATTTAGAAAATAATCATATTATCTTTGAAGAAACAGTGCAAGAAATTAATGTTTTTATAAATAACACCATTGAAGTTTTTCAAAATAGAAAACCATTAAAAGAATTAGTATTAGATTTTGTAGTAAAGTCATTGTTTTTTATTATTGATTTTATAAATTATTTTCTAAATATCGGAATAAACATCATATTATTATTATTTATATTTTTCCATGAAACGTTTAATGGAACAAATCTTAATATTAAATATTCTAAGCCTGCACAACTATTTATCAAATTTACAAAATTACTTTCTTTTATAAAGAATAAAACCATTCTTTTTATCAAATTAGTTAAAATGAAACTTATTCAATATAAAAGAGTTATTGCTTTATTTATATTAATCACTCTTTTTTCTAATGGAATCTTGTATAAGTTTTTAGTTGAATTACTAATATTTATAATTACATATATCTACCATGCTATTAATTTAGAAAGTTTTATTGTTATTTCTTCTTTAGGACAAGCAATATTTATTTTCCTTTACCCGCTTTTGATAAAAATACCTTATTTGTTATTGATAATAGCACTAATTATACTAGGTTTTCTCAAAGCTATAAAAAGAGCTAATTTTAAACTGCAGAAGAATCATGAAAGATTAAAAGACTTTGCCAGTAATACCTTAACGCAAACAACATTTATCAATGGTACTCCAGGTGTTGGAAAGACCTTACTAAATGTATCTTTGTCACTTGCCAGTGAGGAAAACTTTATTGAAATCTTACAAGATATTCTATTAGAATATGAAATCAAATATCCAACCGTTAATTTTGCTGATGTCAGAATGAATTCAGGTAAATATCCTGAACATAAAGAATATTTGAAAAATTACGAATTCTTAAATAGCAGATCAAGTTTCATCATTTCTAACTATGCAATCTATAGTCCATATTTTAAAGATTATTCTAAGATTTTTGATTTTAATTTTGTCAGGAAAAATATTAAAACTAAAACTTATGCGTTGGAGGAATACATTATTATTTCTTTATCGGAACTTGATAAGGAATACAATTCACATGATGATATGAAGGCGGTCGGCGAAGATGGAGCAGCAACCTTTTTTTCAGTGACTTCACATGATTTAAAAAGACATGTCAAGATATTTTGTGATTATCAATTAAAAGATCAAGTACCACTTAGAATTAGGGGTAATTCGGAGTACTTTCTAACGGTTAAGAAACGTAAGAAGAAATACCCAGTATTACTTTATATATATTATTTCCCCTTTGTAATGGCGTCTAAAACTTTAAGAAGATTAATTACAAGATACGAAACTAAAAGAGCTTATATTGCAAATAAAACGCTTAGGAAAGGTATATCTAAATATAAAAGAAATGATTTCAATCTTACCTATGCAATTCTTAGAAGACTAGCAAATTCTATAAATAAGATTTGTGATTTCTTTGATCACTTTTGGTATTTTAAACTTACTGTCATTATTAGTGAGGAAGATAACGCAAAAGGGGAAATTAAAAATATTAATCTAAACATTTGTGATTTAAGTATTGAAGACATGGCTTTATATGATTCAACCTTTTTATCATACGCCTATGAAGAAAAGAAAAATAGATCCTTTAAAGACTTAGATAAGTATTCTTCCCTAAGACCAACAATAGAAGAATTGACTTTGTGCAATTCAAGATTTTACAACAAAATTAATGGTTTAGAGCAAGTTAATAAACCATTTGAAAATAAAAAAACATCTGATGATGAATTCATAGATGTCTAAAAATTACAATATCTAGCTTACTAGTTTGTTTACATCTTAGTCCGGTAACAGGGCGTTGTACTAATAGCCCTGTTATCGGAGAGTAAACATAATATAAGCGGCATTGTAGAGATATGAAATAAGGAGGATATAAAAAATTAATAGTGAAATAAAAACTGGAGTTCATGTAATTGTTGATTATTTTAGTGCAACATTTCCCTTTAGAATTTATGAGAATGATTTTGAACTAAAAGTAATAGAAGATATATTAATTTTGGTTTCATCATTTTTAGGATTTACCAAAGATGAAGTAACTAAAGAAGTGTATTCACAAAATAGATTTCAGTATCAATATACAATTGGAAGTTCAATAACTTTAAGGTTATGTGGACCTATTCTTAAAAATGGATATAAATCTTGTTCAATAGAACTTAAAGGTGAAGGATGCAGAGAATTTGAAAATGCATCAATTGATAAAACCTGGATAGACTTTTTAGAGTTTTTTATGGTAAGACTAAATGCTTCACCATCAAGAGTTGATATTACTATTGATGACTATGATGGAAAAGATGTGACTTTTGATTATATTAAAAGAAAACTTGATTTAGGATTATATAATACTTCATTTAAAGATAAAGATTTTATAGTTCATGGATCAGCTAAAAAAGGATTATCTATACAATTAGGAAATCATTCTTCAACTCAAATGCTAGTTATTTATGAAAAGAATAAAGAACAAATATCAAAAAGAAAAGATTGCTTTCAAAAATACTGGGTAAGATTTGAAATGCGTTATTTTAAAGACAAGGCCTATGATGTCTCTATGAATATACTAAATCAAAATGAACTTGATTTTAGAAAATATGTTTTGGGCCTTCTTTATCAAATGCTAGATTTAAAAGAAGAAAATAATTATAACATAGGAGATCAAGATAAAGTATTGACTGATAGTAATTGGAGTAATTTTTTAGAGTGTGTTTCTAAAGCAAAAATGGAAAGATATAAAATGAGAAAAAGTACAAGAGAAACCTTCCAAAAGTTTACCCTAAAATTTGCCATGATGTTTTATTTAGATCTATTACTCCATACAGGAAACGATAAAGAATCAACATATACAGAATTCCTAAAAATGTTTGTTGCATTCCTAGATAATTTTGATAATCAGAAACTAAAGAAGATTAATAATTATTTACAAGAATCAGGTTTAGAAAAAACTGACTTGATGAAAATTGAGGAAATTATTCAAGATTACAAAAACATTATAGATGTTAGGGAGTTACCATTTTAATGACAGACTATACGACAAATCTAATGCTATTATCAAAATATAATAATTATTTGATTCCTGACATTCCTAAAATAATTGCTCAATACTTATCAAATAATCCAGAGTATGAAAATATTATTTTTGATAAAAAAATCAAAATAGAGGCTATTTTAGAATATCTTTCTAATACTTTTTCTAAAAATTTAGAAATAACAGAAAATACAATATTAAAATTAATTTTTGATTATATTAATTCTTTAAATATAGTTGAAATTAAAGAAAAGAAAATAGTTCAACTATCTTTATTTGAAGTAGCTAAAAATGAATAATAAATTAAATGAAAAACAACAAGAAGCAGTTAATTCAATATCAGGAAACATTTTAGTAATCGCTGGAGCAGGGACAGGTAAGACCAGAGTATTAATTTGCCGAATAGTTAATTTAATAAAACATGGCATAAATCCTTATAACATCTTTGCCTTTACATTTACTAATAAAGCAGCAAATGAAATGAAAGAAAGACTAAAAGAAATAATTGATGTAAAGAATCTTGTAGTATCAACATTTCATAGTTTCTGTTATAGCTTACTAGCGGGATTTTATCAATATATAGATTACAAAGAAAGATTTACCATTATTGACGATGAAGATAAATTAAAGATAATTAGAAAGCTAATTCAAGATAATAATTTAGATATTGTTGATGTAGATGCAGTAGAAGCAATTGCAGCAGTTAAAAATTTTAATAAATATAATTTTCGAGATTTAAAACAGTCATACACGATTAACTACATTTTCCATCTTTATCAAAAAATCTTAAAACAGTCTTGTAAAATGGATTTAGATGATTTACTTTATCAATTTTATAACCTGGTAAAAAATGAAAGATTTATTTTAGAACACTTACAAGATATATGTGAGCATATCTTAGTTGATGAATGTCAAGATATCAATAACATTCAATATGAGATATTGCAGCTATTATCTAAACAGCATCAAAACCTATTTTTAGTTGGAGATCAAGATCAATGCATTTATACTTTTAGAGGAAGTAATATCGAAAATATTAATCACTTTATTGAAATTAAAAACGCCAAAGTAATCAAGTTAGAAGAAAATTACAGGTCAAATAAAAATATATTAGAAGTAGCTAATAATCTAATTAGAAGTAATGTGAAGAGGTTAGATAAGAATCTCTTTACTAATAACATTCAAAACAATTTTAAAGTGATATATGCAAATTTAGATACTTCATATGATGAAGCAATTTATGTATCAAAGTTAATTCAAAAATTAACTTCAACAAATTATCTTTATTCAGATATATGCATTTTATATCGGAGCAACTTTATAAGCAGTAGTTTTGAAAAAGAATTTATCAAAAGTAAAATTCCATATCAAGTGTTCGGTAGTTATCCATTTTTCAAACATAAAGAAATTAAAACACTAATCTATTATTACCAATTCTTAAATAATAATCATGATGATATTGCTTTAAATGAAATTTACAATATACCTAATCATAAAATTGGAATAGTAGCTTATAAGGAAATAGAAGAATTTTCAAAAGCAAATAATGTTTCACTATATGAAGCAATGAAACAATCAACTAACCCAGATATCAAGACCTTTATTGAAGTTTTAGATTTTTTATCAAAAGAATATAAAAATCTAAAACCAAATGAGTTTTTTAATCTATTTTTAGAAAAATTGGATTATCTTAATTTTATCTATAAGCAACAAAACGCTAAAGAAAAGATAAATAGGTTAAATGATTTTTTTAAAATGATTGAGGACTTAGAAACATCTGAGGAACCTAACATTATAACTAATAATTTTATCAATGAGATTTACTTTAATTCTATAAATATAACAGATCAAGGAGTAGTAAAACTAATGACAATTCATCAAGCAAAAGGTTTAGAATTTAAAATAGTTATTGTTGTTGGTTGTAATGAGGGAATATTACCATCATATAAATCAAACTATTTAACCATTGAAGAAGAAAGAAGAATCTTCTATGTAGCAATTACTAGAGCCGAAGAAAGACTTTATTTATTAAGTGCAAATAAAAGACTAGTAAATGGGAAAATCATACCTTATAAACCAACATCATTTTTAGAATGCATTAATCAATCGCTGCTCTTCTTCGACAAATTAGACTAGCGAATTTTGATATAATTTGAAATGTAGCGAACAAGTAAAAGAAAGGAAAATAATATGATTCGTGCAATTTTAAAAACAGAAGATAGACTATTTATTATTCGTGATATATTAATTAAACTAATTTATGTATATGGGGAGGAACAAACTATATACGTATACAAAAATGCCAAAAACTATAATATTGAATATTTAAATTTTGATCCAGAAGCAACTCTAATTAATAAAGGATATTGCAAATGTTATAAAACAACACTTAAAAATTGCTATCTTTATGCATTGACATCTGCTTATCCAAATGTACCAAAGGAAAGTATTATAATCTTTGCGAATAGAATCATAAAAAGATTAAGTATTCCTATAGTTTCACTATTATTAAAGATGTCAGAAGATGAATATACACGAATCGAAAATGGTTATATAATTGAATTTGATAAAGAAAAAATATCAGACGTTTTTAATTTTAATATAAAAGAATTTTATTTCAATTTTAAAGATATATTTGAAGAGGTATATTAATGGAAAATTTAAAAAATATGGATTTAGGAATATATAATAGAAATACCATTGTTAGTGATGAAAAAACATTAACTGTTTATTTAATGTTAGAAGCAAATCAAAAAGTAACTTATGAAGTATTTTACAATATTTTTGGAGCAAGTCCGAGAACATTTAATAGAGTAATTGCAACGATTAAACAATCACTTGAAAATATTGGTGAATATGAAACGCAAATTATTTATAATCGGGAAACATTAAACTATGTATTAGTGAAAGCTAGTTATAAAGTTTAAAATAATATATTTACATTTAAAACTAAATATCGCATTTTATTACAAAATATGTTATAATTATTACATTAACAATTTAAATATAAATTTAGGAGCAATAATTATGGCAAAACCATTTATAAAATGGGCAGGCGGAAAAGAAAAAGAATTGAATATAATAATTCCTAATCTTCCCAATAATATAAACAATTTTTTTGAGCCATTCATAGGTGGGGGAGCTGTTTATCTTGCCTTTGAGGAAATAAATATTTTAGGCGAAAAATATATCAATGATTATTCAAACGAATTAATCGATCTTTATCAATTGATAGCCAATAATAATATAATGTTTTTTGATTATTTAAGACAAATTGAATATAATTGGTCTTTAATTAATCACATAATACATGATGAAAATCTATGTATAGAATTGCTAAACATATATAGAAATTATAAAAATACAAATAATAGGCAACCCTTAAGAGACAACATTACTACATTTGTACTTCATAATAATCAACATTTTAATGGTATGCTGAATTTAGATTTTAACGTACGTATAGAAGAATTTAACATTCAATTAAGAAGAGCATTAGAAAGAAAAATAATGCGTATAGTAGAGTTAGAACATAGAAATGGTGATTTTGGTGATACTAATGTTTTAGAAAATATTGAGACTGCCTTTAAATCGGCTTTTTACACACATTTTAGAACAATTTACAATGATAGGAATATGAATGATTTGAATGTTTTTCTAACACCAGAAAGAACATCTGCAATATTTTATTTCATAAGAGAATTTTGTTATGCATCTATGTTTAGATATAATGCTAATGGTGATTTTAATGTTCCATATGGTGGAATGGCTTATAATAGAAAGGATTTTTTATCCAAAATAAATTATATACAAAGTGATAGAATAATTAATTATTTATATAATACAACGATTGAAAATACGGATTTTGAAGTTTTTTTAAATAATCAAATTTTTAATGCGAATGATTTTATATTTATAGATCCTCCATATGACACGGAATTTAGGGATTATGCTCAAAATGATTTTGATTTAAATGATCAAAATAGATTAGCGAATATTCTTCAAAATATAAATGCTAGAATTATGATTATAATAAAAGACACACCTTTTATTAGAAATTTATATTTACAAAGAGGTTTCAATATACAAGAATTTGATAAAACATATATGGTTAATTTCCAAAATAGAAATAATAGAAAAGTTAATCATTTGTTAATAACTAATTATTAAAATAAAAGGGGTTGTATTATGCCAAGAGTTTCAGAGCAACAATTATTATTACCTACATTGCAAATTATTGGACGAAATCCAGGATGTAAAACTGAATTTATTATTGATGAATTGAGAAGAACTGTTCAATTCAATCTTGAAGATTTGGAAATATTATCTGGAAGAAATGATGAAAAATTTACTCAAATTATAAGAAATTTGACAGGTAGTCATTATGCAACAAACGCATTATCAAGTTATACGACAAGAACACAACCGGGTAGACATTTTTGTTATTTTCTTAATCAAGTTGGCGAAGATATTATTAATCAACATGATATGGATAATTTGCATGATGAAATTGAAGAAAATATCGAAGATACTATTGTAGAAGATGCACAACCTATTATAGATATTACTACTTTAGTTTCTTTGAATAACAGAGTGCCTGAGTTGAATCCGCAATCTAGAACAGGTAGATATAAAACAAATGCATCATTAAAGAAAACAGCAATTCAAAATGCTAATTATATATGTGAATACTCTTACTTATTCGGAGACCAACATTTAACTTTTGATACCAGATCAGGTAATCAATATTTGGAGGGACATCACTTAATTCCAATGAAGGCCCAAGCGGATTTTGGTATTAAAAACCTTGATAGGTTAGAAAACATAGTAGCTCTATGTCCAATCTGCCATGCTGCCGTTCATTATGGAACATTAGAAGAAAAAGTTAGAATATTAAGACCATTATATAATTTAAGAATGGCTTTGCTACATGATTGTGATCATAATATTTACATTTCATTTGAGGATTTAATTAACAATTATTATTTATAAAAAATAAAAGAGATAGAAAATTAAATTTCTACCTCTTTTCATTTATAATAACTCAATCATATTTTTAATAGCATTAAACTTACTATCATCTAACTTAATAATCTTTTCAACAACATAAATCTTATCTAATGGAATCGATAGCTTGGAAGTACTAATTTCATCAAACGT
Organism: Anaeroplasmataceae bacterium; assembly: GCA_031549865.1. Classification (GTDB taxonomy): domain Bacteria; phylum Bacillota_I; class Bacilli_A; order Acholeplasmatales; family Anaeroplasmataceae; genus JAVBPE01. The sequence continues at coordinate 12,685 of JAVBPE010000033.1, read as the reverse complement.
TTTATCGATTAATTCTTGTTGATTAATAAATTCAAGAAGCTCTGAAATATTGGCTTCTTTTTTTATTCCAACAATTTTATTAATATCTAAATATCTTTTATTATCTTTATAATATATTAAATCATCATTTTTATATTTCTTAAAACTAATATCATTTAATCTATATAATTTTGAATCATTTTCATAATTAACAAAAATACCATCACTGCTATGACATAGCAAATAATCAATACTGACACTAAAGAAATCAGATATTATTTTTAAAACATTACTATTAAAATCTCTTGATTCTTGTTCATAGCAACTAATAGAGGTGCTACTTATTTCTAATAGCTCTCCCAATGATCTTACAGTTAAATTGAATTCATTTCTTAATTCTTTTAATCTATTCATATTAACCTACCTTATGTATATTTATTATATTATTTTTTTGTAAAAAAGTCAATGAAAAATATTCCTAAAATGTAAACAAAACTCTTGACGTTCCTTAAAACATATGATACAATATAATTGTTTACAAATTAGGAACGAAAATATAAAAAAAACGAAAAGAGGATTATTATGAATTTTACAAAGGAAAACTTAAAAAGGTTAGTGACAGAATTAAAGTCATTAACAAAAGAAGAAAGCGATCAAAAATTTATCGAATATTTTGGAAAAGAAAAATTTGAAGAAGAGGAGATGCTTAGAAATATTTATCCATACTTGAATATGTTAAGCGAAGAAATGGAATTAGATCCGATACCAGTAACATATGAAGAAATACTTGATGATTCAAGATTTTGCATTAAAGACGAATATATTGAAATTTCAAATATTTTTAGAAATAATTTTTTAGAATCATTGAAATGTCTGATTCATGAATTTAGACATTATTATCAAGTTAATTTATTAAAAACTAAATCTAATTTTACTTATATTGAAAAAGAGTGGATGAAGGAATTTAAAAATCCGGTAGTGATGTCTGAAGAAAGAACAGATGAAGAAGTTACTAGATATTGTTTTCAATTCAATGAAATCGACAGTTATGGATATACACAGGTTATAATAAAAAAATATTTAAATATTGATTTAGTTCATCCTAGTAGTAATTATCAAACGGTAATAAGTAAATATATTGAAAAATATTTAAAATAATTAGCCTTTTTTATTAGTCCGCCACACTATGTCGCATGTATTTTATATACTTAAATCACTTAAGGAGATTTGAGCATATGAAAGAAAAATTGGTAGTTAAAGAGATATTTGAAAACAGTGTAGATTTTAAAATAATTATTGTAGATTTGATGATTGAAAAAGAAAAAAGAGATTTTAATGAAACAAATGAAAAAATTACAAAACAGAAAGGGATAGAAAAATGACAGAAACAAAAAAGCAGGAGTTTATTAAAGAAGTGGTAAATTTAGTTGAAGGAAGACTATCCATAAATATTTATACTAAAACTAAATTAAAAGAAATGGGTTTTTCAGAAGAAAAGATAGATAATAAAAGTGCAGATAAAATACTTACAGGTCAAATAAAATATGGATTTCAAGGTTTTGATATTGCCATTGGAGTTTCATCACGAAAAACAAAAAAATTTATTATGGCTATAAAATTTGATTAAGGAGCAAAATATGTTATTACAAGAAAATTATATTGCAGGTGTTTATTGCCGTCTATCTTCTGATGATGGAAATCAAGGAGATTCAACGAGTATACAAACACAAAAAATGATGCTTGAAAACTATTGTAAAGAACAAGGATTTCAAATTTACGATTTCTATGTCGATGATGGATATAGCGGTTTAAATTTTGAACGTCCATCGTTTCAAAGGTTGCTTAATGATATTGATGATAAAAAAATAAATCTCGTTATTACAAAAGATTTATCACGTTTGGGTAGAGATTACATTCAAACAGGATATTACACTGATATTTATTTTCAAACTAAAAAAATACGTTATATAGCATTAAACGATAGTATTGATTCAAACAAAGGTGATAGCGATATTGCTCCGTTTAGGAATATCCTTAATGATATGTATAGTAAAGATTTATCTAGAAAAGTAAAAACAGCTAAAAGACAAAGAGCCTTACAAGGAATGTATATATCAGGTCAAGCACCATTTGGTTATATACAAGATCCTAGTAATAAAAATCATCTAGTTATTGATGACAAAGCAGCTGAAACTGTAAAAAGAGTATACAATCTTGCTTTACAAGGAAAAGGGATATCAATTATTAGGCAAATTCTCACCAAAGATGAAGTTCTAACTCCATCTGCCCATAAACAAAAAAATGGTGATACCAGATTTGAAAAGAAAGTTAATAAAACTAAATGGTGTTCATATTCAGTAAATGCCATTCTTAAAAATATGGTTTATATCGGTGATATGGAAAATCGCAAATATGAAGTTGAAAATTATAAAACGAAAAAAATTGTAAGAGTACCTGCAGATAAACATATAATCGTAAAAAATACCCATGAACCTATTGTTACAAGAGAAGATTATGAAAGGGTTCAGCAGTTACTAGCGGCTAAAAGAAGAGTTAGAAAAAACACTGATGGTAATATATTTAAAAGTATAATCTTTTGTGGTGTTTGTGGCCATAGAATGTGTTATGTTGATAATTTAAGAAAAAGGATAAGTGGAAAAATAGCTAGAGAACAATTATATAAATGTATTAATCATTATGAAAATCCTGATGAGTGCCCTAATTATGTATTTGTTAATTATCAAAGTTTAATAGAAGTGGTTACCAAAAAAATAAAAAAATTTATGAAAATGATTAATGATGAAAAATTATTTCAAAGCTATTGCACCAAAGTAAGAATGAATGATCAATCAGTTAAAAATAAAGATGAAAAAGTAAAAATAGAAAAAAGATTGCAAATTTTAATTAGATTAATTTCCAAAGTTTTTAATAACAATATTGAAGGATTAATTGATGATCAAACTTGCCAAGAATTATTAAAACAATACCAAAATGAGCAAAAGACTTTAAATACAAAATTAAGTGAATTAAATAGGTTAATTGAAAATGATAAAGATGAAGAAAAAAATATTTTATTATTAAAAAATAAGTTTAATGAATTTATGGGTTTTAAAGAACTAACAGTTGAAATGGTTAATGCATTGATTAATAAAATAGTTGTTGAGCCGGCTAAGAAGATTGATGGTGTTAAATCACAAGAAATTAGCATTCATTTTAGATTTGCACGAGTTGAATTATAAGAAATATAAAGCTATCCTAAGAGGGATAGTTTTTTCTTAATGAAAGTCTTTATCCTTTAATCTTGGAAAATGTATTATTTTGTGATATAATTGATTATAAAGGAAGTGCTGTAATGAATGAACTAAAATTTAAGGTCGAATCAATAAAAATAAATTATTATAAATCTTTTACAGAAACAAACAATATTTTAGACATTACATATCCAGTTGTTGGTATAATTGGAAAAAACGAATCTGGAAAGTCAAATATAATTGATTCTATTTCAAAAATAAGTTTTCTTTTGCCAATGGAATTAAATTTGCCAATAAATCATAATTATAAACAAAAAAATATTACTTTTGAGATATACTTAAATACAGAAGAAAAAAGAACCATATTTGAAATTAAAAAAAGTGGAAATTATTTTAGTGGATATTTATCTGATTTTATAAACCAAAATAAAATAATTACCGAATCATTATTAAAACTACATGGATTAATAAAAGAAAGTAATGCTGTTGTCTCACAAACAAAATATTTGGATGATATATCAAAAAAAATTATTTTTGAATTTTTTGGTCATTGTCCCTTTCATGACGCACTTGGTAGATCTGATTGTCGTTTAAAAGAAGAAATTAAAGAAGAAGCAAAAAAAGAATATGCTAAAATTAAAAATGAGATGTTAAAAATATATAATGTATTACCTACTTTTTATTTTTATAAAGGGCTTAATTTAAAAGATAGTTATTATGGTGATGATATTAAAAATATAAAAAATGATAATCAAGAATTAAAAAAATTATTAAAAGTTGGTCAAGTAGATTGGAGTTTATTCTTATCTGCTTTTACAGAAACCCATTCTGCAACAAAAGAAGATTATCAATATCAAATAAAACAATTAATTCAAGAAAATGTGGGAAAGAAATTCAAAACTTTTTATAAACAAGATTCTGAAATAAAGATTTTAGTAAACTTTTTAAATAATAATTTTAATATTGCTTTTCAAACTGGTACAGGAAAAAGCATGCATCTATCCGAAAGAAGTCAAGGATTAAAGTGGTATTTTAATTTGTTAATTGATTTTTATGCAAATGATTTGGAAAATAAAAATGTTGTTTTATTAATTGATGAACCAGGAGTTTTTTTACATATAAATGCGCAGCAAGAATTATTGAATTTATTTGATGATTTAACAAGGGATAAAAATCAATTAATTTATACAACTCATTCACCATTTTTAATAAGAGAAAAGGATGGGTTTCTAAATATTAGGGCTGTTGAAAAAGATGATAGTGGCAATTCAAAAATTCATAAAAATGTATATAGTCAAGAAATAACAGGAAACTCTAAAATGGAAACATTATCACCATTATTTAAAGCACTTGGTGCCGATTTAAGATTTGATTTTGGCCCTACATACAATAAATTAAATATAATTACTGAAGGTTTCTCGGATAAACTTTATTTAAGTAGATTTATAGAAATGTTTGATATTTATGAACAGCCATTTATTATACCTTCTGTAGGTGCAACATCGGTTTATAATGTTGCATCAATTTTATTGGGATGGGGAGTAGATTTTAAAGTATTACTTGATTATGATAGAGAAGGATATAATGCTTATAAACAACTTTTAAAGCTCGGTTTATTATTGGGAAAAGATATATTTTTTGTCAATCTTAAAGACCCAGGTCAAAAAACAATGAAAAGCGATGAATATTTTGAAATAGAAGATTTATTTAATGTTGAAGATTTTAGTATTCTTGCTTCTAATTTTTTGCCCCAAAAAAATAAGGAAATAAAAATGTTATGTGCCAAAGAATTTCACACTAGATTTAAAGAAATTAAGTTAGAAGAAAAAACAATTAAAAAATTTGAAGATTTGTTAAGTGCAATGCTTAAAAAGAAAAATTAATATAAAATAATAAAATAATCATCTACGTGTTAATAACAGAAGTGATGTCAAAGATTTTCATACCTATTATGTAGGTTCAGAAGGTGTACTAGTTCATAATACTTGTCCCACTGTTAATATTAATGGCGAAGAAATGGTTGTTTATAGAGGTGGCGACAATGCATATGTCACTAATAAAGATTTAATAACCAAGGCTGGTCCTAATCAAGGAAAATATGGACTTTCTGTAAGTGCTGATAAAGCGGCGGCAGCAACGCATGGAGCACCAAGACAATTAATGTCATTACCTAAAGGATATAAACTAATTCATGCTCCATCATCTGCTGATCCATTCCACTGCTTAATAGTATCAAATGATATAATTAGTAAAAGTCAATTTAATAAATTTATTACAATCGAGTTATTCGGACCACCATTGGGATAAGGAGGAAAAATGAATATAGAAATATTTTATACAGACGAATCAAGAACATATAAAGATAGTAATGGAGATTTAATTTTAAGAGATTCAACTTTTTTAAACGACATATATGTAAAAATAAATAATAATTATTACAATATATATGTACAAGATTTCATAAATTTTGTTTTTGAACATAAAAAGGAGATTAAGGGTGCTTTAAATTTTCTAGAGCCTATTGATAATAATAAAATTTTCAATTGTAATGAACAAATAGGATTCCCAGCTAATTTAGTTTTTGCAACTGGCGGAATGTCAAAAAAATCTATTATTAAGGCTTTATTAGCCCAAGATGAATATTTCTTCTATGAGCGTTTAAAACCATGTGAAATAATAAATGAAGAAATTTCGCTAGAATTATCTCCAAAATTAAAAGCCGAATATATTGAAGATGGAGATTCTCTGACAATTCCATTAAAAAAATTGATTAGAATATTTCCTGATTAAAAAATCAATATAATTTAAATTTAGAGCTAAACTGATTAAACGGTTTAGTTCTTTTTTATTAGGTAAAAAATCTAATAAATATAAACATCGCGACACATAACGTCTTAATATTCCCTTAAAATGAATGTGGTCATAAATATAAACAAGAAATAAGATTAGCAAATATCAATTCAATAGTTTGGTGCCAGTGTTTATTCTCACGCGTTTAACTCGGCTAGACTAATAGCCGAGTTATCGCGGAGTAAACATACCCAAACTCTAATTGATACCTAACTTTAAGTTTATATTCGGCACATTTAAAGAAAGGGGGAAATTACATGTTAAACATAAAAACAGGAATTCATATCCTAATAGATTACTTTGCCGCAACATTTCCATTCATCTGTTATGAGGAAGATTCTGAATATAAAATCATTAATGATATTTTACTGATAATATCAGATTTTATCGGCATAACAAAAGAAGATATCGAAAAGCAAGATTATAGTCAAAATCGTTTTAATTATCAATACAAAATTGGAGAAAATATAATTTTAAGATTATGTGGGCCAGATTTAAAATGTGGTCATAAATCTTGTTCTATCGAACTAAAAGGTGAGGGTTGTAGAGAATTTGAAGTGATAAGTAATAAGTCATGGTTTGACTTTTTAGAATTTTTTATAGTCAGACTTAATGCCTCACCTACTAGAATTGATATAGCTATTGACGATTATGAAGGAGATATTATTACTTTACCAGAAATAAAAAGAAAACTAGACTTAAAGTTCTTTACAACCTCTTTTAAAGATAAAGATTATATTATTCATGGAAATGACAAAAAAGGCTTCTCACTCCAATTCGGAAGCCATAAATCAAGCCAAATGTTAGTCATCTATGAAAAGCTAAAAGAACAAATATCTAAAGGATTTGATTGTTTTCAAAAATATTGGTTACGTTATGAAATGAGATATACAAAAGATAATGCTTATAATGTCTGTATGGATATTATCAATAAGGGTGAAATAGAATATAACAATTATATCTTTGGATTATTATATACAATGTTAGATTTAAAGATTGATAATAATTATGATGAAGATAATCAGCACAAAGTAGAAACAGATATAGTTTGGAAATCATTTTTAAATAATGTATCAAAAGCCAAGACCGAAAAATATAAAATTAAGAAAAGTACTTATAAAACATATTTAAGATGGATTGAGCCATTAGCTTCGTTTTATTTACTTAATATTCTATTGCATCAAGGAAACGACATATATTCAATGAACATTAAGCTTTATAAAGATATCATTGATTTAATTAACGATATTGATAAAAAGAAATTACATAGGATAAATTTATATTTGAAAGAATCTGGATTAAGATTAATTGATTTAGGAGATTTACTAGCCCTTACAAATAAGTTAAAGAATATAATCAAAACATTAGAATTACCATTTTAATAAAAAAACTCAAGTTCACTAAAAAATAGAACTTGAGTTTTTACTTATTTTTTAATATCCAATAAAACTTTTACTGCTTCTTGTAATTCGGGCTTGTTTCGATATTGCATTATTATTTTCTTTTCAATCTCCGTATAAGAATCATTCAAATCAATGCCTAATAATTCAGCCAATGTAATATTTAGGATTTCACAGATTTGTTGTAAGAGATCAATGTCTGGAAGATTATTATTTTTAATCCAATTGTTAACAGAAGACCTCGCAACACCAAGTTTATCTGCCATTTCCTTTTGGCTCATATTTCTTTCTTTTAAATAGTAAAGAAGATTAGTGGCGATATTATCTTTTATTTTGCTCATATTACACCAACTTTCAATATTATTATACAATAACGGATAAAATAATTCAATAAATTTGAACTTAGTTGTTGACAATTCATAATAATTGAATTATAATATAGTCAATGTTCAATAATGTTGAACTAAAAGGAGATAAAAATATGACTTCAAATATACAATTTGAACTAGTAAGTAAATTACAGGAAACAATTAATGCGATTTGCACTAAATTTCAAATTAAATCGATAGATGTTCAATATAAAAGCATGGAAGGACAATCAAAGTATTTAGTTCAAGAAAACTTAATTTTAATTTGTAAAGACTATTTAGAGAACTTTTATTCATCACTTCATATTGTCATGGAACAATTAATAAAAAGAGATATAGACGAAGATTTAAAGGCTAAGCTAGGGGTTTTATCTATTGCTTTTAATTTTTTAGGAAAAAAGAAATTAATAACTCCAGATATTAAAGAAAATCTTATTAACCTAGGATTTAGGGAAGTTAATATAGGACATAAAGAAATTCATAAAATTAATTCAAAAGAATTAAAACTTGATTTCTTTGGTTATGATATCGCAATTGGTATTTATGCCAGATATATCAGTTATGGCTGTAATAGGTTATACAGGGCAATAGTATATAATTTTAATTAAAAATATTTTAATTTTGTAGGCACCGCGACACATAGTGTCCACAGTTTCTAATATACTTTAGTCACTTAAGGAGTGGTAAGTATATGAAAGAAGAATTAATTATCAAAGAATATTTTAATAGTAATAAGGATTTAAGAAAAATAATTGCTGAAATGTTTATTAATCATATCAGTAGTAATGTAAAGGAGAAAAGTAAATGAACCAAGAAATATATAGTGTAGGAATATATTGTAGACTTTCACTTGATGATGGAGGTCAAGGGGATTCATCAAGTATCCAAACACAAAAAATGATTTTAGAGAAGTATTGTAATGATAATAACTTTAAAATTTATGATTATTACATTGATGACGGTTTTAGTGGCACTAATTTTAATAGGCCTGCTTTTCAAAGATTAATCAAAGATGTTGAAAATAATAAAATTAATTTAGTTATTACTAAAGATTTATCAAGATTAGGTAGGGATTATATTCAATGTGGATATTATACAGAGATTTACTTTCCAGATAAAAACATTAGATATATTGCTTTAAACGATTCTATTGATACTCTAAAAGGTAATAATGATATTGCTCCTTTTAGAAATATCTTAAACGATATGTATTCTAAAGATTTATCAAGAAAAGTAAAAGCTTCAATCAGACAAAGATCACTGCAAGGTTTATTTATGGGAAGTAATGCTCCTTATGGATATATAAAAGATCCAAATAATAAAAATAAATTAATTGTTAATTCAGAAACTGCATTAGTTGTTAAATATATCTTTGATAAAATATTGAAGGGATATGGAGCAGTTCGTATTGCTAGAGAATTAACAGAGAACAAAGTACTTACACCAGCAAGTTATAAAGTCAAAACCGGGGATACTAGATTTCTGCGATACGTTGAAGAGGGTCATGAATGTAGATGGAGTAATGGAAAAATATATAAAATCGTTATAGATCCCGTTTATACAGGAGCGATTGTTTGTGCGAAGTCTCAAGTTGTTAATTATAAAACTAAAAAGAGTGTTGTTAATAGTAAAGACAAATGGATTGTAGTTCCTAATATTCATGAAGCAATCATTTCAAATGAAGATTTTGAACGAGCACAAAAATTAATCCAAGCTAGACATATACCAAGAAGAAAAGTAGAGTTCGATGATATGTTTAAAGGACTTGTTAAATGTGCTGTATGTGGTAAAAGAATGACGGTATCAGTCCAAACAAGATATGGAAAACAAGTTGCATATTATAGGTGTCATGGTTTTTTAAGTATTAGAGCGAAAGAAAAACACTGGACATCAATTAAATATGTTGATGTATATAATATTGTTTTTGAAAGAGTAAAAGAGTTTTTTAAGTTATTTAAAGATGATAATAAATTATTAGAATTAGTAAAAGAAAAAATGGAAAAGAGTAATATTGATATTAATTACGAAAAAGAATTAGGTAAGCTAGATGCTCGAATTAATACTTTATCAAATATTACTAAAAAAGTTTATGATGATTATTTTGAAGGCTTAATTCATCATGAGACTTATCAAGATTTACTTAAGAAATATCATAATGAACAAAGTGAGATTAAAGAGAAATATAATCTTATGTTATTAGAGAAAAATAAAAAGGATGATTATTTTGAGGATTTAAATAAATTAAAACAAACTGTTAATTCATTTTTAGATTTTAAAGTTTTAACTAGGGAAATGGCTTATAGCTTAATTGAGAAAATAGAAATAGATAGTATTGGTGGTTTTAAGCAACCCAAACAAAGAACTATTAATATTACTTATAGATTCTTAAAGATAGAATTATAACTCTATATTAAAGATATTCGTATCTTTTGATATAGAGTTTTTTATTGGTTTTATACCTTTAATATAGCCTTATAAGTAAAGGTGTATAATTCATTCAGGTTTGCAATGGTAGTGAATATAAAACCGGCGATGATATTGATGAAGGTGTTAGAGATTGGATTAACGTTAAAGTTTCAAAAGAGAGCACTAAAGAAGAATTAGATCTAATTACATGTACTTTTGAGCATCCATTCTTTGTCTTAAATGCAACTCCAGAAAGAGCTAAAGTTATTTTTGAAGGCTCTAATGAACAAACTAAAGAATCGCAAGGTACTTGGATAGCAGCTAAAGATTTAAAAACTGGCGATAAATTATTGCTTTCTAATGGAAAAAATGCTATAATAACATCACTAGAAGTTGAACATTATGATGAGGCACAAACAACCTATAACTTTGAAGTAGAGGATTTTCATACCTATTATGTAGGAGAAGAAGGAATACTTGTTCATAATACTTGTATCGAAGTTAAAAAAGTATTTAAAGAGTTTGGTGTTGATAATTTTGATGATTTAGCAACAAAGTTTACACCAGATGAAATGATTGGTAAATTGGACAGCATGGGCTATTCAAAATCAACTAGTTTAGCGAATCCGAACAGTCCTGCAACTATGATGAGCAGTCCAAACGGCAAATTGACGTTTAGAATACAAGCAACAAATCCACAATTTGGAACACCTTATTTTAGAGCTTTTAATGCTGGCGGAGGGGCTTTAAATTCGGCAGGCATTTTTCCATCTTGGGCAGGAAAAGCGGAAATGAGACTATTAACACATTTTTATTTTGGAGGAAGTTAAAAATATGATAGAAAGATTTGATGAAAACAAATATAATTTTGCTGACAGTATACTTGACAAAGTTGAATTAGATAATCAAAGTATTTCCGATTACCTAATAGGTGTAGATTATTTCCTTGGAAAGAAAGGGGGCAATCCTCTCACTCTTAGATTAAAGAACGTTAAAAAATTAGTTCTTTCTATCAACAAAGAAGTAGAAACAGAATTGATTTCTTTGCATACTCTTGCGCATATATCAAAAGAAAAAAAAGGTGAGTTATTTGAACTGAAAGTATTTTCAGCAATGTCCTTTTTCCCAGATCATCGAAACGATGAACCTCTTATTTATTGTCTATGTGAAGAGGTTTATGTCGAATAAAGAAGATATTAATAAATTGACTGTAGAATAAAAATTCTACGGTCTTTTTTGATTTAAATTCATAAACCTCAATAACAAACAAAATAAACATATCGAATCATATTTGGTGCCAAGGTTTAGGGGCTTGCGGAACACGGCTACTACTAATAGCCGTGTTACCGCATACTAAACCACACCCAAATGTATTGATATGAAGTTTATGATTCGGGCAAAACGGCATCATTTAAAATAAAAAAGAAGAAACTTAATTCTTCTTGGATTTTAACTGTATTAATTTTATTAATGGTTCTATAAAATCTAAATCATAATTATCAGGAAATTCAATAATCCTTATACTATCCTGATATTTAATAAATCCCAAATCTTTATATTTAAGAAAATCATCTCTTTTTAGAGAATAAGTATTATTTTGGTAATTCACATATATTCCTTCATTGCTCAAACAAGTAAAGTAATCTGCACTAACTTGAAATATCTCGCAAAACGTTGCTAGTTTTTCTAGATTGAGATCGGTCTTGCCATTCTCGATATATGTAATGACATTTCTTCCTAGATTGTACTTATCAAAATCACGAATTGTATAACCAAACTCATTTCTTAATTCTCTTAAACGATTCATAGTTCCACCTTATAATTATTGTACTATAATAGTCAAAAAAAGTCAAAATAAATTATTTTAAAGAAAAGAATAAAAACCATTGACTTGACACCAAAAAGGTGCTACAATATATTTGACCTTTAAATAGTGTCAAAAAGGAGAACAACATGAAATCAATAAAGAAAATAGAAGTGGAACAAAAATTGATTGATCCTGAAGTATTGATTATTTTAAATAAAGCCAAAGAGATAATTGACCTCAAGAAGATAATCACCGAAGATATTAAAGAGAAACTTATTGAATTAGGGTTTACTGAAAAAATAATCGGAATTAAAAGAGAACATGAAATTTCCAGTAAACAAGTAGAACTAGATTTTTTTGGCTATGACATTGCTATTGGTATATTCGCAAGAACAATAAGCTATGGCTGTGGTAGGCAGTATCGAGCAATGGTTATAAAAATAAAAGAAAAAATCTAAAGTTTTTGAGGACCACGACACATTGTGCAATGTCACTAACTTAAGGAATTGACAAATATAATATTTTATGATTTAGATAGAATTCACTATTATGTTATAATAATATTAAGAAGGGAGCATAACTGTATGAAACAACACCCACTAAAATATCTAGAAGATTATTTAT
>JAVBPE010000032.1:0-22696 GCA_031549865.1 Anaeroplasmataceae bacterium | reverse complement strand
GATTTAGATTTCAAAATCGAACAACTAAGCGATTTATATACCACATACAAAATAAAAAATCTAAATCAAGAATACGTAATCATAAAAGAATTAGATGACAAAAACAAACTAAAAGAAACAAAAATCAAAAAAATAAACAACAATATCACAACAATTGATCTAATAAAAAGCGAATACACATATAACGACTTAGACCAATTAGCCACATCCAAAAACAATAATTTAGAAACCAGCTATACTTATGATTCATTTCATAGAATCAAAAAAATAAAAACCAATACTTTACCCAACAATATAATAAGTGAAGTCCAAAGTTATGATACAAGGGGCCGAATAAGCTATTTAAATGATCAAAACTGGGATCAAACAATTTATACCTATGATGAAAACAATCAAATACTAACCGAAAGAAATCAAAAACTTGACACTAGATATCGCTATGTTTATAATGAAGGTAATTTAAGTGAAGTAATAAACGAAAATGGTGGAGTAGGAGTAATGAAAAAAATTCATTACGATACTTTAAAAAGAGTAACAAAATGCGAAATGGCAACCGCCCTAGTAAGAGAATACCATTACAATACTAATTATTTGAATCCAGTAAGTATAACCCATATAGGAGAAACCTCAAATATAGAATATACTTTCAATAATTTAATTAAAAAATATGGAAATTATACTTTTACATATGATTATAACGGAATTAAATTAACTAAAAACAATACCAAATATTATTATGATGGTAAAATACTTTTAGGTGAAAGTAGAAAAAATCAAGAATTAAGATATTTTTATGATCAAAGTGGAATTTGCGGGTTTAGTGTAGATGATATATATTATAAATATATAAAAGATATCTTAGGTAATATTACTTATATATTAAATAGTAATAATCAAATAGTGGCCGAGTATGCCTATGATGCGTGGGGAAACCATGAAGTTTATGATGAATATAGAACATGTCCAGTAGATCCTAATTTTATTGGGAATATTAATCCATTTAGATACAGGGGTTACTATTATGATACTGATTTAAAAATGTTTTATTGTTTAAGTAGGTATTATGATCCCCTTATTGGTAGATTTATAACAGCAGATTCAATTGATTATTTGGACCCTAGTTCTATTAATGGGCTTAATTTATTTTGGTATTGTGGGAATAATCCGATAATGTTCTTAGATAGCGACGGACATTCTCCTGAATGGTGGCATTTCTTACTGGCGGGTATAGGAGTGGTAGCATTAACTGCATTAGCGGTAGGTATTACAGCTTTAACAGCTGGAACAGGAGGCCTTGCCTTTGCAGTAGCATTGGGTTCCTTGCAGGGCTCAGCGATTGGTCTTGGTGTAGGAGCAGCTGCAGGTGCAGGAATTGGTGCAATAGTTGGAGGGATTTATTCTGCTGCAACTGGTGCAGACTTCTGGTCAAGCGTTGGTCAGGGTGCATTGTGGGGAGTAGGAATAGGAGCCTTTGCTGGAGCAGTCATTGGGGCAGTAGTTGGTGGAATACATGGAGGAATGCAGTATAACACTGCTAATCATTTATATAATTCATATAATCTTCCTTTAAATGAAGGTTATGATTGTTCAGAAATAGCAGAGGATTTATTTAATATGGCAAAGGGCAAAGGTAAAATTTTAAATATTACCTCGAAAAATGCCTCAACCTTCAACCTATTAGAAAGCGGATCAATAGTACCAGGTAATTTTTATCATTCAGTATATAGTTATGGAAGATACATATTAGATCCTAGATTTGGGTCTTTAATCTCAACTTCCGGATATATGCATATACTTAGATTAATTAATGGGGGAATAAAATTTTAGAAAGGGATGAGTTTAATGTTTAAGAAGAATAAGATAGATACCTCTGGTATAAACTATTTCGAAAAAATAGCTAAATTAATAAGTGAATTAGCACCAATTGATAATATGAACAGTATTTTAATTGGAGAAGATATTTATATACGAATTCCAAAATTAAAATTCAAATTTAAGAATGAAGTTGATAAATCAATTTATTTAAAAATAAAAAATATTATTGAAAATTTTAGTGGAAGTTTAGATTGGACTCTTTCTTTTGAAGAAAATCAAGATCCCAGAAGATATTATATTATAAAGCCAAAATTATTTGATAATAAAAACTGTTATGAAGGGAAAAGAACAGAATTTTTTTCTAACAAGAAATATGATAATGTTATGTTTGAGGTTGATATATATGGAGAAGAAATATATAAAGATACATGCAAAAAAGCTATTAATGATATACCATTATTAACTGAATATTTATCTAAAGCATTAACAGACATAAAAAACTAAAATTTATAAATTTGGATTAGAAAAGTAAAATTTTCTAATCCTTTTTCTTTTATTATTACAAAACAATAAATTATTTCCCAGGGGGGGGTAAATGTCCCACTTTTTCTCTGTGCCGCCACTCCCCAAGATAAAAATATAATAGTAAAATTATACAAACATTAAATACGGTAGATAATGAAGTTACCACAAAAGAAACAAACGTCGCTTTTAAGTCGTTTATCAAGGGAAGATGAAAATGTTGGCGAAAGTGAAAGTATCCAAAATCAAAAGTTAATGCTAGAGCAGTATTCACGAAAAAAGAAATTAACAAATATAGTGCATTATGTAGATGATGGATACTGTGGTACAAACTTTGATAGACCAGACTTTCAAAGACTAGTTAAAGATATAGAAAATGGTAAAGTAGGAACAGTTATTACTAAAGATTTATCAAGACTTGGTAGAGATTATTTAAAAATAGGAATGTTATTAGAAGATTTCTTCCCTAAGTATAATGTTAGATATATAGCTATTAATGATGATATAGATACTAATAATGGAATACCAGAATATACACTATTTAAAAATATCATGAACGAATGGTATGCTAAGGACATTTCAAAAAAGATAAGAAGCTCATATCGTATCAAAGCACTTGCAGGACAATTTACAGGTGGATATGCTCCATATGGATATATGAAAGACCCAAATAATAAACATCATTTAATTGTTGATGAAGAAACAGCTCCTGTAGTAGTTAAAATATTTAATTTGATAGCCGATGGTAAAAGTCCTTTTCAAGTAGCTACTCAACTAAAATCAGAACAAATATTAAAGCCACGTGCTAAACAAATTCAAGATACTGGTAGATATTATCGTGAATTACATGATAAATACCCATATGATTGGTGTAGAGAGACAATTCAAAATATGTTAACTAAACAAGAATATTTAGGACATTTAGTTTGTAATAAACATTCTACTATTACTTATAAAAGTAAAAAACTATTAAAATTACCAGAAGATAAATGGATCATTACTAAAAATACGCATGTGCATCAAAAGTAATTATTAAAAGTAAGGAGAAATTAAAATTTAAAAGTGAAAGTAGAATTTACACTTAAAACTCCGCATAGAAAAGGATTAGTATCTAGATATGATCTAACTGTTGTTTTAACATAAATTTTATATTATTGCATTTTGATATATAAAAAAATATTTAAAAAATTAAAATTATGTTATAATTAAAAATATATTGCATACTGGAGGGGACGAAATGCGTGTTCGTGATTTTATAAGTTACATAATCATTGGAGCTGTTTTATTAATTACAACAGCATTATTAGCTATATTAGCTATAGTTCCTACTAATAAGGCATTTGTCAATCAAGCGATTAATCAAACAACTATAATAACAGAAACTAAAATGAATTATATTGAATCTAATTTAGAAAAATTAGAACAAAGTTTTTTATTGGATAAAGAATCTATTGAAGGGCTAGAAATTTTAGAACATAATGATTTAATATCTAATCCAAATGAATTGTTTACGAAAACTTCATTGATAATAAAAGAAAGCGATATTTTTCATCAAATCATAGTTAATGATGTTTTAACTTATGGTCCTAATGGAGCGGTTTATTCAATTTATTTATACGACAATATAACAAATACATATGGACGTGTAAAGATAGATTACATCTTCACAAATTATGAAACGGATGTTAACTATTATATATATGTTGCTGATGGAGAAATATTAGCTTCAAATGATTTAGAAAATAAAACAACTAATTTTTATACATTAATAAGAAATAATTCTACAGAAGATGATGCGAATAATATTAAAAACGAAATAGTTCAAAAAAATGAAGGTCAAACGTATACCATAAATTATGGAGATTATTATTTATGCACTTTAGCATTTGAAAATATATATTATGCTCAAAGAATATCAAATAATGGATCAAGTCTTGGAATTAAACCAGTTATTAATTTAATAATTGTTTACTCTTTGGGAATTATTTTGGTTAATATTATGCTATATTTAGTAATTTTATTAGGCTTCAAAAAGGCTAGTAAAATTATTAATGTTGATGATTCAAATTTTTCTAAAGCTAAATCTTTAATTATCAGATTAGATAAAAATGGAAATATCTTGAGAATAAATAAAACATTAAAAAGTTTATTAGGTCCAAAGTTAAAATTGACTGATATTAAAATGTTAAAACCTGAAAAAAATTTAGACATAAAAGATTGTATAAAAAAAGAAACAGAATTTGTTGTATCCATTTTAAATGCTGATAAAAAAACTTTATATTTTGATTTCGTATCAATTAAAAATCGAAAAGATTATTATTTAATAGGATATGACGTTTCTAAACAATATTTAAATAATCAAATGTTACTTAAAATGTCATCAAAGAATACAACAACTAATATGGAAAACTTACTTGCCCTTCAGGTTGCTTTTCCTTCAATATTAGAACTTGCAGTAGATCACAAAATAACATTTGCTTTTATTAACATTGTAGGATTTAGAGATATTAATAAAGTATTCGGTCGTGAGGTTGGAGATAAAGTTTTACAATCTATTAGTCAAACTATTGCTAAAATATTTGCAAAAATGAAATTATATCATGCTGAAGCAGATAACTTTATTGTAGTTGTAGGAGACCCAGAAGAACGCGTTGCTGGCTCATTATGCCAAAAACTGATGGAAACATTAAAACAGCCTATTGTAGTAAATCGAAATCAAATATTTTTACATGCTAAAATAGGGTTATATGATGTTGACTTAGAACAAACACCAGCCTTATCATTTGCTGATGTAAGAAGAAAACTAGAATTAGCAGCAACAAAAGCTAAGTCTTCTAATAATAAAGATATTATTTCATATGACTCAAGTTTAGAATATGTTTTATCTGAAACAAATCGTATGCAAATTGATTTACAAAATGCGATAAAAAAAGATGAATTTATTTTGAAATATCAACCACAATATGATATATTTGAAAATAAGATAGTATCATTTGAAGCATTGATTCGTTGGAATAACCCAATGTATATTAATCAATCACCACAAGCGTTTATAGAACTTGCAGAACAAAGAGGTTACATTCTTGAAATAGGAGACTTTGTTATTAGAGAATCATTTAAGGCTGCTAAAATATTAGAAGCTTATAATTGTCATGTCTCTATAAATGTCAGTCCAGCGCAAATATTACAAGCTGGGTTTGTAACAGAACTTATTCAAGAATTTCATAAAAATCAATTACAACCTGGTTCAATTGCAATTGAAATAACAGAAACATTTGTAATGGAAAATTTCAATATTGTAGTTAATAAACTTCAAATGTTGCAAAAAGAAGGATTTTCTATCCATTTAGATGATTTTGGAACAGGATATTCATCAATGTTGTATTTAAAAGACTTACCTTGTGATACAATAAAAATAGATAAAGAATTTACAAAAGGTGTTGAAACATCTAAATTTAATTATGTAATGGTTCAAAATATTTGTAAAATGGGTTTAGATTTAGGATTAAATATTATTTGTGAAGGTATTGAAAAACAAGAACAAAGTAATATCTTAAAAAAATTTGGGTGTCGTATTATTCAAGGTTGGTTAATTGGAAAAGCTGTTCCTTTAACTGAAGCAATAGAGTTAATTGAATTTCATAATACGAAAAAGCCAAGTAGTAAAGTTGAGACGGTAAAAACTGCAACTACTAAAACAGTAACTAAGAAAAAGAAAGTTTAAAATGAGGGAGGTTTTGTTGTGATTTTATTTGCAAATGATAATGTAACAGTATTTTTTGCGATTTTAGTAATGGTGTTAAGCATATTGATATGTTTTGTACTTTTATGGAGAATTCGTGTAAATCAAAGAAAATATAAAGAAGAATCAGAAACATTACTTGATGAAACAATTTCACGCAATAATATGCGTCAAAGCGTTGAAAGATATATTGATAAGGTTGGTGCTTATGGAGCATGTGCTTTAATTTATATCGATATCGATGATTTCGGTGGATTAAATGAGTTATTTGGACGTGAAACCTGCGATAACTTACTTAAAGAAATTGCCTTAAGAATTTTAAAAGTAATGCCTTTTAAGGCCCAATTGTCAAGATATCAAAACGACGAATTTATGATATTTATTAAAGATGATAACGATAGAGCGTTACTTGAGGAACACGCCCAAAAACTTGTTGATATTATATCTGCACCTTACCGTGTAATGGTTGGAGAAGACATTAATATTACGGCATCACTTGGAGTAGTATCATTCCCTTCTTGTGGACTAAATTTTAATGAATTATATAATAACTTAGAATTATCAACGTATGTTTCTAAGCGTGATGGTGGAAATAAATTTACTTACTTCTATACTGAACTTCAAGCAGAAGAAGGCAAAAACATGGAATTCTTCAAAGAAGTTAAAAATGCAATTAGAAATAAAGAATTCGTACTTTATTATCAGCCAATCGTCGATTTAGAAGCAAATACTTTATTTGGAGCTGAAGCCTTGATGCGTTGGAATCACCCGGTTCAAGGGGTATTGCCACCAAATAAATTCTTATCAGTATTAGAACAATCGGGAGATATAAGATGGGTAGGTCAATGGGGGTTAGAAACATTGATCAAGCAATTCTTATATACTCAAGATAGGTTCCCAGCAATGAAATTGAAATTTTCGTTAAACTTATCTACAAAGCAATTACTGGACTCAACATTAACTACAGAATTTATTCGTATTGTAAAAAAATATAACGTTGATCCTTCTAACTTAATGCTAGAAATTGCAGAATTTGCTGTTTATGATAAATTAGGGCAAGTTAAAACTAATTTAATTAAATTAAAAGACTATGGATTCTTAGTGGCTGTCGACGGATTTGACTTAGACTATTCAACTATGGCTGGAATTGAACGTGCTCCAATTGATATTATTAAATTAGATAGAAGTTTCTTAAAAGACATGGATCATAATTTTATGAAAGAAAAATTTGTTGCGATGTTGGTAGACTTTGCTAAACGTACAAATCATGAAGTTATTTGTGAAGGTGTCGAAAATGATGAAATGGTTAAATACATTAGAAAACATAATGTTCATATTGCCCAAGGGTATTATTACTCTAAGCCTTTAGATGAAGATCAATTTGATGAGTTTATTGAAGGCCGTAAATGGAGAAAAGCTCAAAATCAAATGGAAAATCTTTCTGATTTACCAGAAGCACCAAGTTTTAATAGTGCATCTATGGCGCCAGATTATAATAGTACTCCTGCAACACCAAATACAGATTTCCAATCAAATGCTGGGTTTAATTTTGAAGATATGCCTGCACCATCATTTGAAAGTGTGCAAGCAAACACAAGTAGTCAACCTACAAATGAAGATGTTAATTTTCAAGATGAAGAAGTTGTTGCAAACTTTGGATTCGGTGATGATGAATAAATTTCAAAAGGTCTTATGAGAAAATCATAAGATCTTTATTTTTAAGTAAAATTCTATTTGAAATATGCATATTTAATGATATAATATGAATATAGTATATTAACAATTTAAATTCATATAAAAGAACGACAAAAAAACATTGTTTTTTACAATCTTGTAACAAAAAGATTGACAATTTTGATTGTTTGGGATATAATTAGGGAGCATTAAGCATAAAAGTTAAAGGCAAAATTATCGAAAGATAATGACGCAAAGCTATAGGGCCTGATAAAAATGGTAGCCAGTTGTCGTTAAATTTTTTAAATTTAGGGACAACTTTTTATTTTCTTAAAAAATGCTTTAAGGAGAGTGGTAGCATTAGATCAAAAGGTAAAAATGTTTATAGAGCACATAAACTATTTCGAAAGAATTCTACTATTGTTCTATTAACAAGTATATTTTTAACGTTAAGTGGTTTCATAGGCGCATTAACTTATTATGGACAACAAGTTGGTAATTTTGTTATCAGTATTGATAATAAAGCAGCTGAACTTGGATTAATATTATCAGAAGATAAAGAATTTGCATATTCTTCTCCGAGATTAATTGGGGGATCTTTGAATGATGTTAGGCCAGTTGCATATGACCAAATTGTAAAAGAATATGTATTAGAAGAAGACGGTACATATGTTAGTAATGCTGGTAACTATATGGGATATTCATTTTATCTAAAAAATAATGGTGAAGAAACTGTATCAGTTGAAGCAATTATGAATATATCTAGGGTTACAAGATATGTTGATGAGGCTGTTAGAATTTGGGTTTTCAATGATGAACTAAAAACTAATGGAACAATTTATCAAAAAGCGGACAAGGTTGACGCTGTCTACCCTGTTAATTATCCGGATACAGAAAATTTCTTAAATGATACGACTGTATTCAAAGAACAAATTGTGAGTTTACATCCAGAAGAATCAATAAGATATACATTGATATTTTGGATAGAAGGATACGATCCTGATTGTACGGATAAAGGTGAGTATTCAATATTGAAAGGTTCGATTAGATTCGGGCTAAACTTCAAGATAATTGAAGAACTTGAAAACTAAAGAAGGAGGAGAACAATGAAGAAAAATTTCGGTCGAAAAATATTGCTCAGTTGTATAAGTGCTCTATTTGTATTATCGACTGCCGCTACTTCAACTTATGCTTGGTTTCAGTTAAATTCTGAAGCATGGCTAAGTGATGTAAATCTTGATGTGAATCAAGACAAAGGAATATTAATATCTATTGACAATAAAAATTATAGTCAAAAAATTGACTCATTAGATATTATGAAAGCTATTGTAGCGAAGAAGAATAATTATGCATTGGTAGACGGTGTGTTCAAAGATGGTGATGTTGTTGTTGATAGACAAACCTTCTTAGATGAATACAAACTAATGACACTTAATTCTGTAACTTCACTAAACGGCACAACATTTAAAAACGTTTTTGAATATAACAATACTAACCAAGAAATTGACCTAAGTGATCCTAATTTAAACAACCATTATTATGAATTTGACTTATACTTCACAGTAACAACTACTGGTAAAAATCCAACAGAAAACGAAAATGGATTAGAAGATGTCACGATAATGTTTTTAAATGAAACAAAGAGTCTTTCGGCAAATGGAACTCTTAATAAAACTGCTATTACATCTGATTTTGAAGAAGTAACGCTTTTAAACAAGTTAACTACTTACAAATATGTTGATGATGTATTAGAAATAGTTAATAAAAATGGCAATGATAAAATAAGTGTTAGTACGGCAGATGCAATGCGTTTTTCGACTACAACATATAATGAAGAAGAAAAGACAAAAATTTATGAGCTTAATAGTGGCTTAGGAAGTTATGCAACTACAATGGCTAGTGGCGATCAAAATTATGATCCAAAATATGACTCATCTCTTAATGCTGGTTATACATATTTAAAAAATATAAATAATCATTATACGAGTATATTACCAATGGATTATGATTTGCTACCTAAGACATACAAGACTTTAGATGAAGATGCTGATTCACAAATAGTCGATGTTTGTAAGTATGATGTTAATACTCAAACTTACAGCAAACAAAAAGTAACATTTAGAATTTGGCTTGAAGGCTATGATGCAGATTGTTTCAATGGTATGGGACAAGAAAGTGTAAAAATCCAATTATCTTTCACGATGAAGAAAGACTAATAGGAGGTTTATATGAAAAAAATCTATATTAGTATCTGTACAGCCTTATTTGCTTTAATTAGTTTAATCTCAACATCATATGCTTGGTTTGAATTAAACCAAGAAGTATGGGTAGATGGATTTGAATTAAATGTAACATCCGGAGATGGAATGTTAGTTTCAATCTCGGGCGCGAATTACAAACAATATCTTACGACAAATGATGTTATAAAAGCAATTGTTGCAAAATATAAGGGATATTCATTTGATGAAGATGATAATATTATAGACTTTTCAGGTAATACTTTAAGCAATGATAGAATTAATACAATGTTTAATGAAATTAAATTACTACCGATTACATCAAGTGATGGAAAATCATTTTATGATAGGTTAGGTGATGAAGTTGTATATCAAAATAATGGTATGTATGTATCATTTGATATTTACTTCGCTTCTGATACTACTGGTGGAGCAGGTAAAAATGATTTAAGCGTTTACTTCTATTCTGCTAATGAAAAGATTTTAGAAGATGGAACTACAATAAAACCTACATCAATAAATTCTACTATTGAAAATATTGATTTAGTTACTACTGGTGTGACATATAATAAAGCTACTGGAGTAAAAGAAACGATAAATTCTACTAATATTAATATTAAATCATCTGATGCCTTACGTTTTTCAACAAAAACAACAGACATTTATAGTAATGAAATTGCAAAGATATACGAATTATCTGAAGGATATGGAAGCTATGCAACTAACTTCAGTGAAGAGTATTACGAAACTGGTACAAATGGTGCTTATATGGCTAAATATGATGCTAGTAAAAATTTGATGTTTTCGATGTTTAATGCGACAAGTGCTTCAGCACTTGAACCGCTTGAATATACAGAAATGCCTACTACAATTAAAGCTTTTGATACAATGTCAAATGCTAAGGTATGTGACCTATCAAGATACTCAGGTTACAAAAACAAAGTAGAGTTTAATTTCTGGTTAGAGGGATGGGATGCTGATTGCTTAGATGGAATCGGCAAAAATTCAACACATGTTCAATTGTCATTCACGACGAGTCTTGATGTTGAAAAAACAAAAAATGTAGTTTACATTGAAGATGATTTAAGTGAAAAAACTTTTAATGAATGTATTCCAACAAAAGCTTTACTTCCTAGTTTGCCAAATAAAGTAGAAGGTAAGAAGTTTATTGGATATGAAAGTGTTGGGGCAAATCCTTTGTTTGTAGATAGTAATAGAATGCTATTGAACTATTTTCCAAGCGGAAGTACTGAATTAACACTTACATTAAAAGCGAAATATCAATAAATGGGGGTTAACTTATATTAATTGATATTAGATATAAGTTAAGAGAGTACAATGTACAACCACCTCGTAATGTGGTAAAACTTACATATCAA
This sequence comes from Anaeroplasmataceae bacterium, assembly GCA_031549865.1. Taxonomy (GTDB): domain Bacteria; phylum Bacillota_I; class Bacilli_A; order Acholeplasmatales; family Anaeroplasmataceae; genus JAVBPE01. The sequence continues at coordinate 11,327 of JAVBPE010000032.1, read as the reverse complement.
AAAAATTAAATTCAAGGAGAAAAAAATGAAAAACTTAACAAAAAAATTATTCTTAAGTGTTGCAACTCTTGCATTAACAGTTACTTGTTTATCAACTACAACTTATGCTTGGTTCACACAAAATGCTGTTGCTACAGCAAACACTGTTGGAGCAAGTACTACAACTGCTGCAGCTAATAATATCTTCATCTCTGCTGATGATATTAACTATTCAACTTCAGCTACACCTACTGTTAATTCACCTACTCTTATGTGTGTTGCTGGTACTGTAGATACAAAGGCAATTACTTATACTAATTTAGATGGTTCTGCTGCTGCAACTTCAAGTTATTTAAAAGCAACTTTATACCTACAAAATACAGGTACTACAGCTGCTGATATTATCTTAAAAGCTGATACAATTGCTGATGCAATTAAAAATACAAGTGTTCCAACTTCATTTGTTCCAAGTACATCAGTTGATGGAAAAATCACTTTATTCAATGGAGAAACTGGTGCTGGTGCAATCGCTGCTGGTAATGCAATTCAAGTAGATTTACTTGCTGCTATGCGTGTTACTATGAGTGTATATACTGAAACTACATATGGATTAGCAAAAGCTCAAGAAGCAACTGCTATTGATAGCGTTCGTGTATTTGCTGCTGACTCAGCTATGGCTACTGCAAAAGTTTCTAAAACATATTCTGATGGTGAAACTCAAGCTAATAATGCTGCTGTTAACTATTATAATACTATAATGGGAACTGATAAAGAATGTACTGTAACTCAAGAATTTGAAGCATTAACTGCATTAGGTGCAGCTGCTGGTAAAATTTGTTCATTAGGTGCTGGTAAAGTTGTAAGAATCGAATTTGATTTCTGGATTGATGGTTGGGATGTTGAAGCATTTGATGCTATTTTAACTCAATCTTTCTCTGCTGATTTCATATTTACATCAGTTGCTAATGCTGAGGCAGCATCAACTTCAACAACTGGAGCTTAATAAAAATTTGGCTTTAATTAAAATAATTATATTAAATTAATTTGAAGGAGAATACTAGACCATGAAGGCACTGGTTCGAAAGATGTACTTTAGTATACTGATGAGTATATTAATCTTATGTACAACAATTACAACTACATATGCTTGGTTTGGTATTCTTTCTTCATCTTCTATAGGAGAGTTTGAACTAGATATCGACCAAGTGACGGGAGATGGATTAGAATTATCTGTAGATGGAATTCATTTCAAAAATATCTTATCATCAATTGAGTTAAAAAAAGCTATACTTTTAAACAAAGGTATTCCTAATGCATTTGATTTAGGAGATACGGCGGTTAATAGTTTATTTGAACAAATTATTTTACATCCAGCTACAGCGGATTTAGATTTAACAACCAATAAACTGTCAGATTTTAAGAGTATTGATGGAAGTCAAAGTGATAACTATTACCAATTTGATTTATACTTTTCAACAATATATAATTTGGATGCTGGAGTCCATTCAGTTCCTGTATATTTTGCTGATATAGATATGGTAATGGGAAATCCGAAACCATATACAATGGCTAATCCAATTGAACACCCACAACTAGGTACAATTCAAAAAATGAAGGTTGATTCATCTAATGCATCACGTATTGCAATTACCAAATATGATGCAGTGGAATTAAAAGATTTAAATGCTGATTTTTTGAATCCGAAAACAACAATATATGCCCCAGGCTCAGAAACGCCAATTAAAATAAGTGAAAATGATTATGAATACGATTTTGGTGGTTTTGACTGTTTCAATGTTGCTATAGAAGATTATAATAGGAAATATAATGACAAAGTAAAATTGACTTTTCCAACGGATTATATACGTTATAATCAAGTTAAAGATACTAAGCTAGATATTAATAATATAATATCTGAAAGTGATAATTTAACAATAAGAACGATGATTAAAACAACAATAACATTTTGGTTTGAGGGATGGGATCCTGATTGCTTAGAAGCAACCTCGGATCAAGTATGTTCAATAAGATTAAGGTTTACAACGCAAGATCCAAGTATATTAAGATGATGAGGACACAGAGTTGTGTCCTTGTTTTAATAAAAAAGCATAAAAAACCTTAAGTTTAAAAAATACTTTAGGTAAGGCAAAAATTGCGGTTTTGGTTATAAAAAAATGATGTAAAGAAATAGTAATATCAAAAATAAGGTTTTATTCAAAAAATATATTTCTATTTTAAAAAAAATATGGTAAAATGGATTTATAAATCTGTCGATTTTAATAATACTATATAGTAGGTGATTATATGAAGGTAAATAAGAAAAAAGTAATTAAAGGGTGTAAGATAGGTGGTTCGGTTATATTCTACGCAATAATAGTTGTATTATTGTTGTTTTCTATTGCCAATATAAATAGAGATAATAAAAATAATGATTATCCAAAATTATTTGGTAGGGGATTTTTAATTGTAGTATCTGACTCAATGAGTTGTAATGAGTCAATTGGAATGACTGAACAAAAAGATAATTTTAACAAAGGCGATATGATTTTAGTAAAAAAACCAAATCAAAAAGCGATTGATAATTTAAAAGTAGGAGACATCATTACTTTTGAAGATGCAAATTTAAAAGCCCAAGGTTATGATTCATGGTTAAATACGCATAGAATAGTATATATATATGAAAGTAGTGATTCTAGAGTATTTATTACACAAGGGGATTATAATGCTGCCGTTTATGGTGATTATATAAAACCAATTTTTGATTCTAATGGTACTATTACTAATCAATCAGAATTTATGCAAAATGAGCATATTAAAAATAGTGCAGGAGCATATAATTTTGAAACTAAAACAGAAGAAGAAGTTTTAGGTATCTACACTGGAAAAGTTTCTGGATTTGGAAATACTCTTCAAGTTGTTAATAATAATTTCTTTTGGTTTATTGTTATGCCTGTATTAATTTTCTTTTTAGTAGAAGTATTTTTAGTAATTAGAAACTTTGTGGGATTAAGTAACGAAAAAAACAAGATTGCACTTGATACTCAAAAAGATCAAATGAAAGCTGATTTAGAAGCACAAAAAGAAGCAATTAGATTAGAAATTATGGCGCAACTTCAAAAAGAAACAGAAGCACAAACAGCAACTCCTGTAAATGATAAGATAAATGAAGAAGAGCCAACTGAAGTTTTAGAAACTACAGTTGAGGAAAAAGAAGAAAATATAGAATAAAAATTAGAAGTAATTAAGAGGAGGGAATATTATGATTGAGTTCTCAAGATATTATATAGACTTTATATCAGCTCTATTTGCTAATATTGGAAAGATATTTGGAATGATAGGACAAATATTTGCAGATATGTTTTACAATCAACCAAAAAAATATTTTAGTGATCTTATAGCTGCATCAGTTGAGAATCCATCTTGGACTGTACTTGACTGGGTAATGTATATTTTGGTAGCTTTTATTAACATCATCTTAGTATTCTTATTAATAGTACTTATTGTTCAATTGCTAAGACGTTATTTCCGTTTTAGACGTAAAGAAGTAGATAAGGATGAATTAATTGAAGAAGTATCAATTTTAAATCAAAAAGTTGTTGAACTTATTGATGAAAAGAATAAGATTTTAGCTATGCGTGTATCACAACTTGGTACAGGAACTCCAGGATCTTTAGATGATGGTTCTAAGAAAAGAAAAGATAAAAATGCCCCTGAAGGTGGAGTTGGAAGATTCACGAAACTTAATCAAGTTGATGCTGAATGGACAGCAAATCCTCGCGTTACTTTTATGAACAATGATGATATGTTAGACTTAAAGGGAATTGTTGATAGATTTATCAACTATTCTGCTTCTCAATTAAAACTATTTTACAAGCCAGATATAGTTGCAAGATTTATTGCGGGTATGTCTACTTCAAAAGTGTTAATTTTAGAAGGTATCTCTGGTACAGGGAAGACATCATTACCATATGCAATGGGAAAATTTTTCCAAAATGATGCATCAATTATATCTGTTCAACCATCATGGCGTGACCGTGCAGAATTGTTAGGATATTTAAATGAATTTACGAAAAAATTTAATGAAACAGATTTCTTAAAATCTGTATATAATGCCGGTTTCTCTGACACGATTAATTTAATCGTACTAGACGAAATGAACTTAGCGCGTATTGAATATTATTTTGCGGAATTCTTATCAGTAATGGAAATGCCTGATATTAACGAATGGAAAATAGACTTAGTTCCTGGTATTGACCCTAATGACCCTAAAAATCTTATCAATGGTAAGATAATGATTACACAAAATTTATGGTTTATTGGAACTGCCAATAAGGACGACTCTACTTTTACAATCACAGATAAAGTATATGACCGTGCTGTAACTATTGCGATTAACACTAAAGCAGAATTTATTGATGCACCATATACAGAAAATCTAGCAATAACACATGAATATTTAGATGAATTATTTAAAAAAGCTCAAAAAGGTTGGACAATGAGTCCAAAAGCTCAAGCAAACTTTAATCAACTTGATGATTTTATTCAAGAAAAGTTTAAAATTGCCTTTGGTAACCGTATTATGAAGCAAATTAAATTATTTACTCCAGTTTATATGGAATGTGGATTCTCTGAATTTGAAGCATTAGACTATATGTTAACATATAAGATTTTACGTAAATTTGAAAGTTTAAATTTAGCATTTTTACGTAAAGAATTAGATGAATTAATTGCTTTATTAGATAAATTATTCGGCAAAGGCATATTTAAAGTATCACAAGGATTCTTATTAGACTTAAAGAAAATGTCTTAGTTAGTAGGTGAGTGTTAATGGCAAAAAGTAAAAGTACATCCGCTGAATTAAAAGATGAAAATTTAATAAATAAAGAAGATGTTGTTACTAATGTTACAGATACTCCAAAAGAAGAAATAGAAGTTGAAGAAACATTAGATATAGAAGTTGACGATGTTGAATTAATTGATTCAAGCAGTGATGACTTTGGTGAAACAAAGATTATTGAAGATAGTGAAGCAGATCCTGCTACTGAATTTTACAAAGCATTTTTTAATAGTTTTGATAAAGCATCGAAAGATATTGATTTTGGAGATTTTATAACCAAACGTATAAGTGGTGGTAAAAAAACAATCTATAATAAAACAGTACGTGAAAATCGAGTATTTGATGATCATTATATAATTCAATTAGAAAATGGTTATCAAGCAATTACTAAAATATTAAGAGATCCAAAAAAATCGATTAGATATGAAGAAGACGTTGTTGCGGTTGAAAAAGCTAGAAAAGTAAATGCAATGACAATTCGTCATCTTACAAGTCATACTCAGTTAATTAAAAAAATTGAAGATAATGGTGATGTTATACCATCAAAAGTTTTGACTCAATTTGCAGAAGAAGAATTAGCGATTTATGAAAATAGATTTATAAAAACTTTAATATTACGTGTGGATAAGTTTTTAGAGCGTCGATACGACATTATTAAAGAGAATCTTGAAAGCTTTCAATCAGATAGAATAAAAGTTACTAATAACTTCAAGATGGATGGTAAAGAAGTTGGGATTACTATGGATGTTGTGGTAAGAAAAGAAATCACAGAATCAGTTAAAAAAGCTCAAGATATATTCGATCGTATATCATATTTAAGAGATCAATATCGTGGTTTAAAATCAACTGATTTTATGAAAGAACTTGCCAAAGCCAGAATTGTAACTCCACCAATTATGAAAACAAACATTTTACTGCATAATGCTGATTTTAAAATTGCTTATGCCCTATGGTTATATTTAGATCGTTACGATGGTTTAGGATATGATGTATCTATAAAAGAAAGATCACATGAATATACTAAATTGTTGTCTGGTGATATTGATTCAATAATGGCTACAGCCTTTACTACTGCACTTCATCATCGTCGTATTGGCCAATTTGATATAAAAGCCGGATCATACCGTGAATATCTTCAAAAAAGACCTAAATATGAAGCTCATCCTGATAATGAACTTTCATTTAAACCAGGTAATTATGAATTAGAAAAAAATGTTATAAATGAATATTTTTTACAGGAAACTTCGAAATATTTTAAAAATAGTTTAAAATCTCAACAGCGAGATGGGACTGGTGAAAATCAAAGTTTGCGTATTGTTTATAGACAAATGCTTGAAATAATAGATAATATTTATCCAAGTGTATTTGATATTAGAGAAACGCAAATAGAAGATAATGAGGAACCATTAAGCTTAGAAGAACAATTAGAGATTGTTCAAAGACGCCAAAAAGTATTAAAAATAGTGCGCGAGCAAAAAGAATTAAATATTGCGAAAATGGAAAAACAAGAAGAACGTGCTATAAAAGATATAATTCAAATAGAAAACAAATTGGCATTACAACGAGCAAAACAAGCCCAAAAAGATCAACGTGAACGTGAACGTCAATTACGATTAGAGAATGCTGTACGTGAACGTGAAGAGGCTAAAAAAGCACGTGAAGAAGAATTAATTAAAAAACGTGAAGAAGCTCAAAAGCAAAAAGAAAAGGCTTTAATTGAGCGTCAAAAACAAAAGGAAAAAGAAGAAGAAAAGAAAGCAAAATCTCGTGAAAAAGCTAAAGCATTAGCTGCAGAAAAACGCGAAAAGATGAAAACATCAAAACGTCGTAATATTAGACCTAGAAAGAGAAGCACGATTTAATGAAAGAAAAAGCTAATAAGCCAAAATATTTAAATAAAAAAAATATTTTGGCTGTTATCTCGATTACTATTTTTATAATATGTATTGCGATTATAATAAATGTTATTAGTGCTAAGAAAAAAGGTGTTCCACCATCATTTTTTTCATATTCGCTTTCATATGTTCCTACAAAAAGTATGGATCCTGTAATAGGAGAAAAAAGTTTCATTTTAATTAAAAAAGGTGATATTGCTGATGCAAAACTTCAAGATATTGTTGTATATATAGCCCAAAAAGGAGATATGAAGGGCCAATATATTGTTCACCGAATAATAGATGGAAATATAAATAATGGTTATATTGTTAAAGGTGATTATAATTATATTGCTGATGAGGAATTAGTTACTCCTGAAAACTTTTATGGATATTATGTTACAAATCTCCCATTTCTAAATTTTTTAGTTATATTTCAAAGTAATACTATAGTATTTCCTATAGCGATAATGATTTTTATGTTTGTTATAATTTTTCAAACTATCAATATATTCATAACATATAAACGAGAAAAATTTAAAAAAGAACAAACTCCTGAAGCTTTTAATGAAGAAGAATATCGTAAATTAATTTACGAAGAAGAAAAGAAAAAGTTAGAAACTAAAGAATGATATGTGCTTAGCACATATCTTTTTTGTTAATATAAATTATAAAAATAAGCAAGATTTCAGTAAAAGAAATTGACAAAAATTAACAAATTTTGTATTATAGATTTAAGAAAGCGTTTTTTTAAAAAGAGAGGTAAGAAAATGAAAAATATTTTAGTAACAACTGCTAATTTAAATTGTGATTACAACATAATTGGCCCGGTATCAGTAGAATTATCTAATAAAAGTGCTTATTATACGGATTTAGTAAAACTAAGAAAAAAGTATGAAAATGATTTAAATGTTGTTAAAAATAGTAACTATGCAGCTCCAAGTTCAATTGCATGGTCGTTTTTATATGGAAATAAGGGAATTAAAATGAAAGAATTAGAAGAGATTGTATGGCTTGCATTAGAAGAAATTAAAGATCGAGCAAGAAAACTAGGCGCTAATGCATTAATAGGATTAGAAAAGCAAATAAGAGTTACAGACGGATGTGTAGTATCTTTTTGTGGAACAGCAGTACGTACTGAGGAATCTTTATTTAAAAAACCAGCAAGGTATAATACAACAGGAACAATTGCATATCAATTAACTGAAGATGAAAATGCTTATGAAGCTATAATTTACGATTGTCCTGAGGATGCTTATTTAGAAATACCTGCTTTCCATGGCGGTTTATGTGTGCGTAAGGTATCATGTTATGAAAAATTTCAAAGACTTAAATTAAAAGGGCTATATTTTAGCGGAGGAATTGTTGAAATAGAACGTTCTGCTTTTAATGATTCTAAAAAGTTAGAAGAAGTAATTTTTTCTGAAAATCTTCAAATTATAGGATCTTATGCATTTGAAAAATGCATCAACTTAAAAACAGTGTTGATACCATATGGTATTAGAGATATTAGATCATATGCAATTAGTGATTGTCCTAAGGCTACAATTTATACTATTGAAAAGAATATTCCTGCAACATGGGCAGAAAAATTTATGACAGAAGATGTTAAGATAAAACATGTTAATGAAACAGAATATTTGAATTTATTGAATATAACTGAATAATAAAAAGAAATGTTCATTTTAAATGGACATTTTTTAATTTTTGGTTGACAGGATATTTATGATTTGATATAATAATCAATGGTACATTTTTAAATGCATTATCCACATAATGCCCTTAATCAAATATATTAAGGAGGTATTCATAGATGAATACATATATGGCAAATAGCCAAACAATCACACATAATTGGTATGTTATAGACGCTAATGGAATTACATTAGGACGTTTAGCTACACAAGTGGCATCTTTATTAAGAGGTAAAGGTAAGCCAACTTATACTCCACATGTTAACTGCGGAGACAACGTTATAGTAATTAACGCTGACAAAATTAAATTAACTGGTAACAAATGGCAAGACAAATTATACCATAATCACTCTGATTATAATGGTGGTCTTAGAACATTAACTGCAGAAGATGTAATGGCAAACTATCCTACTAGAATGGTAGAAAAAGCTGTTTACGGAATGCTTCCTCACACTAAATTAGGAGATGAAATGAGACGTCAATTATACGTATATGCTGACTCTACTCATCCTCATCAAGCACAACAACCAGTTGTTTATGTAATCGCAGAATAGGAGAATAGAAAAAATGGCAAAGAAAATAGTTCAATATTTAGGTACTGGCCGTCGTAAGAGTTCAGTTGCTCGCGTTATTTTAAGAGCAGGTAAAGGAACAATTACTATTAATGGTCGTACATTTGAAGATTATATACCTTCAGCAGCTCTACGTTTAGACGTTCTTCAACCACTTGAAATGACTGAAACAACTGACAAATTTGATGTTATCGTTAATGTGTTCGGTGGCGGTACAACTGGTCAAGCTGGAGCAATCCGTTTAGGTATTACTCGTGCTTTATTACAAGTTAATGCTGACAACCGTGCAGTATTAAAACCAGCAGGAATGATTACACGTGACTCTCGTGCTAAAGAACGTAAAAAATACGGTCTTAAAAAAGCTCGTCGTGCTTCTCAATTCTCAAAACGTTAATATTACCAATCAAAACAAAGGACTTCTCAACCTTTGTTTTTTTATTTTTATAAGGGGAAAGTTTAAAAGGTTTTTTTGCTTTATTTAGCCATTGTTTTAAAAACATGTCAGTAAATTTTTTATATATTTGCAACATTCAAAATCTTATTCTAATGATTTCATTAATTTAACGAAATCAATTTAAATGATACTATAAGTATCAATTATAAATAACTGTATATGATATAATTAATTGGGTGATGTTTTATGGAATTCAAAGATAAACTTCAAAAACTAAGAAAAAATAATAATTATACACAAGAGGAACTTGCAGAAAAATTATTTGTTTCAAGAACAGCTATTTCCAAATGGGAAACAGGAAGAGGATATCCTAATTTAGAGTCATTACAGTCAATTTCTAATATATTTGAAATATCAATAAATGATTTACTATCAAGTGAAGAAATTATTATTGCATCAAAAAACGAGAAAAAGAAAATTTTTTATTTTTACACCTTTTTGATATTTGTATTTTTAGATTTATTGGTAATTTTATCAATATTCTTACCACTTTACGGAAATGTAGAGGGAAGTAAAATTGTAGCAGTTAATTTAATTAATTATGAAATTCCCAATTATATGAAAGTAATTTATTATGGTTTATTCTTAGGACAAAGCATAGGAGGAATAATTGAAATAATAATTTATTTTATAAAAAGGGATAAAATGAAAATAATTTTTATAAGTTCAATTATTTTTGAAATTTTATCGCTAATATTTTTAATTGCATCAATGCAGCCATATGCAAGTGTTTTTATATTATTTCTTTTAATAGCTAAAGTTGGAGCTTTATATTTATTGAAAATGGACAAATGATACGTCTAGTAACATCAAAAAATAGGGATGTGAAATAGCGTTTCTAGCATAGAAGTATGACTTACCTTAATATTAAGTTGTTAATACATTTTAATATAGGAGGTTATCAAATGAGAAGAAAAATTATTAACTTTGGTATTAGTGGAGGTTTATTTATTACTTTTATCATTTTTACATTAATGGTTAAAAATATTGATGTAAAAGCAATAGGCCCAAATGAATCTTTAGTCGGATTTGCAACAATAAATTTATATGTTGCTAATCATGTAGGTAAAAATATGATTTGGTATAATATTACAGATTGGATGGGAGTTATACCAATTGTTTTTGCCTTGATTTATTCAGCAATCGGATTAACACAATTGATTAAAAGAAGAAGCATAAGAAAAGTAGATTTCGAAATTTTAACTTTAGGATTATTTTACGTAATTGTAATTGCATTTTATGCAGTTTTTGAACTAGTAATAATTAATTACCGACCAATATTAATTAACGGTTATCTAGAAGCTTCATACCCGTCTTCACATACATTAATCACAATATGTATAATGGCAACGGGAGTTATATTTAATAATCAAGCACTGAAAAATAAAAAACTAAAAATAGGATTAAATATTATGGCTATTTTGATTATTGCAATAACAGTTATAGGAAGATTTATATCAGGTGTTCACTGGATTAGTGATATTACTGCAGGAATTATTTTATCAGCATCTCTAGTAATGTTATATTATTCGGTTGCTAGATTGCAATCAGACGTTAGGTGAAATTGTAATAAATTCATTTATAAAAGGATTAAAAGAAACCAATGGAATCCACCCATTGGTTTTTTTTACTTTTTTAATTGCCTATAAGGTAGGACTTGTTCAAGTCAAATGCATGTCAAAATAGAATAAACATAGTTGAGAAGCCATTATTAATAAAACAAACGTTCTCTAAGCATTAATATTACCAATCAAAACAAAGGACTTCTCAACCTTTGTTTTTTTGTATAGAAAACCCCCAGATAGTCTGGGGGTTCAAAAAAGCTTATAGCTATGCAAAGAAAAAAACCTTTGTTAAAATATAAAAGTAGTCTGCCAACTGCAAATATAAAATAACAAAGGAGAATATTATCAAGTG
>JAVBPE010000028.1:0-21996 GCA_031549865.1 Anaeroplasmataceae bacterium | reverse complement strand
CAAGAAAGATGGGGAGAAGCAGAAGATTTAGTAGGACCAGCAGTGTTCTTAGCATCAGATGCCTCAAACTTCGTAAATGGACATATCCTATATGTAGATGGTGGAATCTTAGCTTATATTGGAAAACAACCTAAATAATAATAAGTAAGACCTTAAACACTTCTTTTTGAAGTGTTTTTCTTTTGTGACATTTATCTTTATTATTCATATAATAAAATATGAAGGAAGGTAATTATGTTATTCACAACTAATAATTTAATTGTCTTATTAATATTATTTAGTATAATAGCTATTGCTATTATCTTCAGCTTTGAATATAAATGGAATAAAAGGTTATTTGAAATAAAAAGAAATTTAAATATAGTTTATAAAAAATACGATATTGATAAGAAAGTATATTATATAGATATATCTTTTATGATTATAGCTTTAATTTCAACAATAGCTTCTATCGCAATTATATTAGTAATGATATTTAGTCAATAAAAAAATCCCTTTTGGGATTTTTATTTTGAATCTTTTGAGGCTTTAATAATTTTTTTAATTCTTTGAAAGAATTTTTCATTTGAAAATGATAAGATAGATGTTCTATAAATTGGAATCCCAAAATAAATAACTAAACCATCAAAACCAATTAATATCAATAAAGAAATTATGGCTTCAATTATACTGTATTCACCAGTAATTATTAAATTAGGGGCAATCAGTGGTGAAATAAGAGGGATGTATCCACATATTTTAATAAAAGTTGCACCATCAAACATTACTCCAAAAATACTTATATAGAATCCAGCAAGCATTAATAACATAATAGGTGAGAAGAATTGTTGATAATCTTCCATGTTTGTAGCCATTGCAGCGGCAACAGCTGTAACGATTAAATACATTAAGAATCCAGCAATGATAAATAAAACGGTCATAATAATCATAAATGGTATTTGAGATATAAAACCAGAGATATCAGCCTCACTAATATTTATACCACCAACTAAAGAAGTTATGGCTTCACTTCCGCTCATGCCAGTTGATGTAAGAGAAGTAATTGATTGATTTGTTAATAATAGTATTCCCATTCCTATTAGTGATGCCACAACCATTACTGCCCCTTGGATAAGCAAGAAAAGGATTGATGACAATATTTTAGAACCAAAATGCTGAACTGGTGAGACATTTGAAATTATTATCTCAATTGATCTTGTTGATTTTTCTTCAATAATATCTGTGCCTACAAACTGCATTAGCATTATTAACATAATAAATATTGGTAATGTAATAAACATTGAAGCTACACCTAAGATAGTTCTTAGTGTTTTATCGTTATTTGTAAGTTCACTTGCTTGAACGTAATTAATTTTAGGAGCTGTGTAGAAATTTTGCAGTTCACTAACAACCTCAGGACTCGCCGTTTCTAAGAAAATCATTTGTTTAGTATATGTTAAATAAGAAGAATACATTATTTGATTTGTAAGAGATATATCATCACCTACTATATTTGCTTCAAAACCATTTTCTCCATCAAACATAACAATATATGAAGAAACTTCTTCTAAGTATCCCTGTATGCTTTCAGCAGAAGAATCATAATTTACTTTTAATACAAATTTCGTATTTGAATTTGCTTCATCATGAGAAGCAGTAAAATAATCAAAAGCAGATTCGTTAGTCGTTTCATTAAATACATATACTGTTTCAACATCTGAAAAGTCTCCACCAAAAGCACTGATAATTGTCGCAAGATTTATTACGAATATTATTGCTAAAGAAATAAAAATATTCGCAATAACAAATGATTTAGTTTTAACTCTTTTTTTAAGTGCATAAGACACTAAATACCAAAATTTACGCATTATATGCCTCCCCCACTTTTTCAATAAATATTTCTGATAAAGATGGTTTTTCAACACTATATTTAGTTACATTATTTAAAGTTTTAACATAATTGAAGATATTAGTGGCATATGATTCTTCAGCTACACTAATTACAAATTCGTTTAAATTTTCTTGAATCTTTACAACACCTTCAATATTTTTAACTGTTTCAATATTTAAATCTTTAGAAGATACTTTAACGGTTTTGCGTTTAAAATCATCTTTAATTTGTTCAATGTTACCTGATATAACACTTTTACCTTTAACTAAAACGGTTAATTGTTCACAAAATAATTCAACATGATCAATACGGTGAGTTGAAAAAATAATTATTGTTCCTTTTTTTTGGAATTCTCTTATAATTTCAATAATTATTTCAATATTTAAGGGATCAAGTCCACTAAATGGTTCATCTAATATAAGTAACTTGGGTTCATGAATGATAGCTGAAATGAACTGAACTTTTTGTTGCATACCCTTACTTAATTCTTTAATCTTCTTTTTTCTAACTTCACTTAAACTTAGTCTATCTAACCAGTAAGTCAAACGTTCTTTTATAACTTCGCTAGTTAGACTCTTAAGTCTTCCGTAGTATTCAATCATTTCTTCAACAGTTAATTTAGTTAATAAAGCACGTTCTTCAACTAAAAAACCAATTTCATCAGTAACATCATAATCAATTTTTTTACCTTTATATAATACTTCACCCTTTGTCGGTGTAAGTAGACCTAATATCATTCTAAATGTTGTAGTTTTTCCTGCCCCATTTGTCCCAAGTAACCCATAAATTTCACCTGGTGTTACATTAAATGATAATTCATTTACAGCAACTAAATCTCCGAAATTTTTAGTTACATTTTTAACTTCTAACATTCTAACACTTCCTAACAAAATTATTATAACATAAGAAATAAAATAGTTGACATATTATTTATAATGAGTATAATATAATTAAACGATTAAACAAACGTTTAATTGAGGAGGCAGAAAGTATGGAAAAGATTTTAAGATTCAGTGGAATTGATTGTGCAAATTGTGCAGCAAAATTAGAAAAAAAATTAGGTAAGATAAAAAATGTTGATAGCTTGACTTTATCATTTTTAGCATCTAAGATTTTAGTAGTTGCTAAAGATGAACATATGGAAGAAGTTATAAATGAAATATATGAAGTTTGCAAAAAGAATGAACCAGAAATGAGTTTTAGATAATGAAAAAAGATTTAGTAAGAATAATAATATCTATAGTTTTATTTATCTTAGGTTTTGTTTTCTTAAATATTCATGAATTAACTTCAATTATTTTATTTGTTAGTGCATATATCATTTCAGGGTATGATATTTTATTTAAAGCTATCGTGAATATCTTACACGGTAAATTTTTAGATGAATTCTTTTTAATGTCACTTGCAACTATTGGAGCTTTTGTTTTAAAAAGTTTTGAAGAAGCAGCTGGCGTTATGATATTTTTCCAAATAGGAGAATTATTTCAAACTTATTCAGTTAATAAATCTAGAAAATCTATTGTTTCTTTAATGGATTTAAAACCTGATGTTGCGAATTTAATTATTAATAATGAAATAATGGTTGTTGATCCTTTTGATGTAGAACTTGGTAGTATTATATTAGTAAATCCAGGAGAAAAGGTACCTCTTGACGGAATTGTTATAGAAGGTAGTTCAAGCATTAATACGTCTTCATTAACTGGGGAATCAATGCCTCTTGAAGTAAAAGAAGAATCAAAAGTATTAAGTGGTAGTATTAATTTACTTAAACCTTTAAAGATAAAAACAACAGAAATATTTGAAAATTCAACTGTTATGAAGATCTTAGATTTAGTTGAAAATGCTACTATGAGTAAGGCCAAAAGTGAAAACTTCATAACTAAATTTGCTAGATTCTATACTCCAATTGTTGTAATAAGTGCTTTATTATTGGCATTTATTCCACCACTTATCTTAGGATTTAATGAAAATTTTACAATATGGTTATACCGTGCATTAACATTTCTAGTTGTATCATGTCCATGTGCTTTAGTAATATCTGTTCCATTATCATTTTTTGCTGGAATTGGAGCTTGCGCTAAAAATAAAATATTAGTAAAAGGTTCTAATTATTTAGATGCACTATCAAATACAAAAACAGTAGTTTTTGATAAAACTGGAACTATAACAAAAGGTAATTTTAAAGTAAATAATATTAAAGAAGTAAATGGCAGCAAGGAAGACATTTTATATTATGCAGCATGTGCTGAGGCAATGTCTAATCATCCTATCGCAATTGCGATAAAAAATGAAGTAAATAGTAAAATAATAAATGAAACATTTGAAGAATTGACAGGCTATGGTATTAAAGCGATAGTAGATCAAAAAGAAATATATTGTGGAAATAAAAAAATGCTAGACAATTTAGGAATCGATATCACTGAAGATAATATTTATGATAGTGTTGTCTACGTTGTTAAAGACAAAATTTATTTAGGCGCGATATATATAAGTGATGAAATCAAAAATGGTGCAAAAGAAACGATATCTTATTTAAATAACTATAATATAAATACGGTTTTATTAACCGGTGATAACTATAATGTTGCATCTAAAATCGCTAAAGAAGTAGGTATTTCTAATTTTCATGCTTCACTTTTACCAAATGATAAAGTCGATAAATTCAAAAACATAGTAAAAGAAAAGAAAAACGAAAAAGATGTAATAGTATTTGTTGGTGATGGTATAAATGATGCCCCAGTACTTGCTTTAGCTGATGTGGGAATATCTATGGGCTCACTTGGTAGTGATGCTGCAATAGAAGCATCAGATATAGTTTTAATGAATGATGATATAACTAAGATTAATACAGCAATAAATATATCTAAAAAAACAAAAATAATTGTATTAGAAAATATAATATTTGCAATTTCAATTAAGATTTTAGTACTTGTTTTAGCAGCCTTAGGATATGCATATATGTGGCTTGCAATATTTGCTGATGTAGGAGTCTCAGTTATTGCTATTATTAATGCTATGCGCGCTTTAATTTACAAAGAAAAATAAATAATTATAACAAGCCATTTTTTTAAAAAAGTGGCTTTATTTACGTATTCAACTTTTAGTTGAGCAATAACGCTTAAAAGATTAGTGAAAACTTTTTATTATTTGATATAATTTATTTGAAACGTGGAGGTAAGTTATGCACAATATAGGAGAAACAATTGCTTATTGCAGGAAGCAATGTGGAATGACACAAGCAGAATTAGCAGATGAATTAAATATGACATATCAAGCTATTTCAAAATGGGAAAATAATATGTCTCAGCCAGATATTAGTTCCTTAAAAAAACTATCTGAAATATTTAATGTGTCAATTGATGATTTAATTAATAACGATTTGGAAGCAATAAATATTAAAAAATACGGTAATAAAGAAAATATAAATGAAGTAAAAGAACAAAACGCAATTGATTCATGTACAATGTGTGGGATAGAGGTAACTGAAGATAATTTGGGTCAAAAAGAACCAAAAAAAATTTGTAAAGAATGTTTTAAAAATGAAGACAAATTAAATAAAAAAAAGATTAATAAAGACTATATTATTTCAAGGTTAAAAAAGAATAAGATTAATACAATTTTGATAAGTAGTATATGTCTAATATTTATTTTATTAGTAACAATAGTCCTAGTAAATTCATGTAAAAATGAAAATATTAAAGATTTTAAGTGGACTCAAAATACAGATAATAAAAGCTGTACAATAACAGATTATACAGGAAACGATATCTCTGTAACAATACCAAAAAAAATTAAAGGATACAAAGTAACAGTTATTGGAGAAAATTCTTTTAGTGCAAATACGACATTAAGAAATATTACAATACCAACGAGTGTTATAGAAATTGAAAAGTCTGCTTTTAGTGATTGTACATCACTAAAAGAAATAATACTTCCAAATAGCTTATTAATAATAGGAAAATATGCATTTAAGAATTGCAGTTCTTTAAAAAGTATGCAGTTGGGAGATAGCATTACTAACATTGAAATTGGAGCCTTTAAAGAATGCTCATCCCTAGAAAGTATTGATTTACCATTTACTGGTGAATCTATAGATTCTAATGAAAATTCTTTTTTTGGATATATTTTCGGATCAGAAAAATATGAGGAAAATGGTAAATATACTCCTTCAAGCTTATTACATATTAATATAAGAAATATAACAGAGGTAAAAGATTATACTTTTTCTAGTTGTGTTAATGTTGAAAAAATTACATTTTCAAATGAAATTATAAGTTTTGGCAAAAAGGCATTTTCATATTGCAAAAAACTAAAAGAAGTGCAAATATCAAGCAGTTTAAGAAAAATTGGTGAGGAAGCTTTTGAATATTGTACATCATTAAAAGATATATCTATCCCTTCTGGGGTTGAAAAGATTGAAAAATTGACGTTTGCATATTCAGCATTAGAAAATATTGATATTCCACAGACGGTTAGTACAATAGATGATTATGCATTTAGTAGTTGTAACTCCTTAACAAGTATAATTATTCCAAATAGTGTCACAAGTTTGGGAATAGGTGTATTTGAATATTGTCATCTTTTAAAAGATATATCATTATCTACCAGTATCACTTCAATTTCAAAATCATTATTTCAAATGTGCACGTCATTATCAAGTATAACTATTCCAAATAGTGTTACCAAAATAGAAGCATATGCATTTGGTAATTGTACTTCATTAACGAATATAAATTTTTCTGATAAAATTATTACTATAGATAATAATGCATTTTATCGTTGTTCTTCACTAAAGACTGTAATAATACCCAATAGTGTAACAACAATAGGAGTGGGGGCCTTTGAGTACTGCCAATCATTAACTACTATTGTTCTATCTGATAAAATTACCTCTATTAACTCGAATATGTTTTATCAATGTACATCACTTACTGATATAATAATACCAAAAAGTGTAACAACAATAGACTCGTATGCATTTTGGGGTTGTGAAGCACTTACAAATATAATAATTCCAGACAGTGTTTTGATAATGGAATATCAAGCCTTTGGAGGAAATAGTAATTTAAACATTAAATGCGTCGCACTAAACAAGCCGATGGGCTGGAGTTCATCATGGTGTAGCACTTATACAAACATAGTATGGGGATATGTAGAATAAAAAAAACGGCCTTTAATATTAGGTCGTTTTTTATCGATCAGAGTGGTTTATATGAGGGCAGTCAATACTAAATACATCATCAATCATCTTATGTATTAAATTACTATAATTTGTATCAGCTAAGCGGTAAAATGTTTCTTTTCCAACTTTAGTAGAAACTATTATCTTAGATTGTTTTAAATATCTAAGATGATGAGATACCGCAGGAGCTGACATATTAACTGCAAGAGCTATATGGGAAACACATTCCTCAGTATGACATAATAACCATAGTATTCGCATTCTTGTTGTATCAGAAAGAAGTGTAAATATTTCACTAGCATGCATTGCCTCATCAATAGAAGGCATTTTATCTTTTATATTATCGTATTCATGAATCTTAATATCTTTTTCCATAGTTATCACCTAATTAATTATATCATAAATTAGCTTAAGAAATCTAAAATATCGTTTATAATAATATCTTTATCTTTTTCAAATAAAATTTCATGACGCATTAAAGGATATAGTTTTTGCTTAATATCTGTATAACCAGCCCTATTCATTAAATCTATAGATTTATTGAAACCTTTAACTCCACCTATTACAGGATCATCTTCTCCCGCAATAAAGAGTAATTTTAATTCTATATTGCGGTTTTTATATTCTTTTGATTTATTTAATCCATTAACTAAGCGAAATAAAGTGTTATATCCACTATTAGTAAATCTAAAACCACACAAAGGATCTAGATCATAATTCTTTACATTATCTTGATTGTAAGATAACCATTCATTTTTAGAAACTCTATTTTTTACAGATTTAGAAAATGCTCCTGTTGATAGAGCTTCTAAAAGTTTTGATTTTTTATGCTTATTCATCATACTAGAAAGAAGTATTCCAATTTTTGCCGCACTTATATAGTTGGGAGGACCGCTTAAAATAACTCCTTTATATAAATTATCATTATTTTTTAATAAATTTCTTGCGATTAATGTTCCCATAGAATGAGAAAAAATATAAATATTAAGATTAGGGTAATTATTCATTAAATAATTTGTAATAGTTATTTGATCATCAATTAAAATATTAACTCCATTTTTTTCATCAAAAAAACCATATTCATCATTTATAGTAGATTTTCCATGTCCACGACTATCTGATGCTAAAACGATATATCCGGCTTTTGCAAGTGATTCTTGAAAATAACTATAGCGTTCGATATGTTCACTCATACCATGAATAATTTGAATGATACCTTTTGGATTATCTACCTCATAAACTTTAACGTTTAAAGTTATATTTTTATTAAATATTTTATCGTATTTAATTATCATAATACCACCTCTAAGTAGATTATAAAATGATTTGTTATTTTTAACAATATTCATTTACAAATTAGCTTAATAAATATAAAATACTAATAGGTGAAAAAAATGAACGAAAAAACGACAAAAAGAAAATATGAAATTTCTTTTCTAAATACAATATTTGAAAAATCTATATTAATTAAAAATTTATACCTTAATTTGTTTGCTAAAAAAAAGCATTTATTCATTAGTGAATTTCATTCAACATTAATTAATTATGAAAATGAAAAAATAGAGGCATTAAATACTTCAAATATTATATTTATATATTATTTAAATGATGAAAATTTAAAAGAAATATTATCAGAAGTAAATAAAAAAGCAATTATAATTGTTATACATAAAAATAATTTAGCTAATGTAAAAAGCAACATTTCTTATTTTAAAGATGATATAAATTCTTTAGGAGAAATCTTATTTTATATTGAAAAGTACTTATCAAAAGATGTTTTTAAATTTGAAAGAAAAGAAGCGAATTTTTTGAAATCAAATAATAATAAAGTATTAAAAGATTTTTACACATATACTAAATTTAATAAAGCAATCGATAAAAGTGATAGAATACGTTTAGAGTTTTTTAAAGATAATAAAATTACAAATTATGAACAAGCATATTATAAGAAAAAACTAAATTTTAATAATTATATAAAATCTTTGAAAATGTCTGATTTATCTATTGCAACTGTTGATTTAGAATATGGTCTAAAACTATTTGATTTTATGCTAGATAGAAAATCATGTAATCAAATTTTAGAATTATATGATATTTTAACTACATTTTCTAAAAAAGAAATGGCGATGGAATTATCAAATAGGTTATATAATTATATATTAAGAAATTTATCAAAAAAAGAATTGAATAAAAAATTATTAATGTTTTTTGCGTCATTTAAAGTATTCTCAAAAGAAGATATTGAAGAATATAAAAATAGACATTTAGAGTTTGCAGACAAATTAAGATTAATTAAATGTTATGATGCAAGTATAAGTGTATTAGAACATCTAGAAAAGTTTAATAACCGTATATTTATGGCAAAGTGGATTTTACTATTAGATTTATACAAAATAACAGATACTAAACCTCTTGCTTTAAAAGCTGTTTTCAAAGAAAATAGAAATCAAATATCTGCTCCATTTTTATTTGGTTATGAAACTAATCAAATGTTTGATTTAATAGAGTCATGTTGTTATTGTGTAATAAAGAATTATGAAAAAAGAGCAATTAGTTTATTTAATACCTTAATGCCATTAATACCTTTAAATAATAATAATGATTATGCTCAGTTTTTATATAGTTTTGCTCAAACTTTAATGAAAAAGAAAATGCATATTGAAGCTAAAGAATATTTATTTGAAGCATTTTATTTTGATATGACGAATGTTAAAATTTTAGAAGATATTATGCTATGCAAATATCACACTACTAATTTAGATGATATTAGTATAGAAAATTTAAATAATGACATTATTTATTTTTTTATGAATATGCTTAATCAGTAAAAGTTTAAACTAACGTTAAATTTTTCTTGACTTACAAAAGGTTTTTAATTATAATATTATTTGCCGGTTGTAAATGCGGGTATGGCGGAACTGGCAGACGCGCTAGACTTAGAATCTAGTTCTTATGAGTGCAGGTTCGATTCCTGTTACCCGCACCAAAACGAAGATAATGCCTCAGTTGAGGCATTTTTTTTATTTAGTATGTAAGAATTGTGGTATTTTACATGAAAAGAACTTTATTTTTTTTAAAAAAATTAATAGCACTTTTTCCTATCATTTTTTTGGTATGGAATAAGATTGAATAATAGTAAATATTGTCTTATTAATAAAAGTGCTTTATAATCAAACTAAGGAAAATAATAATTTTTTCTTATCGGTAGAAAGTAGGAATGAAAAATGGATGTTATTTTAAAAAAACGTTATTCCAAACGAGGAAGTATTACATCAATTTTTATGCTTTGTTTAATATTTTTTGGCTTAATATTTACATTGATATTCAATCCAAGCTTTCTTGCCTTATTTTTCGTTCCTTTTATTCTATTTTTTTTATGGTTATTTATGTATTGCTTTAGAGTTATAGTTGTTACTAAAGAATATTTGGAAATATCTTTATTTAATAAGTTATTAAAAATACAGCAACTTAATGAAGTAGTTGAAATTTATTACTCAGTAAACTCTTCAAATAAACCAATTACTGTTTTATTTTCAAAAGTATTTATTCGTCCAAATAAATTATCAACAAACAAAAAAACAAATAATGTTAAAAATGTAGTTAGTATAATATGCTCTAAAAAAGATTTAGAATTATTAAAAAATAATATCTCAAAAAATTTTGTAAAAGTATAAATTAATAAAATAATATATATCTAATGCATTTAGCATTATTCACATCTTTTTAAATTCATATATTAAATAAACTTGTAAATTAATATTTATAAGTTTATTAATTCATTTTATAGTGAATTGAAAAGGGAGATAATATGATAGAATTTTTAAAGAATGCCAAAGATGTTATTACCTTAGCACTATTTTTTATTAGTATTATCATGTCATTAATAATTTTCTTTTTGAAAAAATCAAAAAATCAAAAAATGAATGAACTTGCTTCAAAACTAGAATCTGCTTCTGACAATATGAAAACTATAAATTCTCAAATTTTAAATAATATGATGCAGGTTGAAAAATTCCTTGAGTTTACTTCTGAGGATAAAAAGAAATATGTTATTACAAAAGTAGTCCAATACTGTATAGAAAATAACATTGAATACACAGAACAAATCATTGAAGAAGCAATTGAAATTTATATTAAGTTTTCCAAAACAGTGAATGTTAATGATGCAATACCTAAAGAGCCAGAATGATAACAGAGAAAAAGATACAATAAAATGTATCTTTTTTTCTTATAAATAGCCATTAAACATTTAATTTAGTATGTCAGGAAGAATATAATAATATATTTATTATATTAGTGCTATAATCTAATTAAATGTTAATT
Source organism: Anaeroplasmataceae bacterium (assembly GCA_031549865.1). Lineage (GTDB taxonomy): Bacteria > Bacillota_I > Bacilli_A > Acholeplasmatales > Anaeroplasmataceae > JAVBPE01. The sequence goes on along the minus strand of JAVBPE010000028.1, from coordinate 10,621 downwards.
ATAGAGGATATATTATGATCAAACCACAAATGTTAAAGAAAAATGATAAAGTTGCAGTTGTTAGTCTATCTTGGGGTGGATTAGGAGATAGTGAATTCATTCATAAATATTATATTGCTAAAGAAAGATTAGAAAATGATTTCAATCTTCAAGTCATTACTATGCCCCATGCTTTAAAAGGAAGCAAATTTATTTATGAAAATCCACAGTTACGTGCAAAAGACTTAATGGATGCTTTTAAAGAAAAAAATATAAAAGCAATAATTTGTGCAATTGGTGGAGATGATACAATAAGATTATTGCCATACATTGATTATGATGTTATAAGAAATAATCCTAAAATATTTATGGGATATTCAGATTCAACAATTAACCATTTTATGATGAATAAAGCAGGGCTTATATCATTTTATGGGCCTACTATAATGTGCGAGTTTGGTGAATATGTTCAAATGTTTGATTATACTAAATTAGCAGTAGAAAATATATTATTTAAAGATACTACTAATTACGAAATAAAAAGTAGTCCGCAATGGTCAAAAGATTATGTTATATGGAAACAAGAAAATATAAATAAGGGTAAAGAATTAATTGATGAGACACATGGTTATGAAATTTTAGAGGGAAGTGGTATTGTAAAAGGGAAATTGCTTGGGGGATGTATTGATGTTTTTCCTATGCTAGTAGGGACCAATATATGGCCAAAATTAGATGAATGGCAAGATAAAATATTATTAATTGAAACTAGTGAGGATAAACCATCACCAGATTTAGTCTTATACTATTTAAGAAATTTAGGGGCACAAGGAATATTAAGTGTTATTAAGGCAATATTAGTAGGTAAACCACAAGAGGAAAAATTTTATGAGGAATATAAAAACATTTATAAAAAAGTTATGAAAGAATATAATAGAAGTGATTTACCGATAATATATAATGTGAATATAGGACACGCCTTTCCAACTGGAATATTACCTTTGGGGATAGATATTAGTATTGATTTTGATTTAAAAAAAATCTTTTTAAATGAATCAGCCTGCTCTAATAATAATTAAACTTGATTAATTTGATCAAGTTTTTTATTTGTAAAAAATGTATTAACCCAAACAATATAACTATTTTAGAATATTATATAATGAACTATTGGGGGTATATGAATGAAGAAGAGAATATTGGAATTTATATTTTACCTGATTATAATCGGCGCAATAATAATTGCTACAAGATATTTATCATTTCATAATAATAGCTTTATAGACGTTAGTGGCCATGTAAATAATTATGTAGTAGATGAAGACATTTATTTTACTTTAGAAGATAATGAAAACACTTATATAATCGATAAATCATTAATTGGAATATTGAAGTTTGAAGAATTTATAAAAAATATAGATAAATTTACGACAATTATTGTTAAAGCAGGTCGGGTTTTAGGTGATAATCAAATATTTTATGTTTATGATATTAAAATTGATAATGTTAATTATTTATTATTTGAAGATTCAAATATTATTATGAATTTAAAAAATAATAGTTTTATTATAATAATAGTGTTTTTGATTATACTTGCAGTATTTGAAGGATTGAGTATCACTATTAATATTATAAAAGCATTAAAAAAGAAATAAATGTATAAAAACTCTTAATTTCGCATATTTTATTTACAGAATTATTATTTAATAAATTCTGGTAATTATATTTTTTATATATATTGACAAAAAATTAAAAAAAAATATAATGATAATAGATATGGGGAGTAGCACAGGAGCCATCCTAGATTAAATCGTCAGCACGATAGAGATATCCGGTTTAATCATCCACGAGATTTGCAAGACCAGAATCAAATTTTTTTTGATTAGGTCTTTTTTTGTTTTCAAGGAGGAAAATTATGCACAACAAGACGAAAGATGAAGTTATTAAAGAATTAAAAAGTAATGAAAAACAAGGATTAAGTAACGAAGAAGCAACCAAAAGATTAAATGAAAAAGGATTAAATATTTTAGATTTAGCTAAGAAACAAAATATCTTTATTAAATTTTTATTGCAATTTAAAGATATTTTAGTAATTATTTTATTGATTGCCGCTTTAGTCAGTGTCATTGTTGAACCAAAAGATTGGATAGATAGTTTAATCATTTTGCTAGTTGTTTTACTTAATGCCGTTTTAGGTGTTTTCCAAGAAAATAAAGCTGAAAAATCTTTGGAGGCTTTAAAAAAATTATCATCTCCTACATGCAAAGTATTAAGAAATGGAAAGATAAAAATCATCGATTCTAAGATGGTGACAGTTGGAGATATTATATCAGTTGAAGCTGGAGATTATGTTCCGGCTGATTGTCGTATAATTGAATCATTCAATTTAAAAGTTGATGAGTCTACATTAACGGGTGAATCAGTACCAGTTGAAAAAAATAGTAATAAAATAAATGATACAACTGCTATTGGCGATAAAAAGAATATGATGTTTGCTTCAACTTTTGTGACTTATGGTAGAGGAGTTGCAATAGTATGCGGAATAGGTATGAATACTGAAGTAGGCAAGATTGCCCAAATGCTTAATTCAGAAGAAAATAAACTTACGCCTCTGCAACATAAACTTGAACAAATTGGTAAAATAATGGGTATATTATCAATTGTTATTTGTGTTGTAGTTTTTGCACTTCAGATGTTAACAGGCGAAGATGCTTTAGATGCATTTAAAACTGCAGTGGCTTTAGCTGTTGCAGCTATTCCAGAAGGATTAGCAACTGTTGTAACGATCATATTATCACTTGGTGTTAATAAAATGGTTAAGAAAAATGCGATTGTTAAAAAATTACCTGCGGTTGAAACACTTGGATGTACATCAATTGTATGTAGTGATAAAACAGGAACATTAACTCAAAATAAAATGACTGTTGTAACTTATTATGATGGTATAACACATGAAATGAATACTGAAAAAACAAAGAGTAAACTTTTGAGTTATGCAGCAATTTGTTCAGACGCTATTATTAATGTTGTGAATGGAAAAGAAGTATTAATCGGTGATCCGACTGAAACAGCTTTAATTAGCGCGCATAATAAACTGGGAATGTTTGATTTAGCAAGTGTTAAAAGAATAAAAGAAATACCTTTTGATTCTGATCGTAAATTAATGAGTGTTATTATTGAAATAGATTCAAAGCATTTTGCAATCACAAAAGGTGCGCCTGATAGAATCTTCGATATTTGTTTTAATATTAAAAATCAAGATATTGAAAAGAATAATCACATGGCATCAAGTGCTCTAAGAGTAATTGGAGTTGCAATTAAAGAAGTTAAAGCTAATATTGCTATAAATGATATTGAAAAAGATATGCAATTTATTGGCCTAATTGGAATGATTGACCCAGAACGCAGTGAAGTTAAAGAAGCAATTAAAAAAGCTACTGAAGCCGGTATTAAAACAATAATGATTACGGGGGATCATGTAGTAACTGCTGAAGCAATTGCCCGTAAATTAAATATATTTAAAGAAAATGATTTATCAATTACAAGCGATGAATTACAAAAACTTAGTGATGAAGAATTAGATCTTAAATTAGAACGTATAAGTGTATATGCTCGTGTTGCTCCAAGTGATAAGGTTAGAATTGTTAAAGCTTGGCAAAAGAAGGGCAAAGTTGTAGCCATGACAGGGGATGGAGTAAATGATTCACCAGCCTTGAAAGCTGCAGATATTGGTTGTGCTATGGGTATAACAGGGACAGACGTATCCAAAGAAAGTGCCGCAATGATTCTTACTGATGATAACTTTTCAACAATTATTGAAGCTGTTGAAGAAGGAAGAAACGTTTACGCAAATATTAAAAAATGTGTTAAATATTTATTATCAAGTAATATTGGAGAAGTATTGACAATTTTTTGTGTTTCAGTTATTGCACTTATTACAGGAAAAGCTATTGGAGTGCCATTATTACCAATTCATTTATTATGGATTAACTTAATAACAGATTCACTTCCTGCGTTTGCTCTTGGTATGGAAGATGCTGGTAATGAATTAATGAAAGATAAACCACGCGGTAAAGATGAATCATTTTTTGCAAATAAATTAGGTTGGCATATTGGAATTGAAGGAATATTTATTGGTGGTATAACTATTGCCGCATTCTTTATTGGTCATAAAGTTTCATTAGCTATGGGCCAAACAATGGCGTTTGCAACTTTGTCGATGACACAATTATTCCATGCATTTAATATGAAGAGTGAATATTCAATTTTAAATAAAAAATTATTTAAAAATAAATGGTTAATCTATGCATTTATAGTTGGTGCTTTACTTCAATTTGGAGTAATCTATATAAATGGAATAAACGATGTATTTAATGTTGTGCCATTAGATCTTACTCATTTAGCAATATCTATTGGATTGGCATTTAGTATAGTTATAATTATGGAAGTTTATAAATTATTTAAAAAAGCTTTAGTAAAATAATAAAAAAGAAAAGTAAGAACATAATGTTCTTATTTTTTATTTTATAGAGTATAATAAATATAAAAGTGAGGAGTGATACTATTAAAATTTTTAATTTTATTATGTTATGTTTATTAATAATTTGGATAATAGTTATTTTCTCGTTTTCTAGTCAAAGTGGAACTACCTCTGGAAACATAAGTGGAAAATTAGCAAAAGAAGTTAACTCTGTAATTATAGATGATTATGAATATAAAACAGAAATTGAAAAAGAAGTAATTGATAGTAAAACAAATTATTTAATTAGAAAGACTGCTCATTTTAGTGAATATGCTATCTTAGGGTTATTATTGTATTTAACATTGTCATTTATAAAAAATAGATTCATTTTATATGGATTATCATTATTTGGTGGTATTTTAAATGCAATTATTGATGAATATCATCAAACATTTATATCCGGAAGAAGCGGTGCAATAAAGGATGTAATTATTGATAGTTTAGGTGTTTTAACAATGCTTTTGGTAATATTTGCGATTACATTAATAAAAAATAAATTAATTAAAAATAAAGAAGTATAGGTGGTGTTATTATGAATGGTAGTGCTGTATTGTTATTACATGGATATGCAACAAACGTTGAAGATTATTTTTCTTTATTACCACATTTAAATATGTATTACGATTATGTTGAAATAAAAAATTATCCAGGACATGATTCAGGATCAAAACATCTATATGGTTTTAATGCCATTGACACAATTAAGCAAGTAGTATTTGAATGCGAATATTTATTTAAAAATTATGAGGAAGTAGATGTAATAGGTTTTTCAATGGGAGGAGCTATTGCAACCTATTTAGCAACTAACTATAATTTTAGAAAAGTAATATTATTAGCCCCAGCAAATAAATTTTTGAATATTAGATTTGGTTTTCGAAGATTACAAATTTGGTTTGATTACATGAAACAAAGGTTAAATAAAGATCTTGAAGAAACTAAGAGTGCATTAATTGAAGCCGAAAGAAAATCATTTGTTGCTAATGATAAAAAAAGCCTTAATATGGCCGTAAAGCAATTATTGCCAAACTATACGCCTGAAACAATAGCTCAATTTATGGAAGTTGTTGAATATTGTAATTCATACTTTGAAAATGGTAGAATTTATAGTCAAACGTTGTTATTATGGGGTGATGTGGACCAATTGGTTCCAAAGAAAACTTTAGCATACATTAGCGAACGTTGTGAACATATAACTACTAAGATATTGCCTGGAATATCCCATTTAATGCTTAATTCAGAAAACAATGAAATAATAGTTAATGAAATAATTAATTTTATTAAAAAATAGTTTAATTTTAAAATATATATATATAATATATAGGGTGATTAATGTGAGCGATGTTTTTGATGGTGAATTTCAAAATCTGATAAGTGAGTTTGTATTTAATGAAAAATATAATGAAATAAAGAAGTATGTTCATCATGGAAAAGTAAGCTGTTATGATCATTCGATTACAGTTGCATATTTATGCTATTGTTATGCAAAAAAATATCCTAATAAAAATTATGATATTGTATCCTTAGTAAGGGGTGCAATGCTTCATGATTTTTATTTATATGATTGGCATAGTAAAAATCATGGTCATAGACCTCATGGCTTTACACATCCAAATAGTGCCTATAAGAATGCAATTAAATATTTTTCTGTAAATAAAATAGAAAAAGATATAATTTTAAAACATATGTTTCCTTTAACATTATTTAAAATACCTTTTTACAAAGAGACAAGATTAGTATCTAAAATGGATAAAAAAGCCACTTTTATGGATTATAAGAAAAAAATATAAAGAGGAGCAATTGCTCCTCTTTATTATTTTGTTTTTTTACCTTTTGTTTTAGAACTTTTGCGAGCATTCATATGAGAGCCCATTTGATTATTCATCGATTGATTTGTTAAACCTCTGTTTGAAGGTCTATTTATTTCATTCATATTATCACCATTTTATAGTATGAAAAATGGAGATATTTGTTACATTTTAATTAGGGTATTTATTTGACTTTTAATTATAATTAATATATAATTTTTAGATAAAGCGATGTGAATTTATAATGGATAAAAACACTAAAAAATTCAATAAAAAAAAATCATCCCCTTTTAAAATAATTTTACTCACATTTTTAGGGATTATTTTAATTGGTGCATTAATATTAATGCTACCTATTTCAACAAAGGAAGGTATGAATTTAGGTTTTATTGATTCATTATTACTTTCAACTTCAGCAGTATGTGTTACAGGGCTAACTCCTGTATCAGATTTAGGTGCTACTTTATCAATTTTTGGTCGAATTGTTTTAGCAATACTTATTGAATTTGGGGGATTAGGATTTGTAACAATTGTAATAACTATAATTACCTTATTTGGATTTAAGATAGGTTTGTCTAATCGTTTGTTGATTAAAGAGGCATTAAATCATAATACATCTCAAGGGTTAGTAGTATTAGTTAGAAAAATAATGAAAACAGCATTGATAATTCAAGCAGTAGGCATAGTTTTAAACTTTATAGCTTTTATTCAAGTGTATGATTTTTGGTCGGCTTTTGGTTATTCAATATTTCATTCAATTTCTAGTTTTAATAATGCTGGATTTGATTTATTTGGTTCAACTAGTCTCATTAGCTATAAAGATAATATTTTATTGAATATATCAACATCCATGATGATTATTACCGGTGGTATTGGATTCATTGTAATTTTTGATATAATTGATAAGAAATCATTTAAAAAATTAAGTTTACATTCAAAAATTGCTTTAAAAACAACTTTGACTTTATTAATAACTGGTGCAATTATTTTTAAATTATTAATGTGGAAGGATATTTCATTTTTAGAAGCAATATTTTTAAGTGTTACCGCAAGAACGGCAGGATTTACTTCAATAAATTTAAATATCTTAAATTCAGCATCGTTGTTAGTTTTGATATTTTTAATGTTTATTGGGGCTTCACCATCATCTACAGGTGGAGGAATAAAAACAACAACATTTTATACGGTTATAACTGCCATGATAACTTTTGCCTTTGGAAATAAAACAGTTAAGTCGCATAATAGAAAAATTTCTGAAAATTTAGTTTTTAAAGCTTTTATATTAATTACATTTTCTTTGTTTTTAATTTTATTTATTGCCTTGGTTATAATGATTATTGAAAATAAAAATTTTACATTTGAAGAAATAATATTTGAATCATTTAGTGCATTTTCTACTTGTGGGTTGTCATTGAATGTTACACCATATTTATCTAAAATATCAAAAGTATTTATATGTATTTTAATGTATGTAGGTAGATTAGGGCCAATTACATTCTTAAGCTTATTAAATCGTAATACGTTAGCAGAAGGTGACGATTTAATTCAATATGTAGAAGAAAAAATTATAATAGGATAGAAAAGAGGGACAACATGAAGAAAAGTTTTGCGATTATTGGTTTAGGACGATTTGGCTTATCATTATTAGAAGAATTAGCAAAATTTACAGATGATATAATCGCTATAGATACTGATGAGGAAGCTGTAAAAAAAGCATCATTATTAGTTAATCAAGCATTTATTATGGATTCAACTAATGAAAGAGCTTTAAAAAGTGTTGGTATACAAAATGTTGATCATGCCATTATAAGCTTTGGTTCAAAGTTTGAAGCTTCAATTTTAACGTATGCTACTTTAAAAAATTTTAATATTAATCATATTACTATTAGAGTTGATAATGATCAATTCATACCTATATATGAGAAATTAGGAGCAACAGATATTATTTCTCCACAAAAAATTGCTGGGGATAGATTAGCGAACAGAATTATATCAGATAATTTCACTGATTATTTTAAATTGATTGGAGATTATAGTGTCGTTGAAACACTAATATCTCAAAACATTGAACCAGTATCTATTATTGATTTAGATGTTAGAAATAAATTTGATGTAAATATTTTATTGATTATGCGTGATAAAAAAGAGTTTGCTCCAAAAGCAACAGATTTAATTCAAACAAACGATATAATATTTGTATTTGGCAAAAGTGCAAATATTTTGAAATTCGCAAATTTCATGCAAAATCCTATAATAAAAAAAGAAATTAAAATTAAAGATGAAGTTAAATTAGAAGAAAAAAGTAGTATAAATAATGGTGAAAATAATGAATAAAATTTTTAGTGTCTTTGCAATGATATTGACAACTACTTTAGGAATGTCTTCTTGTAGTTTAAGTGAAATAAGTTCTTTTACAAATCGACCTTCTACAGAGCCAACAGTGGAAACTAGTAGCAGTGGAACGAGTGAAGCTTCAAGTTCTACTAGTAGTGAAACTGAAACTTCATCGATGTCTACAAGCTCTACTACAACTAGTAGCAGTGGCACAGAAACTACAAGTTCTCCGCCATATATACCATTAACAAATAATGTTGTAATAAGAGAGGTTATTGCAAGAAGTGAAAACGCAATAATTGAATGGGATGCTTTAGCGGTAGGTTATACATATAATGTTTATTTTAAATCTGAACATGATCTTAATTATAATAAATTAGACGATGAATTAATTAAAGATAATAAAGCTTATTTTCTTGGTTTAAAACAAAATACAACTTATGAATTTAAAGTTGTTCCTCTTAATAATGATATTGAATTTCCAACTTATGCTTCAACTAAAACTGCATTAATAGGTGCCTATGACCGTTCTGGGTACGCTTTTTTCAATACAGTTACTAAAAATAAAATAGGTGCATATAATGAAGATGGAACTTTAAAAGATAACGCAAAAGTAATTTATGTTAATAATGAAAATAAAAACACAGTTACATTTACTCATAATTCAAAAACATATACAGGACTTGGAAATATTTTGGCAAACATAAAAAGCATTAATATTCCATTAAATATTCGTATTAGTGGTAGAATTTCAACTGCACAATATAATGTTAAAGTGTTTGAACCAATCCCCATAACCGAAGATTTACAAAATACTAAATATGATTCTTGTTTTATAAATACTTTTGAATCAAATGATATTCTTAAAGGATTAACAAATAAAATTACAAGAGATTCGAAGGCAACAACTACTTATACTAATAATAATAAAAGTATAGAAGTATATGATACAGATTCATATTTTAATATGATGGATATTAAAGAATCATCAAGTGGTTTGACGATTGAAGGAATAGATGAAGATGCTGAATTATATCAATGGGGAATGACTTTTTCTAAGTGTAATAATTTAGAAGTAAGAAATTTAACATTTACAAATAACCCAGAAGATGCATGTAGTATTGATGGTGATAATAGTAAACCAGGAACGTATAGTGGATTTTGGATTCACAACAATACTTTTAATGCTGGTAAAAATAATTGGGATATAACTGGCGAACAAGATAAATATGCAGGTGATGGAGCGACAGATTTAAAAGGCATTAGCAATGTGACAATGTCATACAATTTGTATAACCAATGCAAAAAAACTGGATTAGTTGGTGGAAGCAATTCAAACTTACAAAAAAATATTACTTTTCATCATAACTATTTCAAAGATTGCCAATCTAGACTTCCATTAGCAAGACAAGCTAATTTACATTATTATAATAATTATTTTTATGGGACAACAGGGTCTTGTATGAGTTTAAGAGCAAACACTTATGCACTTAGTGAAGCAAACTATTTTGAGAATTCAAAGAATGTTATTTTAAGTGTATCTGATTCAACATATGGAGCTGGGGTGTGCAAATCATATAATGATTTTTTCCAAAATTGTTCTGGGACAAATGATGCTATAAAAGTTTCAAGTAGAAGTCAAATAGTTAAAAACACTTGTACTTTTGGCCAAAATTTTGATACCGATAGTTCGTTATTTTATTATGATACAGTTAATAATATAACTAAAGTAAGTTATTTAACTATGGCGAATGTCGCAAAAGAGGATTGCAAATTATATAGTGGAGCAACTGGTATAAACAAAATAAATTAATTTTGAAGCTATAATGAATATTATAGCTTTTTCTTTGTATAGAAAACCCCCAGATAGTCTGGGGGTTCAAAAAAGCTTATAGCTATGCAAAGAAAAAAACCTTTGTTAAAATATAAAAGTAGTCTGCCAACTGCAAATATAAAATAACAAAGGAGAATATTATCAAGTGACTGA
>JAVBPE010000024.1:0-66949 GCA_031549865.1 Anaeroplasmataceae bacterium | reverse complement strand
ATTTTGAAGGAGACCCGTTTACGGGTAGCAAATAAAAAATGCAATAGGTAGGCTACACATATGCGCTTACTAAGCGCAGCCAATAATAGAGGGCTATGCCCGAAAATGAAAAACCACCAGTTAGACTGGTGGATTTTTATTCTTTACAAAAATAATAATTATGCTATAATTATAGCGATATATGCCTTGGTGGTGGAATAGGTAGACACGTGGGACTTAAAATCCCATGGCTGATGAAGCCGTGCCGGTTCGACTCCGGCCCGAGGTACCATATCTTAAGAACTAATATCCTATCTATTAGGGTATTTTTTTTCACATAAAAAAACATAATTTTCGAATAAAAAATTTGGGATTATGTAGTATAATTATATATATGAAGGAGTAAAGATATATGAATGTATTGTTTTTCTTAAAACCGAAAAATGAAGTTCAATATGTCTATGATACCTATTCAATTAGACAGGTCATGGAGAAAATGGAAGCTCATCGCTATACATCCATTCCTATCTTAAGTGAGGATGGTAGATATGTTGGAACGATTACAGAAGGTGATTTATTATGGCATATTAAAAGAGAGGAGAACTTTAATTTATCTAAAGCCCAAAATAAATCGATTCATGAAGTAAATCGTAATAAGGATAATGATGTAATAAATGCTACCTCACAAATGGAAGATATTATTGCATTATCTATAAATCAAAATTTTGTACCAGTGGTTGATGATAGAAATTATTTTATTGGTATAATCACAAGAAAGGATATTATTTCATATTTAAATAAAACTAGATGATTTTAAGTTATATATTTTATATAATATGATATTATAAATATGAGGTGAATTTATGTTACGCAAAACAAAAATTATATGTACATTAGGTCCAGCAATCGATGATGATAATAAATTACGTCAAATGATATTAAATGGACTTGATTGTGCAAGATTAAATTTTTCTCATGGAACACATGAAGAACAAAAAGTAAGAATCGATAGGGTAAAAAGAATACGCGAAGAAAATAATTTACCTTTACCAATAATATTGGATACAAAAGGACCAGAAATTCGAGTAAGAGATTTTATAAATAAAAAAGTTCAGTTAGTAGAAGGTCAAGAATTTATTTTTTCTTCGGATTATAATTTAAAAGGCGATGAAAAAATTGTTGGACTAACATATCCAAATTTAGCACAGTTTGTAGGCATTGGTGATAAAATACTTGCTGATGATGGAAAAATCAGTTTTGAGGTCATTAGAATCGAAAATAAAGATGTTATTTCTAAAGTTTTAAATAGCGGAGATATTTCAAATCATAAAAGTATAAATATTCCCAATGTTATTATAGATATGCCTTATTTAAGTGAAATAGATAAAAAAGATATAATTTTTGGAATAAGTCAAGACATCGATTATATTGCAGCATCTTTTGTTCGTAGAAAACAAGATTTATTAGATTTAAAAGAGTTATTATTAGCTAATGGTGGAGAAAAAATTAAAATCATTGCTAAGATTGAAAATACCGAAGGGATTAATAATATGGATGATATTATTGCTAATTCTGATGGTGTAATGGTTGCTCGTGGAGATTTAGGTGTAGAAGTTCCATTTAAGCTTTTACCGGGGTTACAAAAAGATATGATCTCTAAGTGCTTTAAAGCTGGAAAAATCGTTGTAACAGCTACCCAAATGCTTGATTCAATGCAACAAAACCCTCGTCCTACTCGTGCTGAGGTTTCAGACGTTGCTAACGCAATTTATGATCGTACTACAGCAATAATGTTAAGTGGAGAATCTGCTGCTGGTTTATATCCAATTGAAAGTGTTAGAACAATGAAAGATATTGCCTTAGCTACAGAAGACGATATCAATTTTAAAAAGCGCTTCTATGAAAATAATTTAGATTTAGGAAATGATTTTGTATCTACTATTTGTAATGCTGCAGTAAGAGCATCATATCAAATGAATGCTCAAGCTATTATCTGCGTTACTATTAATGGTCAAACAGCATTAACTTTATCTTCTTATAAACCAAATTGCCCGATTATTGCAATTACTGTTAATCCAAAGTCTTGTAGACAATTAAATTTAGCGTGGAACGTTGTACCAGTATATGCTGAAGAAAAGAATTCAACAGATGAATTGTTTATGTATGCAATTGAAAAAGCCATGAAAACGGGCATAATAAAAACAGGCGATAAAGTTATAATTACTGGTGGCTCAGCAATAGGTAATACAGGTACTGACATGTTTAAGCTTCATATTATATAAAAACCTAGTCAAAAAAAAACTTCTTTCATACTATAAAATGTAATCAATTGATTACAATATGAAAGGAGATTTTTTTTATGGCATGTTGCCCTAAGAAAAAAAATGAAATTGTTTGCTGCAATACATTATTTAAATATGATTTAGAACCTGTAGGAGAAAATACTTATGATTTAGTAGTTACTCCTTGTAACATCCCAACTGCAGTATTTAACGTTGCGAGAATTACTGTAAGAGAAAATAGCTGTAACCAAATTAATTATTATCAAGCTTTTATAAATACTGATCCAGTACAAATTATTCAAGACTGCTCATTAGAAAATTTAATTTGTCGTTGCATTGAAATTTATTTTGATAATTTACCAACTATTCACTGTAATTCATGTAACCGCTCAGGATTTAATTTATTTTAATTAAAAAAAGAAAAATGCTATCCAAAGAATAGCATTTTCTTTTTACCATAAATAAAAATTATTAAAATGCATATTAATATTATTAATAGTAATGAAAGCAATCATGTACAAAAACATAATTTTGTCTTTCTAAAAACTTAAAAATGGTGTAGTTCAGCACTTTTTATTAAAAAATAAAAATTAATTATTTTAAAGTAAAAAAAAGTAAAAAAGCCCAAAGTACGCCATAATTAGCATTAATGAAAACTATAAATAAATCATTATACGACATATTAAAAATTATTTTTATTATTATTGACTTATAATTCAAAATCAATTATATTTAAAGTATTCAATAATGAACTATTCTAATTGTAATTTTTTGAAAATTTTTTTATTTTGAGGTGGATTTTATGATAAAGCATATAATTAAACGTGACGGGAGAAAAGTACCATTTAATTTAAATAAAATCGAGGTAGCAGTCCAAAAAGCACTTCAAAGCGAAGAAATTTATTCTGAGTCTTTGTCTGCAAAGCTAGCTAGTGATGTTTATGCAATTTTAGAAAGTGAAGAAAATTCAACACCAGGTGTAGAACATATTCAAGATATCGTTGAAAAAGTTTTGATTGATAATGGTTTTTTAAACGTCGCTAAAAGATATATTATATATCGTCAAGATCGTACAAATGTTAGAGAAAATAATACAAAGTTAATGAGTATATATAAATCTATTACATTTAATGAAACAAAAGATAATGACATTAAGCGTGAAAATGCTAATATAGATGGCGATACGCCAATGGGAATGATGCTAAAATTTGGTAGCGAAGCATCAAAAGAATTTGCAAAGAAATTCTTACTTAAATCCGATCATGCTTTTGCTCATGAAAATGGTGACATTCATATTCATGACCTTGATTTTTATTATATGACTACCACATGTTGTCAAATAAGTTTAACTAAACTATTTGAAAATGGGTTTTCTACTGGGCACGGGCATTTAAGATCGCCAAAATCAATAGCTTCATATGCTGCACTTGCATGTATTGCGATTCAATCAAATCAAAATGATCAACATGGTGGACAATCTGTTCCTGCATTTGATTTTGATATGGCTCCAGGAGTTAGAAAAAGCTATAAAAAATCTTATAAAAATAATTTAATTAAAATAACGCAAATCTTAAATCAAGTTTTTGATGTTACTAAATTTGATGAATTATTCAAAAGCATGAATCCTATTATTGATAATAATAATGGTTTTGAAGAAAAGTTAAAGGAAATATTAGCCCCATCATTTGGATCAGATAGTATTGCTACTATTTTAAAATTTACATATCAAGAATCTTATAAAGATGTAGATAAACAAACATATCAAGCCATGGAATCATTTGTACATAATTTAAACACAATGCATTCACGTGCTGGAGCTCAAGTACCATTTTCATCAGTAAATTATGGAACAGATACTTCTAGTGAAGGTAGAATGGTTATAAAGAATTTATTACTTGCAACACAAGAGGGACTTGGTGATGGAGAAACTGCTATTTTCCCAATTCAAATTTTTAAGGTTAAAGATGGAGTTAATTATAATGAGGGAGATCCTAACTATGATTTATTCTTATTATCATGTGAAACTTCTGCAAAACGTTTATTCCCTAATTTCTCATTTATTGACGCTTCTTTTAATAAACAATATTATAAACCGGGTGATATCAATACAGAAGTAGCTTATATGGGTTGTAGAACTCGTGTAATTGGTAATACAGATAAAGATAATGAAATAGTTACGGGTCGCGGTAATTTAAGCTTTACATCAATTAATCTACCACGCCTTGGAATTTTAGCTAATCATGATTTAGAATTATTCTTTAAACTTTTAGATGAAAAAATTGATTTAGTAATAGATCAACTTTATCAAAGATATTTAGTACAAATATCTAAACATGTTTATAATTTTCCATTTCTAATGGGACAAGGTGTATGGTTAGGATCTGAACATTTAAAATGGGATGATACATTAGAAACCGTCTTAAAACATGGGACATTAACATGTGGATTTATTGGGCTTGCTGAAACCTTAGTATCATTAATAGGGAAACACCATGGCGAAAATGATGAGAGTCAAAAATTAGGATACGAAATAATTAAACATATGCGCGATAGAATGGATGATGCGAGTCTTAAAACAGGCTTAAATTATTCTTTAATTGCAACACCTGCTGAAGGATTATCTGGTAGATTTGTAAAAATAGATAAAAAGAAATTTGGTAATATTATTGGTGTTACAAATCATGAATTTTATACAAATTCTTTTCATATTCCTGTATATTATCCAATCTCAGCTTTCAAAAAAATTCAAATTGAAGCAAAATATCATGAATTAACAAATGCTGGACATATCACATATGTTGAACTTGATGGAGATCCTTCTAAGAACATAGATGCATTTATTCAAGTTGTACGTTGTATGCATGATTCAAATGTAGGTTATGGATCAGTTAATCATCCGGTAGATCGTGATCCAGTTTGTGGATATAATGGTATTATTAATGATCAATGTCCGAAATGCGGTCGTGATGAATCATTAATGAAATTTGAACGTATTAGAAGAATTACAGGTTATTTAGTAGGAACTTTAGATCGTTTTAATAATGCTAAACTAGCAGAAGTAAAAGAACGTATAAAACATGGAATCAAATAATATTAGACTTGCTGGTATCGTTGAAGAATCAATCGTTGATGGCCCAGGATATCGTTATGTAATATTTACCCAAGGATGTACTCACGGATGTTTTATGTGCCACAATTTAGAATCACATGATTTAAATGGTGGATTTTTGAAGAATATGGATGAAATTATAAATGACATTAATCAAACAACTTTTTTAAAAGGTGTTACATTTTCTGGAGGAGAGCCATTCTTACAGCCTAAAGAATGTGCTTATATAGCAAAAAATATCAAAAAGGAATATGATATTATTTGCTATACAGGCTTCTTATTTGAAGAACTTATAAATAATAAAAACCCTGATATTTTAAAATTCTTAGAAAATATTGATTATTTAATTGATGGTAAATTTATATATAAGGAAAAAAGCTTAGAACTTAAATATAAAGGATCTAAAAATCAAAGAATAATTGATCTTAAAAAAACATTTAAATTAAATCGTATAATTGAAATAGAATTATAAAAAAATAAGACTCAATTGAGCCTTATTTTTTTCGTATTGGATGTCTTAAAATAGTTTTTAAATTTTCTGGTTTTGTTTTTCTTGGATCCCCTAAATATATTTCATGATGAAGTCTAGAATCAGAAAAATCTTTTAAATATCCATTTGACTCTAAATATTCATCCATTAATCTAACACTTTCTGGCTCAGTATCATATGGGCCAATATGCATCATTTGAATACATAAAGACTCCTCATAAGTAAAGAATTCAACTTTAGAAAAATCAATTTTCTTTTTATTTGTAGCTTCATTTATAGCCCAATCAAAATCTTTTTTTGTGATGAAATCCGGAAGACGAATCATCGAAATAAAATTAAATTTATCCTTTAAACTTAAATCAATATCATTATAGTCATCTACCCACCATAAACCTTCTAAAGGAGGCACAACATAATCAAAATAGCCATCAATTTTATAATTTGTTTTAGGACTCATTTTTAATGTAAAGGCAATAGAATAAAGTAAAGGTATTGATTGACTATATTCTCCATTTTCTAAATTAGGATCGCCATGCCCTCTTACTGCTAAGTAATTCATTTTTGGTATTTGTACAATGCTAGGTTTATTTTTCGGCATATAAAATTCTTTATACTCTTTTTTATAATCAAATGACATAATTTCCTCCATCTATTTTTATTAAGATATTATTGTAATTATTATAACATAATAATAAAGTTTTATGTTAAAATAAAAGTGGTGATAATATGGAAAAATATAAAGTAGTAAAGCCTAATTTCGAAGCATCAATTCTATCGGTAATAGAAAGTATAAAAAAATTCTATCATGAAGAATCAAATTTACCTTATGATTTAGAAGTATTGGAAGCTTTAAATAGGAAAAATCCCGACAATATTGTTTTACTTTTATTAGATGGATTAGGAAGTGCTTGTTTAAATAGAAATTTAGATGATAATGATATTTTAAAGAAAAATAAAATTAAGGATTTAATTGCGATATATCCATCTACAACGTCTGCTGCAACAGTATCAACATTGAGTGGAAAAGCCCCAATCGAAACAGGCTGGACGGGATGGGAGAATTATATTAAAGAATTAAATAGAAATGTAATTTTATTTACAGGTATTAACTATTTTACAAAGGAACCAACAGGTGTTGATATAAGACAAAGTTATTTACCATATACTTATTTTTTTGAAGATTTTAAAGTTTATAACGATGTTGTATTTCCAGCGTTTGGAAAAAATCCTTCTAAGACTTTTAAAGAACTATTAGATAATTGTATAAAATTAGAAAAAAAGAATAAAAAATCATTTTTATATGCCTACTGGGATAATCCGGATAGTACCTTACATGAATATGGAGATGGAACTAAAGAAGTTAAAGATATAATAACTGATATAAATAAAACCTTAGAAGAAAAATTAGAATTCTTTCCAAATAATACTACAATAATAGTAGTTGCTGATCATGGACATGTTAATGTAAGTCATATCGATTTATTCTTAAATAAAGAATTATATGATATGTTAGAAAGAAATCCTTCAAATGATGCAAGATGTATTACTTTTAAAGTTAAAAATGAGTATTATAATGAATTCCCAACTTATTTTAATTCTAAATATAATGATATTTATACTTTATATAAAAAAGAAGATTTCATTAAAAATGGATTTTTAGGGAATAGTAATAATATAAATCCTAAAATAGATGATTTTTTAGGAGATTATATAGGGGTTGCTATTTCAGATAAATATTTTAGGTATAACCCAATATCAGAAATATTTAAAAGTCATCATGCCGGTATGACTGAAGATGAAATGCTTATTCCTTTAATAATTATTGAAAAGTAGGTGGTATTATTAATATATTAGATGAAGTAAAAGAAAATGATTTACTCATTAACCAATTTTACAGTTTTGGTAAAATAAAAGAAAATAACCAAGCCTTAGCAGCGCTTTATGCACTTGATTTGACAAATGAAGCCCAAAAATCATTCTTAATAACTATCAATAAAGATTTTGATTTAGGTGAAAAGTCTTTAAGATTATATGGATTACTTCAAGGGCTATTTGTCGCAATTGATTCTTTATATGCTTTGGCCTATGCCTTAACAAAAAGTAAAACATTTATTAATATAAATCAAAATCAAAAATTAAGAGAATTAAAATATATTAGAAATGATGTAGTAGGCCATCCATCAAATAGAGTTTTTGATGAGAAAATTTTAGGATACTGCATTTTTAAAAAAGAAGATATAAGCAATGATTCATTTAAATATTATATTTATGTTGGTAAAGAAATTGAAGAAAAAGTAATTAAAATTGAAGATTTATATGAAAATTATTATACGGAGTCTAATCGATTATTATCTAATATTTATAATATTTGTGTTAATAATAAAGAAAACACATTCTTTAATGATTATGTTATGAGACTTTATAATACTTTTTATCAAACATATACATATAAAGAAGAACTGAAAAAATTAGAAATTGAATTTAAGAAAGTATTTAATAACAATGATATTAAAGTAAATAGATTGGCATGGAGAATATCTTTAATTCATGAATTAGAAAAATACAATAATCAAACTAAAGATATCGAAGAATTAAAAGAATATGCCCTTGCCTATGAAATAAATAAGGTTTGCGAGTTGTCGGCATCAAAAGATATTAATTTTGAAATAAAGATGCCCCTACCTAGATTATTAAAAAGTGTATTTAAATTTTTAAATAAAAATATAGATAGTCATCAATATATCCAAAATATTCATGATTATTCTCATCCTTTATTTAAATCATCTTTAGAACAATTAATATTTAAATCTGAACAAGAAAAATTTATATATGCTTCTACATATTTTCATTTTTTAAAAGAATTAGACAATGATTTAGTTTACTGTTTTGGAATATTAATTAAAAGCTATAAGCAAAACAAAAAATAGGTTTTGCTTTTTGTTTGCGCTTTCAGTAAAAAAAATATTTAAACTCTAAACCTTTGTGATATAATAAGATGTTAAAAATTTGAAAATAAGGCAGGTATATCCATGAATATTCGTAATATTGCAATAATTGCACACGTTGACCACGGAAAAACAACATTGGTTGATAAACTTTTACAAAGTTCACATACATTTAGAGATAAGCAAGTTGTAGCGGAAAGAGCTATGGATTCTAATGATATAGAGCGTGAAAGAGGAATAACTATTCTTGCGAAGAATACTGCCATTAAATATAAAGATGCTAAAATAAATATTTTGGATACTCCAGGACATGCTGATTTTGGAGGAGAAGTTGAAAGAATCATGAAAATGGTTGATGGAGTTGTTTTAGTAGTAGATGCCTATGAAGGAACAATGCCTCAAACTCGTTTCGTGTTAAAAAAAGCTTTTGAAGCCCATTTAAAACCAATTGTAGTTATTAATAAAGTTGATAAGCCAAGTGCAAGAGTTTTAGAAGTTGTTGATGAAGTATTAGAATTATTCATTGATTTAGGTTGTGATGATGATGAACTAGACTTCCCAGTTTGTTATGCCTCAGCAGTTAATAATACATGTTCTTTATCACCAGATATTACAACACAAAGCCCAAGTATGGAACCTTTATTAGATTTGATTTTAGAAAAAATTCCAGCACCACTTGAAGATCGTGATGGTGCATTACAACTTCAACCAGCATTATTAGACTATACTGATTTCCAAGGGCGTATTGGAATTGGTAGAATTAGTAGAGGAACAATAAATGCGAATCAAGTAGTTAGTTGCTGCCGTTTAGATGGAAGTATTAAACAATTTAGAATTCAAAAGTTATTTGGTTTCTTAGGATTAGAAAAAGAAGAAGTAGCTCAAGCTTATGCGGGAGATATTGTAGCTTTTGCTGGATTAGCTGATGTAAATGTTGGCGAAACAATTTGTGAAGTTGGTGCTGAATCTCCTCTTGAAAAATTGCATATATCAGAACCGACTGTTCAAATGACTTTTGGAACCAATACTTCACCATTTGTTGGACGTGATGGAAAAGCTGTAACTTCAACAAAAATTGAAGAAAGATTGTTTAGAGAAGTTCAAAAAGACGTTTCATTAAAAGTTGAAAGACTTAGCGGTTCAGAAGAATGGGTTGTTTCAGGACGTGGAGAATTACATTTATCAATTTTAATTGAAACTATGCGTCGTGAAGGATTCGAATTTCAAGTTTCTCGTCCACGAGTAATTATTAAAAAAATTGATGGTATGGATTATGAACCATATGAATATGTAGTAATTGACGCTCCGAATGATACGATTGGCGCTGTGATTGAAATGTTAGGTAATCGCCGTGGTATTATGGAATCGATGTCAAATACTGAAACTCAAACACGAGTAATTTATACTGTATCAAGTAGAGGGTTAATTGGATTTAATACAGAATTCATGACTATAACAAAAGGTTATGGAATTATGAATCATAGTTTCTTAGAATATCGACCTTATGAAACATTAAATGTTGGAGAAAGAACTAATGGGGTATTAGTATCTATGGCTCAAGGGCAAACAACTGCTTACGCTTTAGGTGCTTTAGAAGATCGAGGAATTATGTTTGTAAGTCCTGGTGAAGAAATATATGAAGGCATGATTGTTGGTATGGCTCCAAAACCATTAGATTTGGCTGTAAATCCAGTTAAAGCTAAACAACAAACAAATACCCGTTCTTCAAGTAAGGATCAAACAGTAGTATTAAAGAAACCAAAAGTAATGTCATTAGAAACATGCTTAGAATTTATTAATGATGATGAACTTGTTGAAGTAACTCCTAAGAATATTAGATTAAGAAAACTTATTTTAGATACAACTGAAAGAAAAAAATACGATTCACGTAAAAATAATAAAGATGAATAGACGTTCAAAACGTCTTTTTATTTTCTTGATTTTATATTCTTAAATGATATACTATAAATATAGTTTGAATATCAAAGATTTAGAGGTATATAAATGAATAAAACAAAGGAATTATTAAATGAGTTATTAGTTGAAGTTTTTAATCATATTTTAGATATTGAAGAAGAAGAACTTAGAAATAAAGGAGTTCTTTTGTCGATGAACGAAGTTCATGTTATAGAGGCGATTTCGTTAACTGACGATAAAACTATGAGTAATGTTGCTAAAAAGTTAAGAATAACAGTTGGTACATTAACAACATCAATAGATCGCTTAGTTAAAAAAGGGTATGTTATAAGAGGAAACGACATTAATGATCGCCGCAAAGTTTTAATTGAATTATCAGTAAAAGGTATAGAAGTTTTAAAAAATCATAATGAATTTCATGAAACAATGCTAAATAATGTATTTGTTGGTTTGAAACTTGAAGAGCAAGAAACTTTAATAAAATCTTTAGAGAATATTAAAAATTATTTTAAAATAAAATATTAAAGTATACATTTATTATTTTTTTCATAAATAACTTGTAAAAAAAATAAAAAAGAGTTATAATGGGCTATGATAGGTTTATCTATCAGTATAAGAGAAATCTTAAATTAAAGAAATTTTGAAGGAGTATTAGGTTTAAATGAAAGGTACAGTAAAATGGTTTAATTCAGAAAAAGGATATGGTTTTATCGTTTCTGAAGAAGGCAAAGATGTTTTTGTTCATTTCAGTCAAATTCAAGGTGATGGCTACAAGTCTTTAAATGAAGGCGAAGCAGTTAGTTTTGAAGTTGAACAAGGTGAACGTGGACTTATGGCTAAAAATATCGTAAGAGGATAGTCTTTGTTTTTAAAAATGCTAGCAGAAATGCTAGTTTTTTTTCACTTTTTTTTTGATTATTCATATAATATATTGAAAGAGTGATTTTATGCTAAGAGGAACTATAGTCGCTTTAACTACGCCTTTTGATATTAATAATGAAATTGATTATAAAGTATTAGATAAACATATAGATTATTTATTATCATTTCATATTGATGGACTTTTATTGTTAGGAACAACAGCTGAAAGTGAGAGTTTAAGTGATTATGAACAAGTGCAGATTGTTAGATTTGTTTGTAACAAAATAAAAAATAGAATTCCGATATTAGTAGGAATATCTAGTAACATTACTAATAAAGTTATAGAAAAAGCTGAGTTGTTTAGTGCTTTTGATATTTACGCATATTTAGTCATTACTCCATACTACAATAAAACAAATGATGATGGTTTGTTAAAACATTTTACAAGAATAGCTGATAGTTTAAATAAGCCAATTATATTATATAATGTTCCAAAAAGAACAGGAATGTCAATTCCAGTATATATAGTGGAAAAATTGAGCCATCATTCTAATATTATTGGGATTAAAGAGGCATCTTCTGATATAAATTATCAAAAAGAAATTGCTAAATATGTAAATGAAAATTTTGCTTTATATTCAGGAGATGATGAATTATTATTACCTTCTCTTTCTTTAGGTGCAAGTGGAATTATTAGTGTGTGTGCTAATGCTTTTCCTTCTATATCAACTGAAATTATAAAGAATTATTTTAATAATGAAAATGAAAAAGCGTTAAATATTTATTTGAAAAATTTAGATTTTTTCAAATTGATGTTTGTTGAAGTATCGCCTATTCCGATTAAATATTTACTTAATAAAATGGGATTTAATGTAGGAAATGCGAGAATGCCTTATGGGGAATTAAAAATAGAAAATAAAGTTAAAATTGATAATTACTTAAATAAAGAAGTATAAATAAAGAAATGAAAGCATATATTGTCCTAAGAGGTGGACATATATGATAAATAATAGTGTAAGTGGAATTGCAACGTATCAAGATGTATTTTTAGCAAAATTTTATTGTAAGAATTTAAAAGATGTCTTTACTTTTCTAAGAGATGAAAAAATACCTATATTAATGATGAATATTGGAGATTTAGAACTTAACTTTTTATTTCAAAAAAAATTCTTAGATATTTTTTTGACAAAATGGAAAAAATTTATTGAATTAGATTTAAATGTTGTTAAAATGTCAATTTATATAATTAATAAAAATAACAATAATGAGTTATTAGGCAAAGTTTTTGATATATTTAGAGAATATAAAGAAAAACCTAAATTATTCAATGTAAATCAAAAAGATATAAGCTTTGTTATCGATAAAGCAAATTTAAATGATAAAATTGTAAGAATTGGTAATGAGTTTAAATTGATAGAAGAATTAGTCTTATCATAGACTATTTTTTTTATTTTAACTTCGGACATTGCTGAAATTTGTTGCTTTATTCCTTGAATAAAACAAATAAAAGGTATATAATAATCTATGGTACATAAAAGTTATCTCAATAGGAGGATATTATGAGTAAAGAATTAAAAAGAATGGCCATAGATGGTAACTATGCAGCAGCTTATGCCTCATACGCATTTACTGAAGTAGCTGGGATCTACCCTATCACTCCGTCATCTCCAATGGCAGAGTATACTGATGAATGGGCTTCTGTAGGTAAGAAGAATTTATTTGGTATGCCAGTAAAGATTGTTGAAATGCAATCAGAAGCAGGAGCAGCAGGAACAGTTCATGGTTCACTACAAGCAGGAGCATTAACTACAACTTATACAGCTTCTCAAGGTTTATTATTAAAAATTCCAAATATGTATAAAATCGCTGGAGAATGTTTACCTGGAGTTATCCATGTATCTGCGCGTTCATTAGCAGCACAATCATTAGCAATATTTGGTGACCACCAAGACGTAATGGCTTGTCGTCAAACAGGTTTTGCAATGTTAGCATCAAGTTCAGTACAAGAAGTTATGGATTTAGCAGGAGTTGCACACTTAGCTGCAATTAAATCAAGCATTCCATTCCTACATTTCTTTGATGGATTTAGAACTTCACATGAAGTAAATACTGTAGAACCAATTGACTACAGTGTATTTGATAAATTATTAGATTATGATGCAGTAACTAAATTTAGAGCAGAAGCCCTAAATCCTGCACATCCAAAGAGCCGTGGGACAGCTCAAAATGACGACGTTTATTTCCAAACTCGTGAATTACAAAATACTTATTATGCAAAAGTTCCTGGAATTGTTGCTAATTATATGGCTGAGATTTCTAAGGTTACTGGTCGTAACTATGCCCCATTTGTTTACTATGGAGCTAAAGATGCTACAGATGTAATCATCGCAATGGGTTCAGTTACAGAATGTGCTCAAGAAGTAGTTGATTATATGATGGCTCAAGGTAAAAAAGTTGGATTATTAATTATCCATTTATACCGTCCATTCGCTACTGAAATGTTCTTAGAAGCAATGCCAAAAACAGTTAAGAGAATTGCTGTTTTAGATCGTACTATTGAACAAGGTTCATTAGGCGAACCATTATACTTAGATATTAAGAGCGTATACTATGGAACAAATAATGCTCCACTAATTATTGGTGGTCGCTATGGTTTATCTTCAAAAGATACTACTCCAGATATGATTTATGCTGTTTATAAAAATTTAAGTGCCCAAAATCCAATGGATCATTTCGTTGTTGGTATTAACGATGACGTTACATTTAAATCATTAGATTATTCTGAGTCAATTGATACAGCAGATAAAACAACAACAGAATTATTATTCTTCGGTTTAGGTTCTGATGGTACAGTTGGTGCTTGTAAAAATATTTCTAAAATCGTAGGTGACTATACTGATTTATATGCTCAAAGCTATGCAGCTTATGACTCTAAAAAATCAGGTGGATCTACACGCTTACACTTACGTTTCTCTAAAAATCCTATTCGTTCAACTTACTTAGTAAATAAACCTCACTTCGTATCTTGTTCATTAGATGCTTATTTAGCAAAATTCGATATGATTAAAGGCTTACGTGATGGTGGAACATTCTTACTTAACACTGTAACTACTAAAGAAAATATTGAAAATATCTTACCTAATTCATATAAAGCAATTTTAGCTAAGAAAAAGGCAAAATTCTATATTATTAATGCTTACTTGGCTGCAAAAGAATGTGGATTCCGTTCAGGATTAGGTGTTAATACTGTAATGCAATCAGCTTTCTTTAAATTAAATCAAAATGTAATGAATTTCGAAGAAGCAAAAGGACACATGAAGGACTTTGCTGCTAAGACTTATGCTAAAAAAGGACAAGAACTTGTGGATCAAAACTGTAAGGCAATTGACCTTGGTGGCGATAAATTAATTGAAGTTACTGTAAACCCAGAATGGGCTAACCTAGAAGCTGAAACAAAAACTGTTGATATGTCACGCCCTAAATTTGTTCGTGAAATTGCAGATGTTATCAATGCTATTGATGGTGATTCATTACCAGTTTCAGTATTTAAAGATTATACAGATGCTCATATGCCTCAAGGCACTGCAGCATATGAAAAACGCGGAATCGCAACTCACGTTCCTGCATGGAACTCTGATGCATGTATTCAATGTAACCAATGTTCATTCGTATGTCCACATGCTTGTATCCGTCCTTTCTTAGTATCTGAAGCCGAAGAAGCTAATGCCCCAGAAGGTTCAGTATTACTTCCTGCAACAGGATTTAAAGGATACAAATATACACTTCAAGTATCAATCTTAGATTGTACTGGATGTGGAGTATGTATTACTGTTTGTCCTGGTAAACCAGCAAAAGACGCTGATGGAAATCCAATTAAAGTTAAAGCTTTGGTACCTCACACTATTCAAAAAGCTCGTGATGCTAAAGAAGACACTATTGCTGCTCACTTCTATGACAAAGTTTCTTATAAAGGTGACATCGCTGGAACTAATAATGTTAAGAATGTTCAATTCTCTAAACCATTATTTGAATTCTCTGGTGCATGTGCTGGATGTGGAGAAACTCCATATGTTAAAGCAGTATCACAATTATTTGGTGATCGCATGATGATTGCGAATGCTACTGGATGTACTTCAATTTATTCTGGTTCATTCCCTGCAACTCCATATACAACAAATAGTGAAGGTCGCGGACCAGCTTGGGCTAACTCATTATTCGAAGACAATGCTGAATTTGGATTCGGTATGAGAATGGCAGTTGAAACTTTAAGAGATCGTATTCAAAATGTTATGGTTAACAATATAGATTCTATGAATGCTGATACAAAAGCATTATGTGAAGATTGGATAGCTAACCGTGCATCTGGAGAAAAAACTAAAGAATTAGCTCCAAAAATAGTTGAAGCTATGAAACAAATTAATCAAGGCTTTGCTAAAGAAATCTTATCATTAAAAGATTACTTAGTAAAAGTTTCTCAATGGATTATTGGTGGAGATGGATGGGCTTATGACATCGGATACGGTGGACTTGACCATGTTATCGCTAATCAAGAAGACGTTAATATTTTAGTAGTAGATACTGAAGTATATTCAAATACAGGTGGACAATCATCTAAATCATCTCGTACTGGATCAATTGCTAAATTTACAGCATCTGGTAAACCTGGTAAGAAGAAAGACTTAGCTTCAATTGCTATGAGCTATGGACATGTATATGTTGCTACAATTTCTCATGGTGCTAACCCTAACCAAGTTATTAAAGCATTAAAAGAAGCAGAAGCATATAAAGGACCATCTATTATTATTGCTTACTCACCATGTATTGCTCATAATATTAAGAGTGGTTTATACATGAGTCAAATGGAAGCTAAATTAGCTACTGAATGTGGATACTTCCCAACATTTAGATTTAATCCAGATCTAGCTTTAGAAGGTAAAAATCCATTTACTATGGATTCTAAAGAACCTGATTGGTCAAAATATAATGATTTCTTAATGAATGAAGGCCGTTACAACCAATTAGCTAAGATTAATCCAGAAAAGGCTCAAGAATTGCTTGAAACAAATTTAGCTGATGCTAAGAAGCGTTATGCTAAATATGAAGCAATGGCTAAAGCTGAATAATTTTATATTAAAGATTGATTTCAATTTGAAGTCAATCTTTTTTTAGTTTATTTACTCTATTAATACTTGTCAAATGAATTTTATTAAAAAAATAGATAAATATGTTAAAATAAAGTAAAGTAATCTATAATTTAGGATGGGATTAAATATGAAAAAATTATTATTTTTAATTACGACGTTTTTAATATTTTTAACAAGTTGTAGTAATGAGGTATTAAGCGGTAATATGTATTTTTTAAACGATAATGGTCAACGAGATAAAGAATATGTGTATAATGTTGTTGATTCTTACGATAAATATAAAGTAGAAAAGGAGAAATATTTAATTCAGTATAATAAAATTTTTTTTAATAAGAATACTTTAATCATTCTTGAAATATATTCAAGTTCATCTGGTAATAAATACGAATTAACTGATTTAACTAAAGAGCAATCTACTTTATATTTGAATTTAAAATACATAGCTGGACTATCCACTGCAATGGCTGGATTAGTATATGTAGTTGAAGTAAATGCAAAGAATATAGAAGAAGTAAAACTAGAAATTAGTTGGAATGGTTTAGTTTGAAAAAAATATATTGTAAAAGCAAAGGTACTTTCTTTGCTTTTATTAATTATTATACATTATCTTTTAGGCACGCCTTTTTCTTGATATTTCATAATAATTTTGTTATACTTTAAATAAGGAGTTGATCTTATGTTTTATATAGGCTGTCACTTATCAATAACCGGCGGATATTATAACGCTGCTAAAGTAATAAATTCAATTGGAGGTAATTGCTTTCAATATTTTTCACGTAATCCTCAAGGTGGAGGAAGTGTAAAAGAGGTTGATCCAATTGACATAAAAAATTTTATTGATTATGCAAATGAACATAATATAATTGCTCTTGCGCATGCCCCATATACCTTAAATCCATGCTCAGCAACAGAGTCTACTCGTGATTTTGCTAAAATAGTTTTTAAGGGTGATATTAAAACTTTAGAAAAATTTCCAAATCCTTTATATAATTTTCATCCAGGTTCCCATACAACGCTTGATAGAGAAACTGGTATTAATAAAACAATTGAAATACTAAATGAAGTTATTTCGCCTGAACAAAAAACTATAATTTTACTTGAGACTATGTCTGGTAAAGGATCTGAAATTGGTATCACTTTTGAAGAAATTAAACAAATAATTGATGGTGTTATTTATAAAGATAAAATAGGTGTTTGCTTAGATACTTGCCATATTTATAGTGCTGGTTATGACATAGTTAATAATTTAGATGGTGTAGTTAACAAGTTTGATCAAATAATCGGCCTTAAAAAATTAAAAGCAATACATTTAAATGATTCAAAAATGGATTATGATTCTAAAAAAGATCGACACGAGATAATTGGGAGTGGAACAATTGGTAAAGATGCAATTATTAGAATCATCAATCATCCATTATTAAGAAACATTCCTTTTTTCTTAGAAACACCTAATGAATTAGATGGATATAAAAAAGAAATTGAATTTTTAAAACAAAATCGCATAGATTAAATAAAAGTCAAAAATTGACTTTTATTTTTCCTTAAATTACCATTATAAAAGTCATATTTCTTGTAATGAATAAAGGTTTATAGTATAATTTTAAATGCGTTAGGTTAAATTAAATATAATTTAACAAAAAAATATAGGAGTGATATTGTGGCAAATCATACATTAGAGATTAAAAACTTACATGCAAAAATTGAAAATAAAGAGATATTAAAGGGTATAAACCTTACAATTAATACAGGTGAAGTACATGCTATAATGGGTCCAAATGGGACAGGGAAGTCAACACTTTCTTCAGTTGTTATGGGGCATCCAAAATATCTTGTAACAAGTGGTGATATTTTAATGGATAATGAATCTATTATGACATTAAAAGTCGATGAAAGAGCTCGTAAGGGGTTATTTTTAGCTTATCAATATCCACTAGAAGTATCTGGAGTTACAAACAGTGATTTTTTGCGTACTGCCATGAAAGCTACTTCAAATAAAGATGTTCCTTTATTCACTTTTATAAGAAATTATGATAAAGCTTGTGAAGAATTAAAAATGCCAGCAGATTTACCACACCGCTATTTAAATGATGGATTCAGTGGTGGAGAAAAGAAGCGTAATGAAATACTACAAATGAAAATGCTTAAACCTAAATTTGCGATACTAGATGAAATAGATTCAGGACTAGACGTTGATGCACTTAGAATCGTTGGAGAAAACGTAAGTAATATGGTAAATCAAGATTTTGGCTGTTTATTAATAACACATTATGAGAGACTATTAGACTATATCAAGCCTGATTTTGTGCATATAATGATTAATGGACGTATAGTTTTAACAGGCGGAAAAGAATTAATTAAAAAAATAGATCAATTCGGTTACGATTGGGTTAAAGAAGAGTTAAATATAGATATTGAAGTACAAGAAAAGAAACGTGCTCAAGCAGTACTTGGATCATGTGCAGTGCAAGGTAGTAAACATGATTAAAATTATTGATGGTAAAATTGAATGCTCTAATAAAAATATAAAAATAGAGCGTAATATAATTACTATCAATGATTCAACTGAAGTTTTATTTATTGAAGGCTATAATAATGATGAAATTATTATAAATGTAAAAGCAAATTTAAATATAATTGAAAAGAATATAAATAATAGTAATTTAATAATAAATATATTTGATGATTTAATAATAAATTATCAAATAGTCTCATTTTTTAAACAAAGAACAAATAGAGAATTCAATTTAAAAGAAAATTCAAAATTAGAATTATTGGAAATAAATTTGAATGAAAATGATAATAATCTAATAATAAATTTAAATGAAACGAATGCAAGTTTAATATATTCATGCTTAGCAATTAATAAAGGAAATAATGCTACTTTTAATCAAATAGTTAATCATAATAATAAACATACATATAGTGAAATAAATAATTTTGGTGTTGCATTAGATAAAGCATTTATTAACTTTAATACAACAGGTAAAATTACTCAAGGTAATAAAGGGTCAACATGTTCACAATTAAGCAAAGGTATAATTACTAACAATGGAAAAATTAGTACCAATCCAATTTTATTAATTGATGAATACGATGTAAAAGCTTATCATGGTGCTACAATCGGTAAAATGTCTGATGAACAATTGTTTTATTTAATGAGCAGAGGGCTTAATAAACAAGAAGCTTTCACATTAATTTTATTAGGAACAATTAATCCATTTATAAATGGTATAAAAGATTTTAATCTTAAAGAAGAAGTAGAAAATAGTATTAAAAATATAATTTAGGGTGATCATTATGTTAAACATTGATGAAATTCGTTCGAATTTCTTAGTATTAAATGAGAATAAGAATTTAGTATATTTAGATAGCGGTGCATCAAGTTTAAAACCTACATGCGTTATTGAGACCCTAAATGAATTTTACTCTAAACACGGAGTGAATGTTCATCGAGGTGTTTATAAACTATCTTATGAGGCAACAGATTTATATGAACAAGCAAGAGAGAAAGTTGCTAGTTTCATTAATGCTTCATTTGAAGAAATAGTTTTTACAAGAGGAGCCTCTTCCGCACTTAATTTAGTTGCTAGTTCATACGGTGAAGATTTCATTAATGAAGGTGATGAAATAATCACTAGTGAATTAGAACATCATTCATCGCATATGCCTTGGTTTAATATTGCGAAAAAGAAAAAAGCAAAAATAGTATATATTCCACTAAATATCGAGGGACGTATAACGGTTGAAAATTTTAAAAAAGTTTTAACAAATAAAACTAAAGTAGTTGCTTTGACATATGTTTCCAATGTAATGGGGTATATTACTCCAATAAAAGAAATTATTAAATTAGCTCATGAAGTTAAAGCAGTAGTAAGTGTAGACGGTGCTCAAGCAGTTCCACATATGAAAATTAATGTTAAAGAATTAGATTGCGATTTCTTATCTTTTTCAGGTCATAAAATGTGTGGTCCTTTTGGAATCGGAGTTTTATATGGTAAAAAAGAAATATTGTCTAAAATGTCACCAATTGAATTTGGTGGAGATATGGCTGACACTGTAACTAGAAACTCGATGACATTTAAAGATGCACCTTATAAATTTGAAACTGGGACTCCAATTATTGCTGAGGCAATAGGACTTGGAAGAGCTTGTGAATTCTTAGATTCAATAGGACTAGATGAAATAGGTAAATATGAGCATAGTTTAAAAGAATATGCTGTAAGCAAACTAAAAACTATTAAAGGTGTAAAAGTATTTAATGAAACTAGTGAAACAGGAATAATATCATTTAATATTGAAGGCGTACATCCACATGATACAGCTTCAGTATTTGATAAAAATGATATATGCATTCGTGCAGGACATCATTGTGCGCAATTAATAACATCTTGGTTAAACGAGCTAGGAACAGTAAGGGCATCTTTTTATATGTATAATACATTAAATGATGTCGATAGATTTATAAAAGCGGTAGAGGAAGCGGTTAGTTTTTTTGGTGAATTTTAAATTGAGGTGAACATTATGGATTTAACACAATTATATAGAGCAGTTATTATGGATCATGCTAAAAACCCTAAAAACAAGGGTTTATTAGATGATGAAACATATTTAAAAGTCCATTTAAATAATCCATCTTGTGGTGATGACATGACTGTTCAAATTAAAATTGGAGATGGAAAGATATTGGATGTTAGACAAGATGGACATGGATGTTCAATTTGTTGTTCATCCGCTTCAGTTATGAGTGATACTTTAATTAATAAAACGATTGATGAAGCAAGTATATTAATTAATGAATTCTATACTTTAATTAAAGGTGAAGCAATAACACATGAAGAAGAATTGGGTGAAGCTGTTGCATATAGAGGCGTTAGTCAATTTCCAGCCAGAATTAAATGTGCTACATTATCTTGGAAAGCAATTGAGAAAGCTATAATTGAGGTAAAAAATCATGAGTAAAGATAAAATGGACAATCTTGTTGATGATTATAAATACGGATTTCATACAAAAACCAAAAGTGTTATTGATAGTGGTAAGGGTTTAAATGAAGGTGTTGTTAAGTTTATAAGCGATACTAAAAAAGAACCATTATGGATGAGGGAATTTCGTTTAAAAAGTTATGAAGCATTTAAAACTAAGAATAATCCTAAATGGGGACCCGATTTGAGTTCAATTGATTTTAACGAATATACTTATTATATAAAATCAACAAAAGGTACTGAGAATGATTGGGAAGAAGTTCCAACAGAAATAAAAGAAACTTTTGAAAAATTAGGAATACCTGAAGCAGAACAAAAGTTTTTAGCTGGAACATCTACTCAATTTGAAAGTGAAGTAGTATACCATAATAATTTGAAAGAATTAGATGATTTAGGCGTAATATTTTGTGATACAGATACGGCACTTCGTGAACATGAAGAATTATTTAAAAAATACTTCGGAACTTTAGTACCGCCAACAGATAATAAATATGCTGCTTTAAATAGCGCAGTATGGAGTGGTGGATCATTCATATATGTTCCTAAAGGCGTTAAAATCGAGAAACCAGTCCAATCATATTTTAGAATTAATAGTGAACGAATGGGTCAATTTGAAAGAACATTAATAATTGTTGATGACGGTGCTGATATTCATTATGTTGAAGGGTGTACAGCTCCTCAATATTCAAAAGATTCACTACATGCAGCAGTAGTAGAAATATTTGTTGGAAAAAATGCTCATTGTCGTTATTCAACAGTTCAAAATTGGTCAAATAATATAGTTAATTTAGTTACAAAAAGAACATTAGTTGATGATTATGGACATATGGAATGGATTGATGGTAATATCGGTTCAGGAATCAATATGAAATACCCAGCGTGCATTTTAAAAGGGCGAGGGTCTAAGGGAACAACTATATCGATAGCTTTTGCAGGTCTTGGTCAAATCCAAGATACTGGCGCTAAGATGATTCATATTGGTGAAGAATCAACATCCACTATAATTTCAAAATCGGTTTGTCGTGGTGGCGGAAAAGTAAATTATCGCGGATTAATATCACATCAAGGGAATGCTAGTGGAGCTAGAAGTCATGTTGAATGTGATACATTAATTTTAGATTCCATTTCATCATCAGATACAATACCTACAAATATTGGAGCAAATCCAGATATTTTTATTGAACACGAAGCGACTGTAAGTAAAGTCTCAGATGATCAATTATTTTATCTAATGAGTAGGGGTTTAACAGAAGAACAGGCAACGGAAATGATTGTAATGGGCTTCATTGAGCCATTTAGTAAAGAATTACCAATGGAATATGCTGTAGAGTTAAATAGACTAATAAAACTTGAAATGACAGATTCAATAGGTTAGAGGTAAGATTTTTTCTTACCTTTTTATTTTTAAAATAAAAATAGTGATGATTAAACATCACTATTATTTAATAATTCCATCACGTAATCATCCATTATATAACCATTCCCAATATCATTTATTTCATCATAAATAATTTTAAACCCAAAATGATTGTATATTTTTATAGAATTTTCATTATATTTATTTACATTCAATCTAACTTTTTTACCGTAACTTAATATATGCTTAAGTGCAAAACTTGATGCTTTTTTTCCACGGTGCTTATTATCAACATAAAATTTAGATAAATAAATATATTCATCATAAATTTTATAACTTATAAAACCCAATTTTTCATCTTGATAAATGAAATAATAATTATAACCGTCATCTATAGTTTTTTTAATGCTGTCTAAAGATAGAAATAAATCAGTCATATAATCGATTTGTTCATAACTTATAATATTTTTGTAGCACTCATGCCATATGTTTTTTGCCATTAGAGCTAAATCAAGTATTTCTTCATTACTTTTAATTAATTTCAATTCCATAATATATACCTCATTTATTAATATAAACCTAAACAACAAAAAATACAAATAATTTTTATTAAGACGGCATATTATTTATTGGGTGTCTTAAATGAGAGTAATGATAGATAAATTAAAAATTGCATATGATGTGAAAGGAGAAGGACAGTGTATAATTTTACTACATGGGTGGGGGGCTAATCGCTATACATTTGATAAACTATATAATCATATCTCAACTAATTATAAAGTTTATAGAATTGATTTACCAGGTTTTGGAGAAAGTGAGATAGATGAAGCATATAGTGTTTTAGAAGTCGCAGAAATATTAAGAAAATTTATATTATTATTTAATATTGAATGCCCAATAATTTTAGGACATTCATATGGTGGAAGAATTGCGATAAAATACTCATCTATATATAAAGTCGATAAATTGATATTAGTTAGTAGTGCAGGAATTAGAAATAAATTATCAATGAAAAAAAGAATAAAACAGTTTTTTTATAAAAGAATGAAAAAAATTAATTCGAAAATAAAAATGGGATCTAAAGATTTTCTTGCAGCCAGTAATCTTAACAGACGTATGTTAGTAAAAACCGTAAATGAAGATTTAAAAGAGGATATGAAATTAATAAATGCTATTACTTTAATTATTCACGGTGTAAATGATAAAGAAGTAAATATAAATGATGCCAGAAAAATGCGCGATTTAATTAAATATGCAACATTAATAGAATTTAGTAATACTGGTCATTTTCCATATTTAGAAGATTATATTAAGTTTAATAGTATAATAGATGTTTTTATAAAGGGAGATAAAAATTGATATATTTATTTTGGGTTATTTTAGTAATAAAATTATATAGTATTTTAAATATTTATCAACAATCTCATTATCAATTTTTTCATTACTCGAAATATCATTTGAAAAATTTTTTTTATGATGAATTTTTTAGTTGCGCTTTTTTTATTGTTGCAATAATTCTCAAAAATGATTTAGTTTATTTAGTTTCTTTATTATTTTCATTAATTTATATATTAATTTTCAAATTAAAATTCAAAGTAAAATTAAAGTTTACAAATCGTTTAAAACGTTTATATTTATTCCTTTTTTTGATTATTGGAACTATTTCTTGGTTTATTCCAATTGATTATAATTTAGTTATTTTATTATTTTTATCATTTCTTATTACTCCAATTCTATTTATCATATCTAAAATTGAAGAACTTCTATCAAAAAGATATATAAAAAAAGCTAAGAAGAAACTGATAGATTTTAATAATATAATTATAGGAATAACAGGTTCTTATGGTAAAACATCAACTAAACATTTCCTAAATTCAATTTTAGAAGATAAATATAATGTTATAACTTCAATAAAATCCTATAATACGCCTTTGGGATTAGCCAAAACTATAAATGATAATTATTTAGAATTAGCACAAATATTAATCTTAGAATTTGGAGCTAGTAAAACAAATGATATTGCAAAGTTAATGGATTTCATAAAGCCAAATGTTGCGATAATTACTGAGGTTGGGGAAATGCATTTAGAAACATTTAAAAATATTAACAATATATTGAACGAGAAAACTAAAATAGTTGAAGGATTAAATGAAAATGGCATTGCAATTGTGAATTTCGAAAATGAATATTTAAGAAATTATCAATATAAAACAAAAGCAACGATGATTACCTATGGCTTTACATATGGAGATTATCAAGCAAAAAATATAAATATAACTAAAGATATGTCTTTTGATGTTTATTATCATGATAAATTTTTAATCAATATAGAAACTAGTGTAAGTGGTAAGCATCAAATATTAAATATTTTAGCGTGTATTGCTTATGCAAGATATTTAGGTATAGACAATTTATATATAAAAAATAAAATTGCCTTCTTAAAAAATTATGAGCATCGATTGACTCCTAAATTTGATAATGAACATGTAATAATTGATGATTCATTTAATGCCAATATTAAAGGAGCTATTTCAGCCTTAAACTTTCTAAATGGATATAAGGGGAAAAAGATTTTAATTACTCCAGGTTTTGTAGAGTTAAAAAATGATGATGATATATATACTGAATTTGCAGAATCCATATTAAAAAATTGTCAAATAGTTATTTTAGTAGGGTATCTTCAAACTAGAAAATTATATAAAAAATTAGAGAACAAAGTAGAGGTTTATGTATTAGCAAATTATATGGACGCATATAAATTGTATTTAGAAATAAAGAAAAAAGAGCAAACAGTTTTATTAATTGAAAATGATTTGCCAGATCTATATAAGGTGGGATTTAAATGTTAAGAATAGGAATTATGTTTGGAAATAAGAGTTGTGAACATGAGATTTCAATAATTACAGCATTTCAGGTTTTGGATTATTTAAACCAATATAAAG
Organism: Anaeroplasmataceae bacterium; assembly: GCA_031549865.1. Taxonomy (GTDB): domain Bacteria; phylum Bacillota_I; class Bacilli_A; order Acholeplasmatales; family Anaeroplasmataceae; genus JAVBPE01. The sequence goes on along the minus strand of JAVBPE010000024.1, from coordinate 40,943 downwards.
TTGATTTATTATATTATGATAAATTTAAAAAATTGTATTTAGCTAACGATTTAACTTTAGACGATTTTAAAAATCAAAATTTTAAGAAATTAAAGAAAATAGAATTAACTGAAAATGGTTATTTTTTGAAAAAAAAGAAAATAATTTTAGATTCAGTTATTATCGCAAATCATGGAATGAATGGCGAAGAAGGATTAAGTGCAACATTATTAGATTATTATGATATAGCTTATGTGGGAAGCGATGCAATAACGAGTGGAATATTTATGGATAAATCATTTACTCATGATTTATTGAAAAGCAGTGATATTTTAGTTACAAATAGTATCACTTATACATATCAGGATTATTTAGATGATGTTTTAATCCCTTTTGAAAAATATATCGTTAAACCATCTAGAAGTGGATCTTCAATTGGTATATCCCTTGTCAAAAATGAAAACGAAAAAAAAGATGCATTAAGTCTAGGATTTTCTTATGAACAAAAGCTAATAATCGAGGAATTATTGGAAGATTTTGATGAATACTGTGTAGCTGTATGTAGTTATAAAGTTTCTAATGTCGAAAAAATAATAAAAGAAGAAGAATTTTTTTCATTTGAAAGTAAATATGAAAATAGATGCAAAGACAAAAACCACTTTATTTGCGAAGAAAATGAACTAACAAAAAAGCTTCAAGAAATAGCCAAAACGATATATAAAAAGAGTCAAGCAAAAGGAATAATTCGAGTAGATTTTATGGTCAAGGATAATACTATATATACAAATGAAATTAATACTATTCCAGGAGCATTATCATATTATTTATTTGATGATTTTAAAAATGTAATGGCCTATGAAATAGAAAGAAGCATAATTAGGAAAAATCAATCTAAAAAATTTATTAATTCTTATCATACAAATTTATTAAAAATCTCATCAATAAAAAAATAAATGTTGTTATTAAGCAAAAAATGTGATAATATTTATATAAAAAAAGAGAGGATTATTCAAATGAAAAACGCAACAGCAGGTCAAAGAATTTTAGCTTTTATAATAGATTTTGTTATATTAGCATTAGTATTTATGTTAATAGTAACCATTCTACAAAATATAACAGGTATTAAAACTCCAGAATTTCCTTCATCTTACATGGATGATTTAGCAGAGATGACACAAGATGAGTTTACTCAAAAATATTCAGAAATTTTAACAGATTATTATGCAGAATCTGCAGTTATGCTTATAATTGAAATGATTACAATGTTAGTATTAATTGTAGCGTATTATATTGTTTTACCATTAAGTTGGAAAAAGGGGCAAACTGTTGGACGATTCTTATTAAAAATTAAAGTTGTAAATCTAAACGATGAAGATGTTACTGCTGGAACATTATTATTAAGAGAAGTAGTCGGTGGTTTTTTAATTAATACATTATTAATGTGTTGTTGCTGTATTCCAGGAATTGCTAATTTGATTATGCTTTGTACATCAGGGAAAACTATTCATGATTCTATCGCAAGTACAAGAATTGTAGATATAAATAGTGTTGTTGAAGTAGTTGAAGAAACGGTTACTAATAGCGAATTTGATGCTGAAATTATTGATGCAAATAAAAATGATTTTAATGATTAATATATAGAAAAGAGATGATAACCATGGCAAAAGATTATAGATATTTGCTCATAAAAGCAAATGATAAAATAGACTATGATTTTTTACTTGATTATCTAAAAGGAATTTTTGGCCGTAATATTAAATCTGAATTATATGAAGAAACGTACCGAATAACTCACAGTTTTAATGACGACTTAGACTTAACAGAAGCAATTAATTCAATTGAAACGGACTTATTATGTGATTTAAAAGTTTTTAATTCCAATTGCTTTTCAAATCTTAACGACTTAGAAAACAATTTTCTTAAGACCCTTCCATTATTTAATAAAATTGAGAATAATCATGGAATATATAATCAAAAATTATTAATAGAAGAACTTATTTTAAACAAAATGTCTTATTTAATAGACTTAGATTATGTACTAGGTCAATATGCAAATGACTTAGAAATGAGTAATATTATTAATGTTTTTTTAAAGAATAATCTAAATTTAAGTATGTCAGCTAAAAACTTATATATGCATCGAAATACTTTGATGATGAAATTGGATAAATTTAATAAAGTTACTGGATATGATTTGAAAAAATTTGAAGACGCTGTAATTTTATTTTATTGTCTTAAATTAAATAAATAAATGTGCACTTTGCACATTTTTTTTTATGAATTTTTTGGTAAAATATTAATAGATTAATTAATAGGAGGCTTTTATGTCAACAGTATCTTTAAGAAATATTAATAAAATATACCCAAATGGTGTACAAGCTGTTTTCGATTTCAATCTTGAAATCGCTGACAGAGATTTTATAGTTTTAGTTGGTCCATCAGGATGTGGAAAAACAACTACACTTCGTATGATTGCTGGTCTTGAAGACATTTCAAGTGGTGAATTATATATCGATGGAGAATTAATGAATGATGTTCCATCAAAAAATCGTGGTATTGCAATGGTTTTCCAATCATATGCGTTATATCCACATATGACAGTTTATGATAACATGGCTTTCGGTTTACAATTACGTAGAGTTCCAAGAGATGAAATTGCTCGTAAAGTTGCTGAAGCAGCACAAATTTTAGGTTTAGAACCATACTTAGATCGTAAACCTAAGAATTTATCAGGTGGACAACGTCAACGTGTTGCGCTTGGGCGTGCTATTGTTCGTGATGCAAAAGTATTCTTATTTGATGAACCATTATCAAATCTAGACGCTAAATTACGTGTGCAAATGCGTGGAGAACTAACTAAATTACATAATCGTTTAGGCTCAACTTCAATTTATGTTACACATGACCAAATTGAAGCTATGACAATGGCTACTAAAATTGTAGTTATGAAACATGGTTATATTCAACAAATTGGAACACCAATGGAAGTTTATAATACACCAGCTAACGTATTCGTTGGTGGATTTATGGGGCAACCTCCAATGAACTTTATTGACGGTGTTATTGGGGATGATGGATATTTTACAACTCAAGATGGAACATATAGAATTGCAGTTCCAGCTGGTAAATTATCTTCAGTTAAAAGAGCTAATTTAATTGAAAAGCCAATTATTTTAGGTATTCGTCCAGAAGATATATCAGATGAACAAATGATTATTGATACTTATCCTGAATCAGTAGTACGTTTAACAGTAGACGTTGCTGAATTATTAGGTGCCGAAACTAACATTTATGCAACAGTTGATGGATGTCCTGTTATCGCATCAGTATTAGCAAGAAATGATTTAAAAATTGGATCAGAAGTTACATTAGCATTAGATATGAATCATTGTCATTTCTTTGATAAAGAAACAAAAGACGCAATTAAATAATACAGAAAGTCACCTGTTTGGTGACTTTTTAAATTTTAGAGGAGAATATGATTTATTATTACATAGAAGATAATTTTTTATCAAAGGAAAAAAACAATACAGGATTTGTAAAAATTGAATCAATAAATAAAGCGTTAAATAATTTGGCAACTTCAAACTTATTTGGTATTAAAGAATATAAAAAAGCAGTCAAAAAAATATTAAACATCAAATCAAAAATTCCTATATATTATGATTTTGAAAATTTGTTTTTTAATATAAAAGATAATAATAAAAAATATTATATAAATTATCATAGTTTATTAGGAATAGCATATGATACTAAGAGGGCTATATTAATTTTTAAAAATGGTGAAAATATAATAATAAATGTTAATAAAAAAACTCTTTTGGCAAATGTTATAAAATGTCAGAAGATAAAAATATATAAAGAAGAAAAAAGAACTTTATTGTAAAGCAAAATAATATAACGTTTTCACAATTTATGATTTGATAAATCATAACTAAAATGCTATAATGATGTTGTAAAAATAGCGGATATTTTTTTATAAGTATTATGGTGGAGGATAAAAAAAATGGCTAAAAAAATAGTTTCAGATTTAAATGTATTAAATAAAAAAGTATTAATTCGTGTTGATTTTAATGTTCCAATGAAAAATGGTGTAATTACTGATGACACACGTATTCGTGCGGCTTTACCGACAATCGAATATGTAATTAATAATGGTGGGAAAGCAATTGTATTCTCGCATTTAGGAAGAGTAAAAGAAGAAGCAGATATTGCTAAAAACTCTTTAGTTCCAGTTTGGAAAAGATTTGAAGAATTACTTGGAAAAAATGTAAAATTTATTCCACAAACTCGTGGCAAAGAACTTGAAGATGCTGCAGCTAGCTTGTTAGCTGGTGAAGTTTTAATGTTTGAAAACACTAGATATGAAGATTTAAATGGCAATAAAGAATCAAAAAATAATGCTGAACTTGGAGCATATTGGGCTTCATTAGGAGATGTATTTGTAAATGATGCTTTTGGCGCTGCACACCGTGCTGCAGCATCAAATGTAGGTATCGCTTCTAACATTAAAGAAACAGCTGCAGGTTTCTTATTAGAAAAAGAAATTAAATATGTTGGTGGTGCTGTAGAAAACCCAGATCGTCCTTATATTGCTATTTTAGGTGGAGCAAAAGTAAGTGATAAAATTGAAGTTATTGAAGCATTATCTGAAAAAGCTGATAAAGTAATTATTGGTGGTGGCATGATGTTTACATTCTTAAAAGCATTAGGCTACAATACAGGTAAGTCAATTTGTGAAATGGATAAAATCGAACTTGCCAAAGAATTATTAGAAAAAGCTGCTGGTAAGATTGTATTACCAGTTGATGCTGTATGTGCCAAAGAATTTAAAGATGTTCAGGGTATTGTAAAAGATGTTAAGGAAATTGCTGATGACGATATGGGGTTAGATATTGGACCAAAATCATTAGAATTATTTGCTAATACATTAAACGGAGCTAAAACTGTTGTATGGAATGGGCCTATGGGTGTATTTGAAATGCAAAATTTTGCAGCTGGTACAATTGGTGTATGTGAAGAAATCGCAAAATTAACAAATGCAAATACTATAGTTGGTGGTGGCGACTCAGCTGCTGCGGTTGAACAATTAGGATATGCTGATAAATTTACACATATATCAACAGGTGGAGGAGCAAGCTTAGAATATTTAGAAGGCAAAACTTTACCTGGTATTGCATGTGTTAATGATAAGTAGTCATATTTGTTTCTATTTTGAATAGATAATTAAAGGAGAGATTATTAATGGAAAAAGAAATTATTGTAAAAAGTACAGTAGGTCTTCATGCAAGCCTTGCTGCAAAATTAGTTCAAGCTGCTTCTAAGTATTCAGTTGATATTAATTTACATTACCACAATCGTGTTATTGATGTTAAATCAATCTTAGGATTAATGTCATTAGCAATTCCAAGTGGAGAGAACGTTAAAATTATTGCCAATGGAGACGAAGCAGAAGCTGCAATTAATGATATTGCTTCAATTTTAGAAAATAAGTAAAAATTTTAATATAATAGGATGGTAGTCTATGAGAAAGCCAATTATGGCAGGTAACTGGAAAATGAATAAGACTCGTGATGAGGCTTTGCAATTTATCTATGCTGTCAATAAGTCTTTACCAAATAATGAATTGGTAGACACAGTTGTATGCGCCCCTGCAATCATTCTTCGAGATTTAGTTAAACGAAAAGGTGATGACCTGCGCATTGGAGCACAAAATATGCATTTTGATGATAATGGTGCATATACAGGGGAAATATCTCCAATAATGCTTCAAACAACAGGAGTTGAGTATGTTATTATCGGTCACAGTGAAAGACGTGCAATGTTTGGAGAAACTGATGAAACAGTTAATTTGAAATTATTAGCTGCACTACGTCATAATTTAAATCCAATAGTATGTGTCGGTGAAACATTAGAAGAGCGTGAAAATAATCTTACAAATACTACTTTAGAACGTCAAGTATTAAAATCATTAAAAGGAATTCCAGCTTTAGATGTTCCTTCAATTGTTTTTGCATATGAACCAGTATGGGCAATTGGAACAGGAAAGACTGCCTCAGCACAAATCGCCGAAGATGCATGCTTATACATTAGAGAATTAATAGCGAAATTATATAATAAGGCTATCTCTGAAGAAGTAAGAATTCAATACGGTGGTTCAGTAAAACCTTCAAATATAGATGAATTTATGGCAATGCCAGACATTGATGGTGCATTAGTTGGTGGAGCAGGTTTAGAATCAGAAAGTTTCATTAAATTATGTGAAGCTTGTGTAGTTGAAAAAAAATAAACAAAAAAGAAGCAAAATATGCTTCTTTTTTTATGCTATAATATCCAAAAGAGGTAATTATATGGATATGATAAAACGAATATTAAAAAAGATTTTCTTACCAGAAAAAATTTCATATAAAATGGATATACTTTTTTTAATAGTTTCATTATCATTTTCATTAATTTTAATCATTTTATTTTTAATTTATGAAATTAATTTTATTGCTCCAGTAGTAGCATTTCTAATTATTATTTTATTTATTGTTTTTATTAGAATGATATTTATATCTGACAATAAAAAGAAGAATGACATGGAACGTGGTAAATATAAGAAGAAATATGATCCTATTAAAATAGATTTAGAAGAATTTTTAATTATATGTCAAAAAGAAGAAATTGGATTTACTTTTGAAATAAAAATCGATTATCGTTACACAATATTAGGTGTTGGATATGATGATTATATAAATATAAAGAAAAACGGCTCAAAATATTATTTTTTTGATTATATAGATTATGAAGATTTCAATTCTTTTGAAAATAACTTAAGGGAAATTTTTAAAGATAAAGAAATATTTTGTTACATGATTGATGATAATAATCCGAATTTTGTTTGGAATAATTTAAAAGAAAGATATAAAATAAAAGTATAGTAAAATTTACTATACTTTTATTTTATTCAAAATTATTTCTTTTCATTGCTGCTTCATATATTAAAATTGATGCCGCAATACTAACATTTAAGCTATTACATGATCCATTCATTGGAATAAATACTTTTTTATGTTTATTTTTATACCAGTTATCATTTATTCCAAATCGTTCATTTCCAACTACAATTGCTATTTTATTTGAATATTCATATTTTTGATAATTAATTCCTAATTTGGGTTCACCTAAATATATATCATAATCATTATCTAACAGCCATTTTTGAGTATCAACGTAATTTGAGTTACAAATAGGTATCAATAAATTTGTTCCTCTAGCAGAAGAAGTAATTTTACTATTTTGTATTTTAGATATTGAATCAACTAAGATTATACCATCAACTGCTGCACTATCTACAGTTCTAAGTATCGTTCCTATATTTCCAGGTATTTCTAAAGAATTAAGTATTACTAAAAAATTTTTATTTTTAAGTTCATCAAAAGTTATTAGTTTATTTTCAATAATCGCAATACATCCTTGGCTGTTTTCCTTTTGCGCTAGACTTTGATAAGTACTCTTGGATATTTCATATGTGTTTTTAGAAATGGTAATTATATTATCTATTAATGATTTAGTATCTTCGTGATAAGTTTCATCAAAACAATAAATAAAAGTATTAAATTCTTTTTTATATTTAAATGCTAATTCAATAATTGTTATATCATCTGTAATAATAAGATTTTCATCCTTATTATTATTAAACATAGATTTTATATTTTTTATAATTTCATTTGATTTAGAAATTCGTTCGATCATATCATCACTTCCTTTATATATTATACTATTTATTGCTTAAATAAAAAAGAATAAAGTATAAAAATGTAATATATATTACATACTTATTTAATAAAGAAATGTAAAATATAAATGGTGATCAAAATGAAAAAAATATTTATAACGATAGTCCTTACATTTATTTTATTAATTAATGTAAGTTGCAATAACGAAAATTTAAAAGGAGAAATTAGAGTGATTACTCCTAATGGTGCTCCTGCCCTTGCTCAAGCTTTTATTGAAGATACAAAAAATCCTTTAGGTGAAAATGTTGTTATTAATATTGATAAAGTAAATGCTAATCAAATTGCGACAGGTTTTACTTCAAATGATTATGACTTTGTTATTGCGCCAATAAATGTAGGAGTAAAAATGTATAATACAAATGAAAAATTTAAATATGCAGGAACTATTACATTTGGAAATCTTTATTTTGCCTCAGCAAGAAGTGATTTTAATTTAGCTGTTTTAAAAAATGAAAATATAAAATTGTTTGGTAAAGGCACTATAAATGAAGTCATTTATAATAAATTGTTTGAATACTATGAAATAAATCCGAATATAAATGAAGAAGACTACTTACCTTCAACTGCTGATACATTGTCCCATTTGATTTTAAATCCAAATGATATAGCGTTAATAGCTGAACCAAGTTTAGCTGCTTTAAAAGCGAAATCAGCTTTAAAAGGAATTGAGATTAAAACAGTTAGCCTTCAGGATATGTGGAGTGATATGACTAATATGGGATCATATCTTCAAGCTGGATTATTTGTAAGAATCAGCTATTATGAAGAAAATAAAGCATTGGCAAACAAATATATTGAGCTTTTAAAGAAATCAATTAAATATTGTAATGATAATAATTATGAAGTTTCATTACTAGCTGAAAAATATGAATATGGTATGCCTGAACCAAGCATTTTAGAGAATGCAATTAAAAATTGCAATTTAGATTATAAAAATGCTTTGGATACAAAAGATACTTTGGAATATATATTTAATTTAGACAGGTCTTTATTTGGAGGTAAATTACCTGATGAAGCATTCTATTTGCAATAAGACAAAAAAATATAGTTTATATATTTTAGCTATTATAGTTATATATTTAATTGGATATATTATATTTTTAAACTATGATAATGAATTAATAATCCCAAGTCCAAATGAAGTTATAATAACTACGTTTAAAATGTTAGTTAATAGTAAAACTTATAGTATTATTTTTAATACAATTTCGAGGCTTATCATATCGTTATTAATTAGTATTATTATTGGAATTATTTTAGGCTTATTAGCAGGTTTCAATAAATATATTAAATATTTCTTAAAACCATTTATTTCAATTCTTAGAACAACTCCTTTAGCGGCTCTTATTATGGTTATGCTTTTGATATTCGGGTTAACTAAATCCACTTACATAATAGTTTTCTTAATGATTACTCCAATAGTGTATGAAGCAATAAAAGAAGGAGTACTATCACTTGATAAAGAATTAATGGATGTATGGAAAATGGATTCTAAAGTTAATTTAATTGTAATTTTTAGGGTAATAATCCCCTTAATAATTCCTTTTTTAAAAACTGCAATTAATCAATCTATCGGATTAGGCTTTAAAGTTTTAGTTATGGCAGAATTTATTACATTGACAAAAAATTCAATTGGTCTTTCAATTCAAAGTGCAACTCAAAGTCTAGATTATAAATATGTTTTTGCTTGGTGTATTATTGTAATTATACTAGTTTATTTAATCGAATTAATTCCTTATATATATAATTTAATAAAACTAAATAGTGTGAAACTTGTGAAAAAAACAAACTGAATTTATTAATTATGTTATTATATAATTGTAGGTGATATATATGACAGTTAAACAAAAAATTTGTGCAGCTACACCATTTGCTGCCTTAATAGCATTTTTATTAATAGGATTTCAAACAGGAACTTGGCATCCAACGTGGTTAGTATTTTTTGCAATACCTTTAGTACCAATTTTACTAGGTATGAAAAATATAAAACTTGGGTATCCAGTGTTTTGCATAATTTTATATTTGATTATTGGATTTGCAGCGAATTATTGGCATCCAGGATGGGTTATTTTCTTAACTATTCCTATCGTTGGGATATTCTTGCCTCATGCAAGTGTTCAAATCGGGTTTAAAAAGAAAAATGATGAAGATGATGAATATGCACATAAGAAAAATAAGAATAAGAAAAACAAAAATGATGAAGATGATTATATCGACATTAAGATAAATAATTAAAAGCATCTTAAAATATGCATATACTGAAGACAGATGGTACTTTTAAAAGTACCTTTTTTCTTTTATATAAATAAAAAAACTGTAAATTTCTTTACAGTTTTTAATATTATCTATTGTAGAATTCAACGATTAGTTGTTCATTGATATCTGTTAAGAATTCATCACGTTCTGGCATTCTTACTAATGTAGCAACCATAGTAGTATCATCATAAGTTAAATATTCAGCACGAGCCATTTTAGCTTCTAAAGCTGCTTTAACAACAACTAAAGATTTAGAACCATCTTTTAAAGAAACTGTTTGTCCTGGTTTTAAACGGTAAGAAGCGATGTCAACTTTTTTACCATCAACTAAAATATGACCATGGTTAACTAATTGACGAGCTTGAGCACGTGTATTAGCAAAACCAATACGATAAACTACGTTATCTAGACGAACTTCTAATAATTTTAAGAAGTTAACCCCAGTTTTACCTTTGATTTTTCCAGCTTCAACGAAAGTCTTTTTGAATTGTTTTTCGCTTACACCATAAGTAAATCTTACTTTTTGTTTTTCTTGTTGTTGTAAACCATATTCGCTTAGTTTAGAACGTTTTTGACCATGTTGTCCTGGTGCATATTTTCTCTTTAAAAGTTCTTTACCAGTTTCACTAGTAGAGTAACCTAAACGACGAGAAACTTTCCAGCTAGGTCCAGTGTATCTTGACATTTTTATGTCCTCCTATTAATTTTCTTTGGGAAAAAGAATCGAGATCTTTTCACTTACAGGATATCTATATAATCACGTTCACCTTAAAGCAGCGAAGATTACTAGTTTCCACCTATAGGGTTAAGATATTTACTGCAGTTAAAAAGAAAGCTGCTTTTTACCCATGCTTTAATAGTATAACAAAATGAAACACTTATGTCAAGAATTAAATAGCTTTTGAAAATAAAAAATAAATTTATTTACATATGTATATTCAATTTATTAAATCTTGTTTTGTTATGCTTGACATTGACGCGAACGTTAATGTTATGATAAAGATACTTAGAAAATGACAAAAATATTCGAAAGAAAATAAGAAAGGAATTTATATGAAAAAATTTAAAAAATCTTTGATGATTATCATCCCCATCTTAGTACTTACGGTATTCCTTACCGCTTGTAATGGAAATGATGAAGGAAGTGCAACAAACGAAACTAGTGTAACAAGCGAAATGAGTATACCAAGCGAAACGAGTATACCAAGCGGAACAAATACTCCAAGCATTATAAATGTTAGTGCTATTACACTAAACAAAATTACATTGAGCTTGACTGTACCAAATAGTGAAACATTAATTGCAACAGTAAACCCAACTGATGCTACTACAAAGACAGTTGCTTGGTCAAGCAGTAAACCGGAATTTGCAACCGTAGATGCAAACGGTCTTGTTACCGCTGTCTCTGCGGGAACAGCTATAATAACAGTAACTTCAACAGCTGACAGCACAAAATTTGCTTCATGTAGTGTCGCGGTTACTGCGGCACCTACACCAGTAGACATTCATACCGATATTATTGATGTTAATAGCAAATTTATGTTACTTAGTAATTCAGATGAAGTTAATTCTGGAGCTGCAGCATCATTTACTTTAGCTGCAAACATTGGACATAGTGTCGATGACGCAGTTGTTAAATATAATGGTACAGCACTTACAAAGGTAGACAATTCCACAGTTGCATATTCAAGTGTTAAAAATGCAGCTAAATTGATGCGCATTATTAACTTAAACGAAGAAGAAGTAAATTATGTGAAGGCTGAGGAAGTAAAATATGTTACTTACCAACTAAATAACATACCTGAAGATTTTGATTCGACGTTACTAACAGTTGAGGCAATGACAAAAACATATAAACTTATTTTGGGTTCGGGTGGTTGCTATTATACTGATTTAACTGGTAAGCTTTTGACGGATGGGTTATATGGCTATGATTATAATGGTAATCCAATATATTATGTCGAAGTGCCATTAGGAAAGACTTATCAATTTAAGTTAATTGCAAAAGGTGGTTATGGATTTCCAAATGATGATACGATCGGAAAAGGTGGCGTTTCTTGGTATGGTTCACAAGGTGAATACAATCAAATAGAAGGCACTGATTTTGCGGGCGAATTCCAAATGAATTATGGTACTATTGATTATCCTGATAACAAAACTTTTGCCAAAAGTTGCGTTATTACAATACCACCAATAGATGAATTAGCAGAATTTCAGATTTCAGGAAATGCTTATCCAGATCCATATTCTCCTGAAATGGATACTATTATTGTAGCAATGGGCGAAGATTATGTTTCAGCATTTTATGAAAATAGACAACGTGCAATAAGTACAGGGGACAATTCTTACACTGTTTTTGTACCTCAATATGGCGATTTGTATTTATATACTTTTTTGATAGGTAAGTATAATCCAATTGTAGAAATAGAAATTGATGGTCAGTTTTATCCTTGTTTTGATGCCCAAGGTATATGCTATACGGCCTATGGCCCAATTACATACAGTGGAATGGATATTGAGGTATTTATTCATTCTAACTGCGATGGTGTTGATTTTACTTATTCGTTGTTAATTACATCCCCAAAGCAAACTCAAGAAAAAGCTACTGGACTTATTGATATCCAAGCGGGCGATGCAAAATATTCACTTTCTAATTTGGATTTTATAAATGTAGCAAAAGCAACTTCTCAAGCAGATTTAGCAGGAGTAAATATAAATGGCTTTACGGCTACTTATGGTGTATCTAATTCACTTGATACAAATCATGTAATCTTAACTGCAAACACAGCTTGTGGCATAACACTAGATAATGATAAAGCATTAATCAATATTTTTATTCAACAAAGTGATTTCTATGTCCAAGACTTTTTGTGGGAAAATGCAGCCGATTTTGATGACAAGCAAGCACGTATTGATGTTTCAAATAGAGTTGAACTTACATCGGTAGATGGAAAATTAAGCATATTCTATAATGCTTTTGGATTTACAATTGAAATAATAATTAATATTTAAAAAGCAACTTATAAAAAAGGTTGACGCGAAAATAAATTTTGCGTCAACTTCTTTTTATAATGAAATAGGAATGATTATTCTTGTAATATAGTGATCTTTTGTAAGTTTGCTATTATTTTCCGCCTCTATATACATTTCTTGAGGATTGCCGTTTTGGATCAACTTATGTTCATCCATGAAGGAGAATAATACATTATAAGCTTTTTCTAGTCCCTCATAAGGGCCACGATAATTGACGGCAACTGCTTTGCATTTTGGGTAAATAACTGATCCTTTAGGTGGATTATTTGGATCTACAGGAATGCAAAAAGACATAGGAAAATTTGTTAATAGCAAACCGGTTTCATTGAAAGCCTCAGGTGGAAATTCTGTAAAACTTATATGCTTATTTATTAAACACTTTCCACTCAAAATACATTCATTCAAAAAATCCCAATAAGAAGATGCCGCATCAGAAAAATCCTTTGCAATAATCTTTTTAACTAAGCATAACCTTTCGGGCACTGTAATTATTTCAGGTTTTAGACTATCAACTGGTGTGTCATGAATTTTTAACGCGGCGATGGAATGCTCTATAGCCTCTTTTTGGTTATATAGCATTTGAAGGGCATTCTTTATGGTTGTTGTACCATTTAAATATTTGGCTATTTCAGCAAGTGGAATACTGGCATCTCTTAAATTTAGTATTAAAATTATACGAGTTATATCTACTGAACTATAATATCGATACTGCGTTAATTCATCAATTTTTTCTGGTTTAAAAAGTCCTAATGTTTCATAATAACGTAATGTTCGTGGCGTTACACCACAAGCCATCGCCGCTTGTTTTATTGAATATAATTTGCGCATATTTTTATTTTAATACCTTTCAAAAAGTTTAAACTTTGACGTAAACGTCAATATTTTGCTAACATAAATTATACTATGATATGATATATTAAACAAGTATATTAGATAATTTGGTCATTAAAAAAACAATGACTAAATATGATTTAGAAGTATATTTATAAAATTTTCTAAATTAGTTTTATCTATTTCATCAAAATTGTTGAATTCAAAAGAATCTATATCTAAAACCCCAATAAGTATTTCATTTTTTATTATTGGAACAACTATTTCACTATTTGAAGAAGAGTCACAAGCAATATGACCAGGAAATTCATGCACATTTGGAACAATAATAGTTTCTCTTAATCTTGCGCTTGTTCCACAAACACCTTTGCCAATTTTTATCTTTGTACAAGCAATTTTACCTTGAAATGGACCTAAAATTAATTCATTATTATCTAAAAGATAAAAACCTGCCCAATTAATATTTTTTAAACTATTAAAAAGTAATGCTGACGCATTTGCCATATTTGTAGTAGGATAAATATTTTCGATAAATAAATCCTTTGCCATTTTTAAAATTTCATTATAAATTTCATTTTTATTCATAAGTACCTCATCATTTATAGATATATTATACAAAATATGATAGAATATTTAAAGACTGGAGTTGGTAAAATGATATATAATCAAATTTTAATTCGTTATGGTGATTTAACTTTAAAAGGTAAAAATCAAAAAGAATTTTTAAGACAATTATATGCACTTATGAATTTAAAGCTTAAAGGCTTAAATATAGAAATAAAAAACACAAGAGATCGTAGTTATATAACGCTTCTTGATACAGATTACAAAGAGGTTATTAAAAGATTAGATTATGTTTCTGGGCTACATTCATATAGTTTAGTAGTAAAATGTGAATCAAATTTGGATATTATAAAAGAAACTTCAGTTCTTTTAATAAATGAAACAATAAAAGAAGTAACTCCTTTTAAGGTAGAATCAAAAAGAGCTGATAAGAATTTTCCTTTAACATCACAAGAAATGTCAAAAGAAATAGCAGGTTATGTTTTATCTAATTGTAATCAACTTACAGTTGACGTTCATAATCCTAAGGTTACACTTCATGTTGAACTTAGAAATGATGCCACATATATATATTTAGATGAAATAAAAGGTATGGGTGGATTTCCTGTTGGAATTGCTGGAAAAGGTTTATTAATGTTAAGTGGAGGAATCGATTCGCCTGTTGCAGGATATTTAGCCCAAAAACAAGGTGTTCAAATTGAATGTATTCATTTTGAATCAACACCGCTTACAAGTATTGAATCAGCTCAAAAGGTAGTTGATTTAGTTAAAATAATTGCTAATTATGCGCCTAAGGATAAGATATATGTTCATATGGTTCCATTTAAAGAATTACATATGGAAATAATAGATAAAATACCAGATTCATACAATATAACAATAATGCGTAGAATGATGTATCGCATTGCTGAAAAAATAGCAATTAAAAATAATTGTTTAGTTATAATAAATGGCGAGAGTGTAGGACAAGTTGCAAGTCAAACTTTAGGCTCAATGAATACTATTAATTCTGTAACATCTATGCCGGTAATTAGACCAGTTTGCACATATGATAAAAATGATATTGTTAAAATTGCTAAAAAAATTAATACATTTGATCTTTCTATTAAACCATTTGAAGATTGTTGTACTATTTATGTGCCTAAAGCACCATCAACTGCTCCTAAAAAAGACAAGTGTGAATTGTATGAAAAGAATATTAATTATGAAGAATTAATAGATATAGCTGTTAATAATACTAAGAGTATTGTTATTACATCAACATCAGATTTAGATTTATCTTTATTAGGTTTAGAAGTTAGAGAAGTATTATAATTTATGTATAGATTCACCTAAAGCGGTTAAAATATAATCGCAAGGAGGTGAAATTATGGCAAGAAAAAGCAATGATGCTTCAATGAACCAATCAAGCAGCAATAGTAAGTCTTCAAGTTCTTCTTCAAAAGCTAATAGTCAATATAAATATGAAGTAGCAGAAGAATTAGGTGTTACTTTAGGCGGTGAAACTTCAAGCCGTGAAAACGGTAAAGTTGGTGGAGCTATGACTAAATCATCAGTTTCACGTGCTAAGAAAAGCACAGATACTGAAAGTTTAAAGAATGAAAGTTCTAAAGAATTAGGTATTCAAACAGGAGCTAATCAATCTAGCAAAAACAACGGTAAAGTTGGTGGAGCTATGACTAAGAAATTAGTTCAAAAAGGCAAAAACAACTAATAAATATATATAGATAGATATATAAATGAAATCACTCTAGGAATAGAGTGATTTTTTTATTTAAATTAAATAGCAACTATAGTATAATATTAAAAGAGGTATAGATATGATAACTTCCATTGATAATCCTAAAATTAAAGAATTAATAAAATTAAATAAGTCAAAATTTCGTAAAGAAAATAAGATGTTTATTGTTGAAGGTGCTCACTTAGTAAGTGAGGCAAAAAAATTAGATTTACTTATTGAAACTTATACTACATTAAGTGATATTGATGGAGTATTAATAAGTGAAGCAGTAATGAAAAAGATTTGTAATACTGATACAGTAGTTAATCAAATTGGAGTTTGTAAATTAATTGAGAAAACTAATATTGAAAATAGAGTCTTAATTTTAGATGGTATACAAGATCCAGGAAACATGGGTACATTATTAAGAAGTGCTGTAGCTTTTAATTTTAATACTGTCTTTTTAGGTGACGGAAGTGTAGATATATATAATCCTAAAGTAATAAGAGCGACTCAAGGTGCAATTTTTAAGCTTAATTTAATAAGTGGTAATTGTGTAGAGTTTATAAAAAAAATTAGTGATCATAAAATTTATTCAACTAATGTGAAAAATGGTATATTACCAAAAATGGCGCAATATAAAGAAAAAATTGCCTTAATATTAGGCAATGAAGGTAATGGTGTATCAAAAGAAATTGATAATTTAGCTTTAGATAATATATATATAAAAATGAATGAAACAGAATCTTTAAATGTAAGCATAGCTGGTTCAATTATTATGTATGAACTTAACAATTTATAAAAATGAAAAAACTGCGAGAGAATCTTGCAGTTTATTTTTCTTCTATATCCTCTGCTTCGTCTAAAGTATAAAGAGGAAGTACTTCAAGAGGTAATTCATTTGCCATAGTATCAACAAAAAGTTTTCCATCTAAATGATCATATTCGTGTTGAAAAACTATTGCAGGATAGCCAATTAAGGTTTGTGTCACTGTTTTAATTTTATTATTTATGAAATCATAAACTTTAGCACTAAATTTGATAGCATAATGTCTTGGTGTTATATCGGACGTTTCTCTAGTAACGGACAAACAGCCTTCTCCACCAGGTAAGTAAACAAGTTGTTCACTAACTGACAATATTTTAGGATTTATGATAGCCATTGTATATTTTTTATTATTATCTAAAAAATCTTCAAAATTTATAGCAAACATACGCTTATTAATTCCAACTTGAGGAGCAGCAATCCCAACTCCTGGTCTAATATTATATTGACTTACTAGTTGCGGAATCGCTGAAGCTATTACATAATCATATAGATTTTTTAAGACACTTAAATCTTCATCAGATAAAGGTAATTTAACCTCAGTACTTATTTGACGTAATAGAGGGTTCCCTTCTTTTACTATATTAGAATCATTATACATAAATATCACCCAAGATATTATATCATAACTAAGTGATATTTTTCTAATGAATTTATATTAGTTCCAGCGAGAAGCACCAATAATAACAAGAAGAATGAATAGAACTAAGATTAAAGCGTAACCATATCCACCCTTATTGTTTCTGCAGCAAGGATTAGGTTGAGAGCAGCATCCGCCACCGTATCCACCACCAGGCATTCCATAGTAATACATCGATATTCACCTCCTACTACATTATATGTGTATCAAGTAATTATGCTTAGTAAATCGCCTATTTATTAGAATTATTTTGTTCATCATTTGCTAGGCCTAAGAAATTTTCGATACGTCTAAGGCGGTTATTTAAGTTACGTAATTTGCGATTTATTTCTTCAAGTTCGTAATAAATTCTCCCTAATTGTTGAGAATCATAATAATTGTATTGTTCTTGCGGATTATTATTATTCGAAGTAAATTTTTTAAACATAAATATCACCAGTATTATTATATGTTTCGATTTTCTATGTGTGAATTCAAAATTTAGGCACATACTAAATTTAGGTGATTTTGATGAAAGATAATGTTAAAAAAAACACGCTAATTTTAAGTATAGCCCAAATTGCCTCTAAGCTCTTTGGATTTTTATTTATTTTTACATTTTCTAAACTTTTTGGTTCAAAAGGTTTAGCAATATATACATATGCATATGTTCCATTTTCATTGTTTGCTGACATTTCAGCATTAGGAATTGTACCAGGGGTATCGAAAGTAGTTAGCAAACTGAGAACTGAAGAAAAGAATGAAGAGGTATCATATTTTTTAAAAAGAGGAAGTTTAGTATTATTAATCGTAGGAATAGTTTCTTTCTTACTATTTTTCTTTTCGATTAACTTGATTTTGAAATTTTCATTACCGGTTAATTACGATATTGAACAAATCGCATATATTAAAACTGCAGCACAGATTATATCATTTGCTCTTATTATTAGCCCATTAGTATCATTTTATAGAGGATACTTGCAAGGTCATTTAAGAATGCTTAGTGTAGGGATATCTATTTTAATGGAGCAATTGGTAAAGACATTTTTATTCATTTTTTTAATTTACAAAACAATTGGATTAGACAATATAAATTATATAGATGGAGCTAAAGTTGCGTTAATGACAGGATTTATTGCAACAGCCTCGTCTCTTTTAGTATTATTTATAGCGGCGTTTAAATATTTTAAAAAGACAACAATAAAATACCCTGTCATAAAAAGTATAATAAAGATATGTATACCATTTGGTCTTACAACTATATTTTTTTCACTTTATCAAGCGGTTGACTCTTCAACATTATCACGTGGATTATCAGTTTTTGGGGTAGAAAATATAGATGAATATTATAGTTCCTATTTATTTGAAGTTGCACGCATTATTTTTATACCAATATTATTTGCTCAAAGTTTATCAGCTTCTTTAATGCCAGAAATTTCTACTGCTCATACCGAAGGAGATGAAGCAAAAGTTATAAAATTATCCAAAAGAGCAATTAATACAGTTTTATATTTTATAATTCCAATAACTTTTGTATTTGCCTTTTTTTCAGAAGAATTCTATAATCTTTTTTATGCAAACTCTACAGTTGGCGGTGGTGTTTTAAAGCAACAAGCAATTCTTATTATTTTATTTAGTTTATATAAAGTTTTATTAGGAATAGTTCAGGGAATTCAAAAAGTCGCATTTATAGTTATTGCAACATTATTAAGTGTTATAGCAAAATATATTATGAATATATTATGGATTCCAACATTAGGATATGTGGGCGCAGTATATAGTTCAGTTATTGCTATAAGCATTTGCCTAGTTGCAGTTTTAATAGTCTTAAAGAAATACGAAATTAAAATTCTAATGTTTACTTTTAAAAGGTTAATTATAAATACATTAATTTCACTAGTTACTTTATCTTTTGTGTTAGTCTTCAAAATAATATTCTTTTATAAAATGAATTCAAGAACAGAAATTATTTATGGTATGATTATTTATGGCGGATTATATTTATTTATATATTTTATTATTGGCAAATTAATAAATTTATTAAAAGTTAAAAGAGAGTCGAAAAAAGAAGAAGTCATGATATAATAAATGAAGGTGATATTATGATTTTATTAGTAGGTCCTAGCGCTTCAGGAAAAACTGAAATAGGTAAAATTCTTTCAAAAAAATTTGGTTATGAAAAATTAATTACATATACCACAAGGGAAAAAAGATTTAATGAAATTAATGATATTGATTATCATTTTATTAGTCGTGAATCTTTTATAAATCAAATGAATAATAATTTCTATTTTGAAACGATTTTTTATAATAATAATTTTTATGGTACTGCAAAAGAAGATATAAAGGATAATAAATATTTGATAGTAGATTCTTTAGGTTTAAAGAAATATGCTAAATCCAATTATTTTGTCGTATCTTTTTTCTTAAGTGCTTCTGAAGATTGTCGTCTTAAAAGAATGTTAAATAGACATGATTTAATAGAAGATATAAAAACAAGATTAGAGATAGATTCAATCCATTTTAATCAAGAAACAATAAAAGAGATAGATTTTCAAATAAATACAGAAGATTATTTAGAAGAAGATATTGCTTTATTTATTCATCAAACCTATGTTGAGTGCCTAAAAAATAAAAAATAGGCACTTTTTATTATATTTTGAATATAATATAATGGAAGTGATGTTATATGAGTGAGAAATTAGACGAATTTAAAGCGTTTGTTAGAAGACATCCTTTGTTACGTAGTGAAGTGGAAGCAAAAAGAAAAACTTGGCAAGAACTTTATGAAGAATACGTAATATTAGGTGAAAGTAGCGATCTCTTTAAAAAATATGAGCAAAATACAGATTCAAACACAGCAACAAAAGAAACCGAAACTAAAAAAACTGGAGATACTAAAACGTCAACAGAAGATATGATTAAAACTGTAGTAAATTATGTAAAGAAAATAGACCCTGATCAAATTACTAAAACGGTAACTAGTATTCAAAAAGTTATCGAACTCATTTCCTCTTTTACTGGCGGAGCAGCAGTGGCAACAGCAGCAAAAAAATCAACTGGTGATCCTTTATTTGATAAGAAATTTGATGAATGGTATTAATGTATTATATGAAATATTTACATGAACATTTGGATTTATTAATGTATTTGCGGTTTCATCCAAGATGGTATAAAATATTATATTATGACCCTGATTCTTTTGCATCTTTTGTAGATGAAGCTAAAAGAGAATTAAAAATACGTAATGTTGATAAATTAGAAAATATAAAAAAGCAAATCGAATTTTTCTCAGGGTTTAGGAAATTTATGAAATAGGTGAAAATATGGACTACTCGAAAGTGTTAGATGCATTAGATGAATATATTATTGATTTTAAAAATTCAACTAATTTTATAGAATATCAAGAATTAAAACTTGAAATTAATAAAGTTTTGAAAAAAGAAATATTAGCCTTTAAAAATGCCGAAAGTTTATATTTAGAAGCTAAGACCTATGGAAAATATCATCCTTCTTTGAATGATTATCAAAAGAAATTTGTAATAGCAAAAGAAGATTTATATTCTAAAGAATTAGTAATAAAATTCTTAAAATTAGAAAGTTTATTACAAGAAGAATTAGATTCTTTTACGAATAATATAAAAGAATCTATTTCCAATAAATATAAAATAACTAAAAAAATAATATAAAAATGCATTGTCAAGCAAAAGTACTTGACAGATGTTTTTTTTTAATATATAATGATCCTGTTATTATAGATAAAGGAGCGAATTTCATGGTTAAAATTAGATTACAAAGATTTGGTTCTCATAAAAGCCCACAATACCGTATTGTAGCAGCTGATTCAAAATCACCACGTGATGGAAGATTTTTAGAAATCGTAGGAACATATAATCCATTAACAAACCCTGCAACAGTAAGTGTTGATGCAGAAAAAGTAACAAAGTGGTTAAGCACTGGTGCTATGCCAACAACAACAGTAAAAAATATTTTAAAAAGCCAAAATATTACAGCCAAAAAAGCTGAATAGTAGGTGGCCAAATGATAAAATTTGAAGAGTTAATCTCTAACTTGATTACTCCTTTAGTAGCATATCCACACGATGTAGTCATTACTACAAAAGATAGTGAAGATGATGCTTTAAGTTTTCTTGTAACTGTAAATGAAAAAGATTTAGGACGAGTAATCGGAAAAAATGGAAACATTGCTAAAGCTATTCGTACAGTATTATATGCAGGCGCTTCTAAAGAAGGAAAAAGAATACACTTAGATATTGAAGCAAAGTAAGAACTTATTCATCTGTTAATCAGATAAATAAGTTTTTTTGTTATAAAAAATTAGCTATGCTAATTGAAGAATCGAATAAATAGTTGTAAAAATAAAAAAATAGGTTATAATAAAATTAAAGCAAGGAGTTATGATACTCCTAGTGTTTTAATTCTAAGAGCATCTAACGAACTTGACGGTTGATATAGATGCTTTTTATTTTATTACTTTAATTTCTTATTAGCTTTTATTAAATTAATAATCGCCGTTATAAAATTAATTATGCTTGTAATAAAACCGCACATAACTTCCTAATAAAATAAGATTTAAGTTTAACAAAGTTAATTATCATACTTATCACCTACTTTTACACTTAGGATGTATCTCTAACTCCATCAAGGTTTTTAACACCTTGCACCTAATATAATTACAAAATAAAATATAAATTACTTAAATAAGATAGATTTTATAATCTTTTTTTTAGTATAATAGGATATGAGGTGAAAATAATGCAAAAACATATTTTAGCAGTTAATGATATAACTTGTGCAGGCAAATGTGCACTTACAATTGCATTACCTATTATAAGTGCGGCAGGTATTGAAACATCAATCCTTCCAACAGCCTTACTTTCAACGCATACAGCTTTTAAAGATAATACATTTTTAGATTTATCAAACCAAATAATACCGATTTGTAATCACTTTAAAGAAATTGATTTAGAATTTGATTGTATTTACATCGGATATTTGGGTAGCAAAAAAATAGTTAATATAATGGAAGATGTAGTAAAATCTTTTAAAAAGAAAAACACATTACTAATTATTGATCCGATAATGGGGGATAATGGGACTTTATACAAAGGTATAGATAGTGATTTTCCAAATGAAATAGTAAAACTTTGTAAGTTTACAGATGTGATAATTCCAAACATTACAGAAGCAGTATTTATGTTGAAAAAAGAATATAAAGAAATGTATACAATAAAAGAAATAGAAAATATTTTAATTGAATTATCTATTTTAGGTCCAAATAAAATTATTTTAACTGGCGTTACATTAGAAGAAGGATATGTTGGGGTAGTAGCTTACGATAAATTAAAAAATGAATTTTACAATCATTTTGATAAGAAAATAAATGGTCATTATCATGGTACAGGAGATGTATTTTCAAGTGTCATTGTTAGTGCATTATTGAATGAAAAGACTTTAAAAGAAACAATTATTTTAGCAAATGATTATGTAATTAATAGCATAAAAGATACATTGTCTTTAAATAGAAATCCAAAATATGGTCTTGTTTTTGAAAACTATTTAATGGAATTTATAAAAAATATATGTTAAAAAACTGTAAGATAAATGAACTTACAGTTTTTTAAATCATTGGAGCAGTTAAGGTTAAAATAAATTCTAAGATCTTAGAAAATACTGACCTATTTTTCCAATCTTTATAAGTGATTTCAGTGCTTTTAGATATGGCTTCTAAATAATCTTCCTTCATTTTGAAGATAGAAGGATCATTAAGAAGAAAAGCACCACATTCAAAATGTAAAAACAAACTTCTATAATCCATATTAATAGTTCCAATAAAAGCATATGAATCATCACAAATTATATTTTTAGCGTGATTAAACCCTTCTTTATATTGATAAACTTTAGCCCCACTTTTTAATATTTTTCCCAAATGACCTCTTGTCATATTAAGAACTATTTTTTTATCAGCAACACCAGGAATTAAAAGTTTCACTTCAACGCCAGATTTAACTGCTTTAGAAATTAAATCAATAAAATTCTTATCAATAATAAAATAAGGAGTACTTAAATATAAATAAGATTGAGCATTTGAAATCATTGAACAGAATAATTCGTATCCAGGATTATCATAATTAGTAGGTCCATCTCCAAAAGGCAATATGTATGATTCATGATTTTTTATTTCATGTTTACATAAATAATCTTTTACAAATAATGTTTCTTTAGTTGACATATACCACATTTGCGCAAATAGTAGTATGAAATTATAAACAGCATCGCCTTCGATTTTAATCGCATTGTCTCGCCAAAAACCATATTTAATTTTCTTATGAATATATTCATCCGCTAAGTTATCTCCACCAACATAGGCGATTTTACCATCAATAACAACTATCTTTCTATGATCACGATAATTTATTGCAGGGTTGATATTAATACCTAAGGGTTCATATGAGACTAATTCTAAATTAGGAATACTATTTAATCTTTTTTTAAGTTTATTTGAAAAAACTCCTTTACCACCGACATCATCATAGATGAATTTAATTTCTACACCCTCTAAGCCTTTTTCTTCCAATATTGATGTAACTTCATCCATTAATGCTCCATCACTTACAATAAAAAATTCTAAGAAAATATAAGTTTTAGCTTTTTTTAAATCATTAATTAATTCCATATGCTTGTCTAATGCATCAGGAAAGAATGTAGAATTTGAATTCGCATAAGGAACAAAGTAAGAATTTTCAATAATAGATTTCATCATTCGATAGCCAATAATATCACGTTTTTTAATTTCTTCTAATAATTCTAAGTCATCATCAATTTGAGTCATTAAGAAGTTTTCAATACGGCGTGATTTGCGTTTTGGGATACGTCTACCATTTCCAAATAGAAGATAAAACATAGTCCCAGCAAAAGGAAATACTAAAATAATGAAAAACCAAGTTAATTTATAGCTTATGTTAATATCTTTATTGTAAAGATATATTACGGTTACTATACCAATGCCTTGAACCACAAAATAAAATATTTGATTTTTTTCTAAGTAAACAAAGATTAAAAAATATATAAATAATTGAATCGTAAGGATAATAATTGAAATTAAAATAGTAATAATTTTTTTTACTATCGATGTAGATTTTCTCTCATTTGTTTTCAAGGTATCACCTCTTTTTTTAATTATAACAAAATAATAAAAAAAAGTCTTGAATTCATATGTAAAACTTGTGAAACGATAGCAAAACAAGTATAATTATACTTATATGGGAGGTGCACTTATGATTTTAAAAGAAGGTATAATAATTTGCAATAACCATTTTAAAGAATACTTTTTACGACAATTATCAAATGATAAATTTTATAATTATAAATTTATTTCTTTAAATGATTTTAAAAAGGAAATCAATTTTAAAATTTCACCTCTTGCGTTAATTAAGGTCAAAAATAAATATGATTTAAATTACGAAAGTGCGAAAGCTTATTTAGATAATATTTATTTTATTGAAGATAGACTATATAATAACCCTAAACTTGATAGTTTAGTATCAATTAAGAAATTTTTAGAAAAAGAAAATTTAATAGAAAAATCAAATCTATTTAAGTTAAAGATGAAAAATGAAAATATAACATTTATTGATGTAGTTAAGAGTAAAGAAAATCTTAAGTTTATTAATGAAGTTAAAAAAATTGCCTTAAATGTAGATGTTATGGAAACACAAAATGAACAATATATATTAAATAATGTTTATGAGTTTGAAAATATCAATTTTGAACTTAGATTTGTATTTAATAAAATAATAGATTTATTAAAAAAGGGCATTAACCCAAGCTTTATTCATTTAGTAAACGGAAATCAAGAATACGATACTTATTTAAAGAGATTTGAAAAAACTTATAATATTGGAATAAATTATAGTTCAACAAAATCTTTAATAACTACTAATTTTTATCATGAAATATTAAATAATATAAATGAAGTTTTAACTTTTAAGAATTTAATCGATAGTTTAGACAAATATAAAAAATATTTTGGTTATAAGGCTTTTATCGATATGATAAATATATATGATTTAAGCTTAAAAAAGCCTAGTGAATATAAAGATTTAATTGAATATACAATGAAAAATACTAAATTTATGAAAACAGTTTATTCTAATTCTATTAATCAAAGTAGTATTGATGATGCCTTTTTAAAAGAAGATTATGTGTTCTATTTAGGATTTAATCAAGAAAACACACCAAAAGTAATAAAAGATGAAGGTTTATTAAATAATATTGAATTTGAAATTTTAGGTCTAGATACTACACATGAGATTAATAAATTGACTAAGGATTTTTTTATTAAAAAACTTAAATCAATACCTAACCTAATTATTTCCTATAAATTAAATTCTAATTTCAGAAGTTATAATCCATCAAGCTTAATTGAGGATTTAAATCTAAATGTGATTAGACCACAATTAGAATTTGGATATTCAAAAATAGAAGAATCAATGAAATTAGCGACAGATATTCAAGAATATGAAAACTTCAATGTAGTTTCTAATGATTTAAAAAAATATAATTTTAAAAAAATCAAATATAATGAATTTGATAATAAATATAAATTGATTAATGAAGAGATTTTTAATACCTATTTTAAATATCCAGTTAAGCTATCATATACCACATTAAAGAAATTTTTAATGTGCCCTTTTTCATACTATTTAGATCGTATTTTATATTTAGATGAATTTAAGGATAACTTAGCTGCCAAGATGGGAACATTTGCCCATGCGATATTAGAAGAAAGCTATAATGAAAATTTTAATTTTGAATCTTCATATCAAAAAAATATAGTTAATGCAAGTGATGAAAAAGAAAGATTCTATTTTAATAAAATAAGTAAAATCGTAAATGCTTTAATTGAATTTAATAAAGAAAAGGAAGAGTTAAGCCGTTTGAAGCAAAACTTACTTGAGCAAAATATTAATCTCACTTTTGATGATGGAAAGCTTGTCTTTACTGGATTTATTGATAAATTAAGATATGATGAAATAGATGGTGAAATATATTGTTATATAGTTGATTATAAATCAGGGACTGATATTGTTAGTTTAGATAATGTAAGTGATGGATTTAATCTTCAACTACCTATTTATATGTTTTTACTAAAAACTCAAAAAGAAATATTTAGTGATAAGAAAATAAATATAAGCGGAATTTATTTACAAAAAATAAGTACGCTTAGTTTAAAAACATCTAAAAAATCGGCATTAGAACAATTAAAGGATTCATTTAAATTACAAGGTTATACAAAAGCAGATTTTAAAGAAATTTCTTTTATAGATCCTAATTTCATGAATAGTGATTACATTCAAGGTATGAAAGTTAGTAAAGATAATAAATTTTATAAATATGCAAAAGTTATAAATGAAGATGATATGTCTAAGTTAATAGAACTATCAAAAACTTTGATAATGGAAGTATATGAAAAAATTAAAAAAAGAGAATTTAATATCTTACCTAAAAAAATTGAAGGTAATATTGAATCATGTAAGTTTTGTAAAAATAAAGATATTTGCTTTGTGAAATATGATGATTTTATCAATTTAAATAAAGATAAATTCTTTAAAGAGGAGGAACAATAATGGCCTTTACATATGAACAAGAAAAAGCTATTTTTACAAATGGGCGTAACATTATTGTTTCGGCTGGTGCTGGCAGTGGAAAAACATCTGTCTTGACCCAAAGGATCTTTGAAAAAGTTAAACAAGGTATCAGTATAGATTCTTTACTCGTCTTAACATTTACCAATGCCGCCGCCTATGAAATGAAAGAACGTGTAAAAAAGAAAATTAAGGAAAGTGGCTTATTTAAAGAAGAATTAGATAAAATCGATACAGCCCAGATTACGACATTTGATGCCTTTTGCCTTTCAACTGTAAAAAAGTATTATTATAAATTAAATATATCTCCTAAAATAAATATCTTATCATCAATAGTAATGAATTTTGAAAAAAGAAAAATAATTAATCAAATATTTATGGAATTATATAAAAACGAAGATGAAAGATTTTTTCAATTCTTAGATAAATTCAGCCAAAAAGATGATAAAGATTTAGTTGACTTAATAATAGATATAACAAATAAAATAATGTTAAAATCTGATACTTTGAAATTTTTAGATAATTATATGAATTCATATTTTGATTTTAATTATTTGAATAGTTTAATTAATGAATATGAAAATATAGTTATCGAAAATAAAGAAGATTTAATGGATTCATTATATGATTATAAATTAATACTAGAATCAGATGATTTAAACTATGAATCTGTTAGTAGTATTGATGAAATCTTAAATGAATTGAATTATACTAATAGTTATGACAGTTTAAGAAACTTTATTATAAACTTAAAACTGCCATCTTTAAAGAAAAATTCGGGAGAAGATTTAAGCAAGGCAAAAAAAGAGTTAACAGATATCATAAAAAAATTTAACGAAAATTATTTAGGACAATTTGAGAGTAAAGTCTCAATGCTAAATAATTTAATTGAATCAAAAGATGATGTTTCATATTTAATTTATTTATGCAGAAGAACAATAAATGAAGTCTTAGAATTTAAGAAAGAAAAGAATTGCTACGAATATATTGATATTACAAAAATGGCTATTTCATTAGTAAAAGATTATAGTGATGTTAATTTAGAATTCAGGAGTAAATATAGGGAAATATTAGTAGATGAATATCAAGATACATCTGATTTACAAGAAGAATTTATTAGCGCTTTTGCCAACAATAACGTTTATATGGTTGGTGATATGAAACAAGCGATATATCGCTTTAGAAATGCTAACCCTTATATATTTAAAGAAAAGTATGACTTATTTCACCATAATAATGATTTAGGCTATGCCATTGAATTAAATAAGAATTTTAGAAGTAGAAATGAAGTAGTTAATGATATTAATTTTATATTTAATTCTTTAATGTCAGAAAAATTTGGAGATGCTAATTATAAGAAAAATCATACAATGATTTTTGGAAATCTAAATTATGAAGAAAATGTTAATCCAAATACGAATTATAACATGGAAGTTTTAAGATATAGAAAAGAAAATAAGGAATATGAAAATGCGGAAGTAGAAGCATTTATAATTGCTAAAGATATAAAAAATAAAATAAGTAATTATAAAATTTTAGAAAAAAACAAATTAAGAAATGCAACATATTCAGATTTTTGTATTCTAGTTGATAAGAGCCGTGATTTTATAACTATTAAAAAGATTTTAGAATCAGAAAACATTCCCTTATCTATTATTGGAGATTTAGATTTAAAAGAGAGTTTTCTTCCTTTAATATTATGCAACATTTTAACTATAATTAGTGAAGTTAAAGATAAAGCATCTACCTCATTTAAACATGCTTATACATCAATCGCCAGAAGCTTCATTTATAATAAAACAGATGAAGAAATATATAAGTCAATAAATACTTGGTATAAAGATGATTCAATTTGTGATATCGCTTATGAATTATCTAAAGATATTGATTTTTTAAGTAATAGTGATTTATACTTAAAAGCCTTAAATAGTTTCAATATTTATGAAAATTTAGAAATGATTTCAAATGTTAAAGAATCACTAATACAAATTGAATATTTTTGTACTATGATTGATGAACTTAGTAATTTAGGATATACATTTAGTGAAACAGCCTCATATATAAGAGAAATATTAACTACTGATGAAGCTATAAAATATAGTGTAGATTCTAA
Organism: Anaeroplasmataceae bacterium; assembly: GCA_031549865.1. Taxonomy (GTDB): domain Bacteria; phylum Bacillota_I; class Bacilli_A; order Acholeplasmatales; family Anaeroplasmataceae; genus JAVBPE01. The sequence goes on along the minus strand of JAVBPE010000024.1, from coordinate 11,554 downwards.
AGATTTAAATCAAGTTAAAATTATGACTATTCATAAATCGAAAGGATTAGAATTCCCAATTTGTTATTATGCCTTACTTTCAAGTCAATTCAATAAAGAAGAAACTAAAAAAGTAATCGGATTTGATAATAAATATGGAATTTACCTGCCAACTTTAGAGGATAATAAAGTTTCAAATACTTTATTAAAATGCTGTATTAAGGAACAAACTATAAAAGATGATATTAGTGAGCGAATCAGATTATTTTATGTTGCCTTAACAAGAGCTAAAGAACATATCATAATAATTAGTGAAGAAGTGGAATATAAAAAAAGATATAATAACCCTAAGAATTTTTCTTGTTTTAATCATTTTATTAATTCTATTCCTAATATTTCTTCATATTATAAAAAAATGAGTTTGAAAGATTTAAATATGTCTAAAGATTATAAAATTAATAAAGATATACAAATTGAAATAGATTCTTTAAATGAAGAAATTACTTATCATGAAAACCCATTTGTAAAAGTTGAAATTACAAAAGGAAGTATATCTAAAGAAATGATTAATATATTATCGATTAAAGAAAAAGAAAATATTGATTTGGGGTTAAGTCTTCATTCGATTTTTGAAAACATTGATTTTTATAACCCTGATTTTGAAGTTATTAATGATCGATTTCAAAAAGAAATAGTTAAAAATGTTTTAAATAACGAGATATTTAAAAATATCAAAAATGGTAAAATATTTAAAGAACATGAATTTTATATGGATATAGAAGATACGACTTATCATGGTATAATAGATTTAATGATAGTTTATGACACTCATGTTGATATTATTGATTATAAACTTTCTAATTTAGATAAAGCCGAATATCAAAGACAATTAGGTGTTTATATGAATTATGTTAAAACTAAATTTGATAAAGAAATAAACACTTATTTATTAAGCTTAGTAAAAAATGAAATTAAAAAAGTAGAGGTTTAAGATGGAATATTATAAAGTAGGAATTATACAAACAACTCATGGGCTACGTGGAGATTTAAAAATTAAATCACTGACTGATTTTGATCGTTTTAAAAAAGGAGAACGCCTTTTTATTAAACATAATAACGAAATGATTGAAGTTAAGGTTAAATTAGGGCGCGTCTTTGGAACTGGTTATTTAGTAACTTTTGAAGGCTTTGAGGATATAAATTTAGTAGAAAAATTTCATAGTGATGAGCTTTATATCCATGAAAGTGACCGCGATGAATTAGATGAAAATGAATTTTATTATTCAGATTTAATTGGCTTAAAGGCTTATAATGAGGCTGGAATATATAAAGGTGAAGTTATTTATGTTAGAGAAGTACCTCAAGGCCATATTTTAGAAATTAAAAATAATAAAGTATCTTTAATTCCTTTTAGAGATGAATTTATCAAATCTATTGATGAAGAAAAAATAGTCATAAAAGAAATTGAGGGATTATTTTGCGAATAACAATATTAACCTTATTTCCAGAAATGTTTAATGGATTTATCTCTGAGTCAATTATAAAAAGAGCTTTAAATGACAATATAGTAGAAATTAAAATAATAGACATGAGAGAATATTCAACCGATAAACATCATAAAGTAGATGACACACCATATGGTGGTGGAGCGGGAATGGTTTTAAAGGTTGATGTGGTAGTTAGGGCAATTAGAGAAAATAAAAATCTTGATACAAAAGTAATTTTGTTAACGCCACAAGGAAAAACATATAAACAAAGTATAGCTAATGAACTTTCAAAAGAAAAAGATATTATGCTTGTTTGCGGGCATTATGAAGGTTTTGATGAAAGAATTAGAGATTATTGTGATATACAAATAAGTGTTGGAGATTTTGTCTTAACTGGTGGTGAGATACCTGCAATGCTTATAAGTGATAGTGTCATTAGGCTTCTTGATGGTGGGATCACAAGTGAATCATATCATGATGATTCATTTTATAATGGTTTATTAGAATATCCACAATATACCCGTCCTTCTGAATTTGAAGGGAAGGTAGTCCCAAGTGTTCTTCAAAATGGAGACCACAAAAAAATAAATGAATTTAGACGCTATCAATCATTAAAAAGAACATATTTATATCGCCCAGATTTACTAGAAAATTATGAATTTAATAAAGAAGATTTAAAAATGTTATCAGAAATTAAAAAAGAAGAAAATAGGTGATTATATGAGAAGTAGTGGAATATTACTACATATCTCTTCAATTCCAAGTAAATATGGAATCGGTACATTAGGCGATGAGGCTTATAAATTTGTAGATTTTTTAGCTTTATCTAAAACAAAATATTGGCAAATTCTACCTATAGGGCCAACATCATATGGAGATTCTCCTTATTCATCAACTTCTGTTTTTGCATTTAATCCTTATTTTATTGATTTTGAAATATTAATGAAAGATGGTTTATTAGAACTAGATGACTTTAAGTATTTAGAAGATAAAAGTTTGAAAATAGATTATAAAAAATTATTTTTAGAAAAAAATAAAGTTCTTAAAAAAGCATATTTAAAAAAGCACATATATGAAACTGATTATTTAGAGTTTTTAAATATTGAAAATTATTGGTTAGAAGACTATTCTTTATATCAAATCATAAAAGAAGAACATGATTATAAACCTTGGAATTTATGGTACCAAGATTTTAAGATGAAAGATATAAATGCCATCAATTTCATTAAGAAAAGTCATCATGAAAGATTGGAAGAAGTTAAATTTATTCAATATCTTTTTTATCGCCAATGGATGAATTTAAAAAGTTATGCAAATAAACTAGGCGTTATGATTATTGGGGATATTCCAATTTATAGTGCTTATGATTCAAGTGATGTATGGGCTAATAAAGCAAACTATGATTTAGATATAGATGGAACACCAAATTATGTCGCTGGATGTCCTCCTGATCAATTTAGCGCTGATGGACAGTTATGGGGTAACCCATTATATAATTATGAGTTAATGAAAAAGAATAATTATTCATTTTGGATTAAACGTATAAAACATAGCCTAAAATTATTTGATATTTTAAGAATCGATCACTTTAGAGGATTTGCTGGATTTTATAAAATACCTTATGGTGAGGAAACTGCAAGAAATGGTCACTGGGAAAAAGGACCAGGAAAAGCTTTATTTAAAGAGGTAATTGCCCATTTTGATAGTGAGCGAATAATCGCTGAAAACTTAGGTTTTTTAGATCAAGATGTTTATGATTTATTAGAGTATACAAAGTTTAAAGGAATGCACATTATTCAATTTGAGATGGGAAATGCCAAAGACTATTGTCCGCTTCTTAAACCCTTTAATTCAAATAACGTAATTTATACTGGTACTCATGATAATCAAACTATTATGTCTTGGTATAATGATTTAGATTTATTATATAAAACTAAAGCTAATGAAATTTTTAAAATTAAAATAACTGATAAACCTAATTTTAAAATAATTGAATATGCCTATAATTCAAATGTTGATATGTGTATAATCCCATTTCAAGATTTTTTAGGACTCTATGATGATTTAGGTAGAATGAATACCCCATCAACATTAGGCTCAAACTGGCAGTATAAAGCTCGTGATATTGATTTTTCTTTTGATTTAATTAATTATATAAAAAAAATTACTTTAAAAAGTTTAAGATAGTATTTTTTACATATATTAATATATAATAGATTAGGTGATAATAATGGATTTAAAAGAAATAATGAGTTATAAAAATTTTTGTGTAGTTGGTGATACATTAAATGAAGAAAAATATGCTTATAAGATTAAACATGAACTTTTAAAAAATGGTTATAATGTTACATGTGTATATAAAGAACTTAAAAGCTTAAACGATGTTTCTGATTTAGAAATAGTTGATTTATGTATTAACCCCGTTAAAGGATTTGAGTTACTACAAGAATGCAATAAAACTATTAAAGCAGTATTAATTCAACCAGGAGCTCAAAGTGATTCTATTATTGAATTTTTAAAAAATAATAATATTCCTTATTTAGAAGGCTGTGCATTAGTGGGTTTAAAATTGTATCAAAATAAATAATTTTTTTGATACAAAAAAACGTATAAAAATATATATTGACATTTAAAAAAATAAATATATACTATTGTTGTGTGATTTACTTATATCACATCTAATCTTGGGAAACTACAATGCTAGTTTCAAAATTTTGACCGCACACTTGTTGTGTAAAAGGCCAGACGGACAGCTGGGTCAAGAGCCGATTTTGGATATGATATACAAGGAAATCATGGTTATATTTAAAAGAACCTAGAGGATACTTGTATCCTCTTTTATTTTTTAAAAAGTTGGGAGACTTATTAATGAACAGACAAAAAAGAGCGCCTTATTTAGAGGCATTAAAAAGTTATTTAAAGGAGAATATTTCACCTTTTGATGTCCCTGGACATCATATGGGAAATGTAAATAATGATTTTAAAAAAATGGTTGGAGAAATGACATATAAATTAGACGTTAATGCTCCAAGAGGATTAGATAATCTAAACCATCCTACAGGTGTAATTAAAGAAGCTCAAGAGTTAATGGCTGAGGCCTACTTAGCAGACGAAGCATTTTTTTTAGTTAACGGGACAAGTAGTGGGATACATGCGATGATTATAAGCGCTTGTAAGAGTCAAGATAAAATAATATTACCAAGAAATTGCCATAAATCAGCTATTAATGCTTTAATATTATCGGGAGCTATGCCAATATTTATTTCCCCCCAATTTGATGATGAGCTGGAAATATCAAATCAACCTAGGGTAAGTGATTATATCGATGCTATGAATATCCATAGTGATGCCAAAGCTATTTTTGTTATTAATCCTACATACTTTGGAGCCGTTACAGATTTACAAAGATTAGTCAATGAAGCACATAAAAGAGATATGATCGTTTTAGTTGATGAAGCACATGGAGCTCACTTTGGATTTAATTATTATGGACCAGACTCAGCAATGGAGGCTGGTGCGGATATGTCTGCAGTAAGTTTACATAAAACATTAGGATCATTAACTCAATCATCAGTTTTATTAAGAAAAGGTGATAGAGTATCTCATTATGAAGTTATGAAAGCTTTTAATATTTTAAATACAACTTCACCATCAACTTTATTAATTGCAAGTTTAGATGCGGCTAGAAAATATATGGCTATAAATGGTCAAGAACAATTAAATGATACTGTTAATTTGGCAAACTATGCTCGTAAACAAATTAATCGTATTCCAGGATTTATCGCAACAGGAAGAGATTATTTTTTAAATCATGGCGTTTATGATTATGATGATACTAAATTAGTAATTGAACTTGATAGCATTAATTTAACTGGATTCGAACTTTACAACAAATTAAAAGATGAATATCATATTCAAATGGAACTTGCAGAAGCTTATACACTTTTAGGTATAATTGCCTTAGGCTCAAAAAAAGTTCACATTGATAATTTAGTTGAAGCCTTAAAATCTGTGAGTGAAGAGTTCTATCAACCAGATTTGTTATATCCAAAATATAGATATAAACAAGAGTTTCCAAAAGGAATCCTACGCCCACGTAGTGCCTTTCATGCCCCACTTAAAAGAGTTAGTCTAGATGATGCCGTGGGAGAAATTTCAAAAGAATCAATCATGGTATATCCTCCAGGGATTCCATTAATTATTCCCGGTGAGATGTTTACCTATGAGTTAATCGACCGTATTAAATTTTACTTAAAAACTGGTTCAACTGTTTTAAGTGATTATGATGATGAAACTGTTAGTGTAGTTGATTTAGAAAATTGGGATTTATATGAAAGACATAAGGAGGATATTTTAAATAATCATGCCAAAATATTCAAAGATAAAAAATAATTGTTATATGCCCTTTGAAGGAGATACTCACCTTGGTACTATCATGATGCTTCCTTATAGAAGTGATACATGGAGAGAGTGTGGTAAGATTGCCTCATCAAATTTTTTTGAAATTATAAATACAATAGCTTTATACGAAAAAGTATATGTTTTAAAAGATCAAAAAGTAACGTATGATATAACTCCAATCATGAATAATAAAAATATAATAATTTTAAATATTAATTATGACGATGCCTGGGCACGTGATACTTCACCAATATTTATAAAAAATGGTAAAGAAATAACTGGAATGGATTTTCGCTTTAATGCCTGGGGTGGAAATATTGATGGATTATATCAAGATTATCAAAATGATGATAAAGTTGCATCCCTTATTTGCAATGAATTAAACTTTAATCACAGTTATATAAATGACTTTATCTTAGAAGGCGGAAGTATTCATACTGATGGAAATGGCTTGTTTCTTACTACTGAAGCTTGTCTTCTTTCTAAAGGTAGAAATCCTAATTTAACAAAAGCTGAAATTGAAAACAATTTAAAAAGATATTTAGGTGCGAAAAAAGTAATTTGGTTACCACGTGGAATCTATAATGATGAAACAAATGAACACGTTGATAATATTGCGTGTTTTATAAGACCTAATGTTGTAGGAATAGCTTTCCCCAAAGATCATAATGACATTCAATATGAACTTAGTAAAGCTTCATATGATGTCTTATTAAGTGCAACAAACACTGAAGGTAATAAACTTGAAGTAGTGAAAATCGTTATGCCTAAGCCATTATACTTAACCAAAACGGAAGAAAATGGAATAACTAGAAAAGATAGTAGTAAGCCTAGAGTTGAAAATGATAGACTAGCTGCTAGTTATATAAATTACTACCAAGGTAAAGATTATATAATATTACCAAAATTTAATGTAGAAGAAGATATAATAGCTTTAAAACAATTTGAAGAATTATATAGGGATAAAAAAATCCACCAAATTGATTCAAAAGAAATATTATTAGGTGGCGGAAATATTCATTGTATAACTATGCAAATACCAAAAGGAGAATAATAAAATGATAGTTAAAGTAGCCGCAACTCAAATGTCAATATCATGGAATATCGAAAATAATATAAAAAAAGCCAAAGATATGGTAAGAAAATGTGCGCATGATGGCGCTAAAATAATTTTACTTCAAGAGTTATTTAAAACTCCTTATTTTTGTCAACTTGAAAAATATGAATATTTTAAATTAGCAGAAGAATTAGAAAATTCAAAATTTATTTTGGAATTTCAAACCATAGCTAAAGAACTTGATGTCGTAATACCATTAAGCTTTTATGAAAAAGCTGGAAATACTTATTTTAATTCACTTGTGATGATTGATGCAGATGGTTCAAATTTAGGGTTATACCGTAAGACTCACATCCCAACAGGACAATGTTATGAAGAAAAATTCTATTTTGCCCCTGGTGATACTGGCTTTAAAGTCTTTAATACTAAATACGGTAAAGTTGGAATTGGAATATGTTGGGATCAATGGTTTAGTGAAGTCGCAAGATGCCTAACTTTAATGGGTGCCGAAATAATCATGTATCCTACTGCAATAGGATCTGAACCAGTTCTTGATCAAGATAGTAAGAATCATTGGCAAAATGTTATGTGTGGACATGCTGCTTCTAATATTATTCCTGTTATTGCTTCAAATAGAGTAGGAACGGAAACTGATGAAAATTCTTCAATGACATTTTATGGCTCATCATTTATTGCCAATGAAGATGGAGAGAAGATTAAAGTTTTAGACCGAGTAGAAGAAGGTTATTTAATTCATGAATTCGATTTAAGTAAAATTAACTCAAAACGTCAAAGCTGGGGAATTTTTAGAGATAGAAGACCAGAAATGTATGAAGCAATAAAACATATGGATTATTCAAATAACAAATAAATATTTATTTTAAAGACAATATCACATGATGTTGTCTTTTTGTTTATTAAATGCTACAATTTAATTAATTTTAACAACAAAACAAGAATAGAGGATTTATATATATGAAAGTATTAGTTGTAGGTGGAACTGGTAATATCTCTAATGAAGTTACAAAAAGATTATTAGAATTAAAACATGAGGTTACGATTATTAACCGCGGGCTTAGAAGTACAAATCCTAATGTTAAAACACTAATATGTGACATTAATGATAAAGAAAAATATTTCAATTTAATTAAGGATTTAACATTTGATTGCGTTATTGATATGCTGTGTTATAAATTAGAAGATGCTAAATTTGATTATGAAATATATAAAACACGAGCAAAACATTTAATAGTTATTTCTAGTGTAGCTTCATTTAAACGTCCATTTAAGGAATGCCCTGTAACTGTTAAAGCACCACTATGGGAAACAAACGATTTTCCTTATGGGTATGATAAAGCTAATATTGAAAGATTTTTTAATTCTAAAATGGATGAAATGAATATAACTTTAATTAGACCTGCTTTAACATTTGGTTATGGATGTAAAAATGTTGGAGCTTTAAGACAAAACTATAATTTAGTTCATAGAATATTAAACGATATGCCACTTATAAGTTTTGGAGATGGTTTAATGCCAATGAATTTATCATTCTCTCCAGATATTGCAAATGGCATTGTCTTATGTGTCCTAAATTCTAATACCTACTCAAAAACTTATAATTTAACAAATGGAATTTACTATTGTTTTGATGATTTATATAATGAAATAGCTTCATATTTAAATAAAAAAGCAATTATCTATCACATTCCAAGTGAATTATTAGTTCATTATAATCAAATATTTGACCATATCTATTTAGAAAAAAGGCATGTAGGTTATTTTACTTTAGATGAATTTATAACTGATGTACCAGAATATAAACCAGTGTATGATTTGAAAAAAGGAGTTAAACTAATCGTGGATTATTTTAACGAAACTAAAAATATTGATTTTGATAAGATGCAAATGGAAGATGATTTAGTAAATAAGTACTTAAAATTTAAAGAATTATTAGCTAATTAAATATTAAATAGTGAGTGGATAAGAATCTGCTCATTTTTTATTAAATTAGATGGCTTTATTTATAATAAAGAGTATAATTATTATAGCTACTTTATAAATTAAAAAATGAATATAAAAAGGATTATATAATAGGATAAATATATGGTTTTAACAATAATAATTAGTATCATAACAATCTTAGCTTTAATAATTAGTGTAATTAAATTTCCAGAAATAAAAATTAAAAAAATAAAGTTACAAACATTTTGGGTTGTCTCACTTATTGGAGCAATCCTTATTGTTGTAACAAATAGATTATCAATTAAAGAATATATTGAATATTCAAATAATGAAATAGTAAATCCATATAAGATATTAGTATTATTTATTTGTGTTTCATTATTATCAATAGTATTAGATGAACTTAATTTCTTCAAATGGCTAGCAATAAAGACTGCAAATAAATTTAAAAGTAATCAAATGATGTTTTTTATATCATTGTATTTTTTAGTGGCAATTTTGACAGTATTTACATCAAATGATATTATTATTTTAACGTTTACTCCATTTATTTGTATGTATGCCAAGAATACAAAAATAAACCCAATTCCATATTTGATTGCTGAATTTGTAGCAGCAAATACATGGAGCATGATGCTTATGATATCTAATCCAACAAATATCTTTTTATCGTTAACATATAATATAAATTTTATTGATTATCTAAAAGTAATGTTTATACCTTGTATGGTTGGGGGGATAACTTCGTTAATCATATTATTATTAATCTTTAAAAAAGAATTGAAAAAACCTATTGAAATAATATCTAATGAAGAAGTTATTATGAATAGACCATTAGTAATATTTTCATTAGCTAATTTGATTATATGCACAATACTTATTGCGATATCAAATTTTATAAATTTAGAAATGTGGCTTATTAGCGCAATTTCAGCATTATTATCTTTAGTAGTTTTATTAATAACTAATAAAGGAATATTCTTGAAATCAGTAAAAAGAATACCCTTTAATTTGATTCCATTTGTATTATCAATGTTTTTAATTGTTTTAGCTTTATATAAATACAATGTAACTTTTAATGTAGCAAGTATGTTAGATAGATTAGTAACTAATAAATTTAGTGCTATATTTGTTTATGGATATTTTTCAATTATTTTAGATAATTTAATAAATAATATCCCTATGAGTCTTTTTGCAATTAAACTATTACAAGATGCTCCTCTATACTCTGTTTATGCAGTTATTATTGGCTCTAATTTAGGTGCATACTTAACTCCTATCGGAGCACTTGCAGGAATAATGTGGATGAACATTTTAAAAAAAGAAAATGTTAACATAAATTTTAAATCTTTTATTAAATATGGAATTATATTAGTGCCTATAATTTCCTTAGTGTCTTTTGGAGTATTATTCTTAGTTATGTAATATTAAGAAGAAATTATATTTAACTTAAGAAATTGTTATATCTAAATATGCAAAAAAAAAGAAAAAATGGTTTTTTTTATGTTATAATTTGAAATGTAAAAATAATGTTATGGAGGGAAACTACATTGAAAAAAATTTATGAAGGTAAAACAAAAGACGTTTTCGCATTAGAAAATGGAAATGTATTATTAAAGTTCAAAGATGATTGCACTGGGAAAGACGGAGTGTTTGATCCAGGTGAAAATACAGTTGGCCTTACGATTGAAGGAATTGGAAAAGCTAATTTAGAAACATCAATTTATTATTTCGAATTACTTAAAGAAGCAGGAATCAAAACTCATTACGTTAATGCTAATATAGAAGATGCTACAATGGAAGTTTTACCAGCAACAGTATTTGGAAAAGGATTAGAAGTTATTTGCCGCTTACGTGCTACAGGAAGCTTTTATCGTCGTTATAGTGATTATATTAATGATGGTGATATTTTAGAAGGTGGTTACGTTGAAACTACATTTAAAAATGATGCTAAAGGTGATCCACTAGTTACAAAAGATGCTTTAGTTGCTTTAAATGTTATGACACCACAAATGTATGATGATATGAAAGAACAAACATTAAAAATCACTGAAATTGTAAGTGCTGATTTAAAGTCAAAAGGTTTGGATTTATATGATATTAAATATGAATTTGGTTTCAATAAAGAAGAAGTTATTTTAATTGATGAAATTGCAAGTGGAAACATGCGTGTTTATAAAGATGGCAAAATTGTTGATCCAATCGAATTAACTAAAATCATTAATAAAAAATAAAAACTACTTGAATTAAGATTTTTATAATGATATAATATCATAGTCGCATAATAGTGACCGCAATGTTCCGCTGGCAAATCGGATATGGCTAAGAACTTTGAAGAATATATTTAGGAGGCTGAAACACATGGCAAAAGCAAAAGGCCAAGCGTTAATTAATGAGATTACAGCACAATACATGAAAGAAACACCAGCATTCCGTGCCGGAGATAATGTTAAGGTTCATGTTAAAATCGTTGAAGGTGACCGTCACCGTATCCAAATGTTTGAAGGATTAGTTATCAAACGTCAAGGAAATGGAATTGGTGAAACATTTACAGTTCGTAAAATTTCTTACGGATTAGGTGTTGAACGTACATTCCCAGTTAACTCACCATCAATTGATAAGATTGAAGTTACTCGTCGTGGTAAAGTTCGTCGTGCAAGATTATTCT
>JAVBPE010000001.1:0-71654 GCA_031549865.1 Anaeroplasmataceae bacterium | reverse complement strand
ATTTTGAAGGAGACCCGTTTACGGGTAGCAAATAAAAAATGCAATAGGTAGGCTACACATATGCGCTTACTAAGCGCAGCCAATAATAGAGGGCTATGCCCGAAAATGAAAAACCACCAGTTAGACTGGTGGATTTTTATTGCAAAAAAAAACAAGTATGTTATAATTACAAAGTATTAAAATAAGAAGATGTTCCTTGCCTAACCATCTTCAATAAAAAACAAGGAGAAAAAATGAAAAAATATGATGTTATGATGATGTCCAAAGTTGGCATTATCGCAGCGCTTTATGTGGCGCTTACCTTAGCTTTTTCCCCATTATCATATGGAGGAATTCAATTTAGAATTGCAGAGGTTTTAGTTTTATTAGTCCTTTATAAAAAAGAATATTCGATATCTTTAATTTTAGGATGTTTTGTATCAAATTTATTTTCACCACTTGGGTGGGCAGATATTGTTTTTGGGACTTTAGCAACCGCATTATCTGTAATACCTATGATGTTTGTAAAAAATAAATATATTGCGGCTTTATTCCCAGTAATATTTAATGGGTTAATAGTTGGCGCAGAATTATATTATGTTTTAGAATTACCATTTTGGTTAAGTACATTTGAAGTTGCAGTAGGTGAATTCGTTGTTATATATATTGTAGGTATTGCTTTATTTAATGGTATTGAACAAAATAAAGAGTTCATGAACATACTTGGCTGCAAGAATTCAGACCAATTTGAAAACAAAAAAAGTATTTTAAAACCATTTGAATCTATTGTTATTGCATTTACAATAATTTCTATAATATTTTATTTTGCAATGCCTATATATACAATAATTACGGATGATATTACAAATAATATCGCCTTGTTCAATATGACTAAAAATAACTTAATAATATTATTAACACTTATTATTCCAATTATTTTATTGCTTACAATTTTATTAATAAAAAATAAGTTTAAATATATTTTTAACTTAATTTTGATTATTATTTGGATTAGTTTATTAATATTTATTGGATTCAATGAAAAAATACAATATACATATTTTTTCCAATATCTATTAATTGGCTCATATATTATTTTAAATATATATAAATATAAAAAAGAATCTACTTTATTAAGCACTAACTAGGCAAGTTAGTGTTTTATTTTTTATAATAATTAAGGTATAATATTTTTATATTATAAGGAGCACAAAATGATAAATAAAAATAGAGTTATTAAAATTTTAAATGAAATAGATCCAAAAGTTACAGTTGTATGTGCTTCTAAGTATTATGAAGTAGAAGAAATAAGAATTCTTTATGATTGTGGCATAAGAAATTTTGGAGAAAATAAAGTAAATAGCTTATTAGAAAAATATGAAGCTTTAAAAGACTTAAATATAAAATGGCACATGATAGGTCATCTTCAAAGAAATAAAGCAAAATTAATTTTAGATAAAATTGATTACCTTCACTCGCTTGATAGCTTAGATTTGGCTAAAATATTAAATAGCAATAATAAAAAAATTAAGGTTTTTGTTGAAGTTAATATTAACGAAGAAGAAACTAAGTGCGGATTAAATGAAAATGAAGTTTTAGATTTTTTTAAAAATATAAAAGAATATAAAAAGTTAGAATTATTAGGACTAATGACAATGGGCCGTAAAGATGATAATGCTTTATTAAATGAAGAAACGTTTTCTAAATTATATTCTTTGTTAAATGTATTAAATCATGAATTAAATTTAAATATGAAAGATTTATCTATGGGAATGAGTAATGATTATAAAATTGCAATTAGTAATCATTCAACATTTATAAGATTGGGAAGAATATTTAAAGATGAATAATGAAGATTTATTATTTTATAAGAAAATACAAAATATAAAAGATTCTGTATTCAAAAATGGTCAGATTCATTTGTTAAAGTTTTTAGATAGTACTAAACAAGAAATAGTTAAATCAATTGTAAATAAAGACGTTTATATTTACTTTTTCGGTGGTTATTTAAATAGCGATTATAAAAGATGCATTATTTCTAATTTTGAAATGGAATCTTTAGATTTTAAAATAAATTGTTATAAAATTATTTATAATAAAAAATATTTAACCTTGAATCATAGAAATATTTTAGGAACAATAATGAGTTTAGGTATAAGCCGAGATGTCTTAGGAGACATATTAAATTTTGATAATGAATATTATATATTTATTGCAAATGAAATATGTCCCTATATTTTAGAGAATTTTAAAACTATAAATAATCATAGCATTTCATTAGAGATTATAAATGATATAAATTTTAATAAAATTGATGAATATGAAAAAAAATTATATTTTCTAGCGAGTTTAAGATTAGATGTTGTAATAAGCAGTTTATGCAATTTGAGTCGAAATAAATCATTTGAAATGATTACACTAGATAATGTTAAAGTAAATCATATACTTATTAAAAATCCATCTCATATTTTAAAAGAAAATGATATTTTAAGTATAAAGGGATATGGAAGAATGAAGGTTTTATCAATTCTAAATCCAACAAAAAGTGGCAAAATAAAAGTTGAATTAGGAAAATTAATATAAAAGTGATATAATAAATCAAATAAACGTTTTAAGGAGTGATTTTATGCTAGGTATAGTTGGCGCAATGAAGTATGAAGTAGAAGTAATAAAAGAAGCTTTAGATGGTAGTGAGGCTATTTATTTAAGTGGATCATGGTTCTATAAAGGGACAATAGGCGATAATGAAGTTGTACTAACATTATGTGGAGTTGGCAAAGTTAATGCTGCAATTTCAACAACACTTTTAATAAATCATTTTGGATGTGATTTTATTATAAATACAGGCGTTGCTGGTGGAATACTACCGCTTCAAACAAAACAAGTAATATTGGCTAATAAAATTGGATATCATGATGTAGATGCCACAAAGTTTGGATATGACTTAGGTCAGGTTCCTGGAATGCCTAAGTGGTATTATTCTGCCCCAGCATTACTAGTTCAAATGAAAAAAGCATTGCAAAATATGAATATAGAATACATTGATGGGACAATTTTATCAGGTGATTTATTCGCAACTGATTTATCTAAACTTCATTTAGATGGTATATCAGGTAACATTGCTGTTGAAATGGAAGGTGCTGGAGTAGCCCAAACTGCAACAAGATTTGGAATTCCATTTGCTTCGATAAGATATATTTCAGATATTATTGAATCAGAAAATCAAGTTGAAGATTATGCTAAATTTGAAGAAGAAATGTCTATTATGAGCGCTAAAATTTGTTTAGAAATACTAAAATCAGAAATAAATTAAAAAAAAAGGAACGCAAGTTCCTTTTTATATCAATTTGGCGCTCCCAAGAGGAATCGAACCCCTAACCTTCTGATTCGAAGTCAGATGCTCTATCCAGTTGAGCTATAGAAGCACAAACAGAATTATTAATTTGGTGACCCGTACGGGGTTCGAACCCATAAATGCATGCGTGAAAGGCATGTGTGTTAACCGTTTCACCAACGGGCCACAGTGTCTAGTATTAGACAGCTATTATATTTTATCATAATTTAGATAATTGTCAACAGTTAAAAAACTTTTTTTATAATTTGTTAATTTTAGTTTGATTTTTGGAATAATAAGAAAAAAATGTTATAATGTTAATATAGAAAGGATCTGAATATAATGGAAAACACAAAAAAATTTGTTATTACAATTGGTAGAGAATATGGTAGTGGTGGAAGATTTATTGGAAAACAACTTGCAAAAAAACTAAACATTGGGTTTTATGATAATGAGTTATTAGCTATTGCAAGCAATGCATCAGGTCTTTCACCAGCAGTTATTGAGAATTATGATGAAAAAAAAGATGGCTTTTTTACTGGAATGATTCCTTCATCTTTTGGATTTGATATGTCTTTAGGTCAAAAAGTATTTTTAGCTCAATTTGATACAATTAAAAAAATTGCGCAAAATGAATCTTGTGTTATTGTTGGGAGATGTGCTGATTATGTTTTAAGGGGGAATAAAGATGTAGTTAACATATTTATTTGTGCTCCTATGAAGTATAAAATGGAACATGTTGTAAAATACTATGGTATAGAAAAAGATAAAGCACATGATACAATTATAAAAATCGATAAAAAACGTAAAAATTATTACAATTTCTATTCGGATTGTGAATGGGGAAAAGCATATAATTATGATTTATGTATAAACTCTGAAATTGGAGTAGATGAAACTGTAGATACTATAATATCTTTTGTTAAGGCTAAATTAAAAATAGAGGTATAAAATGGATTTAAAGAAACTACAAGAAAAATATGCCGATTTAATTGTACAAATTGGTATTAATCTACAACCTGGCCAAAAAGTAATGATAAATTGTAATGTAGAACATTATGAATTTGCCCGAATTTTAGTTAAGGCTTGTTATTTAAATAATGCTTCTGCTGTTAATATAAATTATATTGATTTATTCGAAGATAAACTTGCATATTTACATCAATCAATAGAAGAATTATTAAACATTCCGCAATATAAAGTAGATAGGTCTAGATATCTTGTAGATAATAATTATTTAAAAATATCTTTAATATCCCCAGTTCCAAAATTGATGATTGGATTAAATGAAAAAAAAGTTAAAACTGCACAAAAAAAGAATCAAGAACTTTTTAAATTTGAACGTGACTATACTATGCGTAGCACAAATCAGTACACAATTGCTGCAGTTCCAAATGAACTTTGGGCACAAGAGGTATTTCCATCTTTATCAATAAATGATGCCTTAAATTCTCTATGGAAAGCAATCTTTCAAGCTAATAGAATTGAAGAAAGCAATAATTATATTTTAGATTGGAAAAACCATACTAATAAATTAAACGAATATTCAAAAAAATTAAATGATTATAATTTTAAAAAATTACTATTTAAAAATTCTTTAGGAACTAACTTAGAAATAGAATTAGCATCAAATAATGTATGGCAAGGTGGAAAAGAAAAAAGTTTAAATGATGTTTTATTTACCGCTAATTTACCAACGGAAGAAGTTTATGCAATGCCTAATAAGTATAAAGTTAATGGACATGTTGTAGGAAGTAAACCATTAATTTATCATAATACGAAGGTTGAAGATTTTAGTTTTACTTTTAAAGATGGTAAAGTGGTAAAATATGATGCAAAAAAGAATTTAAAAGTTTTAAAAGAGCTTTTGAGCGTTGATGAAGGTGCTATGTATTTAGGTGAAGTCGCGCTAGTTGATAATGATTCGCCTATTTCTAAAATGAATGTATTGTTTAATATGACTTTATTTGATGAGAATGCTTCATGTCATTTGGCATTAGGGCAAGCTTATCAAACAAATATAATAAATGGATCATCATTAATGGATGATGAATTAGAAAAAATGGGCTGCAATTTTTCTAAAATTCATGTTGATTTTATGTTTGGTTCAAGTGATATGGAAGTTATAGGATATACCGAAAAAGAAGAAGTAATTATAATTCAAAATGGAAATTTTATAATATAAAGAAAATAAGTATATTTGGATATCCAAATATACTTATTTCCAGTTAAAATTGTAAATATATGCATGCAAAAGTTTTGCAAAGGTTAATACTTTTTCATCCCGAGCATTATCGCATAAATGCAGTATATTCAAACTTTTTAAAAAAGCATATGCATCAGCTAAATTTTCTATTGTTTCAGGAATAATATAATTATTTTTAGGTTTTAGATCAATAAGAAAGTCAACTGTAACATTGTAAAATACAGCTATTTCTTTAAGAATTATTAAATTAGGAAGTCTTTTACCGTTTTCATAACTGCGATATGTTGAAGTAGGAATATCAAGGCGATCAGCTATTTCTTTTTGGGTTAGATTAGATGCTTGGCGCAATGCTTTTAATTTTCTCATTATTTTCTTCCTTTTAAAAAGAGTTTCATATAAAAATTATATCAAAAAAGAAATTATTATTTGATTTTTGATACAATAAGTGTTAAAATATGTCATAAAGTGCACATTTTATATTAAAAAAAGAGTGGTGAAATAGCAAGTGAATGATATCAATATTTCCTTAAATTATATTGAAAGAGCGACTAACAAATTTTTATTTCAATATAAGGGGTATTTAAAACGTTTGAATTGCAATTTAATAAATGATTTAACCAACGACTGTATTATAAAGAATGAGTTAACAATAGAAAAAATAAAATACATTAATTATTATGATGATAATCAAGATATGCATTTTTATTCATTTCAATATTTAGCGGGGTTAAATAATTTAAATGCTGAAAGGGTATTATTGTTAAAAAGTGCAATAACAATTGCAGAGAACTCGATTTTAGAAATATCTTATAGTCTTCTAAGGTTTATAAAAGAAGAAATAAACTCAATAAACTTTTAGAAGACAATTGTCTTCTTTTTTTCTCTAATTTAAATGAATTTTATTCTTGACATTGAAATATATAGTTTGATATAATAAATAAGCAATCTAAAAATAGATTGAAATAAGGCCCTGTAGCCAAGAGGTAAGGCATGGCACTGCAACTGCTTGATCGGGGGTTCAAATCCGTCCGGGGCCTCCAAAATTAAATTATAAAAGCACTCATTTTGAGTGCTTTTTTAATCATAAAAAAAGGAAATTCGACAATTCTGAACAAAATTTATTACAATATTAATTCAATAAGAATAAATAAATCAAATACATCAAATACATCCACAATAAAGAAAACGTATTTATTTATTTTACAAAATATATATTTATGATATAATAAAATGTATTACTTTAATTGTAATGTGATGTTTATTGTAAAATAACAAAAGATAAGAAAAAAATATGACGAATTTTGAAAATAGAAAAAACAAATAAAATAAAAATAAAGTACGATTTTATCATGGGAGGTAAAATTTATTATATGCGAAAATCAGTAATAGAAGCATTGTCGATGGAATACAATGTTAATTTATATAAGAAAAAACCAATTTATACATTTATAAAAAGAGTTTTTGACTTAATTACTTCAGGACTTGCCTTAGTAATTTTATCACCAGTTTTTATAATAATAGCTATTCTAATAAAATTAAATTCGAAGGGACCAGTATTTTATGGACACAAAAGAGTTGGTAAGAATGGCAAAATGTTTAAAGTGTGGAAATTTAGAAGTATGAAAATAGATAATCGTCCATTAGAAGAAATTTTAACTCCAGAGCAATTAGAGGAATATAAAAGAGATTTTAAAGTAACAAATGATCCTCGAGTTACAAAAATGGGAAAGATATTAAGGAAAACAAGTTTAGATGAATTGCCACAATTATGGAATATTTTTAATGGTCAAATGTCTGTTGTTGGATGGCGTCCAATATTACAAGAAGAATTAGAACGTTTTGGTGAAAATAAAGAATTATTATTAAAATGCAAACCTGGATTGTCTGGATATTGGGCAAGCCATGGGAGAAGCGATACTACATATGAAGATAGAATAAAAATGGAATTATATTATGCAGTAAAAAGAGGTATTTGGTTAGATATACGTGTTTTTTGGCATACTTTGTTTGGAGTATTTAGTGGAGATGGTGCGAAATGATTGAGATTGATATCGTTTGTCCAGTTTATAAAGGCTTAGATTATTTAGAAAAGTTATATGAAACATTTTATACCCAAGAGGGTGTTAAAATTAATAATATTGTTTTTCCTGTTACAATAGATGATGTTGAAATCGATAGTATAAGACAATTTATTAATAAAAATAATATAAAAAGTTTTGAAGTTACAAAAGAAGAGTTTTCTCATAGTTTAACTAGAGAAAAAGCAATTAAAGATTTTTGTTCGTCAAACATAGTTGTAATGATTTCACAAGATATAATCTTGACTAATTCTAAAGTATTTTACAATTTAGTAAAAAGTATTGATGAAGAAGAAACAGTTTATAATTATGCTCGTCAAATATGCAAAAACAAATCTATTGAAAAATATATTCGAAAGAAAAATTATGGTGAAAAATCGTATATTATTGAAAAAAAAGATGTGGAAGAAATGCAATTGATGGCATTTTTTGCGTCGGATGCGTGTTCAGCTTACAATAGAAGAATATTTATTCAATTGGGCGGATATGGTGGGCATAATGTTATGATGAATGAAGATCAGTTATATTCAAAAATAATATTAGAAAATGGTTATAAGAAAAAATATTGTGCTGATGCTGTTGTTGAACATTCGCATAAATATACTTTGAAACAGTTATATAAAAGATATTATGAAACTGGAAAATTTTATAAAGAAATAAAAGTCTTTAATGAATATAAGTCAACAAACACGGGAATGAAGTTAGCGTTATATGTTTTAAAGGAAGCTTTAAAGCATTTTGATATTTTAGTGCTTTTAAGATGGCTTCCAGATATGACAGCAAGATATTTAGGTTTAAAAAAAGGAAAAGAGGAATAGCTTATGAAAGGCATAGTTTTAGCAGGTGGCAGTGGAACACGTTTATATCCACTAACAATGGTAACTAGTAAACAATTATTACCTGTTTATGATAAACCGATGATTTATTATCCTTTATCAATTTTAATGCTTGCAGGAGTAAAAGATATTTTAATTATATCTACTCCAGAAGATACACCACGTTTTGAAACATTACTTGGCAATGGGGCGAAAATTGGCTTAAATCTTTCATATAAAGTTCAACCATCTCCAGATGGATTAGCTCAAGCTTTTTTATTAGGTGAAGAATTCATAGGTGATGATTGTGCATGTATGATTTTAGGAGATAATATTTTTTATGGTAATGGAATGAAAGATTCATTAAAAAGAGCTGTGGAAAATAGTACAAAAGGAATATCTACAGTATTTGGATATTATGTAAGTGATCCTGAACGCTTTGGTGTCGTTGAATTTGATAAATCTGGGAAAGCTATATCACTAGAAGAAAAACCTAAAAATCCTAAATCAAATTATGCTGTAACAGGACTTTATTTTTATGACAAACGTGTTGTTGAATTTGCTAAACAAGTTAAACCATCAGCGCGTGGAGAATTAGAAATAACAGATTTAAATAGAATGTATCTAGAAGATGGATCTTTAGATGTTGTAACATTTGGAAGAGGTTTAACTTGGTTAGATACAGGAACTCATGAATCATTAGCTGAAGCAACAGCATTTGTTAAGATGATTGAAGATCATCAAGGTTTAAAAATAAGTTGTTTAGAAGAAATTGCCTATAATAATGGTTGGATAAGTAAAGAACAATTATTAGCTCAAGGCAATTTAATGAGCAAAAATCAATATGGTCAACATTTATTAAATGTAGCAAATGGGAAGGTTAAGTATTAACATGAATAAAACTATTGGTAATTTTACCTTTATAGAAACTGAAATAAAAGATGTTATTATAATTGAACCAAAAATGTATGGTGATAGCCGTGGATACTTTATGGAATCATATCAAGAGGCTTGTTTTAAAGAAGCTGGATTAAATTATAGATTTGTCCAAGATAATCAATCTAAATCAAAAAAAGGTGTTTTACGAGGTCTTCACTTTCAAAAAAAATACCCTCAAGCAAAATTGGTTAGAGTTTTAGAGGGAGAAGTTTTTGATGTTGCAGTAGATTTAAGAAAAAATAGTCCAACCTATGGCAAATGGGCTGGAGTTTTATTAACTGGTGAAAACAATCGCCAATTTATGGTTCCAAGAGGATTTGCTCATGGATTTATTGTTTTATCAGATACTGCAGTATTTTCATATAAATGTGATGAATTATATCATCCTGAAGATGAAGGTGGAATAATGTGGAATGATCCACAAATCGCTATTCAATGGCCATATGATGGAGAAATTCTTTTATCAGAAAAGGATAAAAAGCATTTATCATTGAAAGAATCTAAAATTGAGTTTTAAGGAGTCAATTATGTTTAATAACAAAAAAATTCTTGTTACTGGAGTCAAAGGGCAATTAGGTTATGATTGTGTAAAAGAATTAAAAAAACGTGGTTATAAAAATGTTTTAGGCATAGATATATTAGATTTAGATATAACAGATGAAAATGCTGTTAATAAATTTATTGATGAATATCAACCTGACGTTGTAATGCATAATGCTGCATGGACTGCTGTTGATAAAGCAGAACAAATGAGTGATGAAGTATATAAAGTTAATGCTTTAGGACCTAAATATATAGCTAATGCTTGCAAAAAAAACAATGCAAAATTAATTTATATTTCTACTGACTATGTTTTTAATGGAACTGGTGAAAATTTTTATGAAATTGATGATCCAAAAGGTGGATTATCAGTTTATGGTAAAACAAAATCGCAAGGTGAAGATTTTGTTTCTTCAATACTTGATAAATATTTTATTATTAGAATATCTTGGGTTTTTGGTTTAAATGGAAATAATTTTATAAAAACTATGCTTAAGTTAGCTAGTATGGGTAAATCAGAATTAAATGTTGTCTGTGATCAAGTTGGATCTCCTACTTATACACATGATTTAGCAAAATTGATGTGTGATATGATTGAAACGGATAAATACGGAATTTATCATGCAACAAATGAAGGAATTTGTAGCTGGTATCAATTTGCATGTGAAATATTTAAACAAGCTAATATTAAGATGCAAGTTAATCCTGTGAGCACTGAAGAATACTTAAAATTAGTTTCTCAGCAAGCTACAAGACCTCTTAATAGTAGAATGAGTAAAAAGTCTTTAGAAGAAAACGGGTTTAAAAAACTTCCAACTTGGGAAGATGCATTAAAAAGATATTTAAAGGAGCTGAATGAAAATGTCTAAATTTTTAATAACAGGTGGGGCTGGATTTATTGGCGGTAATTTCTGCCATTACATGGTTAACACTTATCCAAATGATGAATTTGTATGCATTGATGCTTTAACATATGCTGGCAATTTAGAAACACTAAAGCCTATTATGAATAAACCAAATTTTAAGTTTGTTCATGAAAATATTTGTAACAGAGATAAGGTTCGCGAACTTTTTAATAGTGAAAAATTTGATTATGTTATAAATTTTGCAGCTGAAAGTCATGTTGATAGAAGTATTGAAAATCCAGGAATATTTTTAGAAACAAATATTATGGGAACGCAAACTTTAATGGATGCATGTCGCGAATATGGTATTAAAAGATATCATCAAGTATCAACTGATGAAGTTTATGGAGATTTACCATTAGATAGATTGGATTTATTTTTTACTGAAGATACACCCATTCATACATCAAGTCCATATAGTGCTTCAAAAGCATCTGCCGATTTATTGGTTATGGCTTATCATAGAACATTTAAACTTCCATGTACAATATCAAGATGTTCAAATAACTATGGACCATATCATTTCCCTGAAAAATTAATCCCATTAATTATTAAGAAAGCCTTAGCAAATGAATCATTGCCTGTTTATGGTAATGGAGCAAACGTTAGAGATTGGCTACATGTTTATGACCATTGTACTGCTATAGATTTAATTGTTAGAAAAGGTAAAGATGGTGAAGTTTATAATGTTGGTGGACATAATGAAAGAACTAATTTAGAAGTAGTTAAAACTATCTTAAGAGAATTAGGAAAACCAGAATCTTTAATTACTTATGTTAAAGATAGAGCAGGTCATGATCTTCGTTATGCAATTGATCCAACAAAGTTAATGACTGAACTTGGATGGAAACCAAAATATAATTTTGATACAGGCATTGCTCCAACTATTAAATGGAACTTAGATAATCAAGAATGGATTAATAACATTTTATCAGGTGAATATTTAAGGTTTATGGAGAAAAACTATGGAAAAAATTAAATTATTAGTTTCTATTGTTTTATACAATCCAACTGATAATTTTTATGCCAATTTTCATACTTTAGCAAAAAAAGATTTTTATTCTAAATTAATGATTGTTGATAATTCTAATAACAGCAATGAAAAATTAGTAAGAAACTGCATTAATAATGAAATTGATATAAATTATTTAGCTTATAATGAAAATAAGGGCATAGCAAAAGCTTTAAAAGATGTTATGGACTATGCAAAAAATAATAAATATGATTATGTTTTAACATTAGACCAAGATTCAATTTTTCCATTTGATAAATATCTTGAAATAGAAGAGATATTACTAGAAAATTTAAATAAAAATATAGGTATTGTTGCTTTAAATTATAACAATCGATATAAATCAGATTCGAAATATATTTATATTAAAAAAATTATTACTTCAGGTAATTTTATTAATGTAAAACAATATGAACAAGTGGATGGCTTTGATGAAAAATTATTTATCGATTATGTCGATTTTGATCTTTGTTATCAATTTTATAAGAAAAATATTAAATTAATATTAATTCCTTCGATAAATATTGAACATACTATAGGTGACCCCATCTATAAAAGAATGTTATTTATAAAAATTAAGTCTATGAATCATAGTCCAATTCGTTATTATTATAGATATAGAAATGAATTATATTGTTACAAAAAAAGTAGAAGATTTTTTCTTAAAAGTCACATAAAAGAGCATATTAATATATTATTAATGTTAATTTATGAAAAGAATAAAAAAGAAAAAATGAAAATGATAAAACGTGGTAAAAAAGATGCAAAAATAAAAAAGTTTGGACCATTTACTTCTTATAGAAATTAGGTGATTAAATGATTAGTGTTGCTTTAGCTACTTATAATTCAAGTAAATACATCATAGAGCAATTACAATCATTAATTACTCAAACTAAAGAAATTAATGAGTTAATAATTTGTGATGATTGTTCAAGTGACAATACAATTGAATTGATAGAAAATTATTTTAAACAAGTTAATTATACAAATTATAAAATTTTTATTAATAGTCATAATTTAAGTTATGTTAAAACTTTTTCAAAAGCAATAAGTGAAACAAATGGAGATATTATCTTTTTATGCGATCATGATGATGTATGGCATGCTGATAAAATCGAAAAAATAGAAATAGAGTTTTTAAAAAATAATAATATATCGGTTTTAGGATCTTCTTTTACAAGAATTAATAGTGAGGGTTTAAAAATTGATAATAAAAATCCACTATTTACTGCTAATAATGGTTTATATAAATATTATGTAAGAAAAAATAAGATGGTAAAAGTTTTATTTAATAAAGAATTTACTTATAATTTTACTCCAGGCTGCTGTATTGCATTTAAAAAAGAGATAAAACAAGAGATTATTAAAGGTTTAAATATAGCTCCTCATGATTATTATATATCTTGTTTAGCTGCATCGTTTAAAGGTTTGTATTTTATAAATACGGAAATGATAGATTATAGATTGCATAACAATAACGCTATTGGAATTCCAAATAAAGATAATTTGGAATTTAGAATTAAAATAACAGAAAAAGATATTAAAATAAAACAGGATATATTTGAAAATCTTAGTTTATTAAATATTAATGAAAAACATAAAAAATTTATGTTAAAACACATAAAAGTAGTTGAAAAACGTAAAGAATATTTAGAAAACAAGAAGATCTTTAAAATGTTTACATTGTTTTTAAAAACACTTTTTATGTATAGATATTGGTATACGATTTTAAAAGATATTAAATTATTAATAAGGAAAGAAAATATATGAATTTAATTCTTTATTTATTGGCATTTGTTTTAGCATTTGCATTTAAAAACAAGAGAAAATATGATTATATTTTAATTATTATTTTATGTATTATTTGCTACTTATCGCCTAATATTGCCGATATGGGACCATACTCGCTAAACTATTATGCAGTAGGACAAGGAGATTATTCTTTATTTTTAGGTAGAGGCTGGTTAGCTTTATGTATTGTTGGTAACAAACTTGGCTTATCGTATATACTATTTAAGACCATAATCTTTGCAATGGGTTTATTATTAATTCGAACAACAATTAGAAAAATATCTATTAAGAAGATTAATCCATTATTATTTTATTTAATTTTTCCTGCTTTGTTAGATTGTATTCAAATTAGATTTTTTATAGCAGCAAGTATTGTGGTATTTGCTATACCATGGTTATTTAAACCAAATTTGAAAAGAATTATTTTTTATATTTTAGCAGTTTCAGTTGCTTCATTAATTCATAATTCATGTTTATTTTATTTTATATTTTGTTTTATACCTTTATTAAAAAAATTTAAAACGCATGTTATAACAATTTTAATTTTTATATGTGTATTTGCATTCATTATTTTAAAAGATTATGTAGTTTTAATGTTTTATTATATTTTACCGGAAACTCAATACGCTAGAATTAACAATTATCTAACGGGAGATCACACTTCATATTATGGAATAATAGTTTATGCGTTTTTATTTATAATTCATTTATTTGCAATAAATAGAATAAAGCTTTTATATGCTAATGATTTAAGCACAAATGGGAAAATGATGAAATATGAAGTTATTAAAACAGTTGAAATAATAAATGTATTTTTATGCATTTCAATTGCTTTTGTTTTTTTAAATTCAGATTTTATGAGACTTCAACGTGGTATGTTAATTTTAAATTATATATTATTTGCTGATGCATTATATTATCATAAGAATAGAAATATTAATATATTTAAAATTAAAATAAAATTAAAATTTTTAATATATTTTATAATGATTATATATACTAGTTTATTCATAATCGCATGGAATTTGGAAGCCATAACTGGTATATTGATTGGTTAAGTGAGGTTAATATGTTATATGCAACTGTAGTTTTATATAATCCAAACGAGGATTTATATAACAATATTATGAGTTATTATAATTACGTTGAAAAAATTATACTAATTGATAATAGTGAAAAAGAAATAAATATAGAAGAAATTTTAATGCTTGAAAAAATTCAATATATAAAGTTAGGCAAGAATATGGGAATTGCATATGCTTTAAAAAAAGCCATGGATGAAGCAATATCTTTGAATGTTGATTTTATATTAACAATGGATCAAGATAGTAAATATTTTGAAGACTCATTTAAATATATACCTAAATTTTTGAAAGAAAACGATATGTCAAATATAGGAATATTGTCATCTGTGATTTCTCTATTAGATAAGAAAAAATGTACAAGTAATAAATATGAACAAGTAGATATTGCTATAACTTCAGGATCGGTTATTAACGTTCAATTATATAAATCAATTAATGGTTTTGATAGTGATTTATTTATTGATTGTGTAGATTTTGACTTATGTAGACAATTTATTGAAAATGGAAATATCATAATTCAACTAAATGAAGCTATTTTATTACATGAATTAGGTGACTCAAAAAAAAGAAAAATTTTTAATAAAGAAATAATTGTTTCAAGGCATTCACCAATTAGATATTATTATTACTTTAGAAATTTTTATTTTTGTAAAAGAAAAACAAAATTTTCAAAAAAATATTTCAAAAATATGCATAAGGATACATGGAAAATGCTATTCAAATTATTCATGTATGAAGATAATAAATTTAAGAAATTAAAAATGATTTTAAAAGGTAGAAAAGATGCTAAGATTAATAAATTAGGGAAATATAATGATTAATTATTTCGCTAATTTAAATGACTCAATATAAGATGGAGAAAAAATATGCCAAATAACGAACCACTTTTTAGTGTTATAGTATGTTGCTATAATCCTGATTTAGGAAAATTAAAAGAAACTATAATTTCCATCATTAAACAAAAAAAAATAGAATTTGAAATTATAATTTCAGATGATGGTTCTAAAATTGATTTTTTTAACGATATAAAATGCTTTTGTGATTCATTAGGCATTTTAAATATAAAATATAATTTTTTAAAACAAAATGTTGGAACTGTAAAAAATATTATTTCTGCTTTAAAAATAAGTAAGGGAATTTATTCAAAAGTTATATCTCCAGGAGATTATTTATATGATGAAAATAGTTTGAAAAATTACTATGATGTATTTATAAAACAAAATGCTGATTTGGTATTTGGGAAAGCTGTGTATTATTCTATTGAAGATGAAATACTGGATAGAAAAGCTCCACTGAGTAGATTTACATATAATAAATATTTTGTTAACAAAAATGTTTTAGTTTACAAAGATTATATATTGGGAGCATCAATAGCCTGTAAAACTGCATTAGAATTAGAATTTCTTGAAGAAATAGAAAATGATGTGAGATTGGTAGAAGATTATCCACTTACCGCATTGCTTATAGTAAATAACTATAAATTAGCTGCATCAAAAGAAAATCTTATATGGTATGAATGTGGTTTAGGGGTATCAACTCAGATGGGATCTTTTAATATTTTGAATAAAGATTTTGTTAGTTTTGATAAATACTTAGATAAAGAATATAGTGAAAATAAATTGGTTAAAAAATCATTAGCATTTAAAAGTTATAATTTAGATACTAAAAAACTTAAATTTTTTAAATATCTATTTAAGTTTCCAGATTTCTATTTGTATAAAGTAGGAAGATTATTCCATTATAAAAATAGTAAAAAAATAAATATTGTAAATAAAAATAAATTTATTAAAATAGATTAAAAGAGGTGTCATATGAATTATGAAATAATTAAATTTCAACAGCATGGTGATCAAAGAGGACAACTAGTTGCCCTAGAAGCTTCGAAGGAAGTCCCATTTGATATAAAAAGAGTGTATTATATGTATGATACCGTTGGTGGTGTTAGAAGAGGATACCATGCACACAAAAAATTAAAACAAATTTTAATATGCACATCTGGAAGTTGCAAGATTCATTTAGATGATGGATTTGAAACGGCAGAAATTTTATTAGATAAACCATATGAAGGATTATATGTTTCTAATGATATGTGGCGAGAAATGTATGATTTTTCGTCTGATGCTGTATTGATGGTATTAGCATCAGAGTTATATGATGAATCTGATTATATAAGAGATTACAAAAAATTTATTGAAACTATTAATGGAAAGAAGGATTAATATGAAAGTATCTTGGGTAAGTTTTGCTTTAATGCAAAAAGAAATTAAAGATCAAATTATTTCTAAATTTGAAGAGATGTATGAAAAATCAATGTACATTCAAGGTGAAGAATTTTATAAATTTAATGAAAAATTTGCTAAGTATTGTAATACAAAATATGCTGTTGGGGTTGGTAATGGACTAGATGCCTTAATGCTTATTTTGAAGGCATATGGTATTGGAGATGGTGATGAAGTTATCGTTCCCTCTAATACATTCATTGCGACTGCTTTAGCTGCAACATATGTTGGTGCTACACCTATTTTTGTTGAGCCAATTTTAGAAGAATATAATATAAATCCAGCATTAATAGAAGAAAAAATAACATCAAAAACAAAAGCTATTATAGTAGTTCATTTATATGGACAATGTAGTGATATGGATAAGATTAATGAAATTGCTAAAAAATATAATCTTAAAGTAATTGAAGATGCCGCACAAGCGCATGGTGCATTATATAAAGGTCGAAAAGCAGGTTCTTTAGGGGATGCAGCGGCTTTTAGTATGTATCCTGGTAAAAATTTAGGTGCTTTAGGTGATGGTGGTATGGTTACTACCGATGATGAAAAATTAGCTATTAAAATAGCTGCTTTAGCTTGTTATGGCTCTGATTATAAATATCATCATATTTATAAAGGAAATAATTCTAGATTAGACGAAATTCAAGCTGGTTTCTTAAATATTAAATTAGACCATTTAGATAAATGGAATTCAAATAGAAATAAAATTGCTAATAAATATTTTGAAGGTATAAAAAATGAAAAAATAATACTTCCTGTAGTCAATAAAGATAACTATCATATATGGCATATTTTTGCTGTTAGATGTAAAGAACGTGATTTGTTAGAAAAATATTTAAATAGCAATGGCATTGGAACTAATAAGCATTATCCTACACCAATGCATTTACAAGAAGCATATCTTGATTTAAATATTTTAAAGGGCCAATTACCATTAGCTGAAGAGATTTCTGAAACTGAGTTGAGTATACCAATGTATTATGGTATGACAGATGAAGAAGTTCAATATGTTATTGATACTCTTAATAGATTTTAATATAGAAGATTTAGTTGCAAATGAATTATCTGGAAGGAGTAAATAAAATTATGCTTGATGATATTATATTAAGAAAATTAGAAAAAAAAGATGCTATATTGATGTATAAGTGTATGACAGATGTTGATGTTATTAAATATTTGAGAGTTAGAGTAAAATCAATTGAGAATTGTGAAAATTTTATTGAAAATGCCTATAATGATGATAAGTCTTATCATTTTGCCATTGTTAATGCTTTAGATGAATGGGTTGGGACTATATCATTAAAGAATGTAGATGCTGAACTAAAATGTGCAGAATACGCGATTATTACTGCGAAAGCTATACATGGGACTGGCCTTGCATATAAAGCAACAATGGAATTATTAAAAAAATCTTTTTTAGAATTAGGATTAAAAAGAGTATATTTAAATGTTATTAAAGAAAATGTTGTAGCAAATAAATTTTATAATAAATGTGGATTTGTTCATGAAGGAACAGCTAGGAAATCTATTATTGTTAATAATGAATTCTATGATTTAGAGTGGTATAGTATTTTAGAAGAAGATTATTTAAATGAAAGAGAAATTAAATATGTCAAGAATTAAGCTGTTAATATCTAATTTTTTCGTTTATGGAGTTGGAGGGATAATTGCAAAAATTATTCCTTTATTAATGGTACCTATAATTACGAGATTAATGCCAGATTCGTTTTATTATGGGATGAGTGATTTATCAACAACAATTGTTTCTTTATTTACAGCCTTAGCTGTTATGGGAATGTATGATGCAATGTATCGTTTATTCTTTGAAAAAGATGATATTGAATATAAAAAAGATGTATGTTCAAGTGCGTTCTTTTTTACGATGATAACTTCAACAATTGTTGCTTTACTTTGTGTAATACTTAAAAAGCCAATTTCTTTATTATTTTATTCAGACTCATCATATGGAAACTTAGTTATGTTGTGTGCATTAAGCGTATTAATAGGTTCTACAAATTCAATAGTTGCAGCCCCAACAAGAATGCAAAATAAAAAAGTTATTTTTTTAATTACAAATGCTTTATCTCCAATTATTTCATATTCGATAGCTATACCTTTAATTTTAAACGGTCATTATTTAATTGCATTACCATTGGCTATGTTAATATCATCTTTTATTTTAGAAATTGCTTTTGCAATTATGAATAAAAAATGGTTTAGTTTTAAACGAATTAGATGGGACTATATTAAATCAATGTTAAAGATTGCGTTGCCTCTTTTGCCAAATTTTATCATATATTGGATTTTTAATTCTAGTGATAGAATTATGATAGCGAGGTTAATCGGTACTGATCAAGAAGGAATATATGCTGTTGGCTCGAAAATTGGTCAACTTAGTCAGTTAATTTATTTAGCATTTGCAGGTGGATGGCAGTTCTTCGCATTTAGTATTATGAAAGATGAGGATAATAATAAAGTAATATCCCGAATTTTTGAGGTTATGGCTTTATTATCATTATCTACAACTATTCTTGGAACTTCAATATGTAAATTTGGAATGGAGTTATTATTTGAAAAGGAATATTGGAGTGCTTACTTGTGTGTTCCATATTTATACTTATCACCGTTACTTTTAATGTTGTTTCAAATTGGAACAAATCAATTCTTGGTTATAAAAAAAACATGGCCAAATTTATTTATATTATCAATAGGTGCAGTAGTAAATGTAATTCTAAATTTGATATTGATTCCAAAAATTGGCATCGAAGGAGCCAGTATTGCTACATTAATTGGATATTCGATTTCAATCTTGTTATGTGTAATTGTATTAAAGAAGTTTAAATTAATCGAAATATCAAAAAAATTAATATTTTTTATACTATTGTTTTTTATATTATTTATTCTAATGCGCTTAAATTATTTTAGTAATTATTTATTAAACATACCAGTTGCAATAGGATATTTATTTATTATTATAATATTTTATTGGAAAGATATAAAAAATATATTAAATAAAATTTTTAAACATAAAAAAATTAGTAATGAAGAATCTTAAATTAAATAAAAAACAGTATTTAATACTAATAGCTTAGTATCCAAATACTGTTTTTTTAATATTAATTATCTAGAATGCATAAATTATCATTAGAAAATGTAACTATATAATCTTTATTTGGCAATATATTACCTTTAATTATATTTGTAGCAATGAACGTTTCAATATATTTTTGAATGAATCTTTTAATTGGTCTTGCCCCAAATTCAGGATTAAAACTTTCATTAATAATGTATTTTTTTACACTATCACTAAAACTTATATTAATATTGTTATTCAATAATTTAGTATTTAAATCTTTTAATAATTTATCAACAATTCTAATTTGTACATTTTCATCAAGAGGTGAAAATGTTATTATTTCGTCAATACGATTTAAGAATTCAGGTCTGAAATTTTGTTTTAATATAAATGACATATCAGCATTTTTATCCTTTAATAATAATTCAGAACCTAAATTTGAAGTCATTATAATTATGGTATTTTTAAAATCAACTGTTCGTCCCTGAGAATCAGATAATCTTCCATCATCTAAAATTTGAAGTAAAACATTATAAACATCTTTGTGAGCTTTTTCTATTTCATCAAATAATACTATAGAATAAGGATTACGTCTAATTTTTTCAGTTAGTTGTCCACCTTCATCATAACCGATATATCCAGGAGGAGCACCTATAAGCTTAGAAACACTATGTGATTCCATATACTCAGACATATCAAGACGAACAATATGGTCTTCACTATCAAATAAAGCTTGTGCTAAAGCTTTAGCAAGTTCAGTTTTACCAACTCCTGTGGGACCCAAGAATAAGAAAGACCCAATTGGTTTATTTTCATCTTTTATGCCTGCTCGTTGTCTTATTATAGCATTACTAATTAAATTGATTGCTTCATCTTGCCCAATTACTCTTGTTTTTAGGCTATCTTCTAGATTTAAGATTTTATCTTTATCTCCTTGCATTAATTTATAAATAGGAATATTTGTTGCCTTTGATACAACTAAAGCAATTGACTCTTCAGTTATTGATTCAAACAATAAATTATTATCTTTATTTTTAGATTGCATTTCATTTATTTTGTTTTCAAGTTCTGGAATAATTGCATATTGAAGTTGAGATGCCTTTTGATAATTGCCACTACTATAAGCATTTTCAAGTTCAAATTTTTTATCTTCTAATTCTTTTTTTAATTCTTTTAATTTTTGAATTTCATTTTTTTCATTTAACCATTTAGTTGTTAATACTTGATTTTCATTTTCTAAATCTTTAAGTTCATTAATAATTATTTGTAGTCTATTTTTAGATACAGGATCATTTTCTTTTTTTAAAGCCATTTGTTCTATTTTAAGTTGAGCAATTTTACGATCTAAATTATCGAGCACAGCAGGTTTAGAATCCATTTCCATTTTACAAGAAGCACACGCTTCATCAATTAAGTCTATAGCTTTATCTGGTAAAAATCTATCCGTAATATACCTATTTGACAAAGTTGCTGCGGCAACAATAGCAGTATCAGTAATTGTTACTCCATGATGCAATTCAAATTTTTCTTTTATCCCACGAAGTATAGAGATAGTGTCTAAAACAGTTGGTTCAGTTACCAAAACCTTTTGAAAACGTCTTTCAAGAGCTGAATCTTTTTCGATATAATTTCGATATTCTTTAAGAGTAGTAGCACCAATACAGTGTAATTCACCTCTAGCAAGCATTGGTTTAAGCATATTTGAAGCATCAAGTGCACCATCAGCAGCTCCAGCACCAACTATTAAATGAATCTCATCTATAAACATGATTATTTTTCCATCAGACTCTTTTATTTTATTTAAAACAGCTTTTAATCTTTCTTCAAATTCACCTCTGAATTTAGCTCCGGCAACTAATGATGCCATATCAAGCTCAAAGATAGTTTTATCTTTTAATGATGTTGGAATGTCATTTTGAACAATACGGCGTGCTAAACCTTCGACTATGGCTGTTTTACCAACACCTGGTTCCCCAATTAAAACCGGATTATTTTTAGTCTTCCGAGATAAGATTTTAATAACTCGTCTTATTTCTTCATCGCGCCCGATAATAGGATCAATTTTGCCTTCTTTGGCGAGTTTTACTAAATCACGTCCATATTTTTCTAAACTAAATTCTTCATTATTTAAATTATTTTGCATAATCATCCTTCCTTTCGAATATATTATCTTGATGCAAATATATTATAACTCTCATTTTTGGCACTGTCAATAGTTGAGTGCCAAATTAAAACGTTTTAATGTATTTGCAAATAAAACTGCATTTTGTTATAATAAGTACATAAGGCCCTGTAGCCAAGAGGTAAGGCATGGCACTGCAACTGCTTGATCGGGGGTTCGAATCCGTCCGGGGCCTCCAGATTTGATTTTATTAAAAGTCACTATTTATTTAGTGCTTTTTTTATGTTATTTAAAACGTTAAATTCGTTATTTGCTCGTTGCAGATCCTCGTTTGATAAATGAAGATATCTTAAAGTCATTTTAATTGTTGTATGGCCTAATAATTTTCTTACATCTTCAAGGCTTGCACCATTTTTTAAAAGATATGTGGCATAACTGTGTCTAAATAAGTGTGGGTGTAATTTATTGAGCTTTAGTTGATTTTTAATATACCAAATTACATAGGTTACCCTAGCTGGTTTCATTTGTTCTCCAGAGGTATCTTCAAATAGATAAATATTATTTTTATTATGAGACATTAATTCTTTTATCAAATTGTTTATTTCATCGGTTGTGTAAATGTATCTTGATTTTTTACTTTTTGTGAATTCTAAATAAATTCTATTTTTAGGTAAGTCTAAATTATTTATTTTGATATTTACTAATTCGTTGCGTCTAATTCCTGTGGAAATAAGAAGAAGTATAATAAGTCGTGTATATGTATTTTTATTTTTAGCTATACCCAGTATTTTTATTAAGGTTTCAATACTTATTATTTGGATCTCTTTTTCTGAACATTCCAATTTTCTAAAGGTTAAATTATTTTTATGAATAATATTTATTGAATCTAAGTAATTAATCATTCGTATTAAAGACTCCACACGCTTATTTATGGTTGTATTGGCGTTGTTTTGCATTTTAAGATATAAAGTGTATTTGTGGATAGTTTCGTTTGTAATCTCTTTTGTGGTGCTTAAATTGCTTATTTCGGCATATCTGAGGAATGGTTTTAAATGGTCTTTGTAATAACGGATGGTTTCGGGTCTTTTGTAATCTTGATTTTGTTCTATATAAATATTTATAGCTTCATTTATGGGAATACTTTTAAATTCTTTTTCTTCTAGCTGCTTAAGTAATTCTTTTAATTGTTCATACATTTTAACGTATATATAAAAAGAGACTCCTTTCTTGAAAGATAACCAAAAAAGAAGTATAATCAAAGTGTACTTCCATAATCGGTTGTATTAGTAATAGTTCTATTTTTAGTTGGTAGCTGGGAATAGGACTATTTTTTATTTTAAAGCGGTTATATTTGATTTTGTAAAAGAAGAATATAAAATATCGACTGCCAGTCTTAAAACTTCGCTACGGCTTATATTTAATACTTTACAAAGATAATCTATTTTTTCAAAATCTTCATTATTACATTTCAATGGTAGAATTGTTTTTCTAGCTTCATGCTTATTATCACTTGACATTTTTAGTACCTCCTAGATATAATTATAAACGTATATATGCTTTTTGTAAATAGAGGTAAAAAAACGTATATACCAAAATAATAAAAGTGAGGATATAAAATGAATAGATTTAATGATAGTCCTAAAAGTTATGTTATACAATGGCTAGCTGATAGATTTTATAGTGGCTTTGAAGTTACTATAAATGAAATTATTAATACATTTGATGTTCATTATACTACGGCAAAATTAGATATAGAAAGTTTTATTACCAATTTGGCAACTATTAATAATAGTTACTCAGTACTAAAAATTAAACCAGGTACTTATATAATGAAGAAGGATATTTTTATTTAAGGAGAAATATATAATGGATTGTAAAGATAGAATTTTAAATATTTATAATAGGTTTTTACTTGGTCATGAAATTTTCAAGGTAAACATCTTGAGTGAATTTGATATAAGTGAATGTGTTTTTAAGGATGACATTAGGGCTATTAGGAATCAAATTATTGATTTATATGAATATTCTAAAGTAATTCATTATTTTAGAAGCGAGAAAAAATATAAGTTAGTTGATATAAAATTTTTAGATAATTATTTATAAAATAAAAAAAAGTCACTGTTTTATTAGATGTAAATCAGTGACTTTTTTTATTAAGAAATTTATAAAAATAACCCCCGTGAAGTAATACGGGGGTTATCACATACTAAAACTATCAATTTACGTTGTAATTACGCCAAAAAGTCGATATCAATACTAAAGCGGTTTAGTATGTCATACACCCCGATAAGGACATATGTAAACTAAACCGCTTTTGTGAATTATATTTGAGATTAGAATTCAATTAATTCTATCATATATTTAGTTAAATATAACATAAAATAGTTATTTTGTCAATTTAACAAAAAGGCTATTTATGATATAATGATGTAGGGCCTGTTATAGTATTACCTTATAGGCACTACATTGAGACTTTGAGACTAGAATCATAAAATTAGTCCGGGGCCTCCAAATAATTGGTATTGAAAATCAATACTTTTTTATTTTAAATATGTACTTAAGGAGTTTCATATGCGTTTAGATAAAATATTAGCCCATAGTGGATATGGTTCAAGAAAACAAGTTAAAAATTATATAAGAAGTGGATATGTATTAGTAAATGGCGAAGTTATTACAGATGATGATTATAAAGTAAATGAATTAGAAGATGAAATAATAATAGCCGATGAAGAAGTACAATTTGAAAATGAAGTTTATTATATGCTTAATAAACCTAAGAATTGTGTAAGTGCTACTTATGATGAGAACTATTTAGTAGTTACAGATATAATAAAAGAGTATAAAAAAAGTATATTTCCTGTTGGGAGATTAGATATTGATACAACAGGACTATTGGTAATAACAAATGATGGAATGCTTGCACATAAACTATTAAGTCCAAAATATCACGTTGATAAGACTTACCACGTTTGGTTTGATGGAACTTTTAAAGAAAGTTATTATAAAGAATTTGAAAATGGTATTATTTTAGATGATGGTTATAAAACGATGAAATCTAAAGTTGAACTTATTAATGAAAAAGAAGCTTATATAACTATAGTAGAAGGTAAATTTCATCAAGTAAAAAGAATGTTTCAAGCGCTTAACATGGAAGTAGTAGAGTTAGAAAGAATAAGCTTTGGGCCATTAAAACTAGACTCTAAATTAGAGTTAGGCGAGTATAGAAAATTAACTGATGAAGAAATAAAGGCTTTAAAAAAATAGTGAAAATTTTATGGGAAATCGAATTAGGATTATAGTTATATGCTATAATCTTTTTGATAGGTGGCGATATTGTGGATACATTAAAAAAGTTAGAATCGGTAGAAAAAAAATTATTAGATTTAGGTAAAAGAAACAAATTAATAAATTATCGTTTTGTGATTAGTTCAAACATATCATTTTTAAATGATGATTTTTATGATCTATATAATAAAATATTAGATACTCCACAACAAATTGCGTTTCTATTCGATGATACTGATGAATTCGAAGAAGAAGTTCAAAAAAATGTAATTAAAGGCACAAATAATCATATTTATGCCCGTAAAGATATTTATACTAAAGAAGAAATAAAAGAACTTATAAATACTTCTAAAACTAAAAAAACTAATATTATTTATCCAACTACAATAACTTCTAAATTGATATCTACTATTAGAAATTTAAGCAAAAAAGCTAATACTTTTTTTGAAGAAAATGGAATTAATGTTTTGTATCTAGCATTTGGTTTTTTAAAATGGCATGATGCTTTAGATAACACAAACTATTTATCACCTTTGTGCTTGCTCCCTGTTACAATAATTAATAAAAATATAAATGACAAATTTTATATTAAAGCAATTGATGAAGATTTTGAAATTAATCATACTTTAATTCATAAATTGAAAATTGAAAATAAAATTGATCTTTCTAATCTAAAATATGATTCTATAGAAGATTATATAAATAAAATATCGTTAGAATTGTCAAAGTATGATTTTGAAATCGTAAAAGATATAGAATTAGGATTGTTTTCTTTTCAAAAAATAAAAATGTATGAAGATATAAATACTAATAAAGAAATATATAAAAATAATAATATTTTAAAAAAGTTATGCGAACCTGATTATGA
This sequence comes from Anaeroplasmataceae bacterium, assembly GCA_031549865.1. Classification (GTDB taxonomy): domain Bacteria; phylum Bacillota_I; class Bacilli_A; order Acholeplasmatales; family Anaeroplasmataceae; genus JAVBPE01. The sequence goes on along the minus strand of JAVBPE010000001.1, from coordinate 45,340 downwards.
ACTTAATAAAATGTCATTAGAAGATATTATTAAAATAAATGATAAAAAAGAAAATGATTTAAATGTTGTTGATTCTGATTTTTCGCAATCTTTAGCTATAAAAGCAGCTAAAAATGGATTAAGCTTTGTATTACAAGGTCCCCCAGGTTGTGGAAAAAGCCAAACAATTACTAATATGATTGCTCAACTTATTGCTCAAAACAAGAAAGTTTTATTCGTATGTGAAAAGAAAGCTGCATTAGATGTAGTTTACAAAAATTTAGCACGTCAAAATTTAGAATCATATGCTTTAGCAATTTATGATCCGAAATTAAGCAAAAAAATAGTTATTGAAGATATTTATAAAAACCTAATTGATTATCAAAGTAACGATATTAGATTAAATAAAAAAGCCTTAGAAGTTTTTGAAACTCTTGATTTGCTGGATTATAAACTAAATGAGTATAATAATGTTTTAAATAAAGAATATAAACCATTAAATGAAACATTAAAAGAAGCATTAGATAATTATATAAAATATATTGACTATCCATCAATTAATTATAATTTTAATATTAACGAATTAACTAAAGAGCATTATGAAAAAAATATAAATTGTTTAAAAAAATATCATAATTTACTGAAAAATATTGATACTTCACTAGAAGATCATTTATTCTACGGACTAACTATAGTAGAAATAACACTGTCAAAGCAAAATGAATTTAAATTATATATTGAAAAAATAAGTAATGTATTAAATAATAATGATTTTAACTTATCTTTAAAAGCTGATAACCATTTTACTATAGATTCAATTAATGAATTGAAATATATAAATAAGTTTTATAGTGTGTTAAATGTTTTATGTAAATTACCTATTACTTATTTTGATTATCAAAATTTGGATGATAGATTAAACAGTGTAAATGAATTAGAAGAGTTATTTAATAATTTAAATAATCTTTCAGATTCCAAATTAAATAAATATATTAAATATTTAAATTTAGAAGATTTAATGAAAATAAAAGATTCTTTAATTAAAAAGAATGGGATATTAAAATATTTCTCTAAAGAATACAAATTTGCTAAAAAGAAGCTTAATGAGTCATTAGATAAAGGTTATAAAGTAAAAAACAAAGATATTGAAGTAGATATATTAAATATGATAAAGTATCAAGAATTGGCATCTAATATCGCCTCAAAAGAAGTATTTTTAAGGATAGAATTTAAAGATTATTATAATAATTCAAAAACAGATTTTAAATATTTAATAAAAATAATTAATTGTTTAAAAATATTTAAAGATGTAAAAGAAGGACTTATGCATAAAGATATAAATTATTCTTTATGTATTAATGATTATAAAAATATAACATATAAATCTTTTGTAGATGATCAGTATATAAGATTATTAAATTTAGAAGTCAAAATTAAAGAACTTTTTGGAAATTTAGATGAATATTTTGATTTAAAATTAATAGATTTTAAAAAAATGGATTTTATAGAATTAAATTTAAAATTAAAACTTATGCTAAAAAATATTAATCAAATCTATGGATATATCGATATAATGAATGCCAGAAATGATATTGAACTTATAAGTCCAGGTTTAATTTTTGCGTTAAAAGAATACGATTCAAAAGATTATGATTATTTATATAGGAAAAATTATTATTCTTTTTTTATTGATAACATTTTGAATAATGATAAAATATTATATAAATTTAATTCTTTAGAACATTTTGAATCTAAGAATGAATATAAAAAGTTAATAAAGTTGTCTTATGAATTAGCAAAAACCAAAATAAGTGATTTAATTAAAGATTCATGGCCAAAGATTAATGGGATAATGAAAAATAATAAAGAAGTTTCAATATTGATGCAAGAAGCTAATAAAAAAAGAAAACTTATGCCACTTAATAATTTATTTAAATCTATTCCTAACTTATTGACAGATATTAAACCATGTTTTATGGCATCCCCTTCATCAGTATCAACCTATCTCGATCCAAATGTTTACGAGTTTGATGTCGTTATATTTGATGAAGCAAGTCAACTTACAACTTTTAATGCTATTAATTCAATTGTTAGAAGCAAAAGTATGATTGTTGTAGGAGATAACGAGCAACTTCCACCTACTTCATTTTTTGATAATGCAAGCATTGATATGGAAGATTTGGAATACGATATTTATGATTCTATATTAGATGAATCATTAGCAGTATTACCACGCATTATGCTTAAGTATCATTATAGAAGTAAAGATGAATCATTAATTAGATTTTCAAATGAATTTATTTATAAGGACTTATATACTTTTAAAGAGGCTTATTCTAAAAATATTAATAATGGAGTTAAGTTTTATTATGTTAATGAATCAAAATATGTAAATGATCATAAAATAAATTATATGGAAGCACTTAAAGTAGTTGATTTAGTTTTTTTACATTTTAAAGAAACACCTTTTAAATCATTAGGAGTAGTAACTTTTAATTTAAATCTTCAAAAAATAATTGAAAAATTAATTATGAAAAGAAGAAAAGAAAATCATAATTACGAAGAATTTTTTAATGATACAATGTTAGATTCATTTTTTGTGAAGAATTTAGAGACTGTACAAGGTGATGAAAGAGATGTCATTATCCTTTGCGTGGGATATACTAAAAACGAAAGTAATAAACTATCGATGAATTTTGGTCCAATTAATCGTGAAGGAGGTTATAAAAGGCTTAATGTAGCCATAACTAGAGCTAAAGAATGTGTGAAATTAGTTTCTAGTATTCTTCCAACAGATTTTGATTTATCAAAAACTGATTCACGTGGGGTAAGGATGTTATACGATTATTTAACTTATGCAAGTAGTAATAAAGAAAATATTTTAAGTGAAAATATAAATACTCTTTATATCCAAAAAGATATTCAAAACGAATTATTAAAACGCGGTTATAAAACTGATTTATCAGTTGGAACTTCCAAATTAAAAATAGACGTTGCGATTAAAAATGAAATAAATCCAGATATTTATGATTTAGGTATTGTGATAGATATTTTGAGTTATTCTAATGAATTTGATACAAATAATCGTGAGTACTTGTTTGAAAATGTTTTTAGTAATAGAGGATGGAAGTTATATTATATCTATGCTTTTGCATATATTAAGAATAAGGAACAAGAGATATTAAATATTATTAAATATATGACAAAAGAAAAGAAAAATGTAAATACAAATATATACGAAGAAAATAATTATATTGAAGAAAAAGTAAAAGAAGATTTGAAAATTGAGGACTTATTTTTACCTTATCCAAATGAAAATCAATATATTAATTATTTATTAAAAGAAAATTTGAGCAATGAAGAAATCATAATTAAGCTTTTGGATAAAGTTTGTCCTATAAACTATGAATTATTAAAAAAATGCCTTTTGCCATTATATAATGTTTCTAAAATGACTTCAATAATATCTAAGCAAATAGATAATGATATAAATAATTTAATTACAAGAAAAAGATATTATAAAGTTATTGGTTTTATATTACGAAAAGATGATTTATTTAATACTAAATTTAGAAGACATGATAAAAATGATGCAGAAATTAGATCTATAGAAAACATCTATATAGAAGAACTTCAAACAGGTATTTACGAAATTTTAAATTATGTTAAAGAAATGGATATAAATGTTTTATATCAAACATTAAATAAACTTTTAGGATATCAAAAGATTACACAAAATATTAAATTTGTTTATAATAATGCTATTAAACAATTACATGAACAAAACAAAATTAAGTTTGATGATGTAACATTAACATTTTTAGGCTAATAAAGAGTCAACTATTCTATAAACACATTTCATAATATGGGAGTGTTTATATGCAAGGGATTTTATTAGTTATACTAGGAATATCATTTATATTTTTAATGACAATTACTGGTGCAGCTTTCGTTTATTTTTTCAAGAAAAATTTAGATGACAAATTTCAAAATATAATGCTTGGTTTTGCTAGTGGAATAATGATTGCTTCCTCAATTTGGTCAATGATACTTCCAGCTATTGATTTTGCTAAAGATGGTTTGATTAATCCAGTTATAAGTATAGTCGGAGGAATCATATTAGGATCAATAACTTTAATAATTGTCGATAAAATAATATCTTCTAATTTAAAAAGTTTTAAAAAAGAAAAATATGGTTCAACTTTAAAACTTTTTAGTGCCGTAACATTGCATAATATCCCTGAAGGATTGGCAGTAGGTCTTGCATTTGGGATTGCTTTAAATCAAGAAATTAATGGTATAATTCCGGCCCTTATGCTTGCGCTTGGAATTGGGATTCAAAATGTGCCTGAGGGGGCGGCGGTATCGCTACCTTTTTATGCTATAAATAAAAATAAGAATAAAAGTTTTATTTTTGGATCTTTAAGTGGTATAGTAGAACCTATTTTTGCAATTATTGGAGTTTTATTATCTAAATTTTTAACAGATTATATGCCACTCTTTTTAGCCTTTGCTGCCGGGTCAATGCTTTATGTTGTTATGGATGAGTTAATACCTGAGGCAACTAAAAATGAGAAGCATAGAGAAGTAAGTATTGCCTTTATAGTGGGCTTTATTATAATGATGACATTTGATATGTTATTTTGATTGAAATATCTAGTTGCTTATGGTAAACTATAGTTACCTATGGTAAACTAGGCAAAACTAAGATTACTATAGATAATGCATAATTTATGCATTATTTTTTTGGAGGGTAATATGAAAATCGAAATCGATACACACTTAGCTGATTTAAAAAAGGGTCAAAAAGCTATAGTATTGGACATACATAATGATAATAAAGCATTGCGTCGTAGATTATTAGATATGGGGATTACAAAAGGCGCAGAAGTAATGGTAAAAAAAATTGCTCCTTTAGGAGATCCCATTGATATTTATATTCGTGGTTATGAATTATGTATTCGTAAAAATGATGCTAAGAATATTGATGTTAAGGTGGTGAAGTAAATGAAAATAGCTTTAGTTGGAAATCAAAATAGTGGGAAAACAACTTTATTTAATTTACTAACGGGTTTAAATCAAAAAATAGGGAATTGGCCAGGAGTTACCATCGAAAAAAAAGAAGGTAAAATAAAAGGGACAGACTATGAATTAGTAGATTTACCAGGCGTATATTCATTATCGCCTTACACTTTAGAAGAAGAAGTTTCAAGAAAATTTATTTATGAAGAAAAACCAGATTTAATTATTAATATAATAGATGCAACTTCATTAGAACGTAGTTTATATTTAACTACTCAATTATTAGAGTTGAATACAAATGTTATAGTACTATTAAATATGTGTGATATGCTTGAGCGTAAACATATTAAAATAGATGTAGAGCGTTTAAGTGAAATGCTTAAAGTGAAGGTATATAAAATATCGGCATTTAAAAATGAAGGTTTAGAAGAGGTTATTTCTGACTTAAAGGATAATCTAAATAAAAAACGAGAAATTGTAAAAATATATCCACTTGATGTTGAATCGTCTATTTCAAAAATTGAAAAAAGTATTAATCTTGATCACCCTCGCTTTAGTTCGGTTAATATTTTACAACAAGATATTTTAATAAAAAAATATGAATCAAGTAGTTTAATAAATAATGAAAGATTAGATTTAGAAAATATTTATGAAATGGATTTAGAACAATTATTTGCTTCATTGAGATATGATTTTATAGAAACAGTAAGAGATAATGTTTATATTAAAGATCATTCAATTGAATCATTTACTGATAAATTAGATAAAGTGATATTAAATAAATATGCAGCAATCCCTATATTTGTTATAATTATGTTTTTAGTTTATTATTTAAGCGTAGGAGTAATTGGTTCATTTACAGTTGAAGCAGTATCTTCTTTATTTGATGATATTTTAATTCCCTCATTTAATAATTTTTTAGTAAGTATTAATACATCAGAATGGTTAATAAGTTTGCTTTGTGATGGAATATTATCAGGAATAGGCGCAGTATTAAATTTTATACCGCAGTTAATAATCTTATTCTTATGTATTGCGTTACTTGAAACTTCAGGATATATGTCTAGAATAGCTTTCTTTTTAGATCGCTTATTTGTTAAATTTGGGCTTAGTGGAAAAAGTTTGATACCGTTTATTGTTGGTAGTGGCTGTTCGGTACCTGGTATTATGAGTAGTAGGACAATTGAAAATCAGGATGAAAGAACTATGTCTGTAATATTAACTCCATTTATACCTTGTTCAGCAAAGCTTCCAATTATTGCTTTGTTTGCGGGAGCATTTTTTGATCAATATAGTGGACTTGTATCGGCGAGTTTATATTTTTTTGCAATTATAGTTATTGTGCTTAGTGCTCTTTTAATGAAAAAATTCATTTTTGTTGAAAAAAATAACACATTTATATCAGAATTACCGGAATATAAATTACCAAAGCCAAAATACATTTTAAGAGATGTTTTTGAAAAAGTATTAGAGTTTTTTAAAAGGGCTGGGTCAATAATACTTTTATGTTCAGTGATAGTATGGTTTTTATCGAGTTTTAATTTTAAATTAGAGTATGGAATAGATATAGAAGATTCTATGTTGGCATCAATTGGAAAATGTTTTTCATGGTTATTTTATTTCGTTTGTGGGGGACATAATTCTTGGGGAGCAACTGTATCGGCTGTACAAGGTTTAATTGCAAAAGAACAAGTCGTTTCATCAATGGCAATTATTAATAAACTTAGTACTGTTGATGAAATTGATTCGGCCCTATTATTTGCTCGCGAAGGAGTTTTTGGCTTCTTTAATCCATTTTCTGCTTATGCCTTTATGGTATTTAATCTATTTAGTGCCCCATGTGTTGCAGCAATAGGCGCAATGAGAAAAGAACTTGGTAGTAAAAAGAAAACTTTATTTGCAGTATTATTTCAAACAACACTGGCTCTTATATTAGCTAGTATTATAGGAATAATAGGAATGGTGGTTATGAAATGACACCAGCAGATATTGTAATTTGTATAATCTTAGGAATTATAATAATTTTTTTAATAATGTTACAAAGAAAAAATAAATGTAAGAATTGTAGCTATTGCAAAAAGAAAGATAATTGCATGAATAAGAAAAATAATGAAAACTAATTTATTGGTTTTCATTTTTGTCGTTTCGTTGTATAATTATAATAAAGGAGTCGATTTTATGAATTTTAAAGCTTTTGATTATACAATAAATATTGTTGCTTATAAAAAGAATGATAGAGATTATGCTTTTACATGTGCATGGGCGATGCAAGTTGATTATGATAAAATTGTTTTCTTAGCTGGAGCGCAAAGTGTAACTGGCAATAATATAAAAGTTAATGATATTATTGGAGTATCGGCTCTTAGCATTGATCAAGCAAAGATTGCCTTAAAAATTGGAGAAAATCATTCAAATGAAATTAATAAATTGAAAAATATTGATATTAATTTAGATGGTAACGCTATAACAATAAAAAATGCTAAAAATGAAATGATTGTAGAAGTTATTGACATCATTAAATTAAAAGAATTAAATGAAGATAATTTAGTTTATGGACGAATTATTAAATATAATGAGATAGATGTAGAATTTTTACATATGTCTGATTTAAGTTAAGTATTATGGAATTAGACTTACATGGCTATAATAGTAATGCTGCTATTATTCAATTAGAAAAAATGATTAGCTTAGCTAAAAAGAATAAATCGAAAATATTAAAAGTTATTGTTGGATATGGTTCTACTGGTAAAACCCATAAGATCAAAGACAATGCCATTGATTTTTTAAATGAAATAAAAAACAAAAATATAATTAAAGATTTTATATGTGGCGAAGAATTAGATATATTTTGTAAGAAGTATCAGGATTTTAAATATAAAGAGTTAATTAGTGAAACAGAGAAGAAAATTAGAAATAAAGGAATAATAATAGTAGTTTTATAATATAAGGAAAGATGTGATTTCTTATGAAAGAAATAAGACAATTTGATGTAGTAGTTTTAGGTGGAGGATTAGCTGGAATATACACAGCTTTAAACATTGATGAAAGCTTAACGGTTGGAATGTTTTTAAAAGATGGTATGTTGTCAGGATCTTCTCAATTAGCACAAGGTGGAATATGCGCCGAAGTAGATTCGACAGAAGAATTATTAGTTGGACATATCGAAGATACTATGAAGGCTGGAAGTTTTGTTAATAATTATGACGCTGTTGAGGTGTTAGTTAGAGAAGCTGAGGAAAACATTAGCAGGTTGACTAATTTAGGTGTTAATTTTGACAAAGATGAAAAAGGAAATCTCCTAAGAACTATGGAAGGCGGACATAGAAACCGCCGCATATTGCATGCTGGTAAAGATGCGACTGGTGCATGTGTAATGAATGATTTAAGAAATACTTTAAAAACAAAAGAAAATATTAAAGTATTTGAAGGTGAAATGGCTATTGAGTTATTACATAATGACAATAAGGCATTAGGTGTAATTGTTATAAATCATTTAAATGAAGAAATATATGTTTTAGCAAATAGAATTGTCCTTGCAACTGGAGGAATTGGGGGAATATATAAAAATTCAACTAATGATAAAATATCAGTTGGTGATGGAATTGCGATGGCTAAAAGAGCAAACGTAGAAATTTCAAATATGGAATTTGTTCAATTTCATCCAACAGCTTTATATGAAGAAGAAAAAATTGGACAAAAGTTTTTAATTAGTGAAGCAGTTCGAGGTGAAGGCGCTTATTTAAAAAACATTGAAGGTGTGCGTTTTATGGAAAAATATACTCCACAATTAGAGCTAGCTCCACGTGATATTGTGAGTCAATCAATTTATAGAGAAATGTTTGATACTTGGTCTGATCACGTATATTTAGACATTACACATAAAGATAAAGATTTTTTGATGCAAAGGTTTCCAACAATTTATAAAAAATGCCAAGAATGTAAAATAGATATGGCAACAGATTTTATTCCAGTCCAACCGGTAGAGCACTTTATTTGTGGTGGAATAACTACTGATTTATACGGTCGTACTTCAATGGAGAATTTATATGCAGTTGGTGAATGTGCAAATAGCGGTGTTCATGGGGCTAATCGTTTAGCTTCTAATTCATTATTAGAATGCGTTGTATTTGGAAAGCGTGCTGCTGATCAAATAAATAATGATAAATCAAAATTTGGAAAAATTGATGTAATACTTCCAGATATGAAACTAGAATCAAAACCATTTAATTTTAAATCAATTAGAGTTGAAATAAGAGAAGTAATGGATAAATATGTTTTTATTGTCCGTACTTTAGAAGGCTTAGAAATTGCTAAAAAAATAATACAAAGACATTATGATAATCTTGTTAAGATTAATGTTTTATCAAGATATTATTATGAAACATTAAATATGGTAACAGTCGCTTTAATGATTATTGATGCTGCAATAGAAAGAAAAGAATCAATTGGAAGTCATTATAGAGTAAATTAGAAAGGATTTTTATGGATAAAATTATTGATGAAATTATAAAAAATGCCTTAAATGAGGATATGCCAAATGGTGATATCACTGCAGACAACATAGTTAGTAAAGATGACTATTCTTTTGCAAAATTTATTGCTAAAGATGAAGGAATAATTTCAGGATTAAATTATGTTAGTCGTGTTTTTGAGATGTTGGGCGGAAATTATACTTTAGAATTTAATTTTAATAATGGTGATAAAGTAATAAAAGGAGATCTAATCGGGGTTATAAAAGGTGATACGAGGACTATTTTAAAAGGCGAAAGAGTGGCTTTAAACATATTACAAAGGATGTCAGGAATAGCGACAAATACTAATAAATATGTTAAAGAGACTGAAGGGTTATCAACAATATTAGATACAAGAAAAACGACTCCAAATCTTAGATATATGGAGCGTCAAGCCGTACGTGATGGAGGTGGAACAAATCACAGATATTCGCTTTCTGATATGGTTATGATTAAAGATAATCATATTAAAGCTGCTGGTTCAATTACAAAAGCAGTTGAGCTTGTTTATGGCAAGGTGAATTCAAAAATCGAAGTAGAAGTTGAAACATTAGAACAATTTTTAGAAGCGTTAAATACAAAGTGTGATATAATAATGCTTGATAATATGTCTAATGAACTTATGAGCGAATGTGTAAAGAAGAATAACGGGAAAAAGCTTGAAGCAAGTGGAAACATGACTATAGAAAGAATTAATAGTGTTTCTAAAATAGGTGTTGATTTTATTAGTGTTGGAGCTTTAACGCATAGTTCAAAAGCTTTAGACATATCTTTAAAATTTGAATGAAAATATTAGGAGAAAATAATATGAAGAAATTAGTTGTGTTTTTAGTATCAATTTTTGCTTGTTTTATTGCTACATCTTGTGACAATGTAGAAAAAACGGCTTTTGAAAAATTTAATGAAAATATGTCAGCAGAAACTGCAAATTATGAAATGGAAATGTCAATTACAGTATCAGGATATATTTTTGAAATGACTCAAAAAGTAGATAAAAATGTTATTTATACACCAGAATTTATGGGCTCAAGCGAAACATATAGAGAAATAGTAGGAGATACTATTTATGTATACACAAAAGCAAATGGTAAATGGACAAAAGAAATCGAAATTGAAGATGAAGGTATTTTAGGAGATTTAAATACAGATGTAACAGATTTTAATGCAGATGAATTTACTTTTGAAGATGGAAAATATAGTTTATCAGAGGCAGCATGCAATACATATGGATTCAAAACAGCAGTAATGGTTATTGATGAAGATTGTAAGGGTGCAACGTTTAATATAACAGCCGAAGTGGAAATAATGCCTGGAATGAAGATGACAGCAGAACTTATGATTAAAATTAAAAATTATGGTAATGTTTCAATAACTCTTCCAACTATTGAAGAAGCTGCTTAATATAAAATCAAAGAGAAAATCTATTTTTAGAAATTAAGATTGATAATGTAAAATATGAAATTGATACTAATGGAATTATTACATCAGTAACAACTACTATAAAAAGTATAGGTCAAGTTTCATTAACTTTACTGATTTTAGGTAGTATGGAATAGAAAACAATAAATAAAATTAAAATCTAAATTAAGTTTTAGATTTTTTCTTTACTTAAAAATATAGTTTGATATAATGTTAAAGGTAATAAATAAAAAAATAGGTGAAAATATGAGTATTTTAAAAGTTAGTGATTGTTCTTTCTCATTTGGAAATAGAAAAATATTAGAACATGCTTCTTTTGTATTGCAAAAAGGAGAACATATTGGTTTAATTGGAGCCAATGGTGAAGGAAAATCAACATTTATAAAAATGATTACAGGAAGTTTATCTCCTGATGATGGAAAAATTGAATGGTGCAAAAGAATAACAACAGGCTATTTAGATCAATATACAACTTTAACAAAAGGAAAAACTATCCGTGAGGTATTACGAGAAGCATTTATTCATATGTATGATTTAGAAGCAGAGATGCTTTCGATGTATGATAAAATGGGTGAACTTAGTGATAAGGAAATTGATGTTATGCTTCTTGATATTGGAGATATCCAAAATGAATTAGAAAATAGTGGATTTTACTCTTTAGATGCTAAAATAGAAGAAGTTGCAAATGGATTAGGACTTGGTTCAATAGGACTTGATAGAGACGTAACAGATTTATCAGGTGGACAAAGATCTAAAGTATTGCTTACAAAATTGTTATTAGCTCAGCCAATGATTTTAATCTTAGATGAACCAACAAACTTCTTAGATGAAGAACAAATAATATGGTTAAAAAGTTATTTATTAAATTATGAAAACGCCTTTATTTTAGTATCTCATGATGTTCCATTTTTAAACAGTGTTGTTAATGTCATATATCATATGGAAGATGGAACATTGACTCGTTATACTGGAGATTATGAACAATTCATGAATATGTACGAATTAAAAAAACGTCAACAAAATGCTTCATATGAAAAACAACAAAAAGAAATAGAACGAATGGAAGTATTTATAGCTAAAAATAAAGCTCGTGTTGCAACAACTAATATGGCTAAAAGTAGACAGCGTCAACTTGATAAAATGGAAATTATCACGAAAGCTAAAGAGCAAATAAAGCCTACTTTTAGATTTAAAGAAGCCTCTTCAAGTGGCAAGTTCGTTTTTTCATGTGAAAATTTAGTAATCGGTTATAATGAACCACTTTCAAAACCATTATCATTTGTTATTGAAAAAGGACAAAAAGTTGCTATTAAGGGTGCAAATGGTATTGGTAAATCAACTTTATTAAAAACTTTATTGGGCATAATTAAGCCATTAAGTGGAGAAGCAAAGCTAGATTATAAAATACAATATGGCTATTTCCAACAAGAAGAAGAATACTCTAAAAATTCAGCATTAGAAGAAGTATGGCAAATGTATCCTACAATGAGTAATGCGGAAGTTCGTGGAGCATTGGCTTCATGTGGACTTACAAAGGAAAAAATTGAATCACTTATGGTAGTACTATCAGGTGGAGAAGCAGCCAAGGTAAGATTATGTAAGTTAATGCTTAAAGAATGTAATACTTTAGTTTTAGATGAACCTACAAACCATCTTGATGTGTTAGCAAAAGAAGCTTTAAAAGATGCCTTAAAAGATTTTAAAGGCACAATTGTAATCGTATGTCATGAACCAGATTTTTATGAAGATATTGTTACAAATATATTTGATGCAGAAGCTTGGACTACAAAGATAATTTAATATTTACTAGATAGATTTAATTTGATATAATCTCCTTAAGAGGAGGTTATTTTTTTATGATAGAAATAATAAATTTAACAAAAAAGTATTCAGAAACAAAAATTGCAGTAGACAATTTAAATTTAACAATTAATGATGGTGAAATTGTTGGCTTTATCGGCCATAATGGGGCTGGTAAATCTACTACAATAAAAGCTATTGCAGGTATTTTAGAATTTAATGAGGGAGAAATATTAATTAATTCTAAATCAATAAAAAAAGAACCATTAATTTGTAAAAAAGAAATGGCATATATTCCTGATAATCCAGATTTATATGAGCACTTGTCAGGAATAAAATATTTAAATTTCATTGCAGATATTTATGAAGTATCAAAGGATTCAAGAAATGATTTAATACATAAGTATGCAAATTTATTTGATATTGAAAAAGATTTAGCATCATCAATCAGTTCATATTCGCACGGTATGAAACAAAAAATTGCTATAATTAGTGCATTAATTCATACTCCAAAGGTTTTATTACTTGATGAACCTTTTGTCGGTTTAGATCCAAAAGCAAGTCATACAGTTAAAGAAATAATGCGTGAAATGGTATCAAATGGTACTTCAATATTTTTCTCATCACATGTGCTTGAAGTTGTAGAAAAATTATGCGATAGAGTAGCGATAATAAAAGATGGAAAATTAATAAGAGTTGGTAGCGTTGAAGAAATAACAAAGGATCAATCATTAGAAAATCTTTTCTTGGAGTTAACAGCTAATGAATAACTTTCTACAATTATGTAAAGTTCAATTTCAAGCGTTATTCTTTACTAAAAATAGAAATAAAAAAAATAAAACTAAACAAGTTGGTTTCTTAAGCGTTTTAATTTTAATTGTTATTTTTGCATTATTATTATCAATTGTATATACGTTTATGTTTTATGAAATACTTCATTTATCAAATATGGAAAATCATATTTTAGAATTAATGCTTGCGATAAGTTCACTAATAATACTTATGACTTCAATTTTTAAAGTAAGTGGAATATTATTTGATGGCAAAGACTATGAAAAACTTGCGGCAATGCCAATTTCTAATAGAGCGATTATTGCATCTAAGTTTTTTGTTTTATATCTTTATGAAATTATATTTTCTATAGTTATATTATTACCTTCTACATTTCTATTATTTATGGATAACCCGTTAACACTAATATCATCACTATTAGTAATGATATTAGCACCAGTTATACCATTAATTATTGGGATTATAATAGGCTATCTTATAACATTCTTAACAATTAAATTTAGATTGAAATTATTATTTCAAACTTTGGGTTATATGTTATCTATTTTATTTGTTGTGTTTATTTATTCATTTAATTTTTCAATGGGTGAAACAGAGGAAGTTACAATCGAATTGGCCAGTTCTATAATAAGTGGAGTTGAGGGAATATTTCCAGTTGCATTAGTTTATTATAAAGGATTTATTAATGGCGAAATATTATATATAATACTTTACCTAGCTGGAAATGCCTTATTATTAATGGGGTCAATTTTCTTAGTGTCATTAGGATATAAAAAAATAAATAATTCATTATTAAGTGTTTCAAATAAAAAGAAATATGTAAAAAAAGAATTAAATATTAAAACTCAATTTCAAGCCTTATTTGGTAAAGAGGTTAAAAAATTATTTACATCGCCTGCATATTTATTTAATTGTCTTTCTGGTGGTATTATGGCAATAGTATTTGCCTTTGTTTTGGGTAATTTAAAAAATACACTAGCAGGGTATCAAGATCAGGCAGAGAGTTTTGATTTTAGTGCAATATTTGATTATGCATATTTTTTAATAATATTTATGGTTTCAATAACTTCAACCACTGCATCCTCAATATCAATTGAAGGGAAGAACTTTTGGATTATAAAATCAGCGCCAATTAATCCAAAATCGTATTTTAATTCTAAAATATATGTAAATGACTTAGTTCAAGGTGGATTAGCTTTAATTGCTTCATTAGTTTTAATATTTTTATTAAATTTAAGTTTTGGACCAGCATTAGTTACTATTGTTGTTCCTTTATTAGTAATTGATTTAATGAGCCGAATAGGATTATTCTTAAATCTACATTATTATAAATTAGAATGGCCAAATGAAACGGCAGTCGTAAAAAATAGTGCATCAGTTATGCTTACTTTATTATGTGGTTTTGTTGTTTGTATAATTGTTTGTATATTATCCTTAATAACTATGTTATTGTCACCATATTTGACATTAGTAGTAGATAGCATTTTATTATTGTTAATGAGTTTTATGTTTACTAAATTTATTAATAATAATGCATTAGATAGACTTTTAAAAATAAATTAATAAAAAATCGGTTGAATACAACCGATTTTTTTACATATAATTTTTTATAAAATTTTTAATTTCATTACTCAGAACTTCATCTTTACGACTTATAAAAACCAATTTAGTATTTAAGTCATTGTTTAAAATAATAGAGTAATTAAGGTCTAAATTAGTGAATGCATCATAACTTGATTTTGGAACGACCGCATATCCAAGATTTTTACTTGCAAATAAAATAGTTGTTTTAGCATCATCAAAAACTGCTTTAATACTTAGTGTTAAATTATTTTTTTCAAAAATATTAGTAAATATTTCTTCGAAACGGCGGTATATTAATAAGGGTTTATTATTTAAAAAAGATATATCAACATTTGATGGTAATTTATTATTTGAAAGTAAAATCATAGGTTCTTCAAGTAGAATTTTATAATCATATTTATTTATTTTAAAAGGCGTTCGACATATTGCAAAATCAATAATATGATGATCAAGTGATTCTAATAATTGATAAGTATTTGCCTCATTAATTTCTAATTTTATATTAGTATTAGTTTTAGTAAAATTTTCTATTTTATTAAGAATGAAACTTATTGAAGATGAAATCATTCCTAAATGAAGTGTATGACTAACATTTTTAATGTCATTTTTAGTTTTATCAAATAAAGATTTAAGATATAAAGCTTTATTATATAACTCATTTCCAGCATTAGTTAAAACTAATTTATTTTGATTACGAATAAACAAAGTAACATTTAATTCTTCTTCAAGTAGTTTTATTTGTCTTGATAAAGCAGGTTGAGCTATTAAAATTTTCTTTGATGCTTTATTAATTGAGCCTTCTTCAACTACAATAATAAAGTTTTCTAATTGTTTAATTTCCATAATTAACCTCATATAATATTTATATAACTATATCAATATATTATATAAATATTATATAACAAAAAATGATATAATCAAGTAGAGGTATAAATATATGATAGAGTTATATAAAAAGTATTTAAAATATTATAAAAAAGAAGTAATATTAGGCCCAATATTTAAAATATTTGAAGCTATTTTTGAACTAATAGTTCCTTTAATAATGGCAAAAATTATTGATATAGGTATAAAAAATCAGGATATAACATTTATCACGAAACAAGGTATTATTTTATTTGTATTGGCTATTACAGGACTTCTTTCAACTTTAGTGTGTCAATACTATGCATCTCGTGCATCTCAAGGAGTTGGCACGAAGTTAAGAAATGATTTATATTCAAAATTAAATAATCTTTCCATAGATAAAATAGAACATATGGGAATTTCAAAAATAAATACAACATTGAACAGTGACATAAATCAACTGCAACAATCAGTTGCGATGCTTATAAGATTAACAGTAAGAGCGCCCTTTATAGTTATTGGGTCAACATTTATGGCTTTTATGATATCTAAAAAATTAGGAATAATTTTCTTTATCGTTGCATTTTTAATTGCAATTACCATTTTAGTAATAATGAAATTATCTGTTAAAAAGAATAAAGAAATATTAGAAAGTTATGAAGAAGTAAATGAAAAAACACTACATAATTTAAGAGGAGCAAGAGTAGTAAGAGCGAATAATTATGAAAGTTATGAAGAAAATAAATTTTCTATAATAGTAAATAAATTAAAGAAAAGACAAATAAGTTTAGGAATAACGAATGTTTTATTATCTCCAATTACAAGTATTATCATTAATATAGCAATTATCTTAGTTATATATTTTGGAGCAATAAGTGTAAATACAAACGCAACTTTTACACAAGGCAATGTAACGGCATTATCAAATTATTTATTCCAAATAATGGTTGCGATTGTAGTTGTTGTGAATTTAGTTTTAGTATTTTCTCAAGCTATTTCAAGTGCATATCGAATTAATTATATTTTTTCTTTAAAAAATGACTTAACATATGGAAATAAAGAAATAAAAAATGGTGTAATGGAATTTAAAAATGTTTCATTCTCTTATGGTAATAAACAAACTCTCAATAATTTAAATTTTATAATAACAACTAATTCTAAATTTGGTATTATAGGCTCTACAGCTAGTGGTAAAACAACATTAGCAAATTTAATGACACATAATCTGAATAATCAAGAAGGCATAATTACAATTGATGGAATTAATATAAATGAATATAGTAAAGAAAGTATTAAAAATAATATATGTCTTGTTATGCAAGAAATTCAATTATTGAATAGAAGCATTAAGGATAATTTATCAATTGGTATAAAAAATGTAACTGATGAAATGGTTACTAATGCCCTTAAAGTTGCAAGTGCATATGATTTTGTTCAAAAGCTTAAAAATGGCTTTAATGAAGTATTATATCAAGGTGGCAAAAATTTAAGTACAGGTCAACGTGGACGTATAAATATTGCTAGAAGTGTTATTAGAAATCCAAAAATATTAATTTTAGATGACTCTTTATCAGCACTTGATTTAATTACCGAAGCTAAAATAATTAATAATTTAGACAATATGAAAAATATGACAAAAATAATAATATCTCAAAAATATCAAACATTAAGGGATTGTGATCAAATTCTTGTTTTAGATAAGGGAAATATTGTTGGATTAGGCAAACATGATGAATTATTAAATTCCTGCAGTGTTTATCAAGAAATATATAAAAGTCAAAATAAGGAGGATATAAAGTAATGAAATCTTCAGTTTTATTTAGACTTATAAAAGAATTTAAAAAGAAATCTATTATTATAATTTTTGGTTTAATAATAGGACTTTTTAGTGTGTTTTTAACATTATATCTACAAATACTTGTAGGAGATGCAATAGATAATATAGTAGATTTTAATAACGTTAATTTTGATAATATAAATATGATTATAAAGTTATTAATAATTATTTCATTATTATCAATAGTAACTTCGTTAATAGTTGATATAATAATTCAAGAAATAAGTTATCAAGTAATTAATAATTTGCGTATTAAATTATTCAATAAACTTCAAAATGTAAGCATTATGTATTTGGATAGTGTTCCGCAAGGTAAAATCTTATCGACTATATCAATAGATATTGACCAAATAAGTAATGGTGTTATTCAAGGTTTAAAGCAACTACTTACTGGCTTATTTACAATAATATTTACATTAATAATAATGTTTAACTTAGCCTATGAAATAGCATTAGTAGTATTATTTTTAACACCCCTTTCATTAATTGCTTCAACTATAATTGCAAAAAAATCTTACAAAATATTTAAAGAACAAGCTCAAACACGTTCGAAACTATTAAGTTACGGTAATGAAATGATGCTTAATCATAAATTAATTCAAAATTTCAATTATGAAAATGAAAGTATTGATGATTTTCAAGTGATAAATAATACACTTGATAAAATAGGTTTTAAAGCCCAAATGATGAGTGCACTAATAAACCCTATCACAAGGTTTGTGAATGCCCTTATATATGCGTCGGTTGGCATATTTGCAGCAATTTTAATTATTAATAATCCTTCATATATAAGTGTTGGGACTCTATATGTTTTTTTATCTTATTCCACTTCATATACAAAACCATTTAATGAAATCAGTAATGTATTTGCTGAATTACAAAATTCATTAGCAAGTGCAAAAAGAGTTTTTGATTTGTTAGACGAAAAGGAAGAAAAAAAGTTTGTTGATTCGAAATCATTAATTTTAGATGGAAATATAGAATTTAAAAATGTATGTTTTTCTTATGATAATAATGATTTTATTAAAAATTTAAATTTGAAAATTAATAAAAATGAAAAGGTTGCTATTGTTGGAGAAACAGGAAGTGGTAAAACGACATTGATAAATTTGATTTTAAAATTTTATGCAATCAATAGTGGAAATATTTATTACGATAATATAAAAGATATTGATTTAGGTGTTAATGTAATAAGAGATAATATTGGTTTAGTACTACAAGATTCATGGATTTTTAAAGGCAGTATTAAAGAAAATATTAGTTATGGAGTTTTAAATAAAACAGATGAAGAAATAATAAATGCTTCTAAAATGGCTTATGCACACGATTTTATCATGAAATTACCAAATGGATATGACACTATTATCAATGATGATATTAACCTCTCTATAGGAGAAAAACAATTATTATCAATTGCTCAAATAATTCTCAAAAATCCCAATATTTTAGTTTTAGATGAAGCAACATCATCAATCGATACGAGAACAGAAGTATTAGTAAGTAAGTCTATAAATAATTTAATAAAAAATAAAACTTCAATAATTATTGCACATCGACTAAAAACTATAATTGATGCTGATGTAATACTTGTAATGCAAAATGGATCAATTATCGAAAGTGGAAAACATAGTGAATTATTAAACAAAGGTGGATATTATTCTAATTTATATAATAAACAATTTCTTAATAACTAGGTGAAAAAGTTATTATTCATGATATAATAACTTAGAAAGTAGTTGATAAAATGAATGTAAACTTAACATGTACTAAAATAGATTTTAATGGTTTTGGAACTGTAACATTTAAAAATAAATCTTATTTAGTTAAAGGATTATTGCTTAATGAAGAAGCTACAATCGATATAACTGAAGGGAAGAAATATGCACAATTAGTAAAAATTATTTCTGCATCGGATAAAAGAATATCTCCAATATGTCCTAAAAGTAAGGAATGTGGAGGATGTCAATATCTTCATATGAGTTATGATGAAGAATTAAGAATCAAAAATGAATATATGAAAGAATTATTTCAAAATATAAATGGTGGAAAAATAAGTGATATAAATGGTATGCATGATCCTTATTATTATCGTAATAAATGTCAAATGGTTTATAAATTATCCAAAACAAGAAAAGTTGTTTGTGGATTTTATGAAGAGCATACTCATAACATTGTATCTGTAACTGATTGTAAACTTCATGCTAAGACAGCGACAAAAATAATTAATAGTTTCAATGAAGTTCTTACCAAACATAAAATTGAACCATTTGATGAAAGAACAAATTCTGGGGTTATAAAACATGTATTAGTTAGATATGGTTTTCAAACAAAAGAAATAATGCTTGTAATTGTAACAAATGGTGAAATGTTTCCTGGACGTAATAATGTGCTAAAAGATTTATTAAAATTGGACTTGGGAATTACAACAATAGTTCAAAACTATAATCCTCGTGAAACATCTATTGTATTAGGTGAAAAAGAAAGAATTCTTTATGGACCAGGATTTATTTATGATATTATTGGTGATTATAAATTTAAAATATCATCAAAATCATTTTATCAAGTAAATGCAGTTGGAATGAAACACCTATATAATCGAGCAATTGAACTTGCTAATATTAAGAATACAGATTTAGTCTTAGATACATATTGTGGTGTAGGTACATTAAGTATATTTGCCTCAAAATATGCGCGTGAAGTTATTGGAGTAGAATTAAATAAAGATGCTATTAAAGATGCTATTATTAATAGTAAGATAAATCAAATTAAAAATATTAATTTTATAAATGATGATTCAACTAAATTTATGCAAAAACTTGCCATAAATAGACAAACAATTGATGTATTAATCTTAGATCCTCCACGTTTAGGATCAACAGAACAATTTATAAATACTTTAAAAATTTTAAAACCAAAAACAGTAGTATATGTTTCATGTGAACCGACTACTTTAAAAAGAGATTTATATACATTCTTTGAAAATGATTATGAAATAACAAACTTCGAAACATTTGATATGTTCCCACGTACTTCGAATATAGAAAGTATTGTTGTTTTAAAAAGGAATGAAGAATGAAAATATTAATATTAGGACATAGCGGAAGCGGAAAGTCAACTTTAGCTATTGAACTTGGAAAAATATATTCATTAAATGTATTACATATTGATAATGTCCAATTTTATGGTGATTGGTTAGTTAGAAATAAAGATGAAAAAGAAATGTTAATAAATCAATTTATAGATGCCAATAATAATGGATATATTATTGATGGAAATTATTTATCTTTAGCAACTAGAAGATTTTTAGAATGTGATTTAATTATTTATTTGAATTATAATCGTTTCTATTGTTATAAAAAAGCTAAAGAACGCTATAAGAAGAATCTTGGTAAAACTAGAGAGTCGTGCCCATGCGAAGAAAAATTTGATTTTGAATTTAAAAAATGGATTTTATTTGAAGGGCGAACATTAAAGAAGAAAAGGAAAATTAGAAATCTTTTAAATAGTCTTAATTGTGACAAAAAAGTTTTTACTCATGTTAAACAAAAAGAGTTATATTTATCTAAATTAAAGGAGAGTAGCTTATGAGCATATTAGTTTTAGGTGGAGCTGGTTATATTGGTTCAACAACGGTTTATGAATTAATTGATAGTGGATATGATGTAGTTGTCATCGATAATTTATCTACGGGCTATAAAGAAGCAATTCATAAAAATGCAAAATTTTATGAAGGAAGTATTAATGATAAATTATTTTTAGATACTGTATTTAAAAATGAAAAAATTGATGCAGTTATTCACTTTGCAGCATTCTCTCTTGTTGGTGAAAGTATGATTGACCCTTTTAAATATTATGAAAATAATTTATGTGCAACAAAAGAATTGCTTGAAAAATTAGTTGAATATAACATAAACAAAGTGGTATTTTCGTCTACAGCTGCAACATATGGAGAACCCAAGAATGTTCCAATAATGGAAGATGATAACACCTGTCCTACAAATACATATGGTGAAACAAAATTGAGTATGGAAAAATTGTTTAAATGGGTAGGTACCGCCTTTGATTTGAATTTTGTAAGTTTAAGATATTTTAATGCTTGTGGAGCACATAAATCAGGACATATTGGGGAGGCTCATAACCCTGAATCACATTTAATTCCTTTAATTTTGCAAGTGCCAAATAATAAGCGTGACTTCATTTCGATATATGGTGATGATTATGATACGAAAGATGGAACTTGTATTCGTGATTATATTCACGTTTTAGATTTAGCTAAAGCACACATCTTAGCATTAGAATACTTATTAAGGGGAAATAAGAGCAATATATTTAATTTAGGAAATGGTATTGGCTTTAGTGTAAAAGAGGTTATTGATGTTGCCCGTAAAGTTACAGCGCATCCTATTCCTATAAAAATAGCTCCAAGAAGAAGTGGAGATCCTCAAACATTAATTGCATCAAGCATTAAAGCTAAAGAAATATTAGGTTGGAATCCGACGCATAATACCTTAGAAGAGATAATAACAGATGCATGGAATTGGCATAAATATCATCCGAATGGATATAAACAATAGAAATAAAGTCTAATTCTTTTATGGATTAGATTTTATTTTTTTTGAAATTACTATTGACAACCTCAGTTAGCAGTGGTAAACTAATTGTAGTTAGCGATAACTAACAGGCTCTCGGCCTTTTATTTTGTATAACTAGTTAGCGTCGACTAACTAAGGAGGAAATATGATACCATTAAATATTGCGCCTACAAACGAAGAATTAAAAATATTAAAAATATTTTTAGATGATAAATTAAAAAAACATTTAGAAAACATGGGGATTTTAGCTGGAAGTTATATCACTATATTTTCTGAGAAAAAAGGTGATCTTATTGTTAAAGTTAAAGAGGGCAGATTAGCTTTAAACAAAGATTTAGCAAATAAAATTTATGTTACTTATAATTAGGAGAAAAATATGGAAAAAACATTAGATGAATTAGTTATTAATGAAAGTGGAATAGTAAAAAAAATTACAGCACAGGGACGTATTAAGCAAAGATTATTTGATATGGGAATAACTCCAAATGCACCTGTAATGTATAAAAAAGCATCGCCACTTGGAGATCCGATAGAAATCAGTATTAGAGGATACGCACTATCATTAAGAAAAGAAGAAGCGAAATGTATTATTGTGGAGGTAAAAAATGCTTAAAATTGCTTTAGCGGGAAATCCAAATTGTGGAAAAACAACTTTATTTAATACTTTAACCGGTTCAACAGCTCATGTTGGGAATTGGCCAGGGGTTACAGTTGATAAAAAAAGTGGATATTATAAAAAGTTAGAAGTAAAAATGGAAATTATTGACTTACCAGGGATTTACTCTTTATCACCTTATACACCAGAGGAAATAGTAAGTAGAAATTTCTTAATTGATGAGAACCCTTCACTTGTAATAAATGTTATTGATGCGACAAATTTAGAAAGAAATTTATATTTAACAACTCAAATATTAGAAATAGATGTCCCAGTAGTAGTTGCATTAAATATGATGGATATAGTAAGAAAAAGTGAAGATGTATTAAATATTAAAGAATTAGAAAAAATGCTTAATGTACCAGTTATTGAAATAAGTGCATTACGAAATGAAGGTATTGACGAGTTGATGAAGATTTCATACCAAGCATCTAAAGAAGCTCGAGTAGGATCAACAATAATTGAGAATACGAGTATGAAAGATTTATATCATAAAGTGTTAGAGTATTTTAATTTAAATAAAGTAAGTAGTAGTATTTTTCATTCAGTTAAATTAATTGAAGGCGATGAAATAGAGACAAGAAATCATCAAATTTTAGCAAATGAAGTAGAAGCATTAAAAGAAAAATGTGAAAAAGATGAATTTGAAGGCGATTATAGTGCTAAAGTTGCAGATGCGAGATATACATATATATCTTCGAAATGCAAAATAATTGTTAATAAAAAAGAAAGTATTTCTAATCTCACAAAAAGTGATAAAATTGATAAAGTTTTAACTCATAAATTTTGGGGGATACCAATATTCTTATTTATTATGTTTTTAGTGTTTCACCTAACTTTTAGCGAAAATTTATTCTTCTTAGGTGGTTGGTTAATTCCAGAATCATTTGATAATGCAATTTTTGGGAGTGGTGCACTTAATTCTTTGGGTGTTATATTATTTAATATAATGGATATGTTTGTTGGTCATGTTGGTGAGGGATTGAGTACTTTATTACAAAATGCTCCGCAATGGGTTAATGGATTAGTTGTTGATGCATTATGGGGTGGAATAGGCGCAGTATTATCATTTATTCCTCAAATATTATGCTTATTCTTTTTCTTATCAATATTAGAAGATTCTGGTTATATGTCTCGTGTAGCATTTATAATGGATAGAGCATTTAGAAAATTTGGTTTATCAGGAAAAGCTTTTATGCCCCTTCTAATGTGTTTTGGATGCGCAGTACCTGGTATTATGGCAACTAGAACATTAGAAAATGAGAAAGAAAGAAGATTAACTATTATGCTTACACCTTTCTTCTCATGTGGAGCAAAATTGCCTATTTGGGGTGTATTTGCAGCTATATTATTTTTAGGTGCTTATGGTGATCTAATAGTATTTAGTATGTATCTATTAGGAATTGTTATTTCAATTATTTGTGCAATAATTTTAAAACATACAGCATTAAAAGGTGAGGCCGCTCCATTTATTATGGAACTTCCAATGTATCATTTACCTAGATGGAAAAATGTAGGTATACATTTATGGGAAAAGCTTAAACACTATATTTTTAAAGCAGCAACAGTAATTGCTGGGGCAATTGTAGTAATATGGTTCTTATCATCATTTAGTTTCACATTCCAAATGGTTGAAATTGAAGATAGTATTTTAGGTATTATTTCTAAAGGATTATCTTTCTTATTTATTCCTTTGGGATTTGGAATGGGAGAAAATGGCTATTTATTTGTTGTAGCAGCATTTACAGGTTTAATTGCTAAAGAAATGGTTCCTGCAACATTAGGTTCATTTGCTAACATGAGTGAAGAAGCAGTTTTAGGTGGAACAACAGATTTAGCATTATCACCACTTGCTGCTTTAATTGGGACAATATCAATTCCCGCAGCATTTGCATTCATGGCATTTAATTTACTTTCAGTTCCATGTATGGCAGCAGTTGCAGCGGCAAAAGGTGAACTAAATAGCCGCAAGAAGTTCTGGCAAACAATTGGATTTTGGATGTTGACTGCTTATGTTACTGCATTTGTAATATTTTGGGGCCTTTCATATTGGTACATTGGAGTATCAATGTTAGTATTACTGATTATATCTTTAACAGTTTTTATAGTTATAAAAAACAAAAAAAATAAAAATTTTAATTTAGCAAAATAAGGAGGACATATGCAACCAATTGAAATAGTAGTTATTATAGGTGCAATTCTTTTAGTAGTTGGAAGTATCATTTATAATATTTTAAAAAAGAAAAAAGGTAAAGTATCTTCTTGTTGTAATGGAAATTGCAACGGATGTAAAGGATGTAAATAAATTAAAAAATTATGCTTTGGTAAGGTTTTGTAGGTAAAGGCGGTATAGCATATGCTATGCCGCCTTTTGCTGATGTAATGAATAAAGATTATCTTTTATCAAAATATTTACACCAATAAGAGCGTAGTAGTAAATAAATCAGCCTTCATTTTGCCAATTTCTTTAATGAGTAAAAAAATTGCTATGTCAGCAAAGCAATGTATTATTTTGAAAATATCTATTAAAATCAAAAGTGTAATGCAAGCATGAATACTCATCTTTAGTGATGAATATTCAAAACTTTACATGAACGAGATAAAAGAAATAGCTGGGGGAGGCCTTTATGACTTCTGTTTTGCCCTGTTCTTTTAATTTTATTAAGTCAAATCTCTAATCTAAAAGCAAAGGTTGACAAGGGTTTTATGTTGTGTTATAATGCAAGTAAATACTTGCACGAGGTGTATTATGTTTGATGAAACGCAAATGAAAATAATAAATGCAACAATGAATCTAATTATTGAACGTGGCTATTCAGCTACAACAACAAAAGATATTGCACTTAAAGCTGGTGTTAATGAGTGTACTATATTTAGAAAATTTGATGGTAAAATAAATGTTGTTATTTCGGCGATGGATTTAGATGAATGGAATCCAAAATTATTTGAAAATGAATTTAAATATATTTATGATTTAGAAAATGATTTAATTAGCTTTTCTAAAACATACATGAAAAAGATTACTCCAAGAATGGTGAAAATTTCTATAGGGTTAAGAACACCGGAACTTTATCCATATATGGCAGATACAATTTTAAAAGTTCCAAAAGTTTTCAAAGACATATTAGTAAAATACCTAACTGATATGAGTGAAAAAGGTTTGATAAGTGTTGATAGTACTGAAGCAACGGCGATGTCTTTTGTTGCAAGCAACTTTGGTTTTGTTTTTATGAAAGCATCATTTGATGATAAAATATCTACACTTTCTACAGAGGATTTTATTATTTCAAATGTAAAAGGATTTATAAATGGGATAAAAAAATAAGTGGCACATTGTGCTATTTATTTTTACCATTTATACAAGTGACCACTTGCATAGTGGACTGATTGAGGAGATAAACATGAACAATAATTTATTAGTAAAACAAGAAACACCGTACTTCTTTGTTGTTGATACTTACATGGAGGGGATGGAGAACGATGACTATAATACATATATAACTGAAGTGAAACCTATAATTGAATCTTATGGTGGAGAATATCTTGTTCGCACAAATAATATCATTTGCTTAAATGAAAAAAGGCAACCGAAACGGATCATTATAATAAAATTTCCATCAAAAGAATCTTTAGAGAATTGCTTCAAATCAACGGAATATAAAAGGATAGCAATAAAACGGGAAAATAACACCGATAGCAGGGCAATCATTGTTCCAGCGTTTAAGGAGGATATAAATGAAAATACATCAAATCAAAATAAAATTTAATGTTACAAAAGAAATTGAAAGATATGTTTTCGTTTATATTTTAGAAGAAAAATATTGTTATTTAATTGATTCAGGTGTTTATGAGAGCAAGACAACTATCGAAAAGCATTTAAACTCGATTGGAAGAACTATTGCAGATATAAAGGGGGTTTTCCTAACTCATGCACACCCAGATCATATTGGAACAGCAGCATATTTCCAGGAAAAAACGGGATGCAATATTTATGCCAGCGAGGGTGAAAAACGATGGATTGAAAATATTGATTTAGAATTCAAAGAAAGGCCAATTCCCAATTTTTATGGCTTAGCTGGCCAATCCTCAAAGGTAAATCAAATTATAAAAAATGGTGATAAAATAGTTTTAGAGGAAGGTCTTGAGATTCAAGTGATTGGTACACCAGGTCATTCTGTAGATGATTTGACTTATGTGGTTGGAGAAAATGCTTTTATAGGAGATGCCGTTCCAGTTAAGGGAGATATACCAATCTATATAAATAAGGTGAAAACTATTGAAAGTATGAAAAAGATATTGAGTTTGACAAATATTCAAACATTCTATCCTGCTTGGGATATGACATATACAAAAAGAGTAATGGAAAAGAAAATTTCAGAAGCAAAAGACCTAATAAATTTGATAGAGTATTGTATAGAAACAATTCGTTTAGATAATCCTAATGCAAATTTACAAGAAATTTGTCAAATAGTCAGTCAAAAATTAAAAATGCCGTTTCTGATACAAAATCCTTTATTTATGCAGACGGTCAAGTGCTATATGTGATGACTGTCTAAAAGTTAATAAGGATTAAAACGGCTAACGATGACTTTTAGTATTATCATTTGTTTGCGAATGTCAAAATATTTTGAGTTATTGCGAACATTTATTACTAAGGAAGTCTTGAACTTATTTAACAGGAGAAAAGATATGATAAATAGACCAGATTTAAATAAAATTTTAGACAGCGTAACATTTCAAAATCATTATTATTTGAAAGAGGAGTTAGTGCGGTTTTGCAGACAGGAAGGCTTGCAGTCAACAGGCAATAAAAGTGAGTTAACTATGCGAGTATCTCATTATCTTGACACTGGCGAAAAGCTCATACGCAAAACCCCAATAAAAACACCTTCTAATATTGAAAAAATTACCGAAGATACAATTATTGAAAGCAATTTTATTTGTTCTGAAAAACATCGCATCTTTTTTAAGTGGGCAATTGGAAAAACTTTTTCATTCAATGTAAACTTTCAAAATTGGCTGAAGACAAACTCTGGAAAAAATTATAAAGATGCGATACAAGAGTATCATCAGATTATGGCTGATAAGAAAAAAAACGAGACCATAATTGGTAAGCAGTTTGAATACAATACTTATGTTCGCGATTTTTTTGCTGATAATGATGGAAAAAGTCTTGATGATGCTATTCGGTGTTGGAAATATAAGAAGAGTATGAGTGGCCACAACAAATATGATAAATCTGATTTATGTGTGCTTAATGATGATTGAACGAGGTGTGGTTATTCATAAAGCAAGATGCACAAACATAATAACCTGATTTAAACAAAATCGTGACAATTGAAATATAAAAATTATTTATTGGAGGTGCAAGGCATTATGAAATACTTTTATGTGGGGAATTTGGTTATGCGTCAATACCTGCTTAAAATCCCAAACGGATATATAGCAATCGACACAGGCTATGCGGGTGGATTTGCACAGTACTGTAAAGCGCTCAAAAAGAAAAACATTGATTTGAAGGATATTAAGTATCTATTTTTAACCCATGCCCATGATGACCACGCTGGTTTTTTGCATGAACTACTGTCTGCATCAAATGCTGTTTTGATTGTGGACAGAGAATCCCCAAAACGGTTGGAAGTGGGGCATAACCGCTGGGAAGGCGGTTGTTCTGGGCGGTTGGCAAAGGCATTTGTACAATCTTTGAAACTGTTTGGCAAAGGGAAGCACTTATTTCCGAGCTTTCAAGTCTCTGAGGATGCAATCATTTGGGATAGAATTTCGCAGCCTTTACGGGAGATTGGTATACCAGTTGATATTGTATCTTTGCCGGGGCATACAGCCGACTCAATGGGGCTCTTAACGGATGATGAACAACTATTTTGTGGTGATGCTGCTATGAATGGGTTTCCAAGCATTCATAGAAATATAATTTGGATTGAAAGTCTTTATGACTATAAAAACACATGGGATGCTATGATTGCCACCAATGCACGAGAGATTTTTCCGGCTCATGGAAAGCCGTTTTCTAAAGCTGATTTGGTATGTTATAGGGCTTCATTGGATAAATTGAGATTGTGGTAGTAAATAGTAAAAAAATTGGAAGATTTTTTGTCAGCCGTATAAAAAAAATTGTCATCGTAATTTTTCCAATCATTTTATTACTATAATACCTTTCAACGACTTATCTATCTAATTTTTATTCTTTAGATAAAAACAAGACCTTCTTTATTGAAAGTCTTTTTTTAGTTTTTTTAGTTTGTTTTGTCGAATTGATTATGAATTAAAAAATATTGAAGCAAAAAAAAATGTTTCTATGATATA
Source organism: Anaeroplasmataceae bacterium (assembly GCA_031549865.1). Classification (GTDB taxonomy): domain Bacteria; phylum Bacillota_I; class Bacilli_A; order Acholeplasmatales; family Anaeroplasmataceae; genus JAVBPE01. Next base: position 15,979 of record JAVBPE010000001.1, on the reverse strand, counting down.
CTATAAATTATTAAGACACATTTTTATGAGGGAAGAGTATGAAAAAAATTCATGAATTATTAAATAAAACTTTTATAAGTAAAATAAAAATAAATAAATTTATTATGAGTATTATAATATTATCTACTTTGATATTTTCTTTATTAACAACAATAATTCTTTATTCTTTAAAAACTACATCTTATACAAAAAAATCTATTTGGGCATCGGCAAGTATTTCATATGGATCAAATGTATTCACAATTATTTCTTTTATATTTATATTTTTATTTGTTTTTAATATTGTGATAACTATAACATCAGTTATAAAACTTTTTTGGAAAAAGAACTGGAGTAAAAGAGTAGTTGAGTTTAATATATTTTATAATGTATTAATTGTTTTAATAATATACATATTGAATTTTATATTAGGGTTATATTCTTCTAATTTAACTTTAATATTAATATTTAGTCTACTTTTTAATTTAATTGGTTTAATTTTCATTAAGTTTTATGATCAAAATAAAAATGAAGATGAATTTATTTTTACATTTAAACTAGCTAAATTTGTGTCAATTACCTTAGACACAATAAGTATGTTATTCATTATCACAATTATTTATATACCTTTTTTTATTAAAGATAAAGTACCGATGGTTGTAAATGAAATATTAAGTACTAATGGTAATCCAATGTATTTAATGATTACATCAGTAGCCATTTTTGCATTATTTTTTATAAGTGTTATTAAATATATTTTAAATATAGCTTATCATTTGTCACATGATTCGGGTTATGTTAAGAAAACTCGTTCATTAAATATGTATAATTTATTTTTATCAACAGCGTTTTTTATAACGGGGTATGTATATGTTGTTGTAAAAAATATACAAGGATATAAAACATCAACAACGGCGTATATTCCTTTAATTTTAATTGCTATAATATTTTTAGTTTCTTCATTCGTTTCTAATTATATAAAAGATAATGACATTAGAGTTGTAACGGAAAAAAATGAGAAGTTCAAGCTAAAATTATTCCCTTTAATTTTCGTTTTATTATTTACTGCAGTGACTTTTACTTCAATTTTTTTAACTTTTATTGAAGTTGAAATAACAATATTAGAAACTCAAACAGAAACATTTAGTCTTAGTGGATTACAGCTATTACAAGAGTATGAAACAATGAATAATGTATATCAAATTTTTGCATTTGTATATTTTGTATTACTGTTTATATCCACAATATTTTGTATTTTAAGTATAGTTAGTTATTTAAGTAAATCAAAAGACTATTATACATATATTAGAAGTAGTGTATATGCCAATATTATAATATCATGTATATTTTCTTTAGTAGCCGCATTTTTTATTTTTAATCAAGAAATGATGGGGCAATATATTACGATGCTTTTAGAACACTTAAATGTTTCTATTCCAACGCTATACACGTATACTGTAAACTCACAGTCTATTTATCTTTGTTTAGGTTCATTTGTAATTCTCATTGTTATGTTGATTACTCGTCAACTAAATACACCAGTTTTCACTGAGGTAATACCTTTAATTAAAAAAGTTGATGAACCAAAGAAAGATGAAAAAGAAACTAAAGATGAACCAAACTTAGAAAATTTAAAAATTGCGGCATCATTAGATACAAGTGGAGATTTGGTAAAGATTGATCCATGTCCAACTTTTACAGAATTAGATTTGAAGAAAAATGAGTTTGATGAAATTTTAAAATATAAAGAACAATTCATTTTTGATAATCCAAATTTAGTTGATATAACAGATTTTATTGTAAGATATGCAAGAGATAGTCGTCTTCATTTAACATATACTCATGATGAAATTGCTACTTTTATTGCAGGACTTGGTGCATCACGACTAACTATTTTACAAGGAATGAGTGGAACTGGTAAAACAAGTTTACCTAAAATATTTTCTGAAGCAATAATGGGAAACTGTGAACTGGTCGAAGTTGAATCATCATGGCGAGATAAAAATGAACTATTAGGCTATTATAATGAATTTAGTAAGAGATTTACACCTAAAAAATTTACCCAAAACTTATATAAAGCAAGTCTAAATCCAAGTATACCAACATTTATAGTTTTAGATGAAATGAACTTAAGTAGAATAGAATACTATTTTTCAGACTTTTTATCTTTGATGGAATCAGAAGAGGACAAGCGCGAAATAAAATTATTAAATATAAAAATAGCTCCACCATCAGTGGATGATACTTTAACTTATATGAGTATAAAAGAAGGTCACACTTTAATAATACCAAAGAATGTTTGGTTTATTGGAACAGCAAATCGTGATGAATCCACTTTTGAAATTAGTGATAAAGTTTACGATCGTGCTCAAACAATGAATTTTAATAAAAGAGCTCCTAAGGTTAGAACTTTTAATGAGGAAATTCCAGCAAAGTATATATCTTACGAAATATTGGCGCAATTATTTGTTAATGCTAAAAAAAGCATGGAATATAATGCTGAAAATGATTATATCGTGCAAGAAGTTGAAAAAATATTAATGCCTTATAATATATCTTTCGGAAACCGTATTTTAAATCAAATTGAGGAATTTGTTAAAATTTACTGTGCTTGTTTTACTGGGTCATATAATAATAGAGAAACGTTAAGTGATGCAGTTGAAAATATTTTATATAGTAAGGTTGTAAGAAAATTAGAAACAAAACAAATAGATGATAAAGAAGATTTAGCGATTTCTTTTGATAAATTGCATTTATATAAATGTAGTGAATTTATAAGAAAATTAGATGAGGAATAATTTGTTTTATGATAAACAAAAAAGATATTTTAAATGATGAATTAATTGATATATATTTAGATTATTTTAATATAGAGCAATTTATTTTAAATCATAATAAAATTAAATATGTAGATTTCGATTACTATGTAGTTAATGATTTTTCATTATTTATAAATTTTCCTGATGTAGATTTTGAATTTATTGAAAAGAAAATAAATAAAATTTTTAAAACATTAAAAGCCATAAATAATATATTCGCAAAACCATTATTGCATTTAAGTGAAGAGTTAGTGCTTGCCCCAATTGAAGCTGTAAAGCATATAGATAAAGAAACATTTTCGCATATATATTCTCACAGTGAATTATGGGATAACATTGAGGATAATAATATAAAGCCTTATAAGTTACAAACTAGAATATATCAAGATAATTATAGTATTTATGAAAATTTAGTATTTTGCAATGTTATAGATCAAATATTATTTTTTATTCGCCGTAATCTTCGTTTATTAAAAGATTTAGTCCTAACAAAGCAATTAATAGAATTAAATTTACTTGATAGAACTAATCATCTTAATTATTTTTTAGCATTAGGTAAACTACATACTGGATATGTAAGATACTATGATAAGTTTTCAGATAATATCCAAAATATATATAATAAATTGAATACGATTTCTGATGCAATAATTCCAAAATTAAAACGTCCTGTATATAAAAAGAATAAAAAAATAAAGAAAAATATAAGACTGCATAAAACTAATATTTTATCGATGCATAAAGATTATAGACAAATTTATTCTTTAGCTAAAAGTTTAAATGAAACTAGTTTTAAAAATGATTTAACAAATGACGAAATACCAGATTTATTAAATTCATATTTTAATTATTGCCAAATATTAACTATATTTTCAATAGGGCATTTTAATTTTACTTTTGGAAATAAGAAAATTGATTTTTTAAAATTAAATATGATTGCTAAATTTAAGAATTGGGAATTAAAGCTATATAGCAAAAAAAAATATAATACAATTCATATCGATATTAATGCTGATAAGTTATATAAAATAGTATTAATACCTTATATTGATAAATTATCTTCTCAAGAAGAAGTTGATAAATTGATTAAAAAAATTAAAGAAAAAATAATTGCAGATGAATATGTAGTAATTACTCCTCATGAGAAAGATGAATCTTTATTAAATGAAGCCTATATAAGCATTTGTAGTATTGATTCCTTTAGGAGAATACAGCAATTAATTTTAAAAGCTTTAATAATTAGTGATATGAAACGAATTGATTGTCCATTTTGCGCAAAAGAGTTATATGTGAATCAAGAATTAACAACCAAAAAATCAAAAACATATACTTGTAATGGTTGCAAAACTAATATAAATGATACATTTTGTGAAAAAACTGAAAAAAAATATACTTTTACAAATATTCATAATTTACATGGTACAAAAATAAAAAAAGACAGCTATAGTAAAAATGATATGTGGATGTACTCTCGTAAATTAGAATCACAAATGCATTTTAGAAATATAACAAATTTAAACGATAATATGGAAATAATTTGTCCATATTGTAATGAAGTCCATAAATAGGAGGTTTTAAAGTGAAGATAGTATTGAAAAAAATAATTGTTTTTTTTACCTTAGTACTATATTTTAGTTTGACATCTTGTAGTGGAGAGGTTGGAAATACTAAAGTTAATTATGAAGATTTCGAATATATCCCACCTGTGTGTGAATATCGTTTGATAAATGATAATACTGCATATGAATTAGTTTCAATTGAAGCTAATTATATTGGAAGTTTTTATGTGGAGTTAACTTATAATGATCCAGATAATGAATATGGAACATTACCCGTTACAAGTATAGCAAATAATGCATTTAAAGATGCCAGAGGAGTTTTTCATATTATTATTCTTAAAAATATTCTTACTATTGGCGAAAGTGCATTTGATGGTTGGAGAGGGTATCAAGGAATTTATTTTCAAATAAGTGAGGAAATTAAGAATACAAATAAATTATATGATTTTGATCCTAATTGGAATTTAAATTCAGAAGCCTATGTCAGATGGGAAGCTAAACCAGAGGATTATGGATATACAATGGATGAATTGATGGATTATTACAATTCTTATTTAGAAAATAAAGATGAATTCATTAATAAATATTTAGATGAACTTATGAAACAAAGAGCACTTTTAGATTAATCTAAAGGTGTTTTATTTTTTTATTGTGAAAAGATGTTAAATTTCGTATAATAAGTATATAGAAAAAAAGAGGTTTAAAGATGAAAAAAATTATTATAGTATTTATGGGCATCATGCTTTCAATATTTATGATTTCATGTGATGATGAAATGGCAAGTAGTACTTTATCTGAAACATTAAGTGAAACTATGCCATCGTCAAGTACAAATAGTGGGACAAGTTCAAGTACAAGTAGCACAACAAGTTCAAGTACAAGTAGTACAACAAGTTCAAGTACAAGTAGTACAACAAGCTCAAGTACAAATAGTACAACAAGTACAAGTAGTGAATCTACATCTACAACAACAACTAAATTAGAGCCAAATATGCTTATTGCTGATGGGATGGATAGAATTACAGCAAAATACTATGTCCCTAATTCTATAAATTTTGCTGATGTAGAGATAAGTGAAGCCGCAATTTATGCTTCACCAAATGGTAATGGTGATGGAACATTTTCTTCCCCATATTCTTTTACTAATGCAATAGCTGTTTTAAATAATCAAAATTCAAATTATAAAACATTATATTTATTAGGTGGATCTTATGATATTTCTAATAATGTTACTTTAACTAGAAATGGTAGCGAACAAGGAATGATTACGTTAGCTGCGTATAATGATGAAGAAGTTATTTTAGATTTTACAAATCAACCTTTTGGAGATAGTTATAGAGGTGTTACTGTTTCAGGTAGATATTGGTATATATATGGAATTGAGATAACTAAAGCCGGAGATAACGGGATGTTAGTATCAGGTTTTTATAATAGAATTGAAAATTGCGTCTTTAGCTTTAATCAAGATTCAGGCTTTCAATTATCAAGATCAAGTTCAGCTCAAATATCTAAAGAAACATGGCCAAGTTATAATTATATTTTAAATTGTACCTCTTATGGCAATTATGATTCTTTAAGAGAAACGGATATTGGTGAGGATGCTGATGGATTTGCAGCTAAACTTACATCTGGTGATATGAACATTTTTAATGGATGTATATCATATAGAAATTCAGACGATGGTTGGGATTTATATTGTAAAGATGAAACTAATCCATGCGGCACAGTAATAATAATGAATTGTGTATCATTCCAAAATGGGTATCCATTTATGGATTATGAAAATAGAAATACAGTGACTGAAGCTGGAGATGGAAATGGTTTTAAAATGGGTAGTAAAGAAATTTCTATTCCTCACGTTATTATCAATTGTATAGCATTTGAAAATTTAGCTAAAGGCTTTGATGATAATAATAGTGCAGGTCCTTATATAATAAAAAATTGTACAAGTTTTAATAATGGACGTGTAAGTGGCTCTAATTTCTCATATCATTCTCAAACTACATCTTATTCAGAATTTGAAAATTGTATTTCATACTCAGAAAAAACTAAAACTAAGAAAGATGTATATTTAGGTGTTGCCAAAAATTCATATTTTGTAGAATCAATAACTGCAACAGAAAATGTTGTTAGATATTATGATGCGCTTTCAAGTTGTGATAGTTCAAATAGTACTGGAATACAAAAAACAATTACAAAAGCAATATTTGCATCAACTTCAATTGGATATGACACACAAACTGTTAAAATGCATCAAGCATTAAGAAATAATGACAAAACCTTGAATTTAGGAAATTATTTAAAAGTAGATTCTTCATATCATAAAAATGGAATCTATTTAGGGGCAATGCTCCATAGTTAGGAGGAGTAATATGTTAGCTTTAATCACCGGTGCATCGTCTGGAATTGGATATGATATGGCTAATTATCTTGCCAGTTTAGGATATGATTTAATAGTTGTTGCTAGAAGAGAAGAACGACTTAAAGATTTAAAATACAAGCTTAATAATATTAATGTCACAATAATTGAACTAGATTTAAGTATTAAAGAAAATTGTTATGCACTTTATGAAAAAACTAGGGGTTATGATATAGATTTATTTATAAATAATGCTGGTTTTGGATTATTCGGTGAATTTGAAAATACCAATTTAGAAACAGAATTAGAAATGATTGATCTAAATGTAAAGGCACCTACTATTTTAACAAAACTATATTTGAATGATTTTTTAACTAAAAATAAAGGTCATATTTTAAATGTTTGTAGTATGGCATCTTTCACAATTGGCCCATTAATGAGTGTTTATTATTCTACTAAATCATATTTATTTAAGTTTTCAATGGCAATAAGTGAAGAATTAAGAAGAAATAAAAGTAAAGTTAAAATTTCAGCACTATGTCCTGGTCCAATAAAAACAGAATTTAGTGAAGTTGCTAAAGTTAAGTTTACGATTAAAGAGCAAAGTTCAAAGGTTGTTGCGAAAATTGGCATTGATAAGACTTTAAAAGGTAAGAAAATTATAATTCCAAGCTTTAAAATGAAATTAGGAGTTTTTTTTCAAAGGTTTGTTAGTTTTAATGTACTAGCAAAGATAGGTTATAAATTTCAAAAAAAGAAAGGATGTTAAAGAATGTTAGTTGTATATTTAATTGTTGTTCTTGTGATGAGTTTAATAACTTTTGTTTTTTATTATATTGATAAGAAAAAAGCTCAAAAGAATAAATGGCGAATCAAGGAAAGAACTTTATTAATGTTATCAATTCTATTTGGAGCCTTAGGTGGAATGTTTGCCCTTTATGGCTTAAGACATAAAAATAGACATTGGTATTTTGTATTGACTAATGTGGTTTCTTTAATTATACATATAATTATCGGTATTATAATAGGTTATAAATTAGGAGTGTGGTTCTAATGACAAAAGATTTTATGGAGACGGTAAAAAGTAGAAGAAGTAGTAGACAATTTAGTGATGAATTAGTTTCTAATAACGTAATTAATTCTGTAATTGAAGCTGGTTTTTATGCTCCATCTGCACATAATTTAAGACCTTATGATATCATTATAACTAAGAAAAAAAATATATTAGAAGAAGTTAAAAACTTAAATGAATATGCTGATTTTTTACCTCAAGCATATGGAGCATTTTTTGTAATTGGAAATAAAGATATTCAAAAATATGATGAATTTTTAATTGCAGATTGTGCAGCAGTAACTCAAAATATGCTATTAGCTCTTGAATATTATGATTTGGGTGGTGTATGGATTGGCGTTATGACAAACTCAAATCTGCAAATTCAATTATCTAAGATTCTAGAATTAAATGAGTGTCAACGTGTTATATCTATAATAGCATTTGGTCACAAAAAATTTGTTAAAGAAAAAAAAGAGCGTTTTGACCAAAGTAAAATACATATAGATAAAATGTCTAAATAATTTAATTAAGTATTAAAAAAATATTTTCTTTAAAGAAAATATTTTTTTATATTATTTGTTATTAATTGTTTGAATCGGAGATTTTCTAGATATTTTTATAATTGGAATAAGTATTGCAATGAATGTTGATAAAATTATTATTAGAAATAAAATAATGATTTTCCAAAAATTAAAATTATATATATCAAAATTTATTAAATAACTATAGTTAAAGCTATTGTTAAAATAATTGATTAATATAGAGCATATCACTGATGATAATATGAAATTAATTATAGATATATATATTCCCTCACAACTAAAAATCATAAATACATCCTTAGATCGAGCTCCCAATGCTTTAAAGATTCCCATTTCTTTTTCTTTATTTGAGATAGAATTATTAATAAAAGAGAATAATAATAAAGTTGAAAATAATAACAATATTAATCCTGAGTAAAAAGCTATGTTTTTATAAAAATTTAAATTACTATCAAGACCATCAATTTTAGTATTTAAAGAATTGTTAAAATAATATTTATTATTAACGGTATTTTTTTGATTGAAATATTTGACAATCATTGAAACACTATTTTTATTGTTTGGCAAATCATCAAAAATAAATTGGTATATTGCATTATCACTATTGGCACTTCCTGTGAAAGTTGATGCACAATCTAACATAAAACCAACAGAGTGATAGTTGTAGGATACAATAGAATTATATAAATAATATAAACGATTCAATTCAGTATCATTATTATTATAATACTTTAATGTAGAGAATTCTTCCATATTTAATTTTGTATCAATGATACCAGATATAGTTAAATCATTAAAACCTATTTTTATAGTTTTTCCAATTAGAGATTCAATTGTTATTTCATTTGGAGTAAGACTAATTTCAGAATCAATATAGCCATATTTTTTATAAGTTTCATAATATAAATAGGGAATAGCGATTTCATTATTGGAAGTAGGATAATTACCATAAATACTATATCCTAATTCTTCAAATTCAGCTTTGTTTAAACTTATAAGTCCACTCAAGTTTAATAAAAGCGTTGTATCATATGTGCCTTTATAATCGAGTGTAGGTATATTTAAAAAATTCTGACTATTTAAATTTATTTGTTTATATACACCTTTGAAATTTGCATTTAAATCTTCATTTATTTTGTTAATATCATTCAAAGAAAAGCATTTAGAATTCCAATAATTATCTGAAGTCTCTTCTAATTCATAAATTGTTAGATTCTCTTTATATCCATTTGCAACATATGAATTTATTATTATTTGTGTAATGTCGTAATCATTTGCAGTAATAGCTATACCTAGGCAAGTAAATGCCATAACAGAGAGAAGTATTGTAATTATAAGTTTAGAAAATTTTATTTTTAAATAAGAAAATCCAATCTTAAAAGAAGTTAAAAATGGCATTTGACTATTAATAATAGATCTATCATTTTCTTTATCTATATATAATGTTTTAGAATGAATATCAATAGAACTGATTTTTCCATTTTCTAGTTTTATTATTTCACCTGCATATCTGACTGCTAAATCCTCATTATGGCTTACAGCTATAACTAGATGATCTTTTGATAATTCTTTTAAGATGTCAAATATTTGGATTGATGTTTCTTTATCTAATGAACCAGTTGGTTCATCAGCGATAATTATTCTAGGTTTTTTAATTAAGGCACGAGCAATTGCAACTCTTTGTTTTTGCCCACCAGATAGTTCATTTATTTTTCGATTTATTAAATCTTTAATATTAACTTTATCTAAAACTTCAAGTATCTCAGATTCAAGGATTTTTTTTCCTTGCAACTGTAATGCTAGGGCAATATTTTCTTTTACACTTAAATCACTGAGTAAATTATATTCTTGAAATATAAAACCAATAAAAGTATTACGGTAATTATCAATATTGAAATCTTTAAAATCAGTTATATTTTTATCATCAAGAAATATTTCACCGGATGTTGGTTTATCAAGCCCGGCAATGATATTAATTAAAGTAGATTTTCCACTTCCGCTTTTGCCTAATATGAAATATAACCGATTTTCATTAAAATCAAATGAGAAATCAGATAAAGCTAAAACATTTTCACCTTTTTTTATAGGATATTTTTTAGTTATATTTTTTAAAGTTAAAATTTCATCCATCTCCCTTACAAAAGCCTATCTATTAAGATAGGCTTTATTTTATGAATAAACTAAAACTGCCACAACATTGCAAAATACATAAGTAGTTATTAACTACTTTATATCATAGAAAATGGAATATATCAATCTTTTAAATTCGACAAAATGACAAAATTGTCCTTTATATTTACAAATAGTCTCCTGTTGTCATAATTGTCGAAATTATTATACCTATAAATAAAGCTATTATAAATATAATCCAAGTTGGGTGCCATACGCCAGTAATTAGTCCAATAACGACGTATAATGCGATAGCAAGCATTACAAGAGTAGACCATATTATGCTTAATATTTTATATTTTTTAGGCATACTTACATTTGAATAATGACTTATTTTCGATAAAGCATCTTCATTAAATCCAATGCCTCCAAAAATATCTAAAAATATTCCAATAATTAATAAAATACCTGCAATAATAATTAATACTAGTTTAAATTCAGTAAATATCATTATGCTTATTGGTATTAATGCTAAAATAATGAAGAAGACTCCTGTTGCAATTATTAAAACATTTAAAAAATTCTTTTTAATGATATCATCACTTATTTTTCCATCTCTCATCATTTTATTACAACCGATGATGATGAATGGAAACATTGTAATGCTACTAAGTGCTAAAAATGGAGTTAAGAAATATATTTTATCTTCCATAAAATATAATAAAAATGAAATAAGAGAACCGATTAAAATTAATGTAACACTTAATGCCATAAAAAATTTTTCTTTTTTACTAAATGGAAAATGATTTCCTTTAATACTTTCTAAATATAATTTTAATTCTTGATTCTTTACATTTTCTTCAGTTGCCTTAACACCTCTTAATAATTCATCTACTGTAATATCAAAGATATCTGCTAAAGGTATTAACTGAGCCGTTTCAGGAAACGATTCACCAGTTTCCCATCTTGAAACAGCTTTATCTGTTACTCCTAATTTTTCCCCTAATTCAGCTTGCGTGAATCCTTTTTCTTTTCTTAATTGATATAATAATGTTTGAAAATTGTTCATATACATACCTCCTTGTTGTACAATTTAAGTATATAAAATTGATTGATTTATTGAAACTATTTAACCGAGAACTTTATCTATTATCAATTTATTTTACTCTATTTATACGAGAGTTACAATTATTCTCGTATAAATAGAGTTTAATTAATAAAAAAGCCCTTATTAGTAGGCTTTAAATTAATCGATATATTTATAAATAAGCTCTAAGCTAGATTTAACATCAATGGGCATAACACCTTCAAAAATAAGATAAGCATTTGGACATTGTTCTTTAATTTTAGGAAGGATATAATTAAAGTCCATTAAACCTTGACCTAAACCAACTTGAACTAATTTTTCTTCCTTTACAATATAATCTTTCATGTGGAATATAACTATTTTGTCATTAAATAATTCTAAGCATTCATCAAATATTTTTTTATGATTTAAGTGATTATTAATGTTTAAGTAATTATAAATATCTACAATTATAAATACATGACCATTATCAATTTCATCAAATAATTTTTTTAAGGCTTTGGGTTCAAACATACAGTGGCCATCTGCACCTTCAATTGCTATGTTAGAATTAACTTCTTTTGCATAATTAGCTAAATCACTCATTATTTCTTTAACGGTTTCAAAAGCCTCAGGAGTTCTATTTAAAGGATTATATGTCCATTTATCATCATTAAATGATCCTGTTTCTGTGCCAACGAATTTAGTACTAAAAGTATTAGCATATTTTAAATGCTCCTTAAATTTTAAAATAGAAGTATTAACTAAGTCTTTATTTGAATGAACAGGATTAAAATAAGCTCCAAGCATTGCAATTTCTAAATTTTCATCTAAAAATGCTTTTTTAATTTCTAATACTTTTTCATTATTTAAAGTCCCAGGAAGACCACTTTCACCATTTATTGCTTTATTTAATACAAGTTGAACTCCGTCAAAACCTAATTCCTTTACTTTTTTTGCAAGCCCACTTGCACTATCTTTTCCAGCGTCATGCGCTCTATAACATATTTTCATAATTTCCCTCCATTTATGTTAAATTTAATGTCTGCCATTTACCCTGCTTAAATCTAAATAAGAAGATAATGGCTCTAATAATTTCATCAACCGCCATAGCTATCCATACTCCTAAGATTCCATATTCCATTTTAACCCCAAGAATATATCCGCCTAAAGTCGCAACAATCCAACAAAAGATAATTGCTAAAATTGTTGGAAACATAACATCCCCTGCAGTTTGAAGTGCTCTAACCATAACAATATTTATAGCTCTACCAAACTCTAAGGCAATTTCGATATACATTATTTTAACACATAAATCGATAATTTCGGGATTTTTAGTTAATAAACTAAATAAAGGTTTAGATATTAATGCAATTATTATAGCTGTAATAATGGATACAATAGTAGAGATAATTGTTGTTTTAATAATTAATTCTTTAGCTTCCTCTTTTTGATTCGAACCTAAATATCTGCCTAATATTATTTGCATACCCTGACTAATGGCACTAACAAATAAATAAGTAATTGTTGCAATCATTGAAGCATAGGATTTTGCGGCAGGAGCTCCACTTGCAAGTGTATTTCCAATAATATTTATAATAGCAAGTATTACGATTTGACTGAGGCTATAAGAAATTGATTCACCGCAAGAAGGAAGTCCTATGGATAATATTTTGTTTAATTCCTTTTTCTTTATGGGGAATAGATTCTTAATTGATAAATTCAGTTTAATTTTTCTTTTACAAACAACAAAAAGAATGATGAAACCAATAAATCTTGAGATAGTAGAAGCAACAGCTACCGCTGTAATTCCTTCTAATTTGATTATATATAAAAAGAAAGCATTTAAAAATATATTAATAATATTAAACACTAAAGAAATGATTAAACTAGTTATTAAAAAATTATTACTTCTTAAATAAGACGCTAATGAAAGCATCATTGCTTGTAGGAAAATAAATCCTCCAGTGATCCTAATATAGTTTAATGCATATGGCATAACTTCCTCATTAACTTGCATTACTTTAAAAATAGGTTTTGCAAAGATAAAAATAATTAAAGAGATAATTATTCCAATTAATAAATTGAAATAAAATGATATTTTATAAATTGCTTTTTCTTTTTCAACATCTTTAGCTCCTTTATATTGACTTATAAGGATTAGGGATGCTGATGATAGTACAGATAATGATACGACTAACATGTCTAAAATTGTATTTGCTTGATTGATTGCATCAGCAAACATATCGTTTTGAACCATTACTTTATCAACATTACCAACTAAGATTTGAAGTGCAAGTTCTAAAAAAATGGGGATGGTTAGTATTAGTAAGGGTTTAATAGAAACTTTTTTATTCATTTTATTTTAAGTCCTTTGCTATTTGAAAAAATACGTTACTGCCATTAATTAATGCTTCTTCATCAAGATTAAATAAAGGACTATGCAAATCAATAAAAGAAGCTGTTTTATGTTTAACTCCAAGCCACATTAAGCAGATAGGTGCAATTCTTCTATAAAAAGAAAAATCTTCCCCCACCATTTCTTTTTTTTCTAACATTAATAATTTTAAACCACATTCATTCACAGCATTAGAAGCTATATTAACACATATTTCATCATTAAATACAGGGTCATATGCATATTCATAATTAAATTCGTATTTAACATTATATTCTTTTGATATTTTGCTAAAAATATTTTCCATATCTTTATTCATGTTATCACGTTCAGCGTTAGAAAATGATCTTGCAGTTCCTTCTAGTGTAATATTATCAGGAATTATATTAGAAGAAGTGCCTGCTTTAACACAAGCAGTGCTTATCACTTTGTATTGATCATTATAATTTTTATATAATTCTTCTAATTTAAGAATTATTATACTTGCAGGGATTATAGGATTGTTACCTAGACTTGGAGCCGAGGCATGACAGCCTTGACCGATTATTTTTGCATTCCATAAATCTGGTGCTGCACAAGCTTCGCCTGATTTAATTGCGATTGTATTAGTTTCATATTTATTAGAAACATGAAATGCAAAAAACATTGAAACGTCATTTAACAAATTAGTATTAATTGCATGTATTGCTCCACCAGGAAGAGGACCTTCTTCAGCAGGTTGAAATATTAAGGTTATATTAACATTTAATATATTTTTATTTTCTATTAATAATTTAGCGGCTCCTAAAAGCATTGCAGCATGAGCATCATGACCGCAAGCATGCATATATTTATTTGTACTTTTGAATGAATAGTTCGTTTGCTCAATTAAATCAAGAGCGTCAATATCACTCCTAAAGGCAATAGTTTTTTCTTTACCTAGTTTTAGCTTTGCTATAATTCCAGCATTATTTAAAAAGAAATTAACTTCATATCCTAGCCTAATTAATTCTTCATTTATAAATTTCGCGGTATTATGCGTGTTATACCCAATCTCAGGATACATATGAATATGTCTTCTAATTTTAATAATATAGTCTTTTAACATATAATAAACCTCCTAAAATTATGTTCTAATTATAACATATTTCATATGAAGTGATGCATTTTAACGCTTTATATGTTAAAATTAATATGGTGATTTTAATGGAAGAAACTAAAAAAAAGAGATTTTTACAAAAAGATAGTGTAAAAAGAATATTATTTATCAGTGTAAGAGTAATAGTTATTGCAATTTTAGTATTAAATGTCGTTTTTTATTTTTTTACAGAAAATGACGATGCCAGAAGTAGAATGATATTTAATGGTTTAATGGCGTTAGTATTATTAATATTATCATTAATACCTTCAATAATGGAACATGCTTGGAAAATAGATATACCTTCATATATGGAAATAATTTTCTTAATTTTTGCAACTTTAGCTTTTCTATTTGGTGAAATAGGCGATTTTTATATTAAGTTTAGTTGGTGGGATACATTCTTACATACTATGAGTGGTGGATTAATCGCGTGTGTGGGATTTGTATTATTAAATCTTCTTAGTGATGAAAAGAAAAGCATTAAAATTCCACCTATCTTTGCAGCAATATTTGTTTTTTGTTTTTCAATTGCTTGTGGTGCCGTTTGGGAAATGATTGAATGGGTTGCTGATACCATTAATGGAACAAACATGCAAAGATTTAGAGATAATATAACTGAAGTTCCATTTGAAGGTAGAGACGCTTTATTTGATACAATGAAAGACTTGTTCTTAGATGCAATAGGAGCATTAGTAGTATCAATAATTGGATATTTCGATATAAAATATAATCATAACTTTATGTTAAATACTTTTAAAGTTGAAAAAGTAGAATCTAAGAAAAAAATAAAAAATAAAGAAAATGAATTTCAAGAAGAAATTAGAGAATAATTTCTTTTTCAGAGTGTTGACAAAGTCTACCGAAAGGTAGGCTTTTTCTTTTATTGTAAGTAATATAGTGGAAAAGTAATTCTTTATGAGTAGTTCTAAAAATGGTAAAATATAGTCATAGGAAGTGTGATAAATATGATTACA
>JAVBPE010000013.1:0-33818 GCA_031549865.1 Anaeroplasmataceae bacterium | reverse complement strand
TTTGAAGGAGACCCGTTTACGGGTAGCAAATAAAAAATGCAATAGGTAGGCTACACATATGCGCTTACTAAGCGCAGCCAATAATAGAGGGCTATGCCCGAAAATGAAAAACCACCAGTTAGACTGGTGGATTTTTATTATAAATAAATAAACTCTAAATTAATAAGCAGTAGTAATAGTGATTATATGATTGTTTTAAAAAGTATTGTAAATTTGGCTAGATATTATTCAAGTATATATTCTTTTTGACAATTAAAGACTCATTTAAAAAGAAAATATTATAGTATGCTTTATTCATTTTTAAAAATTGAAAATTATATGAAATATCTTAAATTATTACTACTAAAAAATATTTATATAAAGAAAAAACATTACCAAATATAATTGATAATGTTTAGTCTGATTTTTTTGTTTTTTTTTTGATAAATGTACATACTATAGGTACATTTTTCCGATTTCTAATTAAATTTTTTCAACAAATATTTTTTTAAGTTTAGCAAATCTTGGAAGTCCATCTTCAAGAGGAGCTTTCATATCGCCTTGGATTAATGGAAGAGCGTAATCAATATAGTCTTTTGTCATTCCAGTACCATCAGCATTTATCCATTCAAGTGGTACTTTCTTTTCAGCATTAGCAACCTCAGCTAAATCTATTAAAATGTATTCACATTCATATGTTCCATTATTCATATGACGTTTGAAACCAACCATTTTATCAGTTACACCAGAAGTTGCAGTTTTAACTGCTAATCTTCCTGCTTCAAAAGCTTCTGTAACGTCAACTGCTGATGCTAAATGTTGAGCACAACGTTGAAGAAGACTAAATTCAATTGGACGTACCTTAATTCCTAAAGTGTTTTTAACCATATCAGCTAATACTTGAGCAGTACCACCAAGTTGAGCATGCCCAAATGAGTCTTTAGTTAAATTAGCTTGTAATAATTCAGGAATGTATTTTCCATCTTTGTCTTTTACACCTTCAGAAACAGCAACTAATACTTTTTTCTTTTGGTCATAAACTTTCTTAATGTCAGACATAAATTTATCAACATCAAAAATTACTTCAGGAAGATAAATTAAATCTGGTCCAAACCCTTTGTATGAAGCTAAGGCAGAAGCAGCAGTTAACCAACCAGCATTTCTTCCCATTACTTCAACTATTGTCACTTGTGGAGTGTCATATACAGTTGCATCTTGATATAATTCCATCATAGAAGTTGCAACATATTTAGCAGCAGAAGCATAACCAGGGCAGTGATCTGTTGCCCATAAATCGTTGTCGATAGTTTTTGGAACACCCATGCAATAGCATTCATATCCAGAGTTTTTGAAAAACTTTGATACTTTATTACATGTATCCATACTATCATTTCCACCATTATAGAAGAAATATCTTATATTGTATTTTTTAAATACTTCTAATAATTTTCTGTACTCAGAATCATCCACTTCAAGTGGTTTTAATTTGTGTCTTACTGAACCAATAGATGAAGATGGAGTTGTTTTTAATAATTCAAGTTCCTTTATATCTTCTAAATTAATATCATAAAATTCTTCGTTTAATATTCCACGAATACCATGGGCAGCCCCATACACTCTTGTAATATTCTCTTGTGATAAAGCTTCGATAAATACCCCTGCAGCAGACGCATTTATAACTGATGTAGGTCCACCAGATTGGCCTAAAATTGCAGCACCTTTAAGTTTATTCATAGTCAGTTTTCCTCCTATATTGTGACATCAACTTCATTTTATGTTTTTTAATTATAAAAGTCAAGGTCAAGATATTTTAAGCATAGAAATAAATCGCAGTTAATGATAGAAAAATATTGTTATTGACAAATTTTGTGATATAATATCTTGTGGAATGCGAGTGATTTTATGAGAATTGGCGTTTTAACTTCAGGTGGAGATGCACCTGGAATGAATGCAGCTATTAGAGCTGTTGTTCGTGCAGCATTAGCTTCGGGAGACCAAGTATTTGGAATATATGATGGTTATAAAGGCTTAGTTGAGGGAAAAATAGAAGAATTTTCTCGTAAAAACGTAAGTGAAATTCTAAATAGTGGTGGAACTATCTTAGGAACAGCACGATTGCCTGAATTTCAATATCCTCAAGTTCGTGAATTAGCAAAAAAACAATTAATGAGACACGATATTGATGCAATAATTACTATCGGTGGAGATGGTTCTTATACAGGAGCATTAAGATTATCCGAATTAGGGATAAAATGTATAGGAATACCTGGAACGATAGATAATGATATTGCCTCAACAGATTTTACAATTGGTTTTTCCACGGCATTAAATACAGCTTGTGAAGCAATTGATAAATTACGTGATACTTCATCATCGCATCAAAGATGTTCAATCATTGAAGTAATGGGAAGAAACTGTGGAGACTTAGCTTTATACTCAGGCATTTGTTGTGGTGCTGAATACATCATTACAAATGATACTGGTTTAAATAAAGAAGATTTATTAAAATCTTTAAAAACAGATCGTCTTAATGGCAGAAAACATGCAATAGTAGTAATTTCTGAACATATGACGGATGTGTATCAACTTGCAAAAGAAATAGAAGAATTTAGTGGTTATGAATGCCGAGCTTGTGTGCTTGGATACGTTCAACGTGGTGGATCACCAACCCCTGAAGATCGTTTACTTGCGTCAAGACTTGGTGCATATGCAGTCGAATTGCTGCATCAAAATATTCATGGTGTTGCGGTAGGTATTATTGAAAATGAACTTATAGCTACCCCGTTGGATGAAGCGTTAGAAATGAAAAATAAACGCAATTTTTCATTAGAAAAATTAATCCAAAAAATTTCGTAAAAAAACAAGGAGAACAAAATGAAAAAGACTAAAGTTGTTTGTACAATTGGTCCTGCTTCTGAACAAAAGGACACATTAGAAAAATTAATCGGTACGGCTGGCATGAATGTTATGCGTATGAATTTCTCTCACGGTGATTATGAAGAACAAGGCTTCAGAATTAAAAACGTGAAAGAATTAAACAAAGAAAAAGGTTGGCATACTGCAATGATGCTAGATACTAAAGGACCAGAAATCCGTACTGGTTACTTAAAGAACGACGAACCTGTAATGTTAAAAAAAGGTAACACTATTCGTATAACTATGGATTATTCTTACCTTGGAGATGACAAGAAGGTTGCCATTTCTTATCCTGGATTATATAATGATATTTCTGTTGGTGGAACTATATTAGCTGAAGATGGAAATATTAACTTAAAAGTTATCGAAAAAGATGCAGCTACTAATGAATTAGTATGCGAAATTCAAAATGATCGTAAATTAAAAAATAAGAGAAATTGTAATGTTCCTGGAGTAATCTTAAATATGGATTATATTTCTCCAAAGGACAAGGCAGATATCGAATTTGCTTGTGATCAAGATTTAGACTTCATTGCAGCATCATTCGTACGTCGTGCTGATGATATTGCTCAAATCCGTGCTATTTTAGCTGCTAAAAATAATACACATGTAAGAATCATTTCTAAAATTGAAAACCAAGAAGGCGTTGAAAATATGGAAGAAATCATCCAATTATCTGACGGTGTAATGGTTGCTCGTGGAGATTTAGGTGTTGACGTTGATGCTTGGGATTTACCACAAATTCAAAAAGATATGATTTACTTTGCTCAATCAACTGGTAAAATGGTTATTTGTGCAACTCAAATGTTAGAATCTATGCAACAAAATCCACGTCCTACACGTGCTGAAGTTACAGATTGCCATAATGCAGTATTAGATGGAACTGGAGCTACAATGTTAAGTGGAGAATCTGCACAAGGTGATTATCCATTTGAAGCTGTATCATATATGTCTAAAATTGATGAAAAAGCCGAAGAATCAATTGATCATGAATTAATGATTCAAAATGTAATGGAAGCTACAAATGAAAAGGGACCTCTTGATGCAATCGGTTTAGCTGCTGCTCAAATTGCCCTAAATTTTGAAGTTCCTGCAATCGTTTGTGAAGGTGATATTGATTTAGCTTTAGCTATTTCTCAATACCGTCCTGCCTCAGATGTATTCTTTGCTGTTTCTTGTGATGCTTGCTGCCGTACTTTATCATTAGTATGGGGAGTTCAAGGTGTTGTAGGTACTATTAATGATGCAATGGATGCAGCTAAGAAAGCATTAAACTTAGAAACTGGAGATTCAGTTTTAAAAGTAACCTCTAATTCAGTTCAAATCATTGAATTAAATTAATAAAGAATTAAAGCCTAAAATAATATTTAGGCTTTTTTTATGGTATAATCATTATAGTATTTTTATGGGAGCTGATATTATGATAAATGAGAATTGTCCATATGCATATATAGATGGAAGTTATAATGCTAAAACTGAAGAATATTCTTTTGGGGGAGTGTTAGTAATAAATGAGCAAGTTCATCAATTTTCAAAAAAATACGAAAAAGATGAATTTTCGGTTCACAGAAATATTTCTGGAGAAATAAAGGGAGCCGGATTTATAATAAATTATTGTCTTAAACAAAATATTAAAGAAGTAAATATTTATTATGATTATGCAGGAATTGAATTTTGGTATACTGGTGCATGGAGTGCAAAAACTCCTATTTCAATTAAATATAAAGAATTTGCTAATTTGGTTAAAGATAAGATAAAAGTTAATTTTATTAAGGTCAAAAGCCATAGTAAAATTGCCTATAATGATTTAGCTGATAAATTAGCAAAAGAGGCTCTAGGATTGTCCTAGAGCCTCTTTTAATACTTCATAATCATTATGTTTAAATGTATATTTTCCGATTGTTTCTGTCTTTTCCATACCTTTTCCAGTAATGAGAATAATATCATCTTTTTTAGCCAAAGAACAAGCTAATTTTATTGCTTCTTTTCTATCAAGAGTTATATAATAATCAAATAAATCTAAATCGCTAGTTAAGTCAGATAAAATATTAAAGATACTTTCATTTTTAGGATCTTCTGAAGTAAAAATAACAGTAGTAGAAAATAAACATGCTATTTTTCCCATAAGACTTCTTTTAGTTCTATCTTTGCCGCCTTGAGCACCTATAACTAGAATTAACTTTTTATGAGATATATGTCCTAAGTTTGTAAGAAGTTGATATATTGCATTTGGCGTATGTGCAAAATCAATAATTCCAGTTATTCCATTTTTTTCATATATTTCAAAACGGCCTGTTACTTTATCCATATCTTTAATTCCTTTTTCAATAATATCCAAAGGTATTCCAAATTCATAAGCGTATGTAATTGCTGCTAATGTATTATAAACGTTATATATTCCAAATAAATTTGTTTTAAAGCATTTTAAAAAATGATTATTATAATACAAGTCAAATATTGTTTTGTCCTTATAAATGATTATATTTTTAGCTTGATATGTTCCATTATTTAAGCCAAATGAAACAACTTTTGCTTTAGTATAATGTTTGATATATTTTCCATATGGATCATCATAATTAACAACGGTTAAGGCGTTTTTATCTAATGAACTAAAAAGTTTTGCTTTAGTTTTAAAGTATTCCATAATATTTTTATGACTATTTAAATGCTCATGACTAATATTAGTGAAAATAGCCCCATTAAAGGAAAAATCTTTAGTTCGAGAATCAATAATTCCTTCACTAGAAACCTCCATTACTAAACTTTTGACTTTATTTTTTACTAAATCTTGATATGTTTTATATAAAACATTTGGAGAAGGAGTAGTTAAATCATTATTTAAATTATTATTATGATATTTAATTCCATTTGTTCCTAAATAAGAAGAAGATTCATCAAAATTTAAAATATTATGTAAGATATATGATGTTGTAGTTTTTCCGTCTGTTCCAGTGACTCCTACTGTATATATATCTGGCTTATAGCCATAAAATATTTGGCATAATCTAATATATTCACTTTTAGTATCTGACACCTTAATTGAGGGAAAATGAATTTTTTTTGTCGCAACAATAAAAGCACAACCATTTTTAATTGCTTCCCCTATATATTTATGCCCATCACTTTTTGTCCCTTTTATACAGACGAAAATGTATCCTTGCTGTACATCTTTAGAATTGTTAGTTATACCTGTTATTCTAATTTTTTTGTCAATATTATTATAAAAATCTTGTATTTGCATAGACCCTCCACTTAATTTAGTTTTAGTTTTTACATTTATACAAAATTAATTTGAATTAATGCCTATTTTTTGATAAAATATAAAGGAGACTTTTTGTGGAGGTACAAAAAAGTGATACTTGCAACTGAGTTTAATATATGGTGGGAATTACTGGCAGTTTTTGGAGGCCTAGGGATATTCTTATATGGTATTAATTTAATGGGAGATTCATTAAAGGAAGTAGCTGGCGATAAGATGAAAATCATTATCGAAAAAACTACTAATACGCCTTTAAAAGGAATCTTAGTTGGAGCAGGGGTAACAGCTCTAATACAATCATCATCAGCAACTACAGCTTTAGCTGTTGGTTTGGTAAGGGCAGGATTAATGTCATTCCCGCAAGCTGTTGGGGTAATTATGGGGGCTAATATTGGAACAACAATAACAGCTTTTATAATCGGACTTAAAATAGAAAAATATGCTTTATTATTTATTGGAATAGGAGCAGTTTTAATTTTCTTCTTTAAAAAGCCAAAAATTAAAGAAATTGGAAAAATTATTCTTGGCTTTGGAATGTTATTCTTTGGGCTATCAACAATGGGAGATGCCTTAAAACGTATTTTAGAACAATATAATGATCAAGCAATGAGATTATTTGAAACATTCTCAAATTATCCAATTTTAGGATTAATAATTGGTACTGTTTTAACTGCAGGAATTCAATCTTCTTCTGCAACAATTGGAATACTTCAAACGTTATATAATACTGGCAAAATAAGTTTACTTGGAGCTTTACCTATTTTATTAGGCTCTAATATAGGAACAACAATAACAGCGATTTTTGCTGCAATTGGTGGTGGAGTTGCCGCAAAAAGAACTGCGGTCGTCCATACTTTGTTTAATGTATTAGGGGCTATATTATTTATGATTCTCTTAAGGTGGGCATATGTTCCATTTATAGACCTCATTGAGACTAAATTCCTCACTCCAATAACCGGTGATGAAAGTCCTGCAATGTCTATTGCCATAGCACATATGACATTTAACGTTGTATCAACATTTATTTTATTTTTCTTTATTAAGCAAATGATTAGAATTGCAAAGAAAATCGTAAAAGATGATCCAAACAATAATGAAAATATACTTAATGAATTATTAGATTATACATTAATTGAAAAGTCACCTGTTTTAGCTTTTGAATTTGCTAAAAAAAGTATAATTTATATGGGAAATCAAGTTATAGATTTTTTTGATTTAGTTAAGGAATATTCATTTAAAAATATTAGTAATGTTAGTGAAAAAGCTAGTGAATATGAAAAAAATATTAATAGCTTAGATAAACGTATTCATGATTATTTAATAAATTTAACTGCTACAGCATTAGATCATAAAGAATCTCGTTTATTATCTAAATATTTAGACACTATTAAAGACTTAGAAAGAATAGGTGATCATTGTTCTAATATCACTGAATTCTTTGTTGAAAGATATGAATCAACGCAATTTTTAACAGAAGATGGTTCAAAAGACTTAGAAAAAATGTATGATACTTTAGAAATGATGGTTAAAACATCAATTATTTCGCTTCCTATTTTTGACAAATCATCTGCACAAAATGTTATAAATGCAGAAGAAAGCGTTGATGAAATGGAAGAAACTTTTAGAATCAAACATATCGAACGTGTTAATAAAGGAATTTGTACTTATTCTAATTCTGATCATTATTTAGATATTTTATCTAATTTGGAAAGAATTGGTGACCATTGCCATAATATTGCAAATAATATTATTGCCGAAGAATACTGCCAATTTGATGAATTTAATCACTAATAAAATGCATCCTAAATAGTAGGATGCATTTTTAACTATTAATGTTAACTTAAATTGTCATAATTCCACTTTAAAGTGTCACAATTCTAATTTGAAGTGTCGTGACATTTGGTGATTTTATGTTAAAATTAAATAGTATAAATTTTGATTTACATAATTTTTCCACAAGTTAATAGTATATATAATATATAACTAATATAAAGAAGAAAGAGTATATTTTATGTGAGGTACAATATGTTTATTTTAAACTCGAAATATGAGCCTATGGGAGATCAGCCTAAGGCAATTAAAGAATTAGTAAATAATTTAAAAAATGGAATTAATAAGCAAGTTTTACTAGGAGCAACAGGAACCGGTAAAACTTTTACTATTGCAAATGTTATAAAAGAAACAAATAAACCAACCTTAATATTAGCTCATAATAAAACCTTGGCTGGTCAATTATATAATGAATTCAAAGAACTTTTTCCAAATAATCACGTCGAATTTTTTATATCGTACTACGATTATTTTCAGCCAGAAGCATATGTAGTATCAAGTGATACATACATTGAAAAAGATTCCCAAATAAATGAAGAAATTGATGAAATGCGCCATTCTGCAACTTCAGCATTAATAGATTATAAAGATGTCATCGTTATAGCTTCTGTTTCATGTATATATGGAATAGGTGATCCTGAGGATTATAAAAACTCAATGCTAACATTACGTGTTGGTGAAAGCTATAAAAGAAAAGTATTGTTAAATAAATTAATTGAAATGCAATTTATTAGAAATGATTTTGATTTTGTTAGAGGTTCATTTAGAGTTAGAGGAGATGTTTTAGATATTATTCCTGTAAATGAACATAAAAATGGGATTCGCGTCGAATTTTTTGAAGATGAAATAGAACGTATTAGAATATTTGATGTAGTAACAGGTATTGCTAAAGAAAGCGTTGACTATATAAATATATTTGCTGCTACACACTTTGTTACAAATAAAGAAAAATTAGCAGAAGCTTTAAAAAGAATCAAAGAAGAATTAGAGATTCAAAGACAAAAATTTTTAAATGAAGGGAAACCTTTAGAAGAAGAAAGAATTAGAAGTAGAACGAAATATGATTTAGAAATGCTTGAGCAGATGGGAGTATGTAGTGGGGTTGAAAACTATTCAAGACATTTATCATTAAGAGAAGAAGGAGAGACTCCTTCAACTTTAATAGATTTTTTTCCAAAAGATTTTTTACTTGTAATTGATGAATCACATGTTACAGTACCTCAAGTAAGGGGAATGTATAATGGTGATAGAAGTAGAAAAACAACACTTGTTGACTATGGTTTTAGACTTCCTTCTGCACTTGATAACCGTCCTTTAATGTTTTCAGAATTTGAGGAAAAACTTCAAAATGTTATTTATGTATCAGCAACCCCAGGGGATTATGAGAAAAATTATCCTATTGTTGAACAAATAATCAGACCAACTGGTCTTTTAGATCCAATTATAGAGGTTAGACCAACGGAAGGCCAAGTTGATGATATATATGCAGAAATAATTAAAAGAGTTGAATTAAATGAAAGAGTATTAGTTACTACTTTAACAATAAAAATGAGCGAAGACTTAACAGCATATTTAAAAAATTTAGGGTTAAAAGTTGCATATCTTCATTCAGAAATAGTAAGTTTAGAGCGCTTAGAAATTTTAAGAGACTTAAGACTTGGAAAATACGATGTTTTAGTAGGCATCAATTTGCTTCGTGAAGGACTAGATTTACCTGAAGTAAGTTTAGTGTGCATATTAGATGCCGATAAACAAGGTTTCCTACGTTCTACAAGATCATTAATTCAAACTATAGGTAGAGCTGCAAGAAATAGTAGTGGTAGAGTTATAATGTATGCATCAAAAGAGTCAGAAGCAATGATTGAGGCAATAAGCGAAACAAATCGTCGCCGAGAAATTCAAGCATCTTATAATGAATTACATGGCATCACACCTTTAACAATTAAAAAGGAAGTTCATTCATCAGTTTCTATAAAACATCTTTTAGATGAAAAGAATCTTGATAAACCAAAGAAATTAACTAACAAAGAAAGAGATATACTGATTGAATCTTTAGAAGAAGAAATGAAACTTTATGCTTCTAGCCTTAATTTTGAAATGGCTGCTCAAGTTAGAGATGCAATTATTGAATTAAAAAGTGGAGGGAAGAAATGATTAAATTAGACGGAGTATCTAAATATTATGCTACCGCAAATAATGTTGCAATGGGATTACAAAATGTTAGTTGTGAATTAAATTTAAACGAAATTGTTGCAATTGTTGGGCAATCTGGAAGTGGTAAGTCAACTTTTTTAAATGTTATAACTGGAGTAGATTCATTTGAAGATGGAGAAATAACATTTAATAATGAAGCACTATCAGGTTTTACTAAAGAGGAATTAGAAGATTATCGTCGTAACAATGTATCTTTTATATTTCAAAATTATAATTTAGTAGATTCTTATACTGTACTACAAAATGTTATGTTGCCTTTAATTATAAAAGGAATGCCAAAAAAAGAAGCTAAGGAAAAAGCGTTAGAAATAATTAAAGAGGTTGGTCTTGAAAAAAGATTTAACCATAAAGGAACGAAACTTTCAGGTGGAGAGAAACAAAGAGTTGTTATAGCTCGTGCTTTGGCAAGTGATTCTAAAATTTTAGCTTGTGATGAACCAACTGGTAATTTAGATAGTAAAACTGGTGAAGAAATCATAAAATTAATTAAAAAAGTTGCAAAAAATCGTTTAGTCTTAATTGTTACCCATAACTATGAACAGATAAAAGATATAGCGACTAGATTAGTTCGTATTCATGATGGAAGTATTGTTGAAGATAAAATATTATCAAATGTTATAAATGAAGAACAAACTGAGGAAAGTATACCTCTTGATAAAATGAAAAGAAAACAACATTTCATGATATCATTAATGAATATTTTATCAACACCAAAAAAATCTATCTTTATATTTTTAGTTTTATTTGTAATATCATTTATAATGATGACATTATATTCAAATATTAAAACAATAGAAACTACAAATTATTCCTATTATTCATCAAATTATATAAATATGAGCCCAAATCGCTATATTATAACCAAAAAAGACAAGACAAGTATTAACATGGAAGATTTTAAAGATTTAGATGAAAATAGATTAATTAAAAATTCTGAATTTGAAGATGCTTCACGATATTATTTAAATATATATGATTATACTGAAGGGTTTTATTGTGCAAGTTATGTAAATACATCAAAAATTGAGCATTTAGGTACCTTAGATGTAAAAGACAATGAAATTGCTTTAGGCGTGTCTAAGTCTAGTTGGAATTATTATGCAGATATTTTAAATGAAACGGTTAATGGATACAAGATTGTAGGAATATTTGAGTATTATGAAAACCAAAGTTCTAAATTTATTTATGGTAATTTTAAAACTTTATCAAATTTATATCCAAGTTATTCAAATTTATATTTAGTTTATGGCGATTATCAATATTTTAATAATTTACAAATAAATGAAGATTTAAATGACAATCAAATTAATTTATATATACCAAATACTACAGATACTGAATATTTAAAAAGAGAAATAGCTATAGAAAATAAAAATAAATCTTACAAAGCTGATTTTTTAAATATAAGTATACTTCAATCTTCAACTGGTAAAAATTACGCTACAATGAATTCTAAAACATATCAAAAAATTTATGATCAATGCAATTTACAAATTTCTTACTATACTATTGACCAAAATGAAGTAACTAAGATTAATGAATTGCTAAAGGGCTCAGATTATGTGCTAACATGTCCAGCTTTATACAATTCTGGAGATTCAATTATGACTAAGATTTTAACTAATTTTATGAAACTTACAATGACATTAGTGAGTTTTGTAGCAATTTGTTTTGCTTATTTATTTTCAGCATTAATTTTATCAAGAGTATTCGCAACTAAGGTAAAAGATTATACTATTTTAAGAGTTTTAGGTAATACAAAAAAAGACTTATCAAATATTTTGATTTATGAAATGCTCTTGATTGGGTTTTGTTCATCTATTTTAATGATAATGCTTGCTTTAATTTCCAAATTTAATCCAAACTTTATGTTTGGTATAGGTGCTCCATTAAATTTCTTTGATATAATTGTCTTTACAGTGTTAGTATTAATTTTTTCTTACTTTATGGCTCGTAGATTTAATAGAAAACTATTTAAAAATACTGTTCAAAGTTCACTAAAGGAAGAAGGTGGAATGCGTGATTAAGCTAAATAATATAAATAAGTATTATAATAAGGGAAAAAATAATGAAATTCATGTTATTAATAATACAACAATAGAATTACCTGAAACTGGCTTAATTTCATTCCTAGGCGCCTCTGGTAGTGGTAAATCAACACTTCTAAGTGTTATTGGTGGACTTGACAATTCAAAAGGCACAATTGATTATGGCGATTTTCAAATGACGGATTATAAGCCAGAACAAATTGATAAATATCGTCGTAAAAATATAGGTTACATATTTCAAAATTATCATTTATTACCTTTTATGAGTGTTTATGATAATTTAAAATTATCATTAAATATTGCTGGGATTAATGATATTGAAGAAATAGATAAACGTATTAAATATGTGTTAGAATCTTTAAATATGTACAAATATCGTAAGAGATTAGCACAAGCTCTATCTGGGGGTCAACAACAACGCGTATCAATTGCCCGTGCCTTAGTAACAGATGCTAAAATTATATTAGCAGATGAACCAACTGGTAACTTAGATAGTAAGCATACTTTAGAAGTTTTAAATATTTTAAAGAAAATTAGTCAAACAAGATTAGTATTATTAGTAACTCATGATGAAAAGGTTGCCTCATTCTATTCGGACCGCATATTAAGAATATCTGATGGTGAAATTAAATCAGATGAAAAAAATAATTTTTCTTTAAATTCATACGATAATGATGATGCTAATTTAATTTATTTAAAAGATTTAGATTTAAAAGAAGCAGAAGTTGAAAATTTAAGTTTAAAAATTTATAAAGATGAAGAATTTGAGAAAATAGATATAAAATTTATTTTCAAAAATAATACAATATATTTTGAATCGTCAAAAGATATAAAAATAGTAAAAAATAATTCAAATATTAAATTAATTGATGATCATTATAAAAAAATGACTTCAAGTGAAGTGGAAGAATTTTCATATAATACAGATTTTTTTAAAGATGAAGATACAAAAAGCAGATTTGAATTCAAAAAAATATATACCTCTGTAAAAAATGCTTTATTAAATTTCTTTAATGTTAAAAAAAGAACTAAATTTTTATACTTTGCATTTATCGGAATAGGTTTTTTAATTTCAGCATCAATGTATTCAATATCTGTTGCAAACTATGTAGATACATCTTATATGTCTTATGCTGATAATACATATACAATTGATATGGAGCTAAAAAATAGTCAAGTAAGTTCATATAAAAATGCTTTAAGTCAAGCTAATAAAGATGGCTTAATTAAAAATGTTCATACTTATGCTACAAGAAATACATTGATTTTTTCTCCTTTAACTTTGTCTAGCTATAATTACGCATATAGTTTTGTTTATTACAAACCTTATACAGAATTAATAGATAAAGACATTATTTGTGGTAGAATGCCTACAAATGATGATGAAATAGTGCTTACAAAACATGAGGCAGATAAATATTTAACCGCTAATGAAGGTCTTATAATTAATGATTACAAATCATTAATAGGTTTAAATTGTACAATTAGTCAAAACTCAAAGTTTGATTTAAAAATTGTTGGAATTGCAAATAAAAATGATAATTCTATTTATGTTAAATCAACAAGAATAAATAAATATAGCATACAGGGTTATAACAATTGGACTTCAATACCAAACTTTAATTACGCAGATAATGAATTATATGAAATTATATATGGTGATGATATCGAAAGTGATTCTGAATGTTTGATTCCTATAACTCATTATCTTAATTTTAAAGCATCGGCTGATATTAATGGGCCATTAGTATTTGGTGTAACATTAGATCCCACTACAGAAAAAATTATTGTTGGTGTATATAAAAGTGATATATATACGAATGTATTGATTAAAGATAAAGATTATATAAAAGGTGGATACTATTATAACTTTGAAGTTTTAGCATATGATAATGACATCGTACTAATAGATGGAAGATTACCTGAAAATAGTGCCGAAGTGATCGTTAATAAATTTACGGGTTTAGACATTGATACTACAATTAATGGATATAAAATAGTAGGGTATTACAAACAAAATGATGAAAACTATTTAAATTATGTCTATACCATAAATACTCAATTAATTGAAAATATTATTCAGCAAATTGAGTATTACAATTTTAATGGTACAATGATCGAATTTTATAATGCCTCAGAAGGCTTACAATATTTAAAAAATTTAGGTTATACATTAGATGATTCATATACAGTTAGTTATAATTTACTAGCAAAAGATAATCAATTAGTAAAACAAATTTTCAGTGTTGTGGCCATAGTCCTATTATGCATGACATGTGTTTATATTTTCTTTATGATGCGTTCAAGATTAATGAATAAAATATATGAAGTTGGTGTGTTAAGAAGTATTGGTGCCAGCCGCGGCAGAATATTTAAAATGTTCTTATCAGATATTTTTGTTTTAACAACATTAACAAGTATTTTGGGATATGTAATTGGTTTAATATTCTTTAAACAGTTTGGAGCGTTATTTGGCGCAATGACATCAATGTTTGAATTCTCAAATCTTTATATGTTCTTAGGCTTCATAATAATATATTTATTGAACTTAATTTTTGGAATGCTTCCAATAACTTTATTATTAAGAAAAACACCTCAAGAGATATTAAGTAAATATGATATTTAGATTAAATACAGGATTTCCTGTATTTTTTCTTTTTAAAAGAAGAAAATAAAAATGGTGATATAATGCATTCAATTAAAGAATTATATAAAATAGGTAATGGTCCATCATCCTCGCATACAATGGGACCAAAATTAATAATAGAAGAATTTTTAAAAAGAAATAGCTATATGGATTATATAAAAGTAATTTTATATGGTTCTTTAGCCTTAACGGGAAAAGGTCATTTAACAGATCAAATAATCTCTAAGTCATTAGGTGACATAAAACATGAGATAGTATTCGATTATGAGACCAAAGTGGAACACCCTAATACAATAATAATTTATGGATTTATAGGAACTAAATTAATAAATATGATGACTGCTTATAGTATTGGTGGAGGGGCTATCAAAATAGAAGGAGATTTAGAGAGAAAGTCTAATAATATTTATCCAATAAAAAAAATGGATGAAATAAAAAAGTATTGTGAAAATAATAGTTTAACGTTATATGAATATGTAAATATATTAGAAGGCAATGAATTAGATTTATATTTAAATAAAATACATTTAAAAATGATGGAATCAATTAATAGTGGTCTTATTAAAGATGGTTTATTACCAGGTAATTTAATGATTGAAAGAAAAGCTAAAAAACTATATAATAGTATCATAAATGAAGAAAATAATAGTGATAGTGAAAAAATAAAACTTATGGCTTATGCATATGCAGTCTGTGAAGAAAGTGCATGTGGAGAGTTAGTCGTAACAGCCCCAACATTAGGTTCTAGTGGGGTATTACCATCATTAATTAAACATTTTAAAGATAAGTATTCATTAGACGACAAGACTATTTTAAACGGATTAAAAACAGCTGGATTAATTGGAAACCTTGTTAAATTTAATGCTTCAATAAGCGGAGCAGTTTTAGGATGTCAAGCTGAAGTTGGGGTTGCTTGTGCTATGGGAGCCGCCTTCTATGCTCAAATTTTAAATTTAACAATTGATCAAATTGAAGCATCAGCTGAAATTGCTTTAGAACATCATTTAGGATTGACATGTGATCCGGTTATGGGATATGTTCAAATACCTTGTATAGAAAGAAATGCAGCTGCTGCTTTAAGAAGTATTGATGCTGTATTTATGGCTAAAAATTTATCTTTTGCAAAACCCAAAATAGGATTAGACACGGTAATTGAAACAATGTTACTTACAGGCGAAGAAATGAATAGAAATTATAAGGAAACGAGTTTTGGTGGACTTGCAGTAAAATATAAGGGCGGTTAATATGAGTGAGAGAAAAATATTAGAAATCATCGATGTTGATCAAGATGGACAAGGTATAGCAAAGTTAGATAATAAAGTATACTTCATAAAGAATGCTTTAACATCTGAAATAGTTGAGGCAAAAATAATAAAGAGTAATAAGAATTTTTCTTTTGCAAAAACAAGCAAAGTGATAAAAAGTTCTATTTATAGAGAAGAACCAAAGTGTATACATTATTATGAATGTGGTGGCTGCGACTTTATGCATGCTAACTACGATTTTGAGCTTTTAATGAAAAAAAACAAAGTAAGAAATACATTTAAAAAAATTGCTGATTTAGATATAAATGTTTTAGATACTGTAAAAAACAATAATATTTATGGTTATCGCAATAAAGTATTAATTCCTTTTGAAATGAAAAATGAAGAAATTATATATGGTTTTTATAAAGAAAAATCACATGAAATTGTAGAAATATCTGATTGCTTGATTGAAAATAAATTTGTTAAGAGTATTTTAATAAAAATCAAGGAGCTATTAAATAAATATAAAATTAGTATTTATAATGAAATAGAGCATAAAGGGTTATTTAAAGCAGTAATGATACGTTCCACTTCATTTAATAGATTAATGATTGTTTTAGTAACAACAAAAATAAATAGTGTTTATCAAAACATTGCTTTAGAATTACATAATACTTTTGATAATATTGATTCAATAATGCTAAATATAAACCCAGAAAAAACAAATGTTGTTTTATCATATGATTATATTAACTTGTATGGGAATAATTACATTGAAGAAGAAATTTTAAATTTAAAATTTCAAGTTGGAGCATCCTCTTTTTTGCAAATTAATCATTCTCAAACAAATAAATTATATGATTTAGCAATTAATCTTTTAAATATAAATAAAGAAATGACAGTAATTGATGCCTATTGCGGTATTGGTACAATTACATTAGCTTTAGCACTAAAGGCAAAGCATGTATATGGAATAGAAATTGTAGAAGAAGCTATAAAAAATGCCAACAACAATAAAGAATTAAATAATATAACTAACGCTACATTTATCTGTGGGAAATGTGAAGATGAAATTGAAAAAATAGTAAAAGATAATAAAATTGATGCTATATTATTTGATCCACCAAGAAAAGGTGCGGATAGATCGTTTTTAGAAACAATTGTTAAAACTAAAATCAAACGAATAGTATATATATCTTGTAAAGTATCAAGTTGTGCAAGAGATGTTAAATATTTAATAGATAACAATTATGAAGTGAAAAAGGTTATACCTGTTGATTTATTTAGTCGTACTACACATGTCGAGTGCATTTGTTCGCTAGCGTTAAAGACTAATTATTAGAAGCAATTCGATTCAAGATGCACATAAAATCTTAATAAAAGAAAAATTAATTATGATATAATTTATTTATATAAAACAAATGTGAGGAAATAATATGTCAAATAATAATATGAAGAAAGAATCAAATATTATAATGTACCAAGCAGAAAACGGAATGACAAAAATTGAAGTATTATTTGAAAATGACACTATTTGGCTTACGCAAGAACAAATGGCAGAATTATTTCAAAAGTCGAAATCTACAATTAACGAACACTTAAAAAACATTTTTTTAGAAACGGAACTTAATGAAGAAGAAGTTATGACTAAATTCGGAATTTCCGAATTTAGTAAACAAAGACCAACTCAACATTATAATTTAGATGCAATTATAGCAGTTGGATATCGTGTCAAATCACATCGAGGAATCCAATTTAGAAAATGGGCAACTGATATTATTAAAGAATATATGAAAAAAGGTTTTGTAATGAATGATGAACTTTTAAAAAATGCTGGAGGCGGAGAATACTTTAAAGAATTACTTAATAGAATTCGTGATATTCGCTCTAGCGAGAAAGTTTTTTACAGACAGGTTTTAGATATTTTTGCAACTAGTGTTGACTATGATTCTAATTCAGAGATTGCAATTGAATTTTTCAAAGTAATACAAAACAAACTTCATTTTTCTATTCATGGATTTACAGCTGCCGAATTAATTGCAAAAAGAGCAAATTTAGAATTGCCTTTTATGGGGTTAAATGCTTTTAAAGGTAATAAGCCTGTAAAAAGTGAAGTTACTGTAGCTAAAAATTACTTAACTGAAACTGAAATAAAAAATCTTAATTTAATGGTAACTGCATATTTAGATATTGCAGAGTTAAAAGCAAATGATGGTGAATTAATGTATATGAGTGATTGGGTTAAAGAATTAGAGGATTTTATAGTATATAGAAAGAAACCAGTATTAAGAGATTCTGGAAGAATAACGCATGATGAAGCTGTTAAAATTGCAAACTTAGAATATGATAAATATAGAGAAAAGGCTGGAAATGATTTAACTCAAGTTGAAAAAGATTTTTTAGAAACAATCCATAAAACTTATGACCTTTTAGAAAACAAGAAAAGTAAATAGTGTGCGATTGAAAATTAAGCTTGATAATAGAAAAAACAAAAATTATAAAACTGTTTACCATATACACTCGTCTCATGTTGAGACAGTCTGTTTACTAGAACTAAAAAAGTAAAAACAATCAAAAAGTGGCTTAACAAAACGGAAATTTCTATTTTGCCACTTTTCATTTTTTCCTAAAATAATATGCTTGAGAAAGCCGTTTTCGATTCAATTTATATGAAAATAGCTAAAACTATCAATAATTATGCTCAAACCTCGTCTGTGCAAATATATAAAGAACATATCAAAGTACCTTGTAAAAAACTAAGGATTTAGGTATAGGGACACTGCGTAATTAACTTTATAGATATGTTTACACAGTAAGAAAGTAAGAATTCAAAGTAGTTATTAAAATATATATATTGATTTAATAGAATAAATATTTAATGAAAGTTTACGGATTGAAACATAAATATAATTTTAAATTAAAAAAAGTTAAAAAGTTAAATAATTATATATTGCAAAAAGAAAATTGTATGATAAAATAAGTAATGTAAAAAACAAATAAAACATCGGAGGACAGAGCGTCGTAACGCGAACCCAATTTTGGTCTGTCGATAAAGATGTCGAGTGAGCTCGGTTATTGTAGGTTTAACACTATAATAATCGAGTTTTTTATTTGCAGGAGGAAACAAGTATGAAAATAAAATATGTAAACTATTTAGAAAACAAAAAAATGGCTGTAAAGCAATTAGATGAGTACTATGCTGAAAAATGTGGTTTTGAACTTACAGAACAAGAGACTAATCATGATGATTATGATAATACAGTTAGTATTGCTTTAGAGGATAATGATAGTATTATAGGAAGAATTTTTGGAACACTAGATAAAATGACAGCTTCTATTAGAATAGAAGGACTTGTAGTTGATAAGAGTACAAGAGGAACAGGCATAGGACGTATATTAGTAGATGAATTTGAAAAATATGGAATAAAAGAAAATTGTCAAATCTGCTTTGTAGATACAACAAGTTCTAGTGCACCAAAGTTCTACGAAAAACAAGGATATTCTTTAATTGGCGTAATTAATGATTATCCTATGCCTTCAGAGATATATTATTTATATATGAAAAGACTTAATAAATAAAAGTAAGATTTTTCAGGTTAAAATGCTTTGACAAAATAAACACTTATATGTTATGTTAAATTACAAAAAGAAAGGGGTAATTATATGAATAATGTGCTATATTTCAATAAAAAAATGAATAATTACTCTAATCTTTGCATTGGGTTCACAACAAATGTTTACTGGTGATTTATCTTTAAATTTATCTTTTTAAAACTAAATTTAAATATGAATCGAGGTAAAACAAAATGAAAGGGATAAACATGAGTTTATCTTTTGGTACGGAAGTTATATATGACAATGCTGAATTTCAAATCAGCAAATATGATAAGACAGCACTTGTTGGTGTAAATGGAGCTGGAAAAACAACTCTATTTAAAATTATTTTAAAAGAAGAATATCTTGATAGTGGTTATATCGATATAGAAAAAGCTAATATTGCTTATTTACCACAAGAAATTATTATTGATGATGAAAATATAATAGTTTTAGATTATTTATCAGAAGTAAGACCCATAAAAGAGCTTGAGGAAGAATTAAGTAATCTATATGAAGCATTAGCCATCTGCTCAATAGAGGAACAAGATAATTTATTGAGAAAAGTAGTATTAGTCCAAGATAAATTAGATGCTTTAGACTATTATGATTCTAAGACGATTTTAGATAATATTATTGAACAAATGAAAATAAAACCAGAAATGTTAACTCAAAAAATGAGTGAATTGTCGGGTGGTCAAAAATCAAAAATAGCATTCGCAAGAATCTTATATTCTAAATCAGATATATTATTACTTGATGAACCAACAAATCACTTAGATTATGAAACAAAAGATTTTATTTGTAATTATTTAAAGAATTATAAAGGAATGGTTTTACTTATTAGCCATGATGTAGATTTTATAAATAAAATTGTTAATAAAGTAATGTACTTAAATAAAAGCACTCATAAGATATATGTATTTGAGGGTGATTATAATAATTATCTTAAAAGATATGATGAATTAAAAGAATCAAGAGAAAAACAAATAACACTAAAAGAAAAAGAAATCAAAGAACTGTCAAGCTTTGTATTAAAAGCTCAACAAGCAAGTAGAACTAATCATCACTTGAAAAGAGTTGGGCTGGAGCGTGCCGAAAGATTAGAAAAGAAAATAGCTGAGTTAGAGACTCATGAAAAGAAAATTAAATATATTAATATGAATTTATCACCTAGATTTGAAGGTGCTAGAATACCTTTAGAGGTAATGAATTTAAGTTTTCATTATCCTAATAATGATTATCTATATGAAAATTTATCATTTGAGATTAATAAAGATGAAAGATTTTTAATAGTAGGAGAAAACGGAATGGGTAAATCTACATTATTAAAATTAATAATGGGCAAACTAAATCCAAATTCCGGTAAGATTTTTATGAATGAAAAAACAGATTTTTCATATTATGCACAAGAATTAGAATTATTAAATATGAAAAAGAATTTAATTGATAATATTGATTATCCTGAATATTCTCATAGAGAATTAAGATCAATGTTAAGTAATTTTTTATTTTATGGGGATGATGTATTTAAAAAAGTAGGATTATTATCTCCAGGTGAAAAGGCAAGATTATCACTTTGTAAAATATTATTGCAAAAGCCTAATTTTTTATTTTTAGATGAACCAACAAACCATCTAGATCCAGAAACACAAAAAATGATTGCCAAAAACTTTAAGAACTTTAATGGAACAATAATGGTAGTAAGTCATAACATGGAGTTTGTAGAAGCAATAGGAATAACTAGAATGCTTATATTACCAACTGGAAAAATAGAGAATTATTCTAGTGAAAAGATGAAGTATTATAACAATAAAAAAGATTGAAATCCAATATTAATTATTTCATTTTTTTATAATCGTTCGCTCTTTTAAACTTTAAATAGGTAAGATAAATAATTGAATTTTCACTTTTAGTTTATTAATTAATTTGTGCATGTATTGACCACGAGCGCAAAAAATGATAAAATTTGTGCAAGAGGTGATATCGTGCGCAATTTACCATTTGAATACGATTATAATGATATAGATATTTTAAAGACATTAAACAAGGCAAATAACAAAATTGGAGAATTAAACGGATTAATTAATATAATGCCAAATCCTAGTATTATACTTAATGCAATTATTTTAGGTGAAGCTAAAGAATCAAGTGAGATAGAAAACATCGTTACGACATTTGATGAAATTTTTAAAGAAATAACTTTAAATCAAAATAATAATGCATCCAAGGAAGTTGTAAATTATCGTCAAGCTATTTTATCAGGATACTCTTTTATAAAAGAAAATGGTTTTATCTCCACAAAAATGATTGAAGATATTCATCATATTATAGAACCTAATGTTGGAGGTATTAGAAAAGTTCCTGGTACGGTGATCCATAATACTAAAACAAAGGAAGTATTACATACACCACCACAAGATGAAGTAACAATAAGAAATTATCTTTCTAATTTAGAGAATTATATTAATTATAGAGAACTAGAGGATACTGATCCAATAATTAAAATGGCAATGGTTCATTATCAATTTGAATCAATTCATCCATTTCATGATGGCAATGGTAGAACAGGTAGAATGCTAAATATTTTATATTTAGTACTTCAAAAAAAATTATCTCTTCCGATTTTATATTTATCAAAATATATTAATTCAACAAAACAAGAATACTATACATGTCTGCAAAACATGAGAGATGATAATTATTATATAAAAGATTATTTACTATATATGATAAATGGTGTGGAAAAAATGTCTGAATTTACTATTTCTTTTATAATGCGTTTTAATCAATTAAT
Source organism: Anaeroplasmataceae bacterium (assembly GCA_031549865.1). Classification (GTDB taxonomy): domain Bacteria; phylum Bacillota_I; class Bacilli_A; order Acholeplasmatales; family Anaeroplasmataceae; genus JAVBPE01. The sequence continues at coordinate 11,287 of JAVBPE010000013.1, read as the reverse complement.
GGCACTTTGTACGGACTTAATAAAAGAGAAATGCCCTAAAATATATTCTGCTGATTTAGTCAAATATTTATTTTATGATTTCTATACTAAAAATGAATACTTTAGGGAATATTTAAGCATCTCAAGAAATACAGCTTCTAAATATTTACATGAACTTGAAGAAGCCGGGATTCTTATTTCTGAAAATATTGGGAAAGAAAAAATATATAAAAATTCTTATTTATATGAACTAATAAAAGAATGGTAACAAGTGCTGGCTTATAAATATATCAACCAGTTCAATTGAACCAATATGATTAATAAATAAGAAAATATATGAAGATATGTTTTTGTTAATAGTCTCATATATGGATTAGTCTGCAAACATATAAAATGATATGTTTTTAGCATAAGTAACCACTTATTTAAAATATGTTATTATTAGAACGTACTCACATGTTGAGACAGTCTGTTTACTAGAACTAAAAAAGTAAAAATCCTACCGAAAAAGTGGCTTAACAAAGCGGATATTTCCGTTTTTGCCACTTTTTATTTAAAATTTATTTACTTTTTTTATAATCAATTCCGAAATCCCACATCGAATCAATTACTGTTTTTAGTGATTTACCTAGTTCAGTTAAACTATATTCAACTTTAGGTGGGACAACAGGATAAACAGTTCTAATAACTAAACCATTTTCTTCCATATCTCTTAGGCTTTGAGTAAGCATTTTTTGAGTAATAGGCTCTAATGATCTTTTAAGTTCACTAAAACGCATTGTACCATTTAATAAATCTCTAATAATTAATATTCTCCATTTATCAGAAATAAGTAATAGTGTAGTCTCTACTGGACATGCTGGTAATTTATTTTTATCTATCATATAAATAACACTCCTTTAATAAGTTATTATATCATAGTTTCTTAAAAGATACTATACCACTTTGAAGTGCGTACTTCTCATTTTATATGCATAATTATATAATAATAGTAGGTCAAGGAGGAATATAAAAATGACAGCAATTAATGAAGTTTATGAATTTTTAAAGAAAGCAGGTACATATTATCTAGCAACGGTTGATAAAGATAATCAACCACATGTAAGACCGTTCACATCTTATGATATTATTGATGGAAAACTATTTATTCAAACAAGTAATCAAAAGGATGTATTTCTTCAAATGGTTACAAATCCAAAAATTGAAATATGTGCAATGAGTAAGGGACAATGGATTCGTGTAATGGCAGAAGCAGAACATGTTGATAATGTTGATACAAGAAAAAGAATGTTAGATGATGTTCCTGAATTACGTAACGTATTTAAGTATGATGAAAATGATGGTAAATGTGCAGTATTATGCTTAAATAAAGGTATAGCTACATTCTATTCATTTACAGATGCACCAAAAACAGTAGAATTCTAATAGCTTTAAAAGTCACATAAATCATAGTAAGTTTGATTGTGACTTTTTTACTTTTACATAATTGGAGGAATTATAATGGAAACCAAAGAAATACTAGATATATTATGTAATGAAATACATTCTTCAGTAATCGCAACAGTTGATTTTGATAATAAACCAAGTACAAGAGTAATCGATATTATGCTATCAAAAAATGATACAATATACTTTTTAACTGCTAAAGGTAAAAACTTTTATAAAGAACTAATCAACCAAAAATATATATCGTTATCTGCAACAAAGAATAATATTGCAATATCTTTAAAAGGAACTATAAAGCCTGAAAGTAGAGATTTATTAGTAGAAATATTTGAGAAAAACCAATATATGAAAACTATTTATCCAACAGAAATATCAATGAGTGCACTAGAAGTCTTTAGTATTGAAAATGCGACAGGTGAGTATTTTGATTTGAGTCAAAGACCTATTTATAGAAGTCAATTTACAATAGGTAAAAGTGAATTAAATAAGAGTGGATACTCTATTAATAATAATTGCAGTTCATGTGGAAAGTGTATAAATATATGTCCTCAAAAGTGTATCGTTAAAGGTAACCCATATAAAATAATTCAAGAAAATTGCTTACACTGTGGTAACTGCTACAATGTATGTATGAATAAAGCCATAGAGGTTAGATAATGAGTAATCTGAAAAAAAGTATTGAATACTTAAAAAAATACAACAACATAAACAATTTTATAGATTTAGAAGAAACTAAAAACTTAAGAGGCTTAATGAATATAACAATGCCATATGATTTAAGTAACGAGTATTACTTAATGCAAGATGAAATACTACAAGAATACTATTCTAAAAAAGAAATCGTCAATGTAAATTCATTACCACGTATCCAAGAAAAAGTATGCCTTTATCTAGGGGATATAACACTTTTAAAAGCTGATGCGATAGTTAATGCTTGTAATGAAAAAATGCTAGGTTGTTTTCAACCTCTACATTCATGTATAGATAATGCAATTCATTCTTATGCAGGTTTACAAGTAAGAAGAGATTTAATGAATATAATGGACAAGCAAGGACATGATGAGAAAAATGGAAAATGCAAAGTAACCGATGGATACAATCTTCCATCTAAATACATATTTCATACCGTAGGTCCTAAAGTATCGTACAAACCAACAAAGGCAAATGAAGAAGATTTAAAAAACTGCTATTTATCATGTCTTAAAAAAGCAGAAGAAATGAAACTAAAAAATATAGTATTTTGTAGCCTATCAACTGGAGTATATGGATATCCCATAGAACTAGCTTCAATAGTTGCAGTAAGAACTGTAAAAGAATATTTAGATAAAAATAAGAACACATCTATTAATCGTGTAATATTTAATGTGTTTTCAAGAGGGGATTATGATGTCTATGGTAGAACAATTAAAGAAACTTATTAATGAATGTGAAGCTATAGTCATAGGTGCTGGATCAGGATTATCAACTGCCGCTGACTTTGAATATGGTGGTAAAACATTTATGGATAACTTCAAATACATGTATGATAACTATGGCTATAAAGATATGTATTCGGCTGGTTTTCACTGGTTTGATAGTGAAGAAGATAAATGGGGCTATTGGTCTAAAATGATTTACTTAAATCGCTACAAAACAGAAGCAAAGACTTTATACACAAAACTCCTAAACATAGTAAAAGATAAAAACTACTTTGTTATTACAACCAATGTCGATCATCAATTTCAAAAAGCTAGTTTTGATAAAAACAAATTATTTTATATGCAAGGAGATTATGGACTTTTTCAGTGCTCAAAACCTTGTCATAAAAAGACATACGATAATAAAGAACTAGTTTTATCAATGGTAAATAACCAAGAAAATAATAAGATTCCAAGTTCGCTAATACCAAAATGTCCAAAATGTGGAGCAGTTATGACGACCAATTTAAGATGTGATGATACATTTGTAGAAGATGACGGTTGGCACAAAGCACAAAATAATTATATTAAATTTATTAATGAAAACAGAAAAAAGAAAATACTGTTTTTAGAATTAGGTGTAGGTTATTCAACTCCAGTTTGGATTAAGTATCCTTTTATGAAGATGACATATGAAAATCAAAACGCAGTTTATGTTTGTATAGATATGGGATACCAGGAAGTACCTAAAGAAATTGTTAAACAATCCATTCTAATAAATGATGACATAGCAAAGACAATTAATAATATTTAATCAAGGTGAATCCGCTCGACCTGATAACTAATAGTAAAGTAATTAATTAAGGAAAATATAGATATGTTTTAATATTTTCTGTAAAAAGCAATGTACCGTTGAATGTGTGGTATTACTAGAACTAAAAAAGTAAATAATCAACCGAAAAAGCGGCTTAGCAAAGCGGAAATTTCCATTTTAGCCACTTTTTATTTTTATATTAATTTATATGCTTTTAAGGGCTCTTTTATAAAAAATTTAGATGAAATCAATACATATTATTGAAAATATTGATTAAACCTCGTCTATGAAAACATATTAGGAATATATCAAATGACCTTGTAAGTAACTAGGGATTTTGATGGAAAACTACTACAAAATCGGAATTATAGATATGTTCACACATTCTGAAATATAGTTATTCATCACTCCTTATAAATGTGAAAACTCGAATTAAAATCAGTGTTATATTTCGACAAAATAAAAATAACTTGTTTTCTCGAAATAGATATGTTATAATTTAGCTAAAGGAAGTGGAAACATGAAGATTATTGAACGTGATTATTTAACGCGCTTGATTGACTTGGTTGGAACGCCTGATATTAAGGTCATAACTGGAATAAGAAGATGTGGTAAATCAAAACTGCTTGAAATGCTTAATGCTTATTTGATATCAAAGATAGATAATTCAAATGTAATACAAATTGATCTTACAAGAATGGATTTTGAAGATCTATTAGACTATCATCGACTATATAAATATATTAAAGAAAAACACAAATCTGATAGATTGAATTTTTTATTGATTGATGAGGTTCAAATGTGTGAACATTTTGAAAAAGTAATAAATAGTCTTTATTCTGAAGGCGGATTTGAAATGTTCTTATCAGGTTCAAATGCTTTTTTACTTTCTAGTGACCTAGCAACTTTATTTACAGGAAGAACAATGGAAGTTGAAATATATCCTTTTTCATATAAAGAATATCAAAAATATTATGAAATTTTAGACTCTAGAAATTCATTTGATAATTATGCTTTTGAAGGCAGTATGCCAGGATCATATGGATATGTGAAAATCGAAGATAAACTAGAATATATCAGTAATGTATATGAAACCATTATTCAAAGAGACTTAATAAAACGTAAAAAAATCCGAAACGAAGTTCTACTCAAAAAAATATCAGATTTTTTAATGGATAATATTTCAAACATTACTTCAATTAAGAATATAACAGAAAACCTAAACAATAATACAATGCCTATAAATGATAAAACCGTAGGTTCATATATTGAAAGTTTGTGTCAGGCATTTCTATTTTATAAAGTTAAAAGATATGATATAAAAGGAAAAAAATATCTAGCATCTTCTGAAAAATATTATTTAAATGATCCAAGTTTTAAATATGCAATTTTGGGTGTAAAAGACATGAATTATGGTAGGATTTATGAGAACATAGTCGCAATCGAACTTTTAAGACGTGGCTATGAAATTTATGTTGGAATGTTGTATAAAAAAGAAATTGATTTTGTTGCAATTAAAAGAAATGAAAAAATATACATTCAAGTATCAGATGATATTTCAAATGAAAACACATTTAAAAGAGAAGTTGATTCACTTTTGAAAATTGCTGATGCATATCCTAAGATATTAATTGCAAGAATAAGACATCCACAGTACACGTATGAAGGAATTAAAATTATTGATATTGGTGAATGGTTGTCAGAAAATAATAATTAAAAGAAATCTTTAACAAAATAAATTTCAATAAATATTAACTTTCTACCAGTGATGTTATAGATAGCTAATTTAACCATATGAGAGGTAAAAATGAAACTAATTAAAGCAAAATATGATGATTATCTAAATATAGTTACTTTAAATGTTTTAAAATAAATTAATTATGATATTAATCATCAGGATTCTCTATTAAGAAATGAACCAGTATTTGATTTTCCATAATTCAAGATAGTAAATGAATATACTTAAATTTAATTGAACTTTTTAAAAATATAATATAATTAGAAAAATATACAAGGAGTTTTTATGACATTAATACAATTAAAATATGCAATAGCTGTAGCTGAAGGTAGTTCTATGAATGAAACTGCTAAAAAATTATATATCTCTCAACCAAGTCTTTCAACTGCTATTCAAACTTTAGAAAAAGAAGTAGGAATTGAAATTTTTAGACGTACTCAAAGCGGAATGATTTTAACTTTAGAGGGTGAAGAATTTATTGGCTATGCTAGGCAAGTGGTTGAGCAATATGACTTACTTAATGCTAAGTATATTGATAAAGTAAGTATTAAAAAAAAGTTTGGTGTTTCTATGCAGCATTATACTTTTGCTGTTAATGCATTTATTGAAATGGTAAAACAATTTGGAATGGATGAATTTGAATTTTCGATTCATGAAACTAAAACTCATGAAGTAATTGAAGATGTTAAGAATTTTAGAAGTGAGATTGGAATTTTATATTTAAATAACTTTAATGAAAAAGTACTTAAAAAAATGTTTTTAGAATCAAATTTAGAGTTTAATGAAATATTTTGCTGTGCTGTATACGTATATATGTGGAAAGGACACCCTCTTTCAAATGAAAAAGAAATATCTTTGGAGGATTTAAACGAATATCCTTGCTTATCATTTGAACAAGGTGATTATAATTCGTTTTATTTTTCAGAAGAGGTCTTAAGTACATATGATTATAAAAGAATTATTAAAGCAAATGATAGAGCAACCTTACTTAATTTAATGGTTGGATTAAATGGATATACGCTTTGTTCGGGTATTATTTGTGAAGAGTTAAATGGAATAGATTATTGTGCAGTGAAACTAAAAACTGATGAAAAAATGAATATTGGTTACATAACTAGAAAAGGAACATCAATTAGTTCAATAGGGTTAAAATATTTAGAAGAAATTTCTAAATATAAAGATAAAGTATTAAAATAGAAGTATAAAGGGTTATAGTTTAAAACTATAGCCCTTTATATATTTTATGAATTATCGTTGAATTGCATGTTGTGCTATACTTAAATCATATAATTATTATAGGATATGGAGGAATTAGTATGGAAAGAAAAATATCAACAAAATGTATTCATTTAGAGGAAGAATATGACTGTAAAAACCATTATGGGTCAATTAGTTATCCAATATATCAAACTGCAACATATGCACATTTAGGAGTAGGGAAAAGCACGGGTTATGATTATTCAAGGTTACAAAACCCTACCAAAGAGCAATTAGAAAAAATAGTGGCATCATTAGAATATGGAACTGATGCCTTAGCATTTAGTAGCGGGATGGCAGCAATAGCAAACTTAATGGAAATGTTTAATCCTGGCGATCATATAATTATTGATAACGATTTATATGGCGGAAGTATCCGGTTATTTAATAATATTTCTAAGAAAAATGGGTTAACTTTTACTAGTGCGGATTTTAATGATGAAAATATTGAATCTTTAATTAAAGAAAATACAAAAGCTATATATATAGAAACTCCTACAAATCCAATGATGAATATAATAGATATTAATAAGTTAAGCTTATTAACAAAAAAATATGAATTAATTTTAATTGTTGATAATACATTTTTATCACCATATTTTCAAAATCCTTTAAAATTAGGTGCTGATGTTGTAATACATAGTGGTACCAAATATTTAGGAGGACATAATGATACATTAGCAGGATTCCTAGTAACAAATAGAAAAGATCTTAATGATAAACTAAGATTTAATGCTAAAACAATTGGGGCAGGTCTTGCTCCATTTGATAGCTGGTTAATTATAAGAGGCATAAAAACACTATCAATTCGCATGGAAAAATCTCAAGCTAATGCTATTAAAATAGTTGAATGGCTACTACATCATAAATTAATAAAAAATGTTATATACCCAGGATTGAATTCTCATAAAGGTCACGAAGTTATAAAAAAACAAAGTCGGGGATTTGGGGCAATGATTACTTTTGAAGTTATAAATAAAGAAGTTGCTCATAAAATCTTAGAAAAAGTAAAACTAATTCAATTTGCTGAAAGCTTAGGCGGTGTAGAGACACTTATTACATACCCTATAACACAGACTCATGCGGATGTACCCTTAGATATATTAAAGAAGAATGGAATTACAGATAGTATTTTAAGATTATCAGTCGGAATAGAGGATGTCTGCGATTTAATAGATGATTTAGAACAAGCTTTTAGAAGCTTATAAGGAGTATGTATGAAAGAAACAAATTTAAATTTTGATGCCGTAATTGATAGAAGAAATACTAATTGTTTAAAATATGATTTTGCTAAGAAAAGACATATGCCCCAAGATTTATTACCCTTATGGATAGCTGATATGGATTTTAAAACATCATCATTTATCCAAGAAGCCCTAATTAATCAAGTTAATCATGGTATCTTTGGATATAGTGAAGTTCAAGAAGAATATTTTGAAATTCTAAAAAATTGGATGTTTAATCACTATAATTTTCATATAGAGAGTAAATGGCTTGTTAAAACTCCAGGAATAGTATTTGCACTAGCACTTGCAGTTAAAGCATTTACCAATATTGGAGATTCTATTTTGATACAATTACCCGTTTATTATCCTTTTAAAGAAGTTATTGAAGATAATCATAGAATTGTAGTAAGTAATAATTTAATATATGGCAGTGATAATAAATATTATTTTGATTTTGAAGATTTTGAAAATAAAATAATTTCTAACAACATAAAACTATTTTTTTTGTGTAACCCTCATAATCCAGTAGGCCGTGTTTGGAGTAAAGAAGAACTAATAAAATTGGGAGATATTTGTGTTAAATATAATGTCATAGTTGTGAGTGATGAAATTCATGCCGATTTTGTTTTTAAAGGGAATCATAATGTATTAGCTAATTTAAAAAAAGAATTTGCAGATATTACTATAACTTGTACATCACCTAGTAAAACATTTAATTTGGCAGGAATTCAAATTTCTAATAATTTTATTAGTAATCCTTCAATAAACAAAGCATTTCGTAAGGAACTTGATTCTTCTGGGTATAGTCAATTGAATGTAATGGGTTTAGTTGGCTGCATGGCTGCTTATAAAAATGGCCAAAAGTGGTATGAAGCTATGTTTGATTATGTAAAAGAAAATATTGAGTTTACTAAAAATTATATTGAAAATAATATTCCAAGCATTAAAATGGTTCAGCATGAAGGAACTTATCTAGTATGGCTCGATTTTAAAGGATTAGGGTTATCAAATGAGGAATTAGAAGATTTAATTATTAATAATGCAAAATTATGGTTAGATAGTGGAAAAATTTTTGGTAATTGCGGAGAAGGCTTTCAAAGAATAAATGTTGCCTGTCCAAGGAGTATACTTAAAGAAGCATTAAATAGGATTAAAAATGCAGTTAATCAGGTTATAGAAAAAAACTATAACAATAAATAAAAAACAACTATTATTCAATCTTTTTCAATTTATTGACATAAACATTGAATAATTATATAATCTAAAACATATAATTCCTATAGAAATTGTAGGATAAAGAAAGAGGAAAATAAAATGAGCAAAATTAAACAAAGTGCATTAGAACTAATAGGTAATACACCACTATTAAAATTAAATGGTTATTCAAAGAAAAATAATATAACAAATGCTAATATTTTAGCTAAACTAGAATACTTAAATCCAGCTGGATCTGTTAAAGATAGAATTGCCTTAGCAATGATAGAAGATGCTGAGGCAAGTGGATTATTAAAAGAAGGTTCTACAATAATTGAACCAACAAGTGGTAACACAGGAATAGGTCTTGCCGCAGTAGCAGCTTCTAAAGGCTATAAAGCAATATTAACATTACCAGATACAATGAGTATTGAAAGACGTAATTTATTAAAAGCTTATGGTGCTGAATTAGTTTTAACAGAAGGTGCTAAAGGAATGAAGGGTGCTATCGCTAAAGCTGAAGAATTAAAAGGAGAAATACCTAATTCAGTTATACTAGGCCAATTTTCTAATCCTGCAAATCCAGCGGTTCATAAGGCTACTACAGGCCCAGAAATTTGGGATCAAACTGATGGAAATATTGATATATTTGTGGCTGGAGTAGGTACTGGTGGAACAATCACTGGAGTAGGTGAATATTTGAAATCAAAAAATCCGAATATTAAAATTATTGCTGTTGAACCTACTGCAAGCCCAGTATTGTCTAAAGGTGTAGCAGGTCCACATAAAATCCAAGGAATTGGTGCTGGATTTGTACCAAGTGTTTTGAATACAAAAATTTATGATGAAATTATCACAATTGAAAATGAGGATTCATTTGCTACCGGAAGAGAATTTGCTTTAACAGAAGGAATTTTAGTTGGTATATCAAGTGGTGCCGCACTTAAAGCAGCAACTATAGTAGCTAACCGCATTGAAAATAAAGGTAAAAATATTGTTGTATTATTACCTGACTCAGGAGATAGATACTTATCTACAGCATTATTTAATAATAATTAATAAAACTCAAGATATATACATGGAAATATTCATTTATTATCTAGTCAAAGATGCAATATCTCTTGTAAATTTTGTAAACATAATATTAGTGATTTAATAGGATTAAATTTTTACAAGTATGATATAGACATATTAACTTTCGAACATTGAAAAAGAATAAAATTTTAGTATAATAGACTTAAATATTATATAGAGATGGAGTAAATTAAATATGAGCGAATTAATATGTCAAAGTTGTGGAATGCCTATAAAAAATGATAAGCAAAAAGGTACAAATGAAGATGGTAGTATATCAAATGATTATTGCTTTTATTGCTTAAAAAGTGGAAAATTCATTTATAATGTTACATTAGATGAGCAAGTGAAACTTGGATTAGGTTATTATGCCAAATATAAACAGGCTAAGTCTCAAGAAGAAAAAGAAGCAATAGAAAAACAATCAAAAGATTATTTATCTACACTTAAAAGATGGAAGTGCACTTGTACAAAATAATGCGCTCGTGGATATAATTCTAATTGTACTTGCACTAACCCAAAAATGCCATTGTACTGACATAATTGGTGAAAAAAATATTATAATATCAATAGTTGCATTTACTTTTATAATTATTAGGATTGCAATTTTTACAAAAAAAAGATTTACCATTATATTAAATAAAACTAACCTTTTGTTTGTAAGGTTAGTTTTTTATATTAATAATCAATAATATATAATACAATATGTTCTAACTTTCAATGTAATAGATGAAATAGTATGTAAAGATATAAAATGATATATTTTTGGAATAAGTAACTTTATTTTAAATATGTTATTGTTTGAAGGCCATCACACGTCGAGTGCATATGTTCGCTACATCTGAAGACAAATTCTTAGAAATTGTGCGATTCAAAATGCCGTATGATAGTGTTCATTGGGGTAAGATTGATTATGATGTTTCTATGGTATTAGACAAAGAGCAATTATTTGCAAGAGTATAAAAAAAATATAAAATATAAAAATTTCTCACACGGAGAGCAAGGTTAACTTGCTCTCTCTTTTTGTATAGAAAACCCCCAGATAGTCTGGGGGTTCAAAAAAGCTTATAGCTATGCAAAGAAAAAAACCTTTGTTAAAATATAAAAGTAGTCTGCCAACTGCAAATATAAAATAACAAAGGAGAATATTATCAAGTGACTG
>JAVBPE010000009.1:0-50032 GCA_031549865.1 Anaeroplasmataceae bacterium | reverse complement strand
CTCCGCAGTCTGCTAATCCTTTTGCCATACTGAATCCTATTCCGTATGATCCTCCTGTTACCCAGGCGATTTTTCCATTTAAACTAAAACTATTTAAATTCATCTCTTTTTCTCCTCTTTTTATTTTAAGTCTTTCATTGCGATATGATCCATATCATCAAATTCTTGATTTTCTCCACACATTGCCCAAATAAATGAGTAATTTGAAGTTCCAATTCCAGAGTGAATACTCCAGCTTGGTGATATTACTAGTTGATCATTTAACATTACTACATGTCTTGTTTCTTGTGGTTGCCCCATCATATGAAATACTACATTATTTTCTGGAATATCAAAATAGAAATATACTTCCATACGTCTTTCATGAGTATGAGAAGGCATAGTATTCCAGCCTGAACCTTCACTTAAGTTAGTCATTCCCATTGCCAGTTGACAACTCTTACATACATCTGGGTGAATATATTGATTGATAACACGTTTATTTAATGTTTTAGCATCTCCAGTTGGACGATGATTTGCTTTTTCAAAATCAATATAATATGTTGGATATGTTGTATGAGCTGGACATGATGAAATGTAAAATTTTGCTGGATTTGTTTTATCAATTGAGGCAAATTTTACTTCTTTTGTACCCATACCAACATACATACCATCTTTGGCTTTAACATTATATTTAACACCATCTAATGTTACAATACCATCTCCACCAATATTAATTATTCCTAGTTCACGACGTTCTAAGAAATATGCTGCTCTTAATTCATCTGATGGTTCTAAAAATAATTCTTTATCAATTGGCATTATACCACCTGATACAATACGGTCTTGATGTGAATATACTAATAATATTTCATCACCTTCAAATACTTTTTCCATTACATAATGTTGTCTTAATTCTTTTGTTGTGTAATGTTTTGAATCTTCGGGATGATTTGCATAACGAACTTCTAGTTTCATAAATTTATCTCCTATTCTTCTGTTGGAACAAAATGAGCATTATTTGGATCAGTATACACTCTTGTTCCTCTATTACATAAATCAACAATTTTCATATCTTCATTTGTTAATTCAAAATCAAAGACATTAAAATTATCAATTATTCTTTCTTTAGTTACTGATTTTGGAATCATTACAATGTTTCTTTGTAAGCCCCATCTAACAATTATATTAGGAATACTCTTATTATATTTACTAGCTAAATCTTTCAAAGATTCCATTTGAAATACTTGCCCCTTCATAAAAGGTCCATAAGAAGTAACAGCTATATTGTTATTTTGACAATATCTAACTAATTCATATTGAGTTAATCCTGGATGAATTTCAATTTGATTCATCATTGGCTTAATCTTACAATTTGGGAGTAAAAACATTAAATGATGAATATTAAAATTTGAAACTCCAATACTTTTAGCTTTGCCTGATTCATAAATTTCTTCCATCGCATGCCATGCGTGATTATTAAGCTCATAATTACTGCTTGGCCAGTGAAGTAAATATAGATCAACATAATCTAAACCTAATTTTTCTAACGAAATATTAAGTTCTTCTTTTGCACTTTTATAGCCTAATTTAGAAGGAAATAATTTAGTTGTAATAAAAATATTATTTCTATCAACTTTACTATCTTTTATTGCGCGTCCAATACTTTCCTCATTTCCATAAACTTGGGCAGTATCAATCATCAAGTAACCAGCATTAATCGCGTTTAAAGCTGCATTATATGCTTCATCACCGTCAAGACTTTTAAATGTTCCTAACCCTAGTCTTGGCATTTTTAGTCCATTATTTAAAGTAATAAATCTATCCATTATTGCCTCCAAATTTTATATTATTTAAAGTACGAAATGCTACTCCCAAAAGGAAGTAGCAAACTCATAATTAGTATAATTAACGTTGAACGCGTCCGTTAGCAGCTCCACCAGCTAATGATTCAACTTCTTCAACAGAAACTAAGTTGAAATCTCCACAAATAGTATGCTTAAGTGCAGATGCAGCAACAGCGAATTCTAATGCTTCACCTTGGTTAGGTTTAGTTAATAAACCGTGGATAATACCACCAGAGAAAGAGTCTCCTCCACCAACACGGTCAATAATTGGGTTAATGTCATAACGTTTTGATTCATAGAATTCAGTACCATTATAAATCATTGCTTTCCAACCATTATGTGTAGCTGAGAATGATTCACGTAATGTAGAAACTACATATTTGAATTCAAATTCTTTAGCCATTTGAGTGAAAATACCTTTGTATCCTTCAGCATTAGTTTCTCCACCTTCAACGTCAGCTTCTGGTTTGAATCCTAAGCATAATTCAGCATCTTCTTCATTACCAATACATACGTCAACATATTTCATTAATGGTTTCATAATAGATTGAGCTTTTTGTGTAGTCCATAATTTTTTACGGAAGTTTAAGTCAACTGATACAGTTACACCATTACGTTTTGCAGCTTCACAAGCTAAACGAGTTAATTCAGCTGCTTTATCAGAAATTGCAGGAGTGATTCCTGACCAGTGGAACCAGTCAGCACCTTTCATAATTGCATCAAAATCAAAATCTTTAGCATCAGCTTCAGCAATTGCAGAATTAGCTCTGTCATAAATTACTTTTGAAGCACGCATAGATGCTCCAGTTTCTAAATAATAAATACCAACGCGATCTCCACCACGAGCGATAAAATCAGTATTAACTCCGAATTTTCTTAATGAGTTAACTGCTGATTGACCGATTTCATGTTTAGGTAATTTTGTAACAAAATATGCATCGTGTCCATAGTTAGCACAGCTTACTGCAACGTTTGCTTCTCCTCCACCATAAACTACATCGAAAGAATCTGATTGTACGAAACGTGTATTACCTGGTGTAGATAATCTTAACATAATTTCGCCTAATGTAACAACTTTAGCCATTTAAATATTCTCCTTTAATTATTCTTCTATTTTTATTTTCATGACAACTTTTTCGACGATTTCATCATTAGCTTTACATTTTGCAAGATGAACATCCTCAGGATAAACTAGCGCATACCCTTCTTCTAAAGCGTAGAAAACTCCGCCTTCACAACTATATTTTGTAACATCCTTATCAGTATTGTAAGGTGCAGTTACCTTAAGAGTTGGGTTTGAAATATCTGTATAAGCAAACATTTCAACTCCCTTTAATACAATTTGCATATCCATATAAACGTCATGGTTTTCATAGAAACATTCGTCTAATGGTTTTGCAATATATGTATCGCGGTTACATATAACATTATTTCCATCTACTAGATATTTTCCAGGAGCTAAGGCTAATAAATCTGTATTGATAACATAATCAATCGCAGTATCAATATTCTTAGATATTCCTTTATATCTATATAAATCTTTTAATTTTCCAATAATCATATAATTCTCCTATTATCTAACTACTTCAGCACTGCCGTTAGCTTTCATAAATGATTCAATTTCTTCACATGACATTACAGATGCATCACCATAAATTGTATGTTTAAGTACACTTGTATTTAAACCATAGGCAACAGCATATTCAGGGTCATCAAAATTCTTTAACAGCCCATGAATTACACCTGAGGCAAAGGCATCCCCGCCACCAATACGATCATATATATTAAAACGAATTGGATTAGTTAATTGCCATGATAAATCTTCATCTTTTAACTTGAAATAATATCCAGCTAAAGAATTTTCAGAGGCTGAGAATACTACTCTATCTGTTCCAAAAATATAATTTAAACCATATTTTTTTATCATCTTTGGAAATACATTACGACGTTTTTCAGATAATGTTGCATCTTCTAAACCTTCATCAAGTGGTATTTCTAAGATTGTGTTAGCATCATAAAATGATGCAAATACAATATCAACATAATTCATGAATTCTTTATAGCAAGGTCTTGCCTCATCTATTGTCCATAATTTAGTACGATAGTTGAAATCAAAGCTTACTTTAACTCCATATTTTTTAGCTTCTTTAGCCGCACGAATAGCAACTTTTCTTACTCTTTCGCCTAAGGCTAAAGTAATACCTGAAATATGAAACCAACTTGCACCTTTAAATATTTTAGCCCATTTAAATTCTTTTTCTTCAACACGAGTAATTGCTGAGTGTTTACGGTTATAAATTACTTTACTAGGTCGTCCACCAAATCCAGTTTCTAAAAAATAAATACCTAAAGTTGTTGAACCTCTAACGATATAATCAGTATTAACACCATTAGATTTTAAATGGCTTATTGCTCCATCACCAAGTTGATTAGGAGGTAGTTTACTCATAAAATAGGTATTATGGCCCATATGTGCTAAAGCAACCGCAACGTTTGCCTCACCACCACCATAATTCACTAAAAATGAGTGTGTTTGATTAATAGTATTATAATCAGGAGTTGATAATCTTAACATTATCTCTCCAAAAGTTATTATCTTTTCCATTGTGCCTCCTATAAAGCCTTGGAATAAATTACTTCTTAGCTCGCGCGTTTGCTACAGCTTCAACGAATTGTTTAGCTAATTCTGTTACACCAGCATAATCACCTTTTTTAGCAGGTCCAGTTAAATCAGAACCAGTACCAACAGCGATTACTCCAGCTTTAATCCATTCATTAACATTTGATAATGATACTCCACCAGTAGGCATTATGTTAGCTTGAGGAAGTGGTCCTTTAACAGCTTTTACATAATCAGGTCCAGGTAATGAACCAGGGAATAATTTAACAATGTCACATCCTGCTTCCATAGCGCGCATGATTTCAGTAATTGTCATACAACCAGGCATATAAGGAACTTGATATCTATTACATAATTTAGCAGACTCTAAATCAAATCCAGGAGATACAATATATTCTGCTCCAGCTAAAATTGCAATACGTGCAGTTTCGCTATCAAGAACTGTTCCAGCTCCAACAATTAATTTATCATCACTAAAAGTATTCTTTAAAGTTTTGATAACTTGGTCAGCTCCAGGTACAGTGAATGTTACTTCAATTGCAGGAACTCCTCCATTAATACATGCTTCAGAAATTTTTACAGCTTCTTCTCCGTTGTTAGCACGAACTACGGCAACAACTCCGACTTTTGCTATACGATTTAATACATCAAATTTTTTCATTTTACATTCCTCTTTCTTATAAAATAAATTTTATAAATGAAAATCTTCATCATTCCTATTATAATTTTTATTACATTTTTTGTCAACTATCACCTGTAATTTACCCCATTTTTTAGCATTTTATAATTTCAAAAAAGTACTTTTTAAAAGTAATTCAATTATCTAAAGCGATTTCAAAAGTTTTTTACAATTAAAAATAAAAAAATGATTCCATTTTTTTGAAATCATTTTTATAATTATTAATCTATAAATTCAAATTCATAATCAAAAATACGAACTAAATCTCCATTTTTAACGCCTAATTTTCTTAATTCATCATCAATTCCAAAACTTCTTAATTGTCTTGCGAAACGATTCACTGAACTATCATTTTCAAAATTAGTCATTAAGAATAATTTGTATAGTTTATCACCAGAAACGTTATATACATTATCATCTTGCTTTTCAATATAGAAGAATTTCTCTTCTGGTGTAAATGTATAATTAACTGATAATTCTTTTTCATCTTCTTCAAATAAACTAAATTCTTCAGTAACAGCTAAAGTATCAGCAATTTTATAAAGTAATAAATCTAAGTTTTCTTTTGTTAAAGCACTCACTGCAAAGATTTCTTTATCAACTTTTTCTTTAAATTTAGCTAAATTTTCTTCTGCGCCTTCTACATCCATTTTATTTGCAACAATAATTTGAGGACGTTTTGAGAGATTCATTTTATAAGAAACTAATTCATTATTAATTATACAGTAGTCTTCATATGGATCGCGTCCTTCAGTTGAAGCCATATCAATAACATGAACTATAACCCTACATCTTTCAATGTGTCTTAAAAAAGCTAAGCCTAATCCAGCACCTTCATGGGCATTTTCAATAATACCAGGAAGGTCAGCCATAACAAAACTACGTCCATCATTAACTTCAACCATTCCTAAATTAGGAACTAAAGTTGTAAAATGATATGCCCCAATTTTTGGACGGGCTTTTGAAACACTACTTATTAATGTTGATTTACCAACACTTGGAAATCCAACTAAACCACAATCAGCAAGTACTTTAAGTTCACATCTAACATATCTAGTTTGTCCAGGTTCTCCTTTTTCAGCGAAATCAGGACATTTAATAGTTCCTGAGGCAAAAGACATATTCCCTCTTCCACCACGTCCACCAAAAGCAACTACCACCTCTTGATTATGACGACAAATATCGCCTATAACTAAGTTTGTATCATCATCAACAATAGTTGTCCCAATAGGTACCCCAACATATGTATTTTCAGCACTTGCTCCATACATACCTTTGTTTTTACCATTTTCACCGTTTTTGCCCTTCATAACCTTATGGTATCTTAAATCAAGAAGTGTAGATAATCCTTCTTTACCAACAAAAATGATTGATCCACCACGTCCACCGTTTCCACCGAAAGGTCCACCATATTCAATTTTTAATTCTCTTCTATAGGCAACAATACCGTTACCACCTTTACCGCCATGTACTTCTAGTTTGACTTGGTCTACAAACATTTTGCTCCACCTCTTTTTATAAGATACCCTTATAATATTTATTTAATGTAATATACTTTAATTGATTATAACATTTTTTATATTTCTTTACCATAAAAAAATGCCCTTACTAGGGCATTAAAATCTACTACTCAACTTCTGGATATACAGAAACTTGTTTTTTATCGCGACCTTTACGTTCGAATTTTACAATTCCAGTAACAGTTGCAAATAAAGTATCGTCTCCACCACGTCCTACATTTGTACCAGGATGAACTTTAGTTCCTCTTTGGCGATAAATAATAGAACCAGCAGTACAATATTGACCATCAGATAATTTTGCCCCAAGACGTTTAGATTCTGAGTCACGGCCGTTTCTAGTAGAACCTACACCTTTTTTAGATGCTAATAGTTGTATATTTAAATTTAACATTTTGATTACCTCCTATTTTTTATATTTTATATATTTAGGATATTGCTTATGTAATTCATCAATAGTATATACTAAATTTTCCATTATACTTTTAATAATTTCATTTTCAGTATTTACATTTAATTTCAAATTTCCTTCTTCACAGATTAATTCTATGATGTTGTAACTAAGGTTTAATTTTTCAATTAAATTTGCAGTCATCACAAATGCAGTTGATACCGCACTGCAGACTATATCTTTCCCATGAACGTCATAATTAGCATGACCTTTTAGCTCAATTGAAGATTCTTTTTGATTGCTCTTACAAATAACTTCTATCATTTTTTTAATTAAGCATTAATTGCTTCGATTGTTAACTTTGTATAAGATTGACGGTGTCCTTGTTTTTTGCGATATCTTTTCTTTGGTGAATACTTGAAAATAATAATTTTCTTTGCTCTTCCATTCTTTTCAACTTTCGCAGTTACAGTAGCGCCATTAACGTATGGAGCACCAACTTTTGTAGTTTCTCCACCTATTAATAATACTTTGTCAAAAGTTACAGTATCTTCTGCATTTACATCTAATAATTCAACGTAAACTTGTGAACCTACTTCAACTTTATATTGCTTTCCGCCTGTTTCAATAATTGCATACATGTCGTTATACCTCCTATGATTATTTTTTTAAGACTCACTATTAAGGTAGATTTCTAATCATTTGAGACCTGTTCTATGTGGTGCATGTTACAACATAACTATTCTACACTAAGTGTGTAGTAAAGTCAAGATATTTTTTTATTTTGCACTAACTATAATTTCATTTTTATCAGTTTCTTCTTTTGGCTTTCTCGTAAATAATTTAACCATTTTTTTAGGAAAGAATGTTAATGTTTCCGCAATTACTAATGGTATTAATTTTAATGATTCTCTAAAAGCTTCTTTGCGAATAGATTCTTTAGTTATTTCATATCCGTCTTTAAATAAATATTTCCTAGTAATTATACCTATTCTTATAGTTAACAAAGAATTCGCAATCCCTTGAGTAATACTTGATATTACAGGTTTTATGAAAGGAATCTCACCTAAAGAATTAGAAACACTAGTAGGTAAGACATCATCAATACTTAAACTTTCTAATCCTTCAGCAATTAAAGCAGTCCCAAAGACATTAGCTGTTAATTTAGATAGGTTAGCCATTGAAGGACGATATCCGCATTTAACAACAATTTCTTTTATCATTTTAAGATTAACACTAAAAACTGTTAACATATCAAATCTAGCACTTTGACATACGGCAGTTGATACCATTACAATACGGGCATTTCTTAATATAATTTCATTTATTTGTTTTTTTACTGATTTATCAAATACAACTTGTAAATTTAAAACTAATTCATTTTTATTTTCATAATTTGTTAATAATTTAATTTCTTCTATCGGTAAATCATTATTCTTCCTTATATTATTGGCAACAGCTTTATAAATTTGTAATTTGCGATACGAATCATCATCTAAGGTAGTCGCAATACTTAAAGATGGACTCTTCAATATAATAATTATTGGATTTACAATTGCAAAAAAGAAAATTAATACAGCAATTAAATAAAAGGCAATTTCAACACCAAAATGAATATTTCTTAATCTTTCACCTATTTCTATTACTGAACTAACTAAAATCATTAAAAATAACGTTAAACAGCCGATTGCAATAAAATATAAAAAACCTTTTGTTTTTTTAGACATACTATTCCTCCAAATCGTAATATCGTTTTTCCCCATCTATATAACCATATTTTTTCTTGTAAATGTGCTTTCTAATTTTACTTATTATAATAACAATCCCGATAAATAATAATACTCCTCCAATAAGAGAAAAGAATATCTTATAAATTATTCTAGCTGCACATAATATAGATGCGGCAATAATATATTTAGGTGTATCTATAAAAAATTGGTTTGCTTTGTTAAAAGCATATTTAAATCTTACTAATGGCACTACCATAAATATAGTAAATAATATAATATTTAAAATGTAAAACTCGTGAAAATTAGAAAATATTACTCCAATAAACAAATTAAGTATTCCTTCAATTAAATCAAGTCGATATTCTACTTTGTTCATTGTAGTTTTAGAAATAAATAAAAGTTTAAATAAGCCTATAATTATAACTAAAATACTAACAATTCTAAAATATATTGGTGCAATTAAATTTTGATCAACAAATATAAAAATAAAACCAAAGGTAATTAATATTAAAGCTAATATAATAGATGTAGATAATTTTGATATTAATCTTCGCATAAGTCTTTCCCCCAGTTTGTTTTCATTATAACATACAAAAAAATAAATTAATTAAGAAATTTATGGATTTAGATAAAAAATCACATTTAAAAATAATGTGATTTTTAATTTTTATTTAATTAAATAATATTCATTATCCTTAATTACAAACATATAACTTTTCTTTATAGTATAACAAATATCATTTTTTGTTAATTCAATAAGTAATTCTCCGCTTCTACTATAAATATATCTTGTTAGATCTTTAGTTATGATGAAATATTGAGGATTGCGAACGTTTATATCATAAGTTACAGTTCCTTCTATTTCCTCTGTTGTTCCATCATTATATATTTTATAAGTTTTATTGTCTTTAATTCCAACCGCATATGAGCCATTTGTAAGGTAAATATAAGAATAATATCCAGATATTCTTTCTAAACTGGAATTCATCAAATAATAACTATATCCCCAAAAAAAATATGATGGATCATCTTTTAAACCTAAAGAGGCCCTCGCCAAATATAATTCATTTGAATAATCAATTATGCTAGAATCTAAAATAGTTAGATTCTTATCTTCGTTTTCAAAAGTTTTATTTTCATTTAATAAAATATCTTCTTCACCAATTAGATTAAGAGATAAATCATATACTTTACTACCATATGCTAATCTATTATCTTCCAATACATATAAATCATTAGTATAATCAGTAGAAATATAAATATTTAATTCGGCATCCAAAAGCGCATGTTTAGAATAAGTTATTTTTTTATCTACCGATATTTCTTGATAATACATTAATCTACAATCTTTACTTAAATGCTTAGAATAATAAGGTAATGAATATTTAGTACTAATTCCGTTAATTTTCATATTTGGAAATAAATTATCTTTTTTTTCTTTTGTAAGAATATTATATGTGCTATATCTTAAAATATATTTTTGCTCATCGAAGTCTTCATATGTATACTCACCATTACCCCGAAAATCTTTTTTGTATGTTTCAAAAACCGTATATTCATCAATAAAATAAATTGGATTATAAAACCTTTCTATCTCTTTCCATGCAAGATCAAAAATAACATATAATTCTTTATACCTAACTATATAATATTTTTCTGTATTACTTAATAACGCGCCTTTATTATCCTCAATATGAGGAAGAGCTTCTAATTCTTTATTATAATATATGAACGTATTATCTGGTGTGTAAATACATAATTTACCACCATATTCTTCATTACCAAATTGTATTCGATTTTTTGAAAAAGGTATTAATTCTTCACCATAAACATTCCAAAGAGAATAATGTGTTTCCATACCAAGTCCAGTACCACTAACCTTTTTACTCACAAGTAAAAGATCATCATATAAAGTTACATATTCATTTATCAATTTAAATTTAAAATCTAAAAATAATTCTTGTTCAACATCATAAAAAGCATAATTATCGGTATCTTTTTCGTTAAAAGCAATAAATTTAGTGCTATTATTATAAATTCTTGAACTTATTGGAATATTGTACTTAGAAGTAACATCCAGATTAATAACTTTATCATAATATTTATTAGTAGATATTTCAGGTTCACTATTTTCATTACAACTACAAAGCATTAAGCATAATAATACTATTGCAACTATTTTTTTCATACTTTTCCTTCTTTCCCATATAGATTATTTAGTTTTATATTTTTCTATTTAATTTATTATAGCATAAAACAATAATAATAATTATTTTTATAATAAATTTGTTTTTTTTTGATATTTATTATTTTATTTTGTCGATTTATTTTATCTATATAATAATAAAGGTGTATTCATAATAGAATACACCTTATAAACATTAATTTTAAAATATCTATTTAATGAGGATAAAAGCACCATTTTCATTTTCAATATATTCAAAATTTACATATCCATTATCAAAATGCATTCTATAGTCACCATCGCAATAGAATCTAAGTTTTTTGTTGATATAATCTATTTCATAATTATTTTTACCCGTGGCTTCATAAAAAGATGCAAAATCTTCAAAAGTACAATATACCTCTATTACATCTGAAGATACATTATCAATTTTACTATAATGTAGAGGAAATAAAAATATATAAAATTGAGTAAAAATAAATTTTTTAAATTTAATATCTTTTGAACAATCCCTTAAAATATAATTCTCATTTGATTCTGTCTTATCATAAATAATATAGTAATATACATATTTATCTTCTGTTACGGTAATTAGCATTCTTTTTAGTCCATCAAATTCATACACACTTGAATTATAATTTGCTTCATTAATTAAAATACTCATTTCTTCTATTGATAAATCTTTATCAAAAATTATTATATCTTTTTTACTCTTATGGTCGTATTCAAATGGCAATTCAAATTTATATTCTCTATAATAATCATATATTTTTAAAGTTTTAAAAGATCCGCATGCTGAAAAGATGAATATACAAATGAAAAATATAATAGATAATAATATTTTTTTAATTCTTTTTTTTATTTTCACTAAAGTGTCCCCCTATCATTCAATCTCCTACACAACAATTATAATACTTTTTTTTAAAAATAAGACATTTATTTCTCGACAAAATGTAACAAAGCTAAAATAATAAAAAAGACAAAGATTTTAATTTGTCTTTTTGTGAATTTTATTCTTTATATGAAGTGCAGCATTTGCCCCATCAGAACATGCCTTAACTATTTGTAATAGTCCACCTATACAATCACCAATTGCATAAATGCCACTTACATTTGTTTCGAATTTATCATCAACAACTATATGTTTTTTATCATCACAAATAATTCCTAAATGGCGTGAAAATTCATAACCAGATGCACTTCCTAAAGCTACAAAACACCCATCAAAAGTAATAGTCGTTTTATTTGTAGTAATAGATTCTAATTTATTTTCACCATTAAAAGATAATATTTCATCAGTAATAACTTTAAAGCCGTAATTATCTACTTCTAATTCTCGTCCATTTGTAAATATAGTAATATCAGTGGTTAAATCTTTTAAAACATTCAATTCTTCAGATAAATAATCACTATTTCCTAAAATAGCTAATTTCTTTTTTCGGTAAAAAAATCCATCACATATAGCACAATAACTAATACCTTTACCATCTAAATCTTTAAAACCTTTTATATTTAAAGTATTCCTAAATAACCCTGTCGCAATAATTATAGTTTTTGCTTCATAAGTACCTTTTTTAGCTATAACTTTAAAACCTTCTTCAAAGTTTCCTTCAATAGTTAAAACTTCATCTTTATTGATCAAAGCTCCTAAATTTTGTGCTTGAGACATTCCTTTTAAAAGCAATTCCAAACCATTTATATTATCAAAACCAAAATAATTATCTATTGTTTTAGCCTTCGCTAATGCTCCATAATCCTTACCAATTAATAAAGTTTTTAGACCATATCGAGATAAATATATTGATGCCTGGATAGCAGCTGGTCCAATTCCAATAATTATAGTATCATACATGTTATTTTACTAAAACTTCTAAATCAGTTAATCGCTTTAAACCAACAGTAGTTTTAACTAATTTACCATTTTTAAAAATACACATGGTAGGAATTGACATTACATTAAACATAGATCCTAAAACTTCTTCTTCATCGACATTAACCTTACCGATAACTAAATTAGGATTCTTTTGATTTAATTCTTCTAAAACTGGCGCAAGCATACGGCATGGACCACACCATGGTGCCCAAAAGTCAACTAATACAGTTTCATTACTTTCTATAGTATCTTTGAAATTCTTTTCATTTAAATTAATGATTGACATATTATCACCTCTTAAATACTTTTTACCATATTTATTTTTTTTATTCTACTAAAATGCATTTTATTTATTATTTATACTATCTATAAAGAATTCACCTTTTAAAGTATCTGGTTCATGTGTTATTAAACTTGGGTCATCAATTTGTGATGTTGCCAAAAAAAGCATTATAGCTGCACAATTTGACAAGTTTAAACTTCTAATTTTATCGGTAGTTGGAATACGGAAGCAATCATCTAAATGATCATGTAAGATTTCATACGGTATACCAGTCGATTCACGTCCAAATATAATATAAATATTATCTAATTCCGCTTTAAAATTTATTTGAGCTGGAGTTTTATGACCATATCTAGTTAAAAAATAATATTTACCAGGATTTTTAAAAATAAAATCATTATAATCCTCATATACTTCATAATCCAAATATTCGAAATAATCAAGGGCACTTCTTTGAAGATGCTTTTCATCTAATTTAAAGCCCAGCGGTTTTATTAAATGCAATTTAGCATTAAAGCCTACACAACTTCTCATTATATTACCAGTATTTTGGGGAATTTCAGGAGCATATAAAACAATATTAATCTTTTTACTCATTTTTAAACCTCTTCCCCTGTTAAGGTATATGTATCAGCATCTAAAATATTCACTTTTATTACATCGCCTATTTTATGTTCTCTATGGCATGCTATATAAATACAACCATCAATATCATCTGGAGCGAAGGCATATGATCTACCAATATAAAAGAATGAATCTTCTTCGTAATCTTCAATAACACATTCAAATATTTTACCAATTTTTCCTTGATTTAAGGTATAAGAAATTTCGCTTTGAACTTTCATAACTTTACCTAATCTAACATTTTGTTCTTTATTTGGAATAACATTAAGGTAATCATAAGCTTTCGTATTTTCTTCTTTAGAATATGCAAATGCGCCTAAACGGTCAAATTTTATTTCTTTCATGAAATCAATTAGATTATTAACATCTTCTTTTGTTTCTCCTGGAAAACCAACAATTAAAGTTGTTCTTATTATTGCATGAGGAATTGTTTCTTTAATCTTTTTGAATAAATTTAATAAATATTCTCTACTTCCTCTTCTATTCATACTTAAAAGTAAATGATCTTCACTATGTTGAATCGGAATATCAAAATAAGGCATTATTTTATTATTATCCTTTATAAAATTAATTAATTCATCTGTTACTATATCAGGATATAAATATAATAATCTTATTTTAAAGTTACCATCTATTTTCACTAATTCTTGAAGTAAATCAATAATACTTAATTTATGATATAGGTCATCACCATATCTTGTAGTGTCTTGAGAAATTAAATTTATTTCATAAACATTGGCTTCTACGTGCATTCTTACTTCATTTACTATATCATTAATTGGTCTACTAACTAAAGACCCTCGTATTAAAGGTATAGCACAAAAGGCACATCTATTTAAACATCCATCACTTATTTTTACATATCTAAAATGAGGGGGTGTAGTATATATACGATTTAAGTGAGACATTTTTTCGCTACTATTTTTTATTTTAAATAAAGAATCAATAATTTCGCTTAAATTTGCATATTCATTTATGCTAATAAAACAATCCACCTCTGGTAGTTGTTCTTCTAGTTCTTTTTTGTATCTTTGTGACATACACCCAAAAACGAGCATTTTTTTAGCCCCATCTTTAAATGAGGCTAAATCTAATATCGTATTGATGGCTTCTTCTTTTGCACTTTCAATAAAAGCGCAAGTATTTACCATTAGTATGTCAGCTTCTTGTGGTGTTTTGCAAACACTAATATCTTTGTTTTTAAATAATCCTAAAATCATTTCAGTATCGACTTGATTTTTAGAACATCCAAGACTAACCATATAAGCTTTCATATATACCTCCTATATTATTGAGGCAATATATGTTGCAAGAACTAATAAACCAATTCCAATTATTAATGTAAATAAGAATGTAAAGAATCCTTTTCTTCTCTTAATTAAATTTATAATCATTGCAGCAGCAGGAAGGACGAACATAAAATATTCTTCAAAATTATTGATAATAAATTCTGGTAAAATATCATTAAATTCATTTTTAATTTTTAATAGATAATATAATAATGCTGAAACTCCAAAGGCAACTAAAATATTAATGATAGCTGAAGCTCCTTCATATTTATAATATATTTTTTTATTAACTGCTGCTTGTTCGTCATAATTCAAATCAGCAAATGTTATAGATTCATTTGTCTCAGCAGATGCATCTGAAACAGGATTTTCAATTGAAGCAAAGTCAGCATCACTTGTTGTATCGAACAATTCATCTTCATTATTATCAAGAATTATTTTTTCTTCTACTTTATCTTCATTTTTATTTTTTCCAAAATATTTTTTTAAAGTTCCAGCGGCAACTGCATTCTTAATAAACATAACTAATGCAATTAATGCTCCAAGTCCACATGCCCCTAATGTAACATAACCATAGATGTCAGAAATAAAAATTTCACTATCTACGAAAATTGTTAGAATTGGATATACTAGTATACCAGCCGAAGCAATTAATGCTAATGCTAAATAGAAAGTTCGATTAAGTAATGTCTTTTTATATTTTTCAGGTCTCATGAAATCTTCAAGCTTTTGTTGCTTCTTAGCAGCCTTTGCAGATTCGTTAATTTCACGTTCATTATTCTTACGTATACGTTTGTTTTCTTTAATAATATTTTTAATTTCTTCTTCAGTTTTAATGATATTAACAGGTTCCACATATGTATTTAAATCATTCATTTCTAAATATTTAACACTAACATATGTATCTCCATATGGCCTATCAATAACAAATTCTTCTTCTTTAGGGAAAATCATTTTCATTTCATACATTTCTATAAATGTTAAATACATAGAATGTAATTTCTTACAATAATCGATAACATATTCATTATTCTTTGAAAATGCTTCTTCTACTTTAGGCATCTTACTATAGTTTTTAAATAGTTCTTTTGCATCTAACCCCATAGTATTAAAATTATTATAATTATCTGCTAACCATAAATGATATCCAGTTTTTAAAAGTATTTTTATATCAAAAGTTATATAATCTTTAATAAGTTCAATCGTAAGGAAAAATTTATTATTTGCTTTAGTATATTCAAACACTTTATTTAATCCATGGATATAAGCTAAATCAACTAAAAAATCTGCATTTGTTGATAATTCATCAACATAAGAGAAAACTTCCTTTGAATGATTTAAAATATTTCTAAAATAAAAATCAAAAGTTGTAAAGCCACTTATAACATTTTGTTTCATTCCAATTGTATAATGATTCATAAAATAACGATAAACTAAAACATTATCAATGTTATTTTCTATAAATGGAATTTCTTCTAAGAATTTTGCATCTTGAAAACTATCTTGATAGCCAACAGGTAATTGAGATAAAAATACGTGTGAAATGCAATGATCTTTAAAAAATGTACGAATACTTGGTAAAATTTTAGGATAATTTTGTTGCATGCATACGGCAATATCCTTTAAAGATTTAAAGAATGTTCCTTTTATACATACTCCTTCTTCAGGATATAATGCATAAATAACCATACTTAATGCTGTTTCTAAGAAATGACATCTTTTTATTTCCAATTCTAAACGCCCATACATGTACGGGTCACTTTTAGCAAAATATGCTAAAAATTCTGGTTTTTCAATTGTTGAAATTGAATCACCCCAGTGACTAGCCATTGCTTTTGCTAAAGCTTTATAATTTGAAAATTCATTACCTAAAAACAAAATTCCTTCTTTTTGAGCCATAATGAACACCTACCTATAATAATTCTATTATAATTTATTATAACATGTTTTTGATAAGAAAAAAGTGAAAAAATAAAAAAAACACATTTTTTTGCAAAAATGCGTTTTATTATAGTTCTTTTGAGTCTAAAACAATCGTAACAGGACCATCATTAATGAATTTTACTTCCATAAATTCCCCAAATACCCCTTTATAACAATTAATTTTATGTTCATCATTCATTATTTGAACAAACTTCTCATATAGAATCCTTGCTTCATCAAATTTCATTGATTCAATAAAAGAAGGTCTATTGCCGTTCTTACAATCTGCATACAAAGTAAACTGACTAATTGCTAAGATTTCTCCATTAGTACTCTTTATATCTAGGTTCATTTTTAAATTAGCATCTTCAAAAACTCTTATATTAGCGACCTTTTTAGCTAATTTTTCTACTTCTAAAATGGTATCGTTAATTTCGAAACCAACTAATAAAACATAACCCTTTTTAATACTTGAAATAATTTTATTATTTACACTAACAGAAGCATCTAATGCTCTTTGCAAAACTATTCTCATAGATTTTCTCTTTCAATATTATGAATTAATGGAATTTTTTTCATATTCACAATTAATTTTTGTAATTCAACTAAACTATATGTTAATAATTTAACTTTTATAACTGATTCTAAGCGATTATTATTTACCTGACTAATTGAGGCGATATACATATTGTTTGCTGATACAGTATTTAATATTTCCGCTAACAAATTATTACTTTGACTCGCGGTAATCTTAATATTAACTGGATATTTGCGATTTGGATTGGTCGCCCATGTAAGGTCAATAACTCGATTTGTTTCTAAAGCTGCAAGATTCTTACAGTTTTTATGATGCACCATAATTCCATTACCTTTAGTAATATATCCTTCTATTTCATCACCAGGAATAGGATTACAGCAGGCCCCTAATTTTAATTGTGGGTTTGATAATCCTTCTACAACAACTCCAGTTTCAGAATTAGTAGTTAGAATCTTATTAGAACGTTCAATTTGACGTTGTAATTGGTCTTCTGTTGTAACAACTTGTGCTCCAGTAATTTTTAAACCGACTGTTTTAACACTTAAGTTTCCTTTTCCAATTTCACAATACATATCATCAATTGTAGATAGATTATTTTTAGAGAAATTGTCAATAACAAATTGATCACTTAATTCAAAGCCAGTTTTCTTTATTTGTGATAATTCGATGTCTAATGACGATTTACCTTGAGCAATTAAAACATCGCGATTTTGTTTGTTTAAGAAACTTTTTATTTTATGCTTAGCATGACTTGTTTTAACAATTTTAATCCAATCTGCTGATGGACCAAATGAGTTTTTATTTATTTTGATAGAAACAATGTCCCCATTCATAAGTTCTGTATCAATAGGAACCATACGATTATTAACAATTGCACCTACCATTTTATTCCCTAAATTAGTATGAATTTTATAGGCAAAGTCAATTGGAGTAGATGATTTCGGAAGGGCAATAACATCACCAGTTGGCGTGTATACATAAACATTTGCCGCTAAAATATCATCTTTAATTGATTCAACAAATTCTTCAGCACTATCTTTTTCTTCTTTTTCATCACTGAATTGTAATAAATCTGCATACCATTTTAATTTTTGAGCTATTTCAAATTGTTCTTTTTCTTTTGAATAAGCGACATTATCTTTATATGCCCAGTGAGCAGCAATCCCAATTTCCGCTATTTGATCCATATCTTCAGTACGGATTTGAACTTCAAATGTCTGACCATCTGAGGCAATTACGGTTGTATGAAGTGATTGATAAAGGTTTGGCTTTGGAACTGCAATATAATCTTTAAATCTTTTTGGAACTGGCGTATAATGCGCATGGATTAAACCTAATACTTGATAACAGTTTGCAACATTATCAACAATTATTCTAATAGCTAAAATATCGTATATTTCATCAAATTCTTTATCTTGTTGCTTCATTTTTTTATAAATACTATAAATGTTTTTAATACGACCTTTAATAGTATAATTGGTAACTCCATTAGGATTTAATTGATTTTTTATGTCATCAATAACTGCATCAATAGTTGATAATCTTGATTTAGCAGAACTTGTTAATTGCTTTAAAATGCTTGTATACATAAGGGGATCAACATATCTTAAAGAACAATCTTCTAATTCAGCTTTTATTTTAAACATCCCTAGTTTATGCGCTAAAGGGGCATATATTTCTAATGTTTCTTGACATATTCTTAGTCTTTTTTCTTCTGGTAATGAAGCAATAGTTCTTATGTTATGTAATCTATCTGCTAATTTAACTACAATTACTCTTATATCTTTAGCCATAGCTAAAAGCATTTTTTGATGATTTTCAGCTTGTTGTTTTTCTAATGATGAGAATTTAAGTTTACCAACCTTTGTTACACCTTCAACAATGTTAGCAACATCTTCTCCAAACATAACAACAATATCATCATAACTTGTTTCTGTATCTTCAACAACATCATGTAAAAGTCCTGCAATAATTGTTGCAGGTCCAACTTTTAATTCCGCTAAAATACATGCCACTTGAATTGGGTGAATTATGTAAGGTTCTCCCGATTTACGAAATTGATTTTCGTGCATAGTACAAGCATAATCATATGCTTTTTTAATAGCTTCAATGTCTTTATCATTGTGCATATAACTTTTTAATTTCATAAATAAATCATCATATGTAATTTTATCTTGCATAATTTCACCTCCTTATTTTATTATTAATTATTAATCATCATATTTCATTAATGATAATACGTCATATCCCTTTAATAAATCGCGTCCATTTAAACTTGTTAATTCAATTAAAAATGCAATACCACAAACTATTCCCCCAAGTGATTCTACTAAATCAATTGCCGCTTTTACAGTTCCACCTGTTGCTAACAAATCATCAATTAATAAAACTCTATCACCTTTTTTGATAGCATCTTTATGTAAACATAATGTATTATGCCCATATTCTAAATCGTACTTTTTTTCAATTGTTTCTCTTGGTAATTTACCAGGTTTTCTAATTGGTGCAAAACCAATATTTAAACTTACTGCAACCGGACAACCAAAGATAAATCCTCTTGCTTCAGGACCGACTATAATGGTAGCATTTCTTTTACTAGCGAATTCTTCTATTTGTTTACAAGCATAATGATATGCTTCACCATTGCCCATTAACGGCGTTATATCTTTAAATAATATTCCTTTTTTAGGAAAATCTTCAACATTTGCAATATACTTCTTTAAATCCATACATAAACCTCCGATTTTAGAATAATTATATCATATTTTCATAATTCTTTGAACTTTTTTAATTATTTATTAACTTCATACATATATTTTATGGGTGAATAAAATTGAGCAATGTAAAAAGCAATATAAAAAGTTTTTTCTACATCGGTGTCGTAATAAAAGTACTAGGGCTATTCTATAAAATAGTTCTAACAAGAATTTTAAAAATAGAAGGAATGACCATTTATTCCTTAGTGTTTCCAGTTTTATCTCTATCTTTATGTCTTTCTTCATTAAGTATTCAAGTCGTTGCAAATCAAAGAATAGCTTATAATTATAAGGCGAGACAAACTCCAACTAAAGTTATCATTAAATCTTGTCTTAGGATAAATATTATTTCTTCTTCTATAATCGCTATTATTATTCTCCTATCATTTCCATTATATAAATTTATGTATGGAAGCATGGATTTATATTATCCGTTATTATGCTGCATACCTTTAATTTATTGCTCAAATTTAGCAGGAATAATTAAAGGCTATTTAGAAGCAAATAAATTATTTCATATAACTAGTTTATCTAATCTCTTAGAACAAACTGCTAAAATTTTAGTGACATTCTTAGTAATATATATATTTAGAGAGAAAAGTATTTTATTTAAAGTTTCAGCTTCGTATTTAGCAATGAGCGTATCAGAAATAATTTCTTTTTCATATTTAATTTTTAGAGTAAGAAAAATAACATCATTCACTTTAAAAGAAAATAAAACCGACTTTTATGAAAAAGAAATATTAAAACAAGCTATGCCATTAACTATGCAATCACTTGTTTTATCACTTGCAGGTTTTTTTGAACCGATTATTTTCACATATGCTTGCTCAAAAATAAATATTTCAACTGAAGCATCATCCACATATTATGCAATGATTTGCTCCTATGCTATTCCTTTATTGATAATGGCCATCTTTTCCTCATTTAGCGTAGCAAAAGCAATTTTTCCATTTTTAAGTGAATATAAAGATGATAAAAAAAGATCAGAATGGTATATAAATAAAGCCCTCTATTTTTGCTTTATCTTTGCGCTATTAAATTTTAATATTTCTTATTTTTATCCAGATTTTGTTTTAAACTTATTTTATAATGATGCATCAAGTGCACCTATAGTCTCTTTTTTAGCGCCTTTTTATTTCTTTAGTTATTTTACCCCTATCTTTGTTGTTGTTATGCAAGCCCATCAGCTTGAAAAACAACTTTTAATGCATAGTATAGTAAGCTCTGCGGTTGGCTTAATTTGTATTTTTGTATTATGTCAAAACCCATTGTTTAATACATCAGGTCTTGCCATAACTGTAGTTATCAGTGGATTATTAAATATCGCACTTCACTATATATCTGTTAGAAAACATACTGGATATAAAATAAAAATCAAAGCAATTATTCTCTCAATAGCTTTGATTTTGCAAAATATTATTCAAACTCTTTTATTGTCAAATACTCATTTTATATTAAACTTTATATTAACAAATGCTACTTCTTTGATTTTCCTTTGGATTTTTTATAATTACCGATTTGGTGGACAAAAAGTTTCACACCATCTGTTGCAGCGTAAAAAACGTCTTTAACGGCAACTTCAGATTTAAAAGCCATTTTTGTTACATCTTTTTCTGATAATTTAAAAACACGACAGCTTTCTTTAACTATTTCGCCACTCACAATAATAGGTAATATAATTTTTGGATAATCATCTTTTTTAAAAACAGACAGTTCTCCATTTGTCTCTAATATAGCTAATTTTATCTCTTCAATATCCATAATATTATTATTACGCATTTGCGTAATTAAATCATCAACTGTATACATTTCTTCTTTCATAGCTTCTAAATCTAATTTTCCTTCAAAGATAATTATTTTTGAAGACCCATCAAAAAGCGAACGTAATTTCGCTTTTTTTACTAGTAAATAAGAAAAAAGTTTTTGGAGAATAAGAATTATTCCTAAACAAATAATTGATGGAATAAACTTTTCGGCATTCTCTATTCCAAAACTACCTAAATCAGCGATTATTAAAATAACAGCCAAGTCAAAAATAGATAATTCTCCAACTTCTCTTTTGCCAAGGATTCTAATAATTGCGATTATTAAAATAAAAATAAATACTGTTCTTAAACTTACATATACAAATTCCATAAAATCACCAATAATAGTATTGTCATATTTTTTATATTTACACATAAAATTAAGTGGTGAGAAAATGAAATCAATATTTTTTAAAATTATCAAGATATATACAATTGCTCTTCTTATACTTTTAGTATTAACTTCTATTTATACTTTATATCTAATGAAAGCTAATGTTATAAAAATCAATCCTATTTTTATATTAATTATTGGGGCTATTACGTTCTTCTTTTTAGGATTACTATTTGCAAATTATTTTCATAAAAAGGGGCTATTAGTTGGACTCTTAAATGGCGTTATTCACATTTTAATAATTTCATTATTTATTTTCTTATCAGGAAATGAATTCGATAATTTATTCTATTTAAAATATTTACTATTTATTATCGCCTCAACAATCGGTGGAATTATGGGAGTAAACTTTAAAAAAATAATTTAAAGTGTTATAATGATAAAGGTGATATAAATGAAACCTTTAGCTTATAGACTTAGACCTAAAAATTTCTTGGATATAGTTGGTCAAGACCACTTAATTGGAGAACAAGGCGTTATCAAAAAAATGATTGATAATAATAAATTATGCTCCCTTATTTTATATGGGGCACCAGGATGTGGTAAAACATCTATTGCATCAATTATAAGCAGTTATTATGGCCTTAATACATACTCTTTTAATGCTTCTGTGGATTCAAAAGCTAAATTAAAAGAAATCTCGGATGGGGCAAAATATTATGAAAACTGTATTGTAGTTATTGATGAAATTCATAGGATGAAAAAAGATACTCAAGACTTCCTTTTACCATTTGTTGAAGATGGTAGTATAATTATCATAGGCTTAACAACTGAAAATCCTTATGCTACAATAAACCCTGCCATTCGTTCACGATGTCATATTTATCGTCTTAATGAAATAAAAAAAGATGATATTATTCTTTTACTTAAAAAAACTATTAATGAGAATGAAGAATTTAAGAATAAAATTATTACTGATGACATTTTAGAATATATCGCTTTAACTTCTTCTTGTGAGATTAGAACGGCCCTTAACATGCTTGAAGTAACTGCACTTTTAGAAGAAGTTAGCTTAGAAAATGTTAAAAATTTAATTGGGTTAAAATCTTTTGCACTTGATAGTCAAGGAGAAAATTATTATGATTTATTAAGTGCTTTTATAAAATCAGTTCGTGGCAGTGATCCTGATGCTGCACTCCATTATTTAGCAAGGTTACTTAAAATAGGTGATTTACAAATCATTTGTAGACGTCTTATGTGCTTGATGTATGAAGATATTGGTTTAGGTAATCCTCAATTAGGTCCAAGAGTATATGCAGCATGTAAGGCTGCTTTAGAATTAGGACTACCTGAGGCAAATCTTCCTTTGGCCAATATCACGGTTGATCTAGCTTTAAGTCCAAAAAGCAATTCTACTTATACTGCTATTAATGAAGCATTAGCTGATTTGGATTATTTAGAATCGATGCAAATACCTAAACACATTTTAAATAAAGAATTAAAAAGTCATAAGGTTATTTATAAATATCCTCATGACTTTGATGACTCTTTCGTAGTTCAACAATATATGCCTGATGAATTATTATCTAAAGAGTATTATAAACCTGTTTTAACAGGAAATTATGAACGGGCATTTAATGATCGTTTAAATGTTTTAAAGCAAAGAAAACTTAAGAAATAAGTCTTTTAATAAAATTTTGAAAGTCACTTTCAGATAAATAAGGAGTTTGTCCATGATATAGTTCATTTTGATCTAAGAATAGGATATCTCCTTTTTTTTGTAAATAACAAGATAAATCATTACCTAA
Source organism: Anaeroplasmataceae bacterium (assembly GCA_031549865.1). Taxonomy (GTDB): domain Bacteria; phylum Bacillota_I; class Bacilli_A; order Acholeplasmatales; family Anaeroplasmataceae; genus JAVBPE01. Next base: position 25,848 of record JAVBPE010000009.1, on the reverse strand, counting down.
CATTTTTAAAGATAATAAAATTTCTTCCGTTTTGAAGAAAATGGCCTTGCTATTTTGGACTTGTAATTTAGAAATAGATTCTTTGTCTCTTACAACTATTATTGAATACATCCCTACATTAAAGCCAAACTTAATTAAAAAATTTATTTTCATAATTAAATCATTACTTATTTTTTCATAATCGAGATAAAAAATGTTGAAATACGGATATAATTTTTTTATATTAGGATGAGCAGCATTAATGTTTTCATTTGCTTTATCTAAAGTCTCAACATCTAAAAATTTAAATAATTCTACTCTTCTTTCATATTCCATAAATTCTTCTTCTAAATATTCAAGCATTTGTTTTTCATCTTTCAGATATCTTAATTCATTTGAAATAAAATCAAGATAATCAAATGATTTAGTATTATCATTAAAAAGAATTTTCACATCAAATTGATATTTTAAGAAAATTTGGACAATTAGGCTTTTTATAAAACTTCTTATTCCACTTCCATAATCGCCTATTAAAAAAATTGCGTTAGTATCTTCTAATGATATTCTTAATATTTCTTTATTAACCTCATATCCAACTGCTAATCCATCATCTTTAATTGTTTCGGTATATAACCTTTTAGCAGTAAGTAATTCTTTAAATTGATTAGGAACATCAATATAATAATTATTATTTTTTTTATAAATGAAACATTTCTTTGAAAAAAAATCATTCATTTGCTCTTTAAATAATTTTACATCATATGCTTGATCTAATTTAATAATAAATCTTGAAGAGGAAAATGAAGTTATTTGCTCACTAAAAACGGCATTAATCTTATTAATGGAAATAAATTTTTCTAAGTTCAAGGCTACTTCTTTATTTATTTGACTTTGTAAAATAAAATTTTCAGATGTAGGAATATCTTGTAAGATATTAAGTCCAAAGAAATATTTTCTTTTGGGATTATATTTTTTTGTTGTTTCAATGTTTGTAAAATAAGATTTAAACATAAAAAAACTTTTTTTTATAATATTTTTAAAATGATTACCTTTAAATAGTTTTTCAAATATATTGGTTTGAAACATAAAACAGATTCCAATTATAATAAAAATTATACTAATTACTATCATACCTGTTTTTCCAAATAAAAATAAATTAAGTTGCATAACTAAACAACCAATTACTCCACCACCTGTAATATAAGAAACCTCATAATTCGAAAAATAATTTTTATATAAGTTAAATGTTTCACTGGTTATATTACTATTGTCGCATAATAATGCATCATATATACTTAAATGAGCAAGCATGGAAACACCTAGATAAATGAAGATAAGTCCTATAAAAGCAATATGCCTAAAATTAATAAATCTTTTTTTTATAATTCCTAAAAGACCTAAAAAAAACAAGAAAATTAATAATAAAATAGCGTAATCTCCAAAAATAATTTTTAAAATTAGATTTAAATATATACCAGCTTTTCCTAATCTACCTAAAATAATTAAAGAAATTAAGCAAAAAAGAATTCCTAATATTTCATAGAAATAATTTTTTTCATCTGATTTTTGTTTAGTTTTAATTTTCGGCATAAACTCACCTCATTTTTAAAATAATACCTTAAAATTAAAGCGGAAAATGTCAAAAAAAAGAAAGAAAAAACTTTTTAATTTTTTTAATTAAAAAGTCTTTTTTATTATTTTGAAATTGTCGGTTTATTTGCATTTTTAAATTTGCCACTATACTTCTTACAAGGCGTTGAAGTGTTATAAATATATATATTAGCAACTTCTTGTCCTGGTTTAAATAATATATCGAAATCTGAAGCATTGAATAGTTCTAAAGTTATTTTTCCATTATATCCTGGATCAATTTGTCCATCAGAACAAGTCGCAAATACAAACAACCTTGCTAAATTTCCTTTTGTTTGAACTAATCCAAAACAAAAATCAGGCATATTTACTATTTCTTTTGAACATATCAAAACTGCACTTTTAGATTTTAAGATGTACCCATCCTTAGTAACTTCAATTTCTTTAACTAATTTTTCCATATCTTGTTCTTGATATCTTATGATTTGATCTGTTTTTTCATATTCTATAAAAGTATTATCAATAGTTAAATTGATACAACTTTCATCAAATGCATCTTCATTATCAATAAGATTATATGAATTAATTAATTGCTTCAAATTTTCTCCTACTATTATCATATATTCACCTACTTTAGAATTAGAGTTAGACATGCGATAATAATGGATACAATCGCAAAAATATTATTAATAATCCAATTTTTTAACATTATCAATTTTGATTCAGAATATTCTGGTAAAGGAATTCGATCTTTAAAATCGGAAATTGATTCATTTAATGTTAAATCTGTTGTGAAAAAATTACAACCAGCTAATAAATCATCTGATTTAAAAGTGACAACACCTTTATTACCATTATAAAGAGCTACTTTTAAATTTCCATTATAGCCACAATCAATTTTACCAGCTGAAATAAATTGTTGTTTAAAAATATTTGTGCCAACACCAGTAATAACTCCAAATACATTATATGGTAAAGCAATTTTTTGTTTTGAACTAATTAAAATTGATTCATTAGATTTCAACTTTATTCCATTTTTAGGAATTGCAATTTCTACACCATTTTTCCAATACGAATCTCCAACAGTCAAATTCAATGTTTTGTAACTATCATTATCTAATTTTATTCCATTAGATACAAAAATTTTACTTTTAAATGATTTTTTTTGTTTATTATAAAGAATCCAATCATCAGTAATTCGATCTTTTAAATCTATTAAAGACATTCTATCCCCTCCAAAAATTTATTAAATATTTTATAATAGTGTAATATTTATTTTATTATAACATATTTTTTTAAAAATAGAATACTTTATTCTTTAGTTAAATTTAAAACATTTTCACAAATAATTTCTTGTGTCAAAACATCTTTAAATGATACATTAATTATTTTAACATTATCAACATTAGAAAAATCTAAGCCATGTCTTAATACCTCTGTTTTGTGTTCAACCATAACAGGGAACCCGGCAGTTGCATTAATATCGTATTCAAAAGAAATATTTTCTAAAGTAATTCCTTTAATTGGTTCTTCTGGTAACCCTAAAAACATTCCCGCAGCTAATGTTACATTAATACATTTCATATTTTTAAAATGGAAATGCCCAATATATGGAGTACGTTCGTCAACTGGTAGTTTTTCTTTAGTCCAAGCATATTCTTCATGTCCACCAACTGGTCCCATATTATAATACATATTAACTACAAAAGGCGTATCAACGTGATCCATAATGATGTTATCAAAGTTAACGTTATCAATAATTCCATATCTTCCGCGGCCTCTTCTTGTTTTAATACGTAAGCCTCTATCAGTTTTATGAAATATACATCTTGTTACATTAACATTTAAAATTCCAGCTGATGATTCACTTCCAAAAACTACTCCCCCGTGCCCATGTTCCATCAAGCAATTACGTATTTCGATATCTTTAGATGGCGTTAAATGCTTCTTTGCTAAGTCGATTTGACCAGATTTTATTGCAATACAATCATCGCCAACACTTATATATAATCCAATAATTTTAACATCACTACAACAATCAGGATCAAGTCCATCAGTAGTAGGCATATGATGAGGATTTTCTAATTTTAAATCAATGAAAGTTAAATCATTTGAAAAATAGGGGTGAATATTCCAAGAAGGCGTGTTTCTTACACTTATACCTTGCATTAAAATATTATTGCATCTATTAAAATAAACGCCAAATGGACGCCAAGCAATACGCTTAACACGATGGTTTGTATACCAATCACCTAAAGTTGATTGGCAATCTATAGCACCCTCTCCTACAATTTTAACATTTGAAACATTGATTCCTGTAATTGTACTTGCAAAGCATTCAACTTCATCACCTTCCCAAGTTCCTAAATTAAGTTCGCCATCACTACCTTTTATGATGCCAGGTAATACTGGATAATGATCTCTGTTATAATCTCCTACAATAAGAGCATCTTTTTCTAAATAAAGTGTGATATCAGATTTTAAGAAAATTGGTCTTATTAAATATGTTCCTTTAGGAATGTAAATTGTTGAGTTTTTTGATGCACACATTATAGCTGTTTGAATAGCTAATGTATCATCGGTTATTCCGTCACCAATTGCTCTAAAATCTTTAACATTTAAAACAAATGATTCATAATCTGTGACAAAATCTATTTCATAATCATTTATTTTTAATTCATATTTAGTATTTGGATTTAAATCATATATTGAAACAACATTAGTTTTAATATTTTCATAATATAATTTTCCATTTAAATAAACATCAAATTCTTTATCATTATAATAAGCAAAATTATTTAAAAGTTCTATACTTATACTTCTTGATGTTTTCGTTAATATTTCAAATTTCATAAGATTCCTCCATAATTAATTATACTATAGCAAACATATTATCTTTTTAAAAGGAAAAACTATCACAAAAATAGTTATTTATAAAAAAGAAAGACTTTCGTCTTTCTTAAACATGTTCTTTTTGTTCAACTTCAATTGCACTTATTGATTTTAATAAATCAACATCAGTTGAAATTAATACAGGAATAATAATTGGATTCCTTTTTGATAATTTATATATCGCACGTGATATTTCATTTTTCAAATCAAGCTTATATTCACTCCAGTTTATAAACTTAGTTAATAAGTGCTTTTCACTTACTAATGTAAATATCCTATTGATTTCTTGCATAATTTCATCATTTTCTTTAATTGATTGAAAACCTTTGGAAACTACTTCTGGTCCATTAATTACTCTTTTATTACGTGGATTAACATTCGCACTTATTAATAAAACTCCATCTTGAGCTAATAATTCACGGTCACGCATTACAACATCTCCAACATCTTTAAATGCTTTACCATCAATTAAGATTTCTCCAACTGACACGTCCCCAGTAATTCCAATATATTTGCCATCTTCAAACGTTGCAATATCTCCATTATCCAAAATAATTATTTGATCATCAAGATAACCAATACAATTTGCAACTATTCTTAGTGCATATTGGTGACGATATTCACCAATTACAGGAATTACATATTTTGGTTTTAATATATTAATCATCTGCTTAATTTCTTCTCTTGATGCATGAGAAGATGGCAATAAATTTGATTTGAAAACACTGACATGACTTGTAACTTTATAAATCATATCTAATGTTCTCGCTGCCATTTTTTCAGTTCCAAGATGAGGTGTTGTCAAAATAACAATACGGTCTTGTTCTGATAAGTGAACAAGTCGATCTATTTTCTTACTCATTCTTTGAAGCATAAAGTAAGGTTCATGACGTTCACCGGTTACTAAGATTACTAAATCTTTATCTTCATTAGTATTTTTTTCATCTATATATCTTAAATTAACTAATGCTTCATCAGGAATTTTTAAATAACCTAAATTCATTGCTTGATTAACAATTCGTTGAGTTTTTCTACCAATTATTGCAATACGTTTTTTAAAAGATACCGCAATATCCACTATTTGTTGAATTCTTAATAAATCAGATGAGAATAAAGAAAATATGATTCTACTCTCTGTTGTTGCAAAAATATTATTTAATCTTAATTTAAACTCTAAAATTGTTCCTCTATTTTGATCGTTTGTTGCACCTAAAGACTCTGTTAATAAAGCTAATACACCTTCTTTGGCTATAATTGCCATTGAACGATACATCGAAGCGTAATCAATTTTTGCATTTTGATCAAATGTATAATCACCAGTATATACAATGTTACCATTTTCTGTATTAATAACAATACCATAACATTCTGGTACATCGTGCGCCATCTCAATAAATCTTACTCTTGTATTATTTCCAAAGTGTAATGAAACCTTAGGATTTACTTCAACAAACATTTCTTCTTTTGTTTCTATTTCTTTTTCTTTTAATGCATCTTTTACTAAAGCTAATGTAAACTTTGAACCATAAACTTTTGTCTTAATTTCTTGTAAAATTTTATCAACAGAGCCAATATGAGTTTCATGACCATGCGTCAAAAAAATCCCCGCAATTTTATCTTTATTTTCAACTAAATAACTAATATCTGGTACTACTATATCTACACCATATAAATCTGTTGAAGGATACTTTAGTCCGGCATCCATAATAAAAATACGTGAATCAACTTCAACTATAAATAAATTTTTTCCATTTTCTTGTAGCCCACCTAGGCCTATTATTTTTATATTACACATATTGTTTTCATGTCAAAAGTGACTTAAACATTTCCTCCTACATATATTTTTATAAATCGTACATATATATTACTATTATATAGTTTTTCTTATTTTAATTCAAGGTTATATATCAATTTATTTTATTATTTTTTAAAAAATTATATATCAATTTTGCCCCACTTTTAGGAACAACTTTTCCAGGAAGCCCTTGATATAATAAAACTTCATTGTTTTTTTGTTTTAGATACTCAATATTTATACCATAAGGATAGCTTGCAAGCTCTATTAATATTTGTTTGGTAAGTATTGTATCTAAGTTCTCTTTATTCATTATTGTTTTAGGAATAGTGTTAATTATACAATCAAAATGTGATAAATCATCAATTTCTTCTAAAACTTTTATTTTACTTAATTTTGCAAGTTTTAATTCAGTCGCATCTTTAGAATAAATCGTAACATTACTATCATAAATATTCAACATTTCATTTAAGTAATAAGAAATATTTCCATAACCTAAAATAAGAATTGATAAATCTTTTAAAGAACAATCTAATTTTTCACTCATTAATCTAATGCATGCTTCAGCAGTAAATTTGGCGTTTTCTCTAACCACTTCTTCATCATCTAAAAATGATAATAATTTAATATTATGAGTTTCACAAAAAGCTATTAATTCTTTACTTTTAAGACCTGTAACAATAGTCTTTAAATATGGGTTTTGTAAAAATATTTCATTTAATGAGATATTTGTATGCTTAAAAAATAACAAATAATCTGCACCAAGTGGGGGAATAATTAACGTATCGATTTGAAAAAACGAATGTATATCATCCGAATAAATTACTTCCTTATTTAAAAATTCATATAAATAATCATAACGCTTATCTAAGGTCTTTATTATACCTATCATAAAATCACCATCTTATGATATTAAACTCAAAAGAAAAAGAATAGGTTATAGCCCATTCTTTAAAGAATTAACAAGCAAAATTTTTAACTACGATTACTTTTTTAACTCCACTTTTTGCAGTTACTTTATGATTTTCAATTTCTTCTAAATATAAACCCTTTTCAACATTTGAATAAGATTTAGAACTTAAAAACTTAAATTCGATTTCATCTCCTGCTTCAAACATCTTAGAAATAGTGAATACACCTTTTTCTTTGTTGTTCATTTTTATAGCATTTTTTGGATCCCAAGAACCAATTTTTTCATCACTACCAACTAAGTATACTTCTTTAACATCTTGTGCAACTTTTGCAATAAATTCAACTTTAACATTTGCCATTTTTATCACCTCATAATATATATTATTATTTTACCTAAAAACAATCATTTTTTTAAGACTTTTTTTTATGAAAATGTTTTTATAAGCCAAATTAATCATAACTATTCGTATTTTGGTTAAAATACAAAAGAAAATAGTAATAAAATATGTTAAAATTAAGGAAGGTGATAATATGAATTTTCCAATAGTAAAAAAATCAAGAGTGAATACTTCAAAGAATGCAGCAAATCGTGGTATGAATTTAGAGGAAATAATCAATGCCTCAAATGAATATTATTTAGCTAATGACATTGCAGTTATTCATAAAAAGCCAACACCTGTTCAAATCGTTAAAGTAGATTATCCTTCACGTAATAAAGCAGTTATTACTGAAGCTTATTACAAGACGCCTTCTACTACTGACTATAATGGAATTTATAAAGGAAGATATATTGACTTTGAAGCCAAAGAAAATAATAATCAAACATCTTTCCCTTTAGCAAATATCCACAAGCATCAAATTAGTCATTTAGAAAACATTGTTAAACATGGAGGTATTGGTTTTTTAATTGTTTCATTTAATAAGTATAATGAATACTACTTATTACCTTTTGATATCTTAAAAACTATTTGGGATGAAGCCAAAAAAGGCGGCAGAAAATCCATATCGTATGAGACATTTAAGGAGCATGGACATTTAATTAAAGAAGGCTATTTACCTCGGCTTTCATATTTAAATGTGGTTAATGAAATCTTTTTTTAAGAAATTTTTAACTTTCTTATCCATAACCTTAACATTACTTTTAATTACTATTTCAATATATGCAGTTAATCTTTATGATTATGCAAAAGATGTTAAATTAAATATGTCATTACCTTCTGAAAATTGCAAAGTTTATGATAATAATGGTGATGAAATTTCAAATTTAGGAACAACATTTTTTAATTATGTCCCAATCTCTGAGATAAGTGATAATGTTATTAAATCCTTTATAAGTATTGAAGATCAAGATTATTACACTCATAATGGAATTAATTATAAGAGAGTTATAAGTGCCTTAAAGCAAAATATATTTAATCAAAAAATTGTTTCTGGTGCATCAACAATAACTCAACAATATATTAAAAATATCTATTTAACTAGCGAAAAAACATTTGATCGAAAGATAAAAGAAATTGCTTTAGCAATGAAATTAGATTACAATTATACAAAAGAACAAATATTAGAAGCATATCTAAATAATGTTTTATTTGGTGGAAGATTATATGGAATATCTTTAGCATCAAAATATTATTTTAATAAACATCCCCTTGATTTAACAGTTTATGAAGCGGCTACACTAGCTGGAATGGTTCAATTACCTAATTTCTATAATCCTTTTAATAATCCTAGTGAAACAGAAAACAGACGCAATTTAGTTATGAAACAAATGAATTTAGAAGGATATATAACTGATTTAGAATATGAAACTTATAGTGCAATTGATATTACAACAACCTTAAATAAAGGAAGTATCAATTCTACTTCTAATTATATGAGTTCATATTTTGATTATTTATATTCTTATTTAACTAATAATTATCAAGTTAATTTTTATGATTCTGATTATAAAATATATACTCACATTGATTCTAATATTCAAAAAGAAATATATGATATTATCAACAATAAATATTCCCAATTCACTGATCCCTTATTAAAATGCGCTATTGTTGTAATTGATAATAAAACAAATGGAGTAAAAGCTATTTGTGGAAACACTTCTACTGATGAACATGTATTAAATTACGCTTTAACTAAAATACAACCTGGTTCAACAATTAAACCCATTTTGGATTATGCACCGGCAATCGAATATAATAATTACACTTTGTCTTCAATTATTGATGATGAACCATATACATATTCTAATGGTAGTTCAATTAAAAATTGGGATAATCAGTATTTAGGACCAATCACTTTAAGAAAAGCCTTAAGTACTAGTAGGAATATTCCGGCCCTTAAGTTATTCCAAGAAGTTGGAATTGAAAAAGCAATGAAATTTGCTTCAAATTTAGGATTAGAAAATAATAATGCTGTTTATGAAGCTGAAGCAATCGGAGGTTCTTTAGAAGGATATTCACTTCTTAGTTTGACAAATGCTTATACTGCATTTGCGAATTTAGGGAAATATGCTGATGCCACTCCTATTAAAGCATATGAAAAAGGTTTAGAAACTTATGAGATAGAAAATACAAAAAAACAGGTGATGAGATCATCAACTGCCTTTTTAATAAATGAAACATTACATGATGTTTTTAAAAATACTTATTTTGACATTCCAAAAACTTATTTAATGGCAAAAACAGGTCAAACTAATTATGACGATGCGACATTAAAAAAATATAACATCCCCGCTGGAACAACAAAAGATTCCTTAGTTATAGCGTATACCAAAGATTTAACAATTGGAATTTGGGTAGGTTATGATGTTTTAGTTGAAGGACATTACTTAAATTCTGAAACAAAACAAATACCTAGAAGTGTAATGAAAATTCTATTTGAACAATTTGCTTTAAGCAATCAAACTTATGATATGCCTTCTAATATAGAAAAAGTTAAAATCTATCAAGATGGCTATAATATTTATTTAGCAAAGAATGAACCAAATAGCTATTATGAATATTTTGAAAATGGTACTGCACCATTATCATATAAACCACATAATTATTTAGAATTATAATTCATTTAAGATATTTGAAATCTTTTCCACAAAAGTATTTGGATGGACTGGCTTAGATATATACCCATTCATCTTATATTCATAACATTTCATAATATCACTTTCAAATGTTGAAGCACTCATCGCAATTATAGGTATATTAGAATCACTTCTATTAAGACTTCTAATTTCTCTTGCCGTTTCAAAACCATTTTTACCAATCATTTGTAAATCCATTAAAATGAAGTTATAAAAATCTAATTTAGTATCTTTAAAATTTTTAATTGCTTCTATACCATCATTTACACAATAAACATTACATTTATTGGTTCTAAGTAAAAATGATACCACTTCAACATTAATTGGATTATCCTCAACTAATAATACATTACAAGAAGAAAAGTCAAATAATTTTTCTTCTTTTTTTATAATCGCTAATTCTTCACATACTTCAAAAACAAAATCTAATTCAAATTTTGTTCCTAAATTAAGTTTAGATTCACATTTAATAGTTCCTTCCAAATAATCGACAAAAGTTTTACAAATTGCTAACCCAAGTCCACTTCCACCATACTTTATTGCGATATCTTCTGAATATTGCGTGAATGGTTCAAATAATTTATTTAGAAATTTATCCGACATTCCAATACCAAAATCAATAATTTCAATATGAAATGCACTTTTTCCTGGCTCTATAATATTTTCTTTAAATTTAAAAATAATTTTATTGTTAGAACTGCTAAATTTAACTGCATTTGATAATATATTAACAATTATCTGCATCAATTTCATTTCATCAACATAAATCATATTGCTTTTTATATCTATATACTTTTCTAATGTTAAGTTTTTATATTCTAATTGAGGTGTAATTGTTGAAATTATCGAATCTAAGATATTATTAGTATTTATAAAAGCTTTATATACTTCCATTTTACTTGATTCAATTTTTGACATATCCAAAATTTGATTAAGAAGACCTAATAAATATCTACTTGAAGAATCAACTTTGTTTAAATAATCAATTATCTTATGATCATATGCTAAGTCCTCAGACATTTTCTTAGCCATATGATTCATACCAATTATTCCTTGAATTGGAGTACGTATTTCATGGCTCATTCTTGACAAGAAATTACCTTTTGCCATTGAGGCAATTTCAGTTTTCTCTAATGCTTCTTCTAACTCATTTTCACGTCTGACATTTTGAGTTATATCATTAATTATAAAGCAATTATAAGTTTGCATATTTTCAAATTTAATTATATTCTTACTAAGTTCTAATGTTAAAGATTCATTATTATTTAAATAAAGAATTCTAATTGGTTCAATAATATCTAAGCTATCAATATTAAATATTTTTTTAATCGTATCAACAAAATCATCTTTTAAACTAATAACATCAAAATTTAACATTTTTGATAAATTAGATGATATGAATGCAATTTTATTAGTTTTATTATTTTGTAAAAAATATCCTTGATTAAAATTAATACACATTATATTCAAAATTTTTCTACTTTTTTCTGTTTCAACTTTTATAATTTTTTTATAGAATAAAACTGTACTTGAAATTAATAAAACAACAAAAAAGCATATTATTATGCCAAATATAATTACCTCTTCAAAACTAAAAATACTAAAAAAATTCTTGTTTCTATCACTATTATTCATTTTTCCCCATAACACCAATTGGTGATCCTCCATGTTACCCTTTTATTTAACCCGTTTGCAACATTTTTTATTTTATCAAATTAGAACTCAAAAATCAATTAATTACTGGATATTTCACCTTTTTTTCAATAAAAAAGTAAAATCTAGAACTTTTTTTCTGATTTTACATAATTTATCACTTTATTATATATGTCAATTAAACGTTTTTCTTTAGTAATAAAAGGTATATCTTTTATATCAAACCACTTAACATCTTTATTTTCATCTAACTTGGGTTTAATCATTAATTCTTCATTCGCTATAAAAACATAAACTACATTAATATGAAGATGTGAACTTATATATTTATTATTTTTGTAATGTTCAGATACTGGAAGAATATCAATTGAATATATTTTTTTTGTAAAAAATTCTAATTTTTCAATATTGGTTTCTTCCAATGCTTCTTGATATGCTACATGACTAAGTGAAGGATTACCATCTGTATGTCCACCTGTCCATCCCCATGTATCATATATATTATGATAAATCATTAACATTTTAGTTAAATCTTTATTTAATATAATACCTGAAGATGACATATGCGCTATTTTATTATCGCGTAATAAAACATTTTCATTTTTTAAAATAAAATCTAGCGCAACATTTTTCTCTATTTCTTCTTCTATATTTCTTGGTAAAAAACTTTTGATTTCATCAATGTAATTCATATTTTCACCTCATTAAATAAAATGACCTCAGGATGGGGATCCTGAGGCTAAAAGGGGATTGTGAATTATGAAATTCACTGTGCACTCTCGTGCACGTTTGGGATAGGGATGTATCTTAAAAGATACAATAATATTATAACACGTTTTTTTAGTTTTACAATGGTTTTTTTAAAGATTTTGTAAAAATATTATTTTTCTTTTGTTACATTATTATTTTTTGACAATATTTGTCTAAACATGTTATTTAATGGCTTGAGAAGCCATAGAACTGTTAAAAACGAGCTCATAGAAAGAATAATTGTGAAAGGAATATCAGAAAGAATATAAGCACTATATTTAATTTCATAGACATAACAACTTGGTATAATAAAACATATAGCGTAAAATATCGAAAAAATAATGCTTAAAATTGCTAAAAACAAAATATTACTTTTGTTTTTAAAAATAGTATTTAAACTTATAGGAATAATAGCATATCCAATAAACATCGGAATTACAAAATGAAATAAAAAACTCCCGTTAAATAAATTATCTAATAATACATGAATTAATATAATGAGTAAAGTGTCTTTTGTTTTTAAATTTTTCGAGTATAGAATTATTAAAAGGAAAGTAATTTGAATATTTGGTAAAAATGAAAGTGCTTGTTCAAATATAAATAATAACCCCGCACAAATTGCAATTATTACAATATTATATATCTTTTTCATACTTTCTTTATTTTAAATTCAATATTCATTTCATTTTTTAGTTTTAATGTATTTACACCTTTAGTCGAATAGTTTGAATTCACCATTATCATTATGTATTCTTTTTTATTATCGTATGCTTCTAAATAAATATCTTCTTTTCCTATTTTATATAAAAATCCATCTTTTACTTCTACTGTATAAAATTCATCTAATAATTCTATTAAATATATAACTTTAGTTTCATAGACATCATTAAATAAAATAGTATCGTCTTTATCATAAATAATGATACTAATTTGATTAATCGAATCGTTATTATTGTTTTTTTTATAAATGTATATTGTCCCTAAAACAATTACAAAGATAGCTAAAATCGATAATATAATTTTGATTTTTATTTCTTTCATTTTAGAATAAATATGTAAATGTTTGATTCTTTATTGAATAATATGCACACGCTAAAGCTGCAAAAGCTTGGGGAGATGAAAAATCTAAATCAGGATCATCAGATATATTGTATGAAAAAGAACCATCTTTATTTTGGTAACTAATTAGTATATCAACTAAATAGTAATCGTTTGAATACCATCTGTTTGAATAATTAATTAAATTCACCAAGGCAAAGGTGATAATGCTCATTGATGTAGAGCACGCATTGCCAGTAGTTGATAATTCATTTGTCATATAATCAAATGTAGATATTCCAGTTTCAGATGCTGCTGAAGCTAAAAAATCATATAATAAATCATCATTATAGATATAATTGCCGATATAATTAGCATATATACTCATTGCAATTGTATCAGAATCTTTTGTAGTTATAACTTTATCAAAAATATCTTCAAATAGATCATTTTTTGATTCATCATTTAATAAAGCGGCTTCTAACATATACCAACAAACATTATATTCATTAATATCATCATTAGGCAATTTATTAAACAATTCTTTTTCTTGCGTATTATCAAAATTATAGGCTTTTTTAATAGAAACTACTTTTACAATATCGTATATATTAGGATTATTTATATAACGATCGTTATAATAAGTTTTTTCTAAATAATTTTTCATTTTTGATGATGGAACATAATAATCAATGAATCTAGCTTTTTCTGCGAATTTAGTATCTTGCAGTAAAACAAGTCCTAATAAAACATAATGATCTACAGTAGTTATTTCATCTGTTATTCTTAAATAATTACTCAATTGATTATCTATAAACAATTCAATTGATTTTCCTATTTCTTTTAATTCCTCATTTGTATCTTCTTTATTATCACAACTTTGAATTGAAAGCATCGTTATTAATAAGAATATTATTGTAAAAATTTTTTTCATCGTCTTGGTTTAATTAAACAGTCTTTTGTAAAACCGATTAAATCCTTTCTTTTAGCTTTTGTTAATGCCTCATAAACTAAATCATAGTTTTGAGGTAATTTATATTGCATAAGTGCCCTTTGCATTGCTTTTTCATGTGGGTCTTTAGGAACAAATACTTCTTCATCTGTAAAAGGGTCAATATTTGTATAATACATACAAGTTGAAGCAGTTCCAGGTGTCGGATAAAAATCTTGGACTTGCATTGGCATATGATTAATATCTCTTAAATATTCTGCTAATTTTATCGCACTGTTTAAATCTGATCCAGGATGGCTACTCATTAAATATGGCACTATAAATTGATTTTTATCGAATTTTTTATTAAGTATTTCATATCGTTTGCAAAAATCATCATATAATTCTTTAGAAGGTTTTCCCATTCTCACTAAAACTTTATCATCAATATGTTCTGGAGCGACTTTTAATTGTCCTGATATATGATGTTTTACTAACTCTTCAAAAAATTCTTTATTTTTATCATACATAATATAATCATAGCGTAATCCCGAACGAACAAATACTTTTTTTATTTTTGGCAAACTTCTAGCTTCCTTTAATATATCTAAATATTCACTATGATCTACTTCCAAATTATTACAAGGTTTATAACCAATGCACTCTTTATTAGTGCATACACCTTTTGACATTTGTTTTTTACATGCTGGATTATAAAAATTAGCTGTTGGTCCACCAACATCATGAATATATCCTTTAAAATCCTCTTCTTCTGATATTAATTTGATTTCATTTATAATAGATTCTTTACTTCTTGATTGAATAATACGTCCTTGATGCATGGTAAGGGCACAAAAATGACATCCACCATAACATCCTCTATTCGATATAACACTAAATTTTACTTCATCAATAGCAGGAACATGTCCTTTAGCTTCAATCAAAGGATGGCATCTCCTCATATATGGAAGGCTATATGTTTGATCCATTTCTTCTCTTGATAATGGAAATTCTGGTGGATTTTGAACTACAAAAACATTTTTATAAGGTTCTACTAAAGTTGTAGATGTAAACGCATCAGTATTTTTATATTGTATTTTAAATGATTCAACGTATTTCATCTTATCTTCTATTAATAAGTCGTATTCTGGTAATAAAATATAATCGCTAGGTAGTAAAAATTCTTTTTTAGTTTTCCAAACACTATTTCTAATATAGATTACATCATTTATGTCCATACCTGAATCTAAAGCATCCGCTACTTGAACTATTGTTTTTTCACCCATGCCATATAATAATAAATCTGCTTTAGAATCTAATAGAACTGAACGTCTGACTTTATTATCCCAGTAATCATAATGAGCTAGTCTTCTTAAAGAAGCTTCAATTCCTCCAATTATAATTGCACTATTAGGGAATAAATCTCTTAATTTTGAAGAGTATCTAATTAATGCCCTGTCTGGTCTTTTGCCCATTTCTCCATTTGGAGTATAATAATCAGATTTACGTTTTCTTTTCGAAACTGAATAATGATTAACCATTGAATCAATATTTCCACTTGACACTAAAAAGCCTAAACGGGGAGTTCCAAATTCTTTAAAATCATTGTTATTATTAATATCTGGTTGACTTATAATTGCAACTTTATATCCAAAATTTTCTAAAGTTCTTGATATAATTGCCGGTCCAAAACTTGGGTGATCAATGTATGCATCACCAATTACATATACAAAATCTGGTTGTTCCCAACCATATATTATCATTTCTTCTTTTGTTAAAGGTAAAAACGCCATAATATCACCTCTTAGAAATTATACACTATTTAAATAAAAAATAAAAGGAAAACGTCACTACGTTTCCCTACATTTTTATTTTATAATATAAATAAAAGATAAGCTAATCCATAATAAATAAGCACTGCTAAAATATCGTTTATTGTGGTAATAAATGGTCCAGATGCAACCGCTGGATCAACTTTAATTTTCACAAAGAATATTGGCATAAATGAACCAATAAGTGAACAAATACTCATTGCCGCTAATAAGGAAATTGCTACAATTGAAGACGCTTTTAATGCTTCACTAACTACAAAAACATCTGAGACAATTGATTGCTTTGAAATAAATAAGAATAAAAATACTGTTATAAAACCGATAACACTTAAAATTATACCATTAAAGAATCCAATTGCGAATTCTTTAAATAATAGTCTAGAAATAGCTTTTTTATTATCTTTTTCCCCCGATAAGAATCTAATAGTAACAGCCAAACTTTGAGTACCTGTGTTTCCTGCCATATCTAATATTAAAGATTGAAAGAATACTATTGCCGGTAGCACAACTACTACAGCTTCAAATGTAGATATTAATGATGAGACAATTAAACCCAAGAATAATAATATGATAAGCCATGGTATTCTTTTTTTAATTGAAGATAAAATTGGCTCTTTTAAATCTTCTTCACCAGTTAAACCGGCTAATTTAGCATAATCTTCTCCAAGTTCTTCATCAATTGTTTCTATGATATCAGAACTAGTTATAACTCCAATTAATTCATTTTTATCATTTAAAACTGCCATTGAATCAAGACTAGCTTCTTTCAAATCATTAATAACATCACTAATATTTTCTTTAGCATATAAAAATGGATAAGATGTCTTAATGAATTTATTTAAATCGTCAGTATCTCTTGCAATAATTAAATCACGAAGTTCTAAAATACCATAATAAATATTTTTTTCATCTACAACATATATTGTTGAAACATTATCGTTTGAAGCAGCTTCTTTTATAACTTCGCGCATTGCAGCTTTTACAGTTATATCTTTTTGGATACAAATGTAATTAGTTGTAAGTTTGCTACCTATTTGCTCTTCGGTATAGGTGTTAACCAATTTTATATCTTCTTGAGCTTCACTATCCATTAATTCATAAATTGATTGAGCTTTAGATTCATCAAGTTCATCTAATAAATCAATCGCATCATCAACATCCATCATTTCAATGATATCTGCAGCTTCTTGGTCATTAAGCTCATGTATATATTCTTCAACATCATCAATAAAACTGAATACATTTGAAGTTTCTTCATCACCTAAAATATTATATAGTTTTAGACGATCTTCCTTGCTAATTAAAGGAATAATTTGTGCAATATCGCTTTCATGATATTGTAGTAAAGCATTTCTTTTTTCTTCTTCATTAAGATCATTTTTTATAATGTCTATTATTTCTAATTCATAATCTCTTTGCATAAAAAGGCCTCTCTTATTAATTTATTTTCACTACTTTTTTTGTTTGTATTATACATTCCTCGCCAATAGGCATACAAACCACCTTCTTTGCAATTAGTTTTCTTAATTAATTATTGTATCAGCAAAAATACTATCATATTCTGGTTTATATTTTTTTATATCATCTTTAAGTCTATAAGCATCATTACGATGTTTAGCAATCAATTTTGCTACTTCTATGTCATCATGTAAAAATGATTTTATATTTTGTGGATAAGTCTCTAAAAGACTATTATAACGCTTCTTTGCATCATATAATATATTTTTATAATATTTTATATCTTCTACTGCTGTTTTTTCATTATAAATTGCTTTTGTTAATTGTGATTCATTATAAAATCCTTGTAATGATGATAGATTATTACTTCTATAACTAAATTCTAAGATATTCCAAATTTGTAATTCTGTTTGTGACATATGTATTTTGATCATTGGATGATAATCAAAACATAAATTCATAAACATTTCTTCAATACGTAATAAATCGTTATTATTTAATAAAGCATATTTTTTTTCATATTTTTTAGCATCTTCAATACTTTTCTCATAATTTGCTAATTTAACTCTATCACTTTTTAGTTCAACATCAACAATTTCATTAATTTCAGATATCGTTTTACCTTCTTTATATAGAGTTAAACATCTATTCATTTTCTTTAAAAAATAGAAATTTTTAAAAACCTGTAATTGATATTTACCAACAAGGATTAAATGCGTTTGATCAAGCAAAAAATTTTCTTTTTCTACTTTGCATAACTTTAAAATTTCAATTTGTACTTTGTTTTTCAATTCTGTATATTCTTTTTCTAATTCTGTCATTTTAACACCTCAAATTATTCTTATTTTACCACAAAAGAACAAATGATTTAAGTTATTTTTTTAATTTTGTGCTACAATTAAAAAGGTGACCCTTATGAAAACAGTTTTAGTGGCAATTAATGCCAAATATATTCATCCAAACTTAGCGATTAGACTTCTTAAAAAAAATACAAGTTATCCTTGTGATATTTTAGAATATACAATTAAAGATACTATTAATAGTATAACCGATACTTTATTAAATTATGATATTATTGCTTTTTCAGTTTACATTTGGAATGTAAATTTTATAATAGAGATTTTAAGTATTTTAAAATTACATAATAAAACTATAATTTTAGGTGGACCAGAAGTGTCTTATAATGCTATGTATTATATTTCTAATAGCTTGGCCAAATTCGTTATAAAGAACGAAGGTGAAGAAACTTTCAATCTTCTTCTTCACCAATTATATAATAATATTTTCGATTATAATTCTATTCCTAATTTATATTATGAAAATAAATACACTTTTGATAAATTAGTCGATTTGAATAAACTTAAAATGGCTTATGATTTATATGATGATGTTGAAAATAAAATAATTTATATTGAAACATCAAGAGGATGTCCATATAAATGTTCATATTGTATGGCTTCATTAGATAATAAAGTGCGTTTTTTCAATATTGAAGAAATTAAAAAATCTATTTTGGATCTAATAAATAAAAAAGGAAGAGTATTTAAGTTTTTGGATAGAACTTTTAATGCTAATAAAAAAATGTTTATTGAATTAATAAACTTTATAATCTTAAATCATAAACCAAATAATAGTTTCCAATTTGAAATAACTGGTGATTTATTAAGTCCGGATGTCATCGAGTATATTAATAAAGTTGCCCCAAAGAATTTATTTAGATTTGAAATTGGAATCCAATCAACAAATATATTAGCAAATATTGCTGTTGATAGAATACAAGATAATATTAAATTATTCAATAATATTAATTTGATTCAAAATGGTAATGTAATTGATTTACATCTTGATTTAATAGCCGGTTTACCGCATGAAGACTATAATAGTTTCATTAAAACATTTAATGAAGTATTAAGTTTAAGACCAAAAGAATTACAGTTAGGTTTTTTAAAGTTGCTTTATGGTACAAAGTTAAAATCAGAAGAGAAAATTCATGGATATTTATATGATAATCACGCTCCTTATGAGATTATTAAAAATAATTATTTATCAAAAGAAGACATTATAAATATACATAGAGTAGAAAATTCGTTCGAAATATATTATAATAAAATGTATATGAAGGATTCTATAAATTTTATTTTAGATAATGAAAGTAATTATTTTGATTTCTTCTTTAATCTTGATAAATTAGATGGATATAATCAAAAATTAGAAAATATATTCAAAAAAATCGATGACTTTTGTTCAAATAAAAAATATTATCAAATATTACATCAAAAACTTATTTATGATTATTTAGATTATTTTAAAATTAAACCACCTTTGTGGTGGGTGGAAAAATTAGATCCAAAAAGTAAAAAAGAATATCTAAGACTAATTAAAGAAAAATATGATATTAATTATTCAATTTTGGACTTATACAAATATAGTGTTTTAGTTAAATTAGAAAATATATTTATTTTAGGTATTTATAAAGAAAACGTAAAAGAAATTTTATTAATTGATGGAGGAATTATATGAAAAAAGTAATGGCTGTAATCGCAAATGGTTTTGAAGAATTGGAACTCATTGGTACTGTTGACATTTTAATTAGAGGAGGAATTTTGGTTGATATTTTTAGTATTGAAGAATCAACTGTTCTTTCATCTCATAAAATAAGTTTAACAAATATTAAAAATATTAATGATTGTAATTGCTTAGATTATGATTGCCTATTCTTACCTGGCGGTCCTCATTATAAAAAATTACAAGTTGAAGAAAAAGTTTTAAATTTGATAGACTATTTCTATCAAAATGATAGATATATCGCTGCAATATGCGCAGCTCCTACTATTTTAGGTAAGATGGGTTTATTAGAAAATAAAAATTACACTTGCTTTGTTAGTATGAATAAAGATTTTAAAGGCAATTTTATTGATACATATAGCGTTATTGACTATCCATTTATTACTGGCAAGAGTGCTGCAGCAAGCATAGATTTTGGATTAGATATTGTAAAAGTATTATTAGGTGATGATGTTGTAAACAAAATAAAAGAAGATATTTATTATTAATCAAAAAGCTATTTGATTTTATTTATCAAATAGCTTTTTCTTTGAAATAGATTGAGAACAAAAGTGTTTTTTCTCTTTACAACTAATCTATTTTATTATATAATATAAAGGCAGTGCAAATTTGAGCTGGTTCGGTAGCTCAGCTGGATAGAGCAACGGCCTTCTAAGCCGTAGGTCTGGGGTTCGAGTCCCTTCCGAATCGCCACTTTAAAATTATAAGCATCTATTGATGCTTTTTTTATTTTTTAAAAAAGAGGATGGATATAAAATCCATTCTCTTTAATTATTTATTAAATATAATTTTTTCATTATTAAACATTCTAACCAATACATATACAAATAATAGTGTAAATCCAATTGAAGAACCAACAGATATAAATACATGTAGCCAGTTTATATTAAATGTTAGAATACCTGATAAATTTTGCACACCAGAAAACAATGGAATACAATATAATAAAGCATTACTAGGTGGAGTTGAGAATAACATTGATGACAAACCAATAAGCATAACAATAATCATTAAAGGTAAAACCAATGAGCTTGCTTCTTTAACACTTTTGGCAAAAGTTGAGATTATTGCCATTAAAGATACAATAACTAACACCATTGAAATAATTATTAAGAATATAGCTAAATAGTCACTAAATCCATAATCAAATGTCATGGAACCTGAGGCAGCCATAAGCTTTGGTAATGATAGTATTGTTCCTACAGTACTTGATATAGCACTGACTAACGAAACAATTGATAGTGAAATAATTTTCCCTATTGCTAGTTCAGAGCGTTTCATAGGAGTTACAAGTAATGTGGCAATTGTGCCTCTTTCTTTTTCCCCAGAAATTGATTCTGGAGTTACCGCCATACATCCTGAAAATAAGAACATAATTATTAATAACGGTAATAGCGTTGCAAATATTTTTCCTGATATATCTTTTTCACTTGCCATATCATATTGTATATTACTATTAGCGTTTAAATTATATAAATATGTTGTTTGACATCTATAACTATTTATGACTTCTTTATAATTTATAAAGGCATTATATGAAGTTGTTTGAATCGAATTATAATAAAGTTCTACATTGCTTTCGCTTTCGGCAGTTAAATTAAAATCAAGAGGAAAGATGATCAATAAATCAATTTCACCATTTTGAATTTTCTCTTTTATACTTTCTATATCTGAGTCTAATGCTTTTGTTGCCTCAACTTTGAAATTAACATCTTTTAACGCTAATATAGCCTCATCAAGCTCAGTTGGCATTTCTCCTATATATGAAACGGTAGTCGTATAATCATCACCTACTGTATACATATCTGACATAAAACTACCCATTAAGCTATATAAAACAAAAATAAGTAACCCAGGTAAAATTAATGTTAAAACCATTCTTCTATCCGTAAAAAATCTCTTTAATTCTTTTTTTACAATTGTAATTATATTTTTCATTATTCTTCACCTACTGTATCTTTATAGCAATTAAAGAAAACCATTTCTAAATCATTATTTTGACAAACCTCATCAAGTTTGCCTTCTAAAATCATCTTTCCATCAATAATAATACCCACATAATCACAAATTTTTTCAATTAAACTAAAAATATGTGTTGAGACTATTATTGTTTTACCTTCTTCTTTTAAGTCTAAAAGGTAATCTGTAACAACTTTTGCCGTTAATACATCTAGTCCATTTGTTGGTTCATCAAATATAATAATCTCAGGATCATGTACAAGTGATATAACAAGTGAAATTTTTTGTTTCATTCCTGTTGATAGGTTAGCAACTTTAACTTCTTTAAATTTATCTATTCCAAATTTCTTGAATAATAATTCTTTTCGCATTTTAGCTTTTTCTAAATCGACTCCATGAATTTGACTAAAAAAATCATACAAATAATCTGGAGTGAAAAAATCTTCAAGTTTTAATTCACTCGTTAAAAATCCTATATGTTTTCTAACTTCTTCAGATTCATTTTTTACTGAATGTCCTAAAATATAAGCATCTCCTTGATCAGCTTTAATAAGTGTAGATAATATTCTTAATGTTGTAGTTTTACCAGCACCGTTTGGTCCTAATAAACCATATACACTCCCTTTTTTTACTACAAATGATAAATCGTTAACTGCTGTTTTCTTTTTTATGTTTGTTCTTTCTATTTTTTGTTGTTTTTTAGATATAACAAACGTCTTTGTTAAATTCTTTATTTCTAATACATTTTCCATAATATTATTCATTAATTATTAATTCCTTTCTTATTTTTTTTATCTGTTTTTTTAATTTAAAATACATTCCTAAAAAAACACTTGAAAATACTAACAGTAGACATGCTAATATAAAGTATACTAAATGTTTTTCTCCAAAACGAAAATATAACATAAAAACTGTAAAAAATTCTATAATAGCAACTACTAATTCAAATAAACCAGCCCTTAGCCAAAATTTACTGATAATGGATAAATGATTAATAACATCCGCCTTATCAGTATATATCTCAAAATCACTATCAGTTTTAGATCTTACATAGGCCCAGTGCATGTAGGTTGCAATACATTCAACCCCGTTTTCTTCCAAGAAATCTAAATAATTTTGACTTTCTATTTCTTTTGCCCTTTTTTGTAAAAAAATAATGCGGTACTTATATGGATTTGACTTGTCACGTTCAAAAACATATCTTATCCAAAAATAATCGATTAAATTATAACCCTTTTGAGCCATTGAATTAAGATATTTTTCTTCTTTTTCAAAATCCCAAAATGCCTTAAATCTTGTTATTCGCATCTTTTTCCTCCAATATTTTGCGTCCATTATTTAATAATTCTTCTAAACGCTTTAATTCATTTTCAACTATTATTTGTCCATATGACGTTATAATATACTCTTTCTTATTTTTATCACTATTAACTGCATAATCTATCCATTTCTTCTCTAATAATGTGTTAAGGGCTCCATATAATGTACCAGCGCCAAGACGAACTCTTTTATCGCTTAAATCTTCTACTTTTTTCATTATTCCGTATCCATGGAGTGGTTCCATTAAGGAAAGCAATATATAATAGACTGCTTCAGTTAAAGCACCTCTTTCAAAACTCTCTGGCATAGTACCTCCTTATGTTTGCCGATATATCGGCTACCGATATAATGATAACATAATTATTATTTCAATTCAATATAAAAATTTACTTTTTTACGCGTTTACTCATTTCAACATATAAGTTATTTTTTTTTGTTTTTTATCATTATCTAAACTAATTCAAATGTTTTTTTATTAACAAATAAAAAAACTATCGAAAGATAGTTTCAGAGTGTTGACAAAGTCTACCGAAAGGTAGGCTTTTTCTTTTATTGTAAGTAATATAGTGGAAAAGTAATTCTTTATGAGTAGTTCTAAAAATGGTAAAATATAGTCATAGGAAGTGTGATAAATATGATTACAAAAAAAGAAAACAAATCAAAGTCAATAATGCAATTTGTAGATATGGATTCATTAGTTCCACAATCACATTTAGTAAGAAAAATAGATAATGTAATAGACTTTGAATTCATTAGAGATAAAGTAAAACATTTATATAGTGAAGATATAGGTAGACCTTCAGTAGATCCAGTAGTTTTATTTAAAATATTATTTATTCAATATTTATTTGGAATAAAATCAATGAGACAAACGGTAAAAGAAATTGAAGTGAACATTGCCTATCGTTGGTTTTTAGGATTTGATTTCAATGATAATATTCCACACTATTCTACTTTCTCGAAGAATTATGAAAGAAGATTTGTGAATACTGATATATTTGATAATATCTTTAATGAAATATTAAATCAAATAAATGAAAAAGGATTAATAAATAAAGAATCAATATTCGTTGATTCTACTCATACAAAAGCTTACGCTAATAAAAAGAAGATTGAATATGAGGTTATTGAAGAATCTTATAATAACTATGTAATAGCTTTAAATGAGGAAATAAATGAAATAAGAAAGATTGAAGGAAAGAAACCTCTAGAAATAAAAACTAAAAAAGAAATAATATCTACTACTGATAAGGAATGTGGAATGTTTCACAAAGGTGAAAAAGAAAGACAATTAGCTTATTCAACTCAAGTAGCTTGTGATAAATCAGGATGGGTAACAGGATGTAAAGTATATCCTGGTAACCTAAATGATAATAATACGGCTCCAGACTTTTTAGAAGAATTATTAAATGATGATAAATTAGAGAATGTAGTAATGGATGCAGGATATACTTCACCTGTAGTACTTAATCAAATAATATCTAAAGGAAAGAAACCAGTTGTGCCCTATACAAGACCTAAGGGAGCTAAGAAAAGAACTAAAAATGATTTAGAAATACCTTTTACTTCATCTAACTATAAATTTGATAAATTAAATAATCGATACATATGTCCATTAGGAATACCTTTAACATATAGAGGATTAAACTCAGAAGGTAAATTAGTATTTAAGTCAAGAAATCAAGATTGTAAGAATTGTCCAGTGAAACACAAATGTACTAATCAACCGTGTAAAGAAATACAAAGACATTTACTTGAACATGCAGCTGACTATGCAAGAGAGATTAGATTATCTGATTTAGGTAAAGAATTATATCCACTTAGGAAAATTACAATTGAGAGATGTTTCGCTCAAACTAAATTTAATAATAATTTAGGATTTACTTTCCTAAGAGGTCGTAAAAAAAATCAAGACAGGGTCTTGGTTATTTTCGCGATGCACAATTTAAATAAATTAGCTAATATAATATATCAGCGAACTATGAAACTATCTAATACTATAAAGATTTTCTTTAAGAAAGTCTTTTTTTTAACTCTAACTTCTATATAAATGAAAAAGGCACTTATAAAAGTACCTTTTGTCATCACTCTGAAA
>JAVBPE010000030.1:0-6375 GCA_031549865.1 Anaeroplasmataceae bacterium | reverse complement strand
TTTGAAGGAGACCCGTTTACGGGTAGCAAATAAAAAATGCAATAGGTAGGCTACACATATGCGCTTACTAAGCGCAGCCAATAATAGAGGGCTATGCCCGAAAATGAAAAACCACCAGTTAGACTGGTGGATTTTTATTATTTTTTAATTTCATATTTATTCTTAAATTATTAAAGCATATATTTAAAAATTTATATAATAATTGAACATAAAAAAACATATTTATTAGTTTCATTTTTACATTTTCTTTAAAGTTTTATTTTAATACTTTACAATGTTTTATCAATTTCTTACTTCTAAATCTTGAAATTCAATACTTTTTATGATTTTAAAAACGTTTTTACAGGGGATAGAATCAGAAAATTTAAACAAAATAATTGATATATGTCGTATTCTATGATAATATGCTAGTAGAGATTTTTGAGAGAAATCTTTAAAACTAAACAGGAATTTAAATGGTGGAGTCTGTCAATATGGGTGGACTACGTCCGCTCATTTTTGTTTATTAAAATTTAATATTTTTAAATGGTGGAGTCTGTCAAACTGGGTGGACTACGTCTACTCATTTTTAATTTGGAGGAAAAAAATGAATTATTTTTATTCAGTAGTTGAATTATTAGGGGGATTAGGTGCATTTTTACTAGGCTTTAATTATTTATCATCAAGTTTAGAAAATATTGCAAGTAGCAAACTTAAAAAAGTGTTTGAAAAAATTTCTAAAAATCGTTTAATGGGTGTCGGTGTTGGTGTTGGTGTAACATGCATAGTTCAAAGTTCTTCCGTCGTAACGGTTATGATCGTTGGATTTGTAAATTCAGGTATTTTAAATTTAACACAAGCTACAGCTATGATTATGGGTGCAAATATTGGGACAACTATTACAGCTCAAATTGTTGCACTAGAATCATTTGATATCTCTAAAATTGCCGTTTCATTAACTGCAATAGGTTTCTTTATTACAATGATTTTTAAGAAAAAGAAAAATCTTGGAAATTGTTTAGCAGGCATTGGACTAGTTTTCGTAGGATTAATGGTTATGTCATTATCAATGAATACATTTAAAGAATCTGAAGCAATAACTAATGTACTAACAAGTATTTCAAATCCATTTTTACTTTTATTTGTGGGATTAGCAGTTACAGCAATAGTTCAAAGTTCATCAGCTGTTACAACTATTATTATTTCAATGGTTGGAGCAGGAATGATGATTGGTAAAAATCCTAATGATATTTTATTTGTTATTTTAGGGACAAACATTGGGACTTGTGTTACAGCATTAATTTCTTCAATAGGAACAAATACTAATGCAAAACGAGCCGCCATAATTCACTTAATGTTTAATGTCTTTGGCTCAGTTGTGTTTACAATAATTTTATTAATTTGGAAAAATTTCATGGTTGATACTTTAGAAAAAGCATTCCCATTTAAAACAACTCAAATTGCGATGTTCCATACTTTATTTAATTTAGTATGTACGATCATATTCTTACCATTTGTTAATGGATTTGTTAAACTATCTAAAATTCTAATTAGAGATCCTAAAAAAGAAGAAGATTTTAAGAGTTTGGATGAAAGATTATTGTTAACTCAAACCACAGCTTTAATTCCTTTATATCAAGAATTTAAAAAGTTATCTGAATTATCTTTTAAAGCGTTAGAAGATGCAATGGATGCCTTTTGTAAAAAAGATTTAGATAAGTTAACTATTGTAAATAAAGAAATATCTGATGCTAAAAAAATGCATAAAGATATAGTTGAATATATGGTTAAAGTAACTACTAATAATGATGAAAAAACAACTAACATTATTAATGATTTGTATAAATCATTAATGGATATTAATCGTATTTTAGAAATTGCAGATAATGTTGGAAAGTATTTAAATGAAACTATTAGTAATGATTTAGTATTTAAAGATGAAATTATTATTTCATTAGAAGAAATGTTTAATAACGTAAAAGAATTATTTAATGAATCTATGGATAAATTTATGAATCATTCTAAAAATATTGAAAAATTAGATTTCTATGAAGATTTAGTAGATGCAAATAAGAAAAAATTAATTGATGATCATATTAAACGTTTAAATGAAGGTGCTTGCTCTCCTTCAAATAGTGGAATATTTATTAATTTGGTAAGTAACTTAGAAAGAGTTGCAGATCATATTTATCAATTTGGGTATAGAAATATATAATAATAAAGACCGAAAATTTTTCGGTCTTTATTCATTTAAATGCAAATTTTCTAATATAATTAAATATTCATTAAATCGATGTTCTCTAATAGGATAGATTGTCTCGTCTTCAAAATATAACAATAATGCTGGTTTAATTCTATGATATTCAGTTACAAATTCATACTTTCTAAGCATTCCAGCTAATATTTTTTTTCTAATAATTCCATGATAATTATAGTAGCTCATTAACTCACCTAAATTATTATTAGCAATAATCGATTTTTAATCAAAATAAATTTGTATATCAATAATAAAAATAAAAAAATACCCAAAAAATATTTATGTTTATTTCTCTTTTTGTTATAATAAATCTATTAGGAGTTGATATATTGAAGAGAATTTTAAGAGAACTTAAAGAACAAATGTACATACCGTTACTTTTTTTAATATTATTAATCATGTCATTTTGTTTTGAACCAATAAAAGATGTATTTTATGGGTATTATATAATTGCAACAAGCCCCTCAATATTAATAACTGATTATATTGCAATTGCAGGAATAGGGTCCACTTTATTAAATGTAGCGACAATTCTTTTATTTAATTATTTACTATTGAAAAAATTAAAACTTAAAATTACAGGGCCTGTTTTTGCTGGTATCATTTGTATTATGGGTTTTTCTTTTTTTGGAAAAAATATATTCAATACTTTACCAATTTATTTAGGAATATTTCTTTATGCTAAAGCCAAAAAAGCTCCATTTAGAAATTTTATAATAACAATATTATTTTCTACTGGAATCTCCCCTTTAGTATCATACGCAATGTTTGGGTTTGGATTTCCATTATATATAGGCATTCCCTTTGGAATAATATGCGGTGTCATTGCAGGATTCTTAATTCCTGCTTTAGCTTCACATACAGTATTATTTCACCAAGGGTATAATTTATTTAATACAGGTTTTTGTCTAGGAATTATTTCATTATTTTTCAATGCAACATTTAAAGCAATAGGATTAAATGTTGTAACTGAATCTTATGTTTCAAATGATTTTCATTGGGTTTTATTTTCAATATTACTTTTAATTTCAATAGGAAGCATCATAATCGCTATTTTGCAAGATCATACTGTATTTTTAAAATATCGTAATATGCTAAAAAGAAGTGGACGTTTAGTAAGCGATTATATTAGAGATTTTGGACGTGAAACAGTTTTATTAAATTTTGGTTTTTTAGGATTATTAAGCACGCTAATAGTCATAATATTTAAAATACCTTTAAATGGTCCAGTCTTTGGAACTATTCTTACAATAATGGGTTTTGCTTCATTTGGAATGCATTTAAAAAATGTCTTACCTATTTTTGTGGGTTCGTTAATATCAATTTTTATTTCTGGAAAAGATTTTAATAGTGTTTCGGTAATAATAGCATTTTTCTTTTCAGCAGGTTTAGCACCTATAGCTGGAAGGTACGGCTTTTTCACCGGAGTTATGGCAGGAATGCTTCATATTATTGTTTCTCCAATGATGATTGATTTCCAAGGTGGCTTTGATTTGTACAATAATGGTTTCGCAGCTGGGTTTGTGGCAGCTATAATAGTAGTAATAGCGGAAGCATTTCATAAACGAAAGGATGAACATAATGTTAGAAATTAAAAAAGCATGTAAGATAATGGAAGAATTTATGCTTTATTTATTAAAAAGTGGTTTTTTAAAGGTTGATTCAAATATTTCAATTGAACGTGAACAAACAACATTTACTTTTGAAACAAAAAAATGTAAAGATAAATTTTGTACTCAAGTAGAAGAGTTTTTAAATGTTGGACGTGAATTTGAAGTAGAAGAATACGGATGGGAATTAATGGGGGAAAGTGATGCAACTAATGAACTTGAGTTATTGGGCTTATTAGTGGACACGGTTGATATAAAACATGAGAATGAAAAAACAATCTTTAGGATTATAAGAAAAAATGTCTAAAAAATTATATATTCAAATTGCTATAATATCAGTAATAAATTTATTAATTTTTATAACTTTTTTTCTATTTTTAAATAATAGAAGTTTTGAATCATTAAAAATTGATTTAATATTTAGAGATTTTGCTTATGATTTTAGAGGTGATAAATATAATTTTCTTTATTGGTTTTTCAGACTAATAACGGAACTCGGTTATCTTTATGTCATAGTTTTTATCGTTTTATTTGTAGGATTAAAATATAAAGGTGATATAAAATCATTTATATTAGGTATAGGTGCAATATTTACATATTTATTAAATACATTAATTAAATTGTGTATTATGCGTGAGCGTCCTATTGAAGAAAATAGATGGATGAATGAGCACTCATCTTCATTCCCCTCAGGTCACTCAATGAATTCAATGTTTTTATATTATATGATTGCTTATTTTATTTTCAAATCAAATCTAGAAAGAAAAAATAAAATAATCTTCTATGTATTATGTGGATTTATCGTTTTACTAGTTGGATTTAGTCGAATCGTATTAGGTGTTCATTATTTTTCGGATGTTATTTGTGGTTATGCGCTTGGTATAATTTGTGCGCAAATATTTATTTTAATTTATGAATTATGTGTTAAAAAAGGATTTAATTTTATAAATAACTTTTTTAATAAGAAAGAGGAAGTAAATGGTTAAACATATTGTAATTTGGGATTATAATCCTAGTTTTTTAAATCCTACTTTTAAAGCAAAAGATTTAAAAGAAGATTTTAAAAGTTTAGAAGGAAAAATAGATGGTTTAATAAGTATTAATTTTTACTATGATATATTAAATACAGGAAATTCTAATATGATTTTAGAAACTGTATTTAATAATGAAGATGATTTAGCTAATTATCAAGAAAATTCTCTTCATAAAGCAATTGGAATTAAATATAAAGACTTATTTTATAATAGACGTTGCGCTGATTATATAATATGATAGATACAATAATTTTTGATTTAGATGGAACTTTACTTAACACTTTAACCGATTTAACTAATGCGGTCAACTATGCACTAGTTAAAAATGGATGTGAAATTAAAACAGAGTCTCAAATAAAAAGCTATATTGGTAATGGAATTAAAAAATTGGTTCAATTATCAATTCCCAATAATATATCTAAAAATTTGGAAGATAAAGTATTTCAAGACTTTCAAGAATTTTATTTTAAAAAATTGGATGTTTACACTAAGCCATACACTAATATTATTGATTTATTAGAAATTTTAAAGTCAAAAAATTATAAAATGGGTATTGTATCAAATAAAAATCAAAAAGCAGTTGATTCATTATATGAAAAATATTATTCAAAATATATAGATATAGTTATTGGTGAGTGCGATCATATAAAAAGAAAACCATCTAATGATGGAATCAATAAAGTGATGGAATATTTAAAAACAAATAAAGAAAAAACTATTTATATTGGAGATTCTGAAGTTGATAAATTAACGGCTGATAATGCAGGAATTAAGTGTGTGCTTGTAAGCTGGGGATTTAGAGATAAAGAAGATTTAAAGAAATTAAATCCAGATTTTTTAATAGATTCGCCATTAGAGTTATTAGATATTTTAAATGGAGGTATTTTATGATTTATAGATTAATGAATATAGATGATTATGATGATGTTTATAATTTGTGGATTAATACACCTGGAATGGGTTTAAATGACGTTGATGATTCTAAAGAAGGAATTAGCAATTATTTAAAAAGAAATCCAAATACATGCTTTGTGGCACTTCATAATGAAGAAATAGTTGGTGTTATAATGGCTGGGCACGATGGAAGGCGTGGTTATATTTATCATACGGCAGTCCATATTAAATATAGAGGCAAAGGTATCGCAACATACTTATTAGAAAATGCTATAAATGCTTTAGAAAAAGAAGGAATTAATAAAGTTGCTTTAGTAGCATTTGAAAAAAATGAAATAGGAAATTCCTTTTGGGAACATAGTGGTTTTATTAAAAGAGATGATTTAGTTTATCGCAATAAAAATATTAAAGATTTGAAAAGAATAGATACATAAAAAGCATAAGAAATTTCCTTATGCTTTTTCAGAGTGATGACAAAAGGTACTTTTATAAGTGCCTTTTTCATTTATATAGAAGTTAGAGTTAAAAAAAAGACTTTCTTAAAGAAAATCTTTATAGTATTAGATAGTTTCATAGTTCGCTGATATATTATATTAGCTAA
>JAVBPE010000027.1:0-34118 GCA_031549865.1 Anaeroplasmataceae bacterium | reverse complement strand
ACTAATAGATGGTTTTACTACAGGTGCATTAATGTATTGCATATCAAGTGCGGTATATGCTTGTAATAATGCTGGTCAAGTAAATAATGCTTGCGCAAAACAAGGAAATTGTTTTATAGCAGGGACGACAATTTTAACAGACTCAGGCCATAAAAAAATAGAAAACATTGAAATTGGAGATAAAGTTTTGGCTTATAATGAAGAAACTAAAGAGCAAGAATTAAAAGAAGTCGTAACTTTATTTAGAGGAGAAACCGATTCTTGGGTTCATGCTTATATCAATAACCACACAGCACCAAACGAGAACCCAAGTGAAAGTGAAGAAATTGTATGTACACCTGAACACCCGTTCTATATTCTTAATACAGCATCAGATACTCGTTTAGTTAACTTTGAAGGTAGAAACAATAGTGAGCATAATGGTCAATGGGTAGCATCAAAAGACTTAAAACCAGGAATGCATGTATTGTTAGCATCTGGAAAATATGGTACAATAGAATCGCTTGAAACAGAAGAACTAGAGACACCTGAAACTACCTATAATTTTGAAGTAGAAGACTATCATACTTACTATGTTGGTAGCGAGGGAATATTGGTTCACAACACATGTGCTGTTGAGGATGTAAAAGTTATCGGAAGACTAGATGATACAGCTAAATTTAAAGGCATGCAAGGTTTTGATGTATTAGATGATCCAAGCTGGACATTAGCTAGAAATGATGCTTGGATACAAAGTGGAATAGATAACGGACAAAAATTCCTTGTAGCATCAGATATAACACCAGCAAATCTTATTTCGAGTAATCCAATGTATCCTGGTCCAACAGTATTTGCCCGAGAATTAGATATGCTAAATAAAGCAGGTTATGTATGGAAGGGAAATTACTTAGTACCTCACTAAGTGATTAAGGAGAAAAAATGAAAAAGATAATTGAGAATTTAGAAGAGATTCAAAAAAGAGTATTTCAAAAAAATTCAAAAAATATGATAGTACCAATTTTAATGGATGAAGAAGATGAAAAAATTAATAAAGTCTTAGATAACTTTAATCCAGACAAGGAAAGCGAGAATCTAAAAGTATCAATTGAAATTGCTTGGCTATTAATGGGATTTGGATTTAATATGGCTACATATTCTTTAAGAACAGGTAATCAAAGATATTTTACAAATGGACTTAATGCTATTGAAATTGCATCTCAATCAATAGATTCGAGAGATGCTATGAGACTTTTACCGCTCTATTGGGATGTATTTAAACAAAAAGAACTAAGTTTTGAACCCATTATTTCTCAAAATACAGAATTTTCGAAAACACTTCAAAAATTCTTAAATAGAGAAGAAGCAGATAAAACTTTAAAATCTATGAGTTTTATGCTTATAGGTGAAGGAGAAAATATACAATATCAAGTTATCAATAGATAAAAATTTATTAAAAGATTATTTCGCGGAAGTCAGCGATAAAAAGTTGACTTCTTTTTTTATCAAAAATATAGTTACCGAACCATAGCGATAATAGTGTTGCATGATATTGTTATCTCGCTTTCAACATTACGACAACCTACCAGCAATACTCAGTCAAATATCATTTGAATGCTTTTTTATAAAATAATGATTAGATTTATATTGTTTTAAATAGATTTCAAAAAATAGACATTTTATGATAAAATACTATCTAGAAGGTGATTAAATGAGTTATTTGAAGCTACTTCCAAAATCTTTATTAGAGGATATTGTGGAAGGTAATTGTATTCCTATAATTGGGGCGGGATTTTCATTAAATGTAGAAGGGAAAAAACCTTTAAATTGGAATGAACTTGGAGAAAAAATCTCTATTGAATTAGATATTTTTAATTATGTATATGACGGACCAATAGATGCTATTTCATACTATGAAGAAGAATTTTCTAGAGCTAAGTTGATTGAAAAAATTACTGAATTATTAAATATACATAATATTGCTCCAAGTGGAACTCATAAGGCGTTCGCCGAATTGAAATTCAAACAAATAATAACTACCAATTTTGATTGTCTGCTTGAAAAATCTTATGAAACTAATTGTAATGTTGTTACGAATGAAAGTATGTTATCAACAAATTTTAAAGGAACAACTAGTATCTACAAACTCCACGGAGATTTGAGTGATCCAAACAGAATGGTATTAACCGAAAAAGATTATGATTTATTTTTAAATAAAAACCCCATATTGTCAACGTTTATTGCGAACTTATTTATTACTAAGACGCCTTTGCTTATTGGGTATAGTTTTAATGATCCAGATACTAGACTAATATGGAGAATTATTGAAGAAAGACTTGGTAACATGCGTAGAAAAGCCTATGTTATTTTACCATATGCGAATCAAAGCAATATAGATAGATATACTAGGCGTGGTGTAAAAGCAATTTCTCTAAATTGCGAAAAAGGCAAAGAAAAAGAGGCATATACAGAATTATTTAAAGAACTAAATGCTTATTGGATGCAAAAGCTTAATGATAAGCCTTCAATAAACATTGATGTAGATACATCATTAAAATATAAAAAATATAAGAAAATATGCTTTTTGAGTTGTGTGGTTGAAAAATTCGAGCATTATAAAGAGTTGTTAATGCCATTATTCTCTGAAAATAATATTACCATTGCATCAATGTATGATTTAGTTCCTGGGGATATTATTTTTTCTAAAGTTCTTTCTATAATGGAGCAAGTTGACTTTGCTTTTGTAGATTTAAGAGATAATAATAAAATGGTACTTAGCGAGTTAGAATATCTTTTATCTAAAAATATTAAATGTTTCGTTATAGGAAATTTTGAAAAAAATTCTAATAAAGATATGAAAAATTTTAGGCAATTTTTAGGATATGATGATATGAATGATGCATTAAAAATATATGTTTCATCTTTAAATAACAATGAAGACAGTTTAAATAATAGAGTAGATAAATTATTGAAAGAGAAAAATTATGAATATGCAGTTCTAGAAGCGTATAAAGAACTTGAAAAAAAATACATAAGGTATGATAACAATAAAAAATATTATGATAGCCAATATTATTCTAATAATTTTAGACAAATACGAGATGTTCGCAACACGATAGTTCATGGCAATATTAACCTAAATAAAAAAGAAGCCGAACAAATATTAAGCCAAATTTTTGAATTGCTAAGCAAAGCAAGTATGTAGTTAAATCAATAATAATAACTTTTCGGCATCATCAACTTGTAATTATGGACAAGAGCTTATTAGGAGGATAGAAAATGAAGAAAACAGTGTGGGATAAGCGAATAGATTTAAGAGAGCAAGGAATTTCTGGTCATACATGGCTAATTAGTGATCGAGATGAGGTAATAGAAACACTCTTAAACGAGAATCGGGTAATATTGGGAGGCGATATACTTAAATTGAAAAATGGAGAGTATGTTTACGATGGAAGCAATTGGTATTATAATGGCAATTCCTGTGTGGAATCAGTTAAGAAAACCAAAGAATATTTTGCCTCTTGGTCTCCTAGTAAGGATATGGCCGTTGTGTTTGTTTTCAAACCTGACAAGGTAGATAAAGAATAATTTTAATTGGAAGTCAGCGATAAAGAGTTGGCTTTTTTTTCTTTGTTTAAAAATACAGTTACGGAAACATAGCGATAATCACTGTGGATGATACTGTCAACCTACCTTCAACATTACGGCAACCTACTTGCAACCTACGTTTGAATGTCATTTCAGTACATAGTAAAAATTAAACGAATTTGATGACAAGTTCTGATAAACAGGGCTTGTCTTTTTTTGATTGAATTAACTTGCTAATTAGTTTAAAGAGAGTGATACATATAACAACTTTTGGAGGATTATATGTATCAAGTTAAATTTATTCAATTAGCAGATCAAATTAAATTTCATCGTATTAGAAAGCATCTTACTCAAAAACAACTGGCGATTAAACTAGGAGTTCATGAATCTAGTATTTCAAAATGGGAAAGTGCTATGGTGTTTCCAAGAATTGATTCAATAGTAAGAATGGCTAAAATATTTGAAGTTAACTTTTCTGATTTGTTTTCTAATTGCTACTACAATAAAATGAAGTAGTCTTCAGTTTGGGAGTTTCTTTTAATAAGGTGCAATGATAAAATATAAATATAGATTAACTTTATTTCAGTAGTTCTCAAAAACAATGATGAAAGTTACGAGATACTTTGGTACGATGAATCTGTGACAGTGGCGGGTTGAATATCTAAATAACAATCACCTAGAGTCCAACGACATGATTCCGATGCACAATGACATAGTTGGTTGCTAAATATTTTAAAAAAATGGGAACTTCAAAATTCCCTTTTAGTCTTTCTATCAATAATAATTAATGTATCCAATAACTCAGTTAATGTCGTCATTAACCTAGTTTCTTCCGTCAATAATGAACAAAGGGAAAAGGAAAAAGAAAAGAAGAGAAATAAACTAAATAAATTTAATAAAAGGATTTCTTACTTCGTCGAAATCTATTTAATAATTAATCTCTTTTCTATTAAAAAATGTTTATATAGTCTCCAGTTTGGGGGTATGAAAGTCAATAGGTTTATGATAACATTTTAGTATCGTGGAATAGTGTGAGTAACACTTTAAACGAAATATATAGCATATAAGGGTATTCATTAATTTGGATATCCTTTTTTGTTGCTTTAAGAAAGGAGATAATTGAATAATGATATTTTATAGCGTAAATGATCTAATGAAATTTCTTAATCTCAAAAGAAGAACGATTCTTAAATTGATTAATGATAAAAAGTTAAAAGCATTTAAAGTTGGCAAGCAGTGGCGAATATCTAGTGTGGAATTTGAAAAGTTTATTAATGCAACTAACGATTAGGTATTAAAATCAAAAACAAGGCTTGTTTTAGGCTCATGGTCGCATTTAAATTAATAAAAACGATAAATACTTGTTCTCTAAGGATATCTCGTTAGATACGAGATTTGATGATTCTTATTTTTATTATGCAAAGTATTAGGTAAAAATATTATTACTTTTATTCATTATTAAATATGCTTTTGTCATTTCATTTACATCACTATTTTTATAACTCATCAGGTTTTGCTAATTCTTCATCTTTCTTTGCTTTTTCAATGGCAAGGAAAATTCCTTGAGCGAACTTAGCGGATATTTCATCAGGGGTGTCTATGCACACTTGTAAAATCCATTCATAAGTAATTCCGAAATATGCTCCAGCAAAAAAAGCTTTTCCATAGCTATATAATTCATCTTCGTTTTCTTTTCTTCCGAATTCATTATGAAAAATTTTGTATATGATATGATCCAATTTTTGTTGTGCTAATAATAGAAAAAAGTCTTTGTGGTTATAAACATGATTTAAAAGCATTTTACCTTCATCTTTTCTAATTTCTTCAGTTTGTTTTTCTTTATATTCTTCCCACCTTAAATGTGCGATGTATAAAATTAAATCATCTTTATTGTTATTAAAATATCGATAATATGATGTTCTTCCAAAACCTGCTTTATTACAAATATCGGTTACTGAAATATCAAAATAGGGTTTATCCTTCAATAATTCAATTAAGGCTTTGCTATAACAAGTTTTAATAAATTCAGTCGATACATTTTTCTTTCTCATAAAGATACAAAACCTCCATTTGTGTTCCGCTAAGAACAGCCACTATGTTTTTCTGTTTAATTTTTTTCTCAATGTTATATAATACAAAAGAAAAGAACAACTGTTCCTATTTTATTGCAATAAGTGTTCTTTGTCAAATAAAAGAAAGAGGGATAACATGGAGTACATTATCAAAACAAAAGATTTAACGAAAACATTTGGCACAAAGCAAGCAGTTAATAAAGTTAATATGAACATCAAAAAAGGTGATATATATGGTTTTATTGGTAAAAACGGTGCAGGCAAAACTACAACTATGAAGTTGATATTAGGAACTATTTTTCCTACCAATGGTTCAATAGAATTATTTGAGTCAAGTGATTTAGATAAAAATCGAAGAAGAATAGGTTCATTAATTGAAGCACCAGGATTATATGCAAATTTTTCAGCGTATGAAAACATGAAGAGATTTTCTATTATTTATGGTGGAACGGATAAAGAAATTAAAGAGCATTTAAGATTAGTCGGTTTAGCCAATACAGGAAATAAAAAAGCAGGAGAGTTTTCATTAGGTATGCGACAAAGATTAGGAATTGCGATTGCATTACTAGGAAACCCTGAATTACTTATTTTAGATGAACCAATCAATGGTTTAGATCCAGCGGGTATTAAAGAAGTAAGAGATATAATTCTTAAAATCAACAAAGAAAGAGGTGTTACATTTTTGATATCAAGTCATCTTTTAGATGAACTATCAAAAATTGTCACTAGATATGGAATTATTAACAATGGTAATTTAGTAGAAGAAATCAGTGTCGCAGAACTTGAAGCTAGATGTAAACAATTTATTAAAATTGAAGTTAATAATACTGCAAAGGCAAAAGAATTATTAAAAACAAATCTAGGAATTAATGATGTAGAAGTAATTGGTAAATGTCTAAATGTTTATTCACATTTTGATAAAGTGAGTGATATGAATGAAGTTCTTGTAACTAATGGCATAAAGGTAAGTGAACTAACAAGTTCTAAAGTTGGATTTGAAGAATACTTCATTGAAAGGATTGGTAAATAAGATGAATAAATTAATAAAATTTGAATTAAACAAATTAGCTAAACAAAAGAGTTTTTATATTTGTATTGGAATAATGTTAGCAATGCTTTTCTTAAGTGCTTTAATATCTAAATCATGGACTGATAGCGGTAATGCTACAGATGTCATTCAGTCAGGTTTTGCCTTTTCAATCAGTAGTATTGGCGGCGCTTCATTTACAATGATAAGTGCAATCTTCGTGGCATTATTTATATGTGATGATTATACCAATAACACTTTAAAGAATATTTATGCTAGAGGTTATAGTAGAAAAGATGTATTTATTTCAAAATATATCGCTGTTATTATTTCAACACTTATTATGGGAATTAGCTGCATTATATTTTCATTGATAATTGGTAGTTCAATGTGGCAGTTAGGCTCAATGCCGACAAATTACATTTTATCTTTAGGTGGACAACTTATTTTAATTCTTGCTTACGCAACAATATTCTTTGTAATCTCGATGGTGATTGGAAAAACTGGCGGAGCCATTGCATGTAATATTGTCGGACCAATGATTATTGGTACAGTATTATCACTTGGTGATTCATGGATTAAAATGGATAACTTCAAACTTAATTCATACTGGCTGGATTCATTTATGTCGAAACTTACAAGTAGCACATTAGAAGTGAATGTGGCTCTTACAACAATGTTATTATGTATTGTTTATGCAGGTATAATTTTAGTTGTCGGCCAACAGTTAAACAAGAAAAAGGAATTATAAATACCAACATTTATATATAAGGAAGCCTAGGAAAAAATTAATCCTAGGTTTTTTAAATGCTTGCATTTTAACCAATATCTGAATGAACAGTCGCCTTTTAAAAACATCTAGCGAAATTTATCACTTCCGATAATGCATGTGAACGGAAATGCCAACTATACTTTAATAGTAGTTCAAGTAGCTATTGCTTTGCATAAACCTACACTTAAATGACTATCAAAAAAATATATGTTTTCTTGCTTATGTCACGTGACAGTCACGCTTGGTCACGCAATAGAATAAGAAAGAAGATAAGTATAAAGAAAACAAGAATGTAAATCAGCTACGCAACAATTAGTAGGTTTACAAAAAGTTCGTTTTTGATAAAATATTAGTATCGTGGATTCATGTAATTTTGGGAGATTAGTGTTTAAAGCATTAATCTTTTTTATTTAATTTCAAAATTGCCAAAATTGCTAACGATAGGAATCTTTGAAGCAATTTTAAAATAAGGAGGTGCAACTACAAATATAACTTGACTTATTTTCTACTTAGAGTGAGTTATGTAGACGACTTTAAAAGGAGGTCGTAATTATATGAAAATAGAATTAACTAAAGAAGAAGGAAGATATATTGATGCCAAACGAGATCTAAGGATAATCAGTAAAATGAGGAATCATTTACATTACTTATCAAATGGAGTAGATCTAGAGGACTACGAGAATTATTTATATGCGAACGAAGTACTTATTGATGCTGAAAATCAAATCTGGGAAGTAATCGAAAACGATGATGAAGAGCAAGAAGAAACTTTAAGAGAAAATCTTAAAGAGATTATGGATAAATTTAGAATTACTTTGATGAAATTTAAAGATCGTTATAGTTCGGATGAAGAGATACTTTCTATAATCGATTCGTTTGATGAAGTGTTTACTAACTTAAAAGAAGTTTTAAAGAAATAATTGTTTCGTGATATAATTAGTTAAGCAGAAATAAGGTGAATTTATGTTTAATGAAATATGTATTTATGAAGCCAAAATAAACAAGCAAGAAGAAATAGAAACACTTATGAAAGAAGTCGCTGCCTTTTATAAATCTCAACCAGGAGTTATTGAAGTGAGTTATATAAAAAGAACACACCGACAAGAAGACTTTAATGCCGTCAAAGAAGGAAAACTACCGATTCGTTTAACAAGGTATGTAGATAAAGTTACTTATGTATTACATTGGGTTGTAGAAAATGAAGATACTCATGCGAGGGTTTCTAAATTAGGTCTTGAAAAGTTTTATTCAAGATGGAATAGATGCTTAACAACTATGCCAAAAATTATTTTAGGTGAGAATGTAAATGAATATAATGTGGAGGCAAAATGATGATTGAAGGATATTATTGTACAAATATTTTTTCTGAAAAAGCAGAAGAACTTATAAATTTTTTTACACAAACACTAGGAATACCGATTATTAAAACGGATGATGATAACACGAATGGGGTTTATCTTGGGTTTATAGAAAATGCTCCTATGATTTGTATTTGGGATTGCAAAAGATATAATATAGCACCTACAGGGCATCAATCGTTTGTTTTTCATACCACAAATCTTGATACCACAATAGATCTTTTAAAGAACAAAGGTGTCGTATTGTCTGATGCAATTAGATATGACTGGGGGACTTACGAAGTTCGTTTACAAGATGTTGATGGAAATGAGATTGTTATAGTTGAGCTTAAGAAATAAAAAATTTAGAAGACATTAAAATAAATGGTATTGATGATTTCATTGAAAAGGAAACAGTGAAGTGGAAATGTGAATGTGGAGGAATCATTTCACAACATCATAATGATTGTAGTGAATGTAATAAAAATACTAAAAGCAAATAAATTATTTTATCTGTACCATCCCCCCAGGTATAACCTTCATTTTTTAGTAGGGTACCGAACGAGGGGACTTCCAAAATGCGTGGCATCAATTTTTCAGATTTTTAGATTTTGGAAAACAAATCCAAAAAGTTAATAATTACACTCGCACTATCGAGAAGTTGAAAGTTAATAAATGCACTTACTTTAAAGGTAATAAAGTTAATAACTACAACTACTTTATAGGTATTTTTCAAGAATAAAGTAAATAATTACAACTCCATTATGGAGAAAAACTAAATAGCGATTTTAAGGCACTTAGGTGCCTTTTTTGTTGTTTACAAGAATTACTAGGTATTAGTTAAAATAATTCAAAATAGAGCCAAATAAATGGCTTTTATCAAAGAATAAATCAAAAATAAATGAAAGGGAAAACATGGATAATGAAAAGAAAGCAGTAACTTATATTGTGGAAGAAAGTTTTAAAGAAGTAAAAGATTTAAGAACATTTTTAGCTGAACTCATTATCGATAAATTACTTGATAATAAAGTGAAGTTGAGTGATGTATATACTGGTTAGAATGGAGATTATATTATGATATTTAATGAAACAATTTATAGAGCGGGTATCTACTGCAGATTATCAAGTGATGATGGAAATGTTGGTGATTCATCTTCGATCCAAACTCAA
Source organism: Anaeroplasmataceae bacterium (assembly GCA_031549865.1). Lineage (GTDB taxonomy): Bacteria > Bacillota_I > Bacilli_A > Acholeplasmatales > Anaeroplasmataceae > JAVBPE01. The sequence continues at coordinate 24,176 of JAVBPE010000027.1, read as the reverse complement.
AAAATGATGCTTGAAAGATTTTGTAAAGAAAATGGGTACATCATTTCGAATATCTATGTTGATGATGGTTGGTCAGGTGGTAACTTTAATCGGCCAGAATTTAAAAGAATGATTCAGGATATTGAAGATAAAAAAATCAATATGGTAATAACTAAAGACTTATCTAGATTAGATAGAGATTACTTAATGACAGGTCATTATATGGAAATGTACTTCCCAAGTAAAAACGTAAGATACATTGCATTAAATGATGGAATAGATACTTATAAAGATAATAACGATATCGCACCATTTAAAAACATTCTTAATGATATGTATCTAAAAGACATCTCAAAAAAAGTAAAAAGTGCTAGAAGACAAAGAGCACTTCAAGGAATGTTTCTGGGTGGATGCACTCCATATGGTTATAAGAAGAATCCAAGCAACAAGAACGAGTTAATCATTGATGAAGAACCCGCTAAGGTTATTAAATACATTTTTAAACTTGCTTTACTTGGATTAGGTAGTTTAGCGATTGCTAAAGAACTAACCAAACAAAGGATAATTAATCCATCATCATATAAATCGATGAATGGTGATACGCGTTTTGATAGATACGTTAAATTAAGAAATGAAGAAGAAGTTTATAAATGGAGTTCGGTATCAGTTAATTCAATACTACGAGATATGGTTTATATTGGTGATATGGAAAATCTCAAAGCCCAAGTAGTTAATTATAAAACTAAGCAACTAAGAAGAAACTCTCAAGACAAAAGAATAGTAGTAAAAGATACTCATAAACCAATTATTGAAAGATCTGATTTTGAAAGAGTTCAAGAATTACTCCAAGAACGAAAATATCCAGTTAAACATAATCTAGAAAATATCTTTAAAGGACTAGTTTATTGTGGGTGTTGTAAAAAGAGAATGACATTAGCGATTGAAAATAGAGAAAAAAGAAAAACTAGAATTATTTATAAATGCAATTCATACGCTCACTTTAGAAATGTAGATAAGCATTGTAATATCTTTCATTATCATGAGTTGAAAAATATAGTTACTGATAAATTAAGAAGTTTCTTTTCACTGCTTAAAGATGATAGTCAATTGTTAGATTTAATCCAAGAAAAATATGATTCTAATAAAATCGAAATCAACTATGATATTGAACTTGAAAAGATAGAAAAGCGACTAGCAATTTTATCTAAATTAACTAAAAAAATATATGAAGATTATGCGAATGAGATAATTGATGATGATTCATATCAATCTTTACTTAAAGATTATCAAGCAGAACAGAAAGAACTAAAATCTAGATATAGTTTGTATATCAATGAGCGAGATAACAAAAAGAATTATGTTAGCGAAATAAATATGCTTAAAGAAATAATTAACGATTATCTAGATTTTGATGAACTAACTTCTGAAATGGTTTATAAACTTATTGATAGAATAGAAATTTATAGCGAAGGCGAATATGGAAAGCCTAAACAAAAGACTATTAAAATAGTTTATAGGTTTATTGATTTGAAAATATAATGATTTACTATCTTGTGCAGAAAATGTTATTGTAGAAAACGAAAATCTACATATTATAGATGTTATTATATAAAAACATTTTTTTGTGTTATAATTAGCAATATATAAAGAGAAGTAGGAGTAATCGTCTTATGTCCATTGCAGAAAAAATAAATTTCGCGACTCCAAGAGAATTTGCTGGTAGTGAGTCATTCAATCGTTATGAATATCAATTATCATTTGCCACATTATTGCTTCTTGAATCAATTAAAACCAATGATAATTTTGTGCTATTAATAGATTATTTGGATGATATTGTTTTTATGAATGATATTACTGACCCCACTCAGATTGATTTTTATCAAGTCAAAACGAACAAAAAAATGCAGATTAATATTTCTAGTTTCGTAAGTGAAAAATGGCTAGAGAAGATGAAATACAATTTGAATCTGTTTGATGGAGAAAAAATTAAATCAGTTTTCGCAACAAACTCGAATATTGAGTTTAATTTTTCTAGAGTAAAAAGCAATAGAATTAAAGGAGCAAATGATTTTACGCACGACACTGATGGTCAAATATTGCTTGATGATTTAATTGAACTAACAGGAAAGAAAGAAGAAGTGTTAGATTATTTTAAAAAGAATGTTAATAATCTATCAAATATAAATAATATATATATTTTGAAAACAAATATGTCTATAGATACTCATCAAGACACTGTCTTTAAGGGACTATTTGATTATTTAATTGAGATTAATGATAAACTTGATTTAGCAGCTATAAAGGGCATATTCCATTCAATATTGGTAAAAATGAATGAATTGCAGTCCGAAAAATACAAACCATCTAATATCCAGTATAATGAACTGATTGTAAACAAAGGTTTTACGCGCAAAGAGTTTGAAAAAATAGTTGAAGTTGCGAAAGAAATAATGATTCCGGCTGATTTTAATGTAATATATAATTTTGCTAAAAACATATTGCATTATGAATTCAATGAAAGGAATTATAGTAATCTAAAAATGTTATATCGTGAATTTTCGAAAGATGCGTTGTTGAATAAAGAAACTTTTTTGTTAATTAATGGAGCAATAAAGAAAATTGATTTATCAAATTTTAATAATCAAGAATTATTTTATGAGATACACAGTAAGCTATCGTGTGATGATTTGATAAAAGAATTAGAATTGTATAAAAAATATTATGAATTTATGATATTATTATTTATATACAAATGAGGAATATAATATGGAAAGAATAATCGTTAATTTCGTAAATATAATTGATTTTGTTAATAAAAAAAGCAGGAAAATTAATTTTACTGATGGGATAAATGTAGTAACGAGCGATAAAACATCAAGAGGTAAAAGCAGTATTTTGAGAGCTATTTATCATTCTTTAGGAGCGAATTCGGCATATGATAAAGAATTTAAAGCGAATGATAAAATGTTTCAAATCGAATTTACATCAGGAATAAATATGTATGAAATGATAAGATATAAAAATTATTTTATCATTAGGAAAAACGATGAAATAATTAAAAAAATAGAAAAAGATTATAAAGAGTTAGCTTGTTTCTTTGAAAAAGAGTTTAATACTGCGATATATCTTACAAATAAAAATTTTGAATTCGATATTGCTCCAGTTTCATATTGTTTCATTCCATATTTTTTAGATCAAGACTATAGTTGGAAGAAAGAAATATTGCCTTTTAATAATATGGAACAATTCGTAAGTGCTTCGAATACACAGTTATATTATTATCATCTTAATGTGCTGGATAATAATTATTATAAGATTAAAACTAAGTTATTAAAACTGAAAAGTGATAAGGATAAAATCAATATTGTAGTTAAAGATTTAAGTGATGATTTGACTAAAATAAAAGAAATGCATAAAATTGGGAACGTTTCTATTGACGAAGAAAATGCTAAGGTAAATTTAACACTCTTAAAAAACGAATTAGAAAAATATTTGAGTATTAACAGTTCATTACAAAATGAAATATACAGTTTAGAAAACTTGAACGTCAAGATAACCATTCATCTAAGTGAAATTGATGAACTGATTGGCAAACTCAAGAAAAAAGAAGAAAAGCAATCACATATGACGGTAGAGTGCCCTAAGTGCAGTGAAGTTTTTAAAGTAAATGCACCAAGCGATTTTTATAACAACTATAGCATTGAACTACTAATAGAGAATAGGAAGTCTTTAGTGGTCGATTTAGATGAAAATTCACGAATTTTAAATATTAAGAAAAACGAGTACTTAAATTTATCAAAAACAATAAATACAATTAGTAAAAAATATAACGATCAAAATAATCTTTTTGAACAATATCTTAAAACTAATGCAATAAAGATATTGAATAAAGAAAAAGAACAAATTCTTTTTGAAAAAATATTGAAAATAGAGTCGTTGCAAAGCGAAATCAATGAACTTTCAAAATCCATTGAAGCATATGATAGTAATACTAGACAGATTAACAGTTTGTTTAAAAATATATATATTGAAAATCTGAATAGTTTAGGCCTTGATAATATTAATCGTGAAAACATTGATAATTTTAGGAAATACGTTATCAGCGGTAGTCAATATTGTAGATCAACTTTGGCGTTCTTTTTTACTTTTTTGAAAATTAAAGATCAAATTAATCCAAATGAATATAGATTCCCAATAGTTTTAGACTCTCCTTTTGAAGGAGATCAAGATTTAAATAATAAATCGGATATAGTTGTAGCATTGAAAAATTATTATAACTCACGCAAAGAAAATCAAATTTTTGTTGGATTAAGAGAGGCAAGAAAATTTTTCGATTCATCATATAATATTATTGAACTTGAAAATGAAAAGGGATCAGTATTACTAGAGAGCGAGTATCAAAATAATGAAAATGATATTGAAACAGTTAAATCATTATTTTTTAACAGTATTAATTTAAAAAATAGTTAGTAATTTTTTGAATATTTTAAAAATGTTCCTCTAGGCATATCAAGTAATTTAGCCGCTTGAACATTCGTAATCTCTTTGTTTCTAAATTTATTAACTATTTCTTCGAAATTATCAGGGAGTTTATATTTAGGCCTACCTAAATGAACTCCTTTTTCTTTTGCTATTCTAATGCCTTCTGCTTGTCGTTGTCTAATATTATCACGTTCGGTTTCAGCTACAAAGGAAAGTATTTGAAGAACAATGTCACTTATAAATTTACCAACTAAATTTTTTCCTTCAACTCTGGTATCAAGTAGAGGCATATCAATTACTAATATATCAGCTTCAATGTTTTTAGTAATATCAGTCCATTCCTCAATAATCATATTATAATCTCTACCAAGACGATCTATTGATTTAATTATTAATAGGTCGCTCTTTTTTATTATTGATTTTAATTCTTTATAGTTTGGCCTATCAAAGTCCTTCCCACTTTGCTTATCAATAAATATCTCATTATCAGTTAAACCTAACTTGTACATTTCATCCATTTGCCTATCAATATTTTGAGTAACTGTTGATACTCTTACATAACCATATTTCATTATTTTTACCTCCTATAATTGTACTTAAATATTATATCAAAACATAAATTATACCCTTTCATATATACGTAAAAAATCCACCGATTTCGATGGATTTTAATACTTTAGTAGGTAAAGGTACACCTTTTACTACCTTTTAATTTCATTAAGATTTTACCATAAAATTATTAAAATAGCGACTTTATCCTAAATAAATCTCAAATATAGATAAGTATTGTCTCCATAAATTTCGAATTATCAAAAGACATAAAGGTGTGGGTTTAGTTACCATCTTTTTTACTAAAAATGTAGGAGAGATAAAAAATGAGCAGTAATAAAGATTATTCAAATATATCGCCTGAAGAGTTACTAAACGAAATCGAAGCATTGAAAAGCGAAATAAGCAGTTTTAAGAAATATGGTCTAGTGTGGGATAAAGAAAAAAATCAAGAAAATGTTGTTAATTTATGCAAAGAATATATACCAATCTTAAAAAGGCAAAGTGCATACGATATTGATGTCAAATCTAATAATCATAATCTACTGATTGAAGGAGATAATTTTCATGTTTTGACGGCCTTACTCTATACACATACAAATAAAATAGATGTTATTTATATTGATCCACCGTATAATACTGGGAATAGGGACTTCATGTATAACGATAATTTTATTGATAAAGAAGATGGATATAAACATAGTAAATGGCTTAATATGATGGAAAAGCGATTGAATCTTGCGAAAGTATTATTGAATGATAATGGAATGATTTTTATCTCTATAGATGATAATGAAATGGCTCAATTAAAGCTATTATGTGATAAAATTTTTGGCGAAAATAATTTTGAAAGCTTTATATGGAAGAAAAAAGGCGGAGCAGGTAACACAGAAAGAATAATTGGCTGTTTAACAGAATATATTTTTTGTTATTTTAAAAAGAAAAAACCTGGCATCTTTAATTATAGAAAACTTGAAAGAGATTATAAATATAAGGATGAAATTGGACCGTATAATTTGGAAGGAATTGAGAAAACAAATAGTGGTGTGTATGAGAGACCAACTATGCTCTTTGAAATTATTGATCCAAAAACCAGTATAGCCTTTAAACCAAGTAATGGAATGAGATGGACAATAGGTTTAAAAGGTGTCGAAGATTCGATTGAAAAAGGGAAATTGTTTTTCGATTATAAGAAAAATAAAGTTTACTACATAAAAAGGCCAGAGGATTATGAAGCAAGCGAAAATGTCTTTTATAATTTATTTACTGATTGTGGAAGCCTATCAGTAGCTAAAAATGAAATAGAAGATTTAATTGGTAATAGAGAAGCATTTGATACACCTAAACCAGTAAAATTAATAAAATCAATTTTAGAAATAGCAAGTAAGCAAAATTCTACAATATTAGATTTTTTCGCCGGATCGGGAACTACAGGACAAGCAGTCTTAGAACTAAATAAAGAAGATGGTGGAGAACGTCGTTTTATCCTTTGTACTAATAACGAAAATAATATTGCTACAGACATAACATATCCTAGACTTAAAACGGTGATTACTGGAATTAGACCAGATGGAACTAAATACAGTGATGGAATACCTGCAAATCTTCATTACTTCAAAACTGACTTTATTAAAGATAATTCAAATAGAGATCAAGCAAAATATAATCTTGTTGAAAAATGTAATGACTTATTATGTATATTAGAAAATATCTTTGATTTAGTGGAATCTAACAATACATATTCACATTATTCAAATGATGAAACTTCAATGTTTATTTATAATGACCTATATTCAAAGGCTTCTTTTGAAATAATGAAATATCATATTGCTCAAATCAATCATAAAGTAATTGTTTATATGTTTTCAACAGATAACTCAGTAGATGAGTCGTTATTTTCTGATTTAGATAATGTTGAAATAAAACCAATTCCTAATAAGATATATGAAATCTATAAAGAAATTGTTGAAGATATAAAGAGAGGGTAGAAGTATGAAATATCAATTAAAAAATTATCAAAGAAATGTGGTTGATGAATTAAAAGAGTATTTTAATCTCTCTTTTAAAAAGGATGGCAAAATTATCGTGTTTCAATCTCCAACTGGAAGCGGTAAAACCTTTATGGCTACAGCTTTGTTTGAAGAGTTAGTAGAAGAAAATGCTGATGAGAAGTTTTGTATTGTATGGTGTTCCATTGGAAAAGGAGAACTTCACAAACAGTCATATTTAAATGTAAAGGAGTATTTAGGTGGAAATCCAATATGCTCGTTGTTAGATGATGAATTCTTTGGATCTCGCGGGTATATAAAAGACCATGAAATTGTATTTGTTAACTGGGAAAAGCTAGTTGATAAAGATAAAGAAAGTGGTAAATGGATTAATAACTTGATGAAAGATAAAGAAGGTATGAACTTCATCGATGTTATTGATAACACCAAGAAACGCGGGACTAAAATTATTTTAGTAGTGGATGAATCGCATATCGGTTCTAAATCAAATACTAGAATATCAGAATTTAAAGATACAATACTTATTCCGAGCATTACTTTAGAAATGTCGGCTACTCCAATAATAACTGATCAAGATTTCAAAGTAAAAGTTAATCCTCAGGACGTTATCGATGAAGGAATGATGAAAGAAGAAATTGTTATTAATGAGGGTATTAAAGAAATAAGTGATGTTGAGATCGATAGTGAAATATTAATTTTAGAGAAAGCCTTCAATAAGAGATTAGAAATTATTGAAGAATATAAAAAGTTAAATGTAGATGTAAATCCTTTAGTATTAATTCAAATACCTAATAAAGACGCAGGTGAAGATAAGAAATTAACTATAAAAGACTTTCTACTAACAAAAGGAATCACTGTTGATAGTGGTGAACTAGGATTCTGGTGTGACAATAACTCTACAATTGATAAAGTGAAAATTAAAGAAAAGAATAATAAAGTCTCTTTCTTAGTATTTAAGACCGCTATTGCAACTGGTTGGGACTGTCCTAGAGCTCATATTCTTGTTAAATTTAGAGAAGGACAGTCGGAAGTATTTGAAATTCAAACAGTAGGAAGAATTCTAAGAACGGTAGAAGCTAAAAAATATAGTAATGATATTCTTGATAAAGGCTATGTTTTTACTAATGTTAAGGGGATTGAGACAAGACGTGATACCTATTCACCTAATATTATTAAAACTGAATGGTCATATTTTAGAACTGATGAAAGAAAACAACCAATATATAGTCCTTTACACATCAAGTCTTTTTATCGTAGTAGACAAGAAGACTATAACTCAGCGGATTCTAGATTCTCAGAATATTTTGAAAAAGAATTTATGTCATATTTTGATTTAGAAGAAAGTGATAAATACGTTATTCCAAATATTGAACGCCTCACCAATAAAGGACTTAAACTTGAAAAACTTGGAAGCGATAGGATTTTAAATGAAACAACACTAGATTCAGCAGAAATAGATAAAGAAAAGAAATATGATACAAGTACAAGTGTTGTTAAAATGTCTAATGCAGATGTTAATAATGCTTATTATACTTTGATATCTCAACACTTAAGTGGATTAGCGTATATTCGTTCTAAGTCATCAGTAAATGTAGCGATAGTTGATCAATTCACTCAATTTTTAAATATCTTCTCACGAGCAGAAAAGTTATTATCAATTCAAAAAGTGGTGCTAGAAAATATTGAACTATTTTCATCCTTACTTGATAAAGCAACTTCAAAATTTAGGACTATGCTTGAAGACAGCAAGGGTAAAAAAGGAATGAGTTATGATTTTGAAATTGCAGATAAAAGAGCGTATTCAAATGAAACTCACAAGAGAAGAATTTCAAGTCTATCATTATATGAACCATTTTATGTATTTGTAAATGAGAATGGCAAGACTAATCAACTAGAAGAAAGTTTCATGAAATATCTTGAAGAAAATTCACATTTAATTTCTTGGTATTGGCAAAATAGTACTGAAATTATGAAGACTAACTTTGGCATTAGTTATAATGGTGGACTTTCAACTTTCCAACCTGACTTTATCGTTAAATATAAAGACGGCACTATTGGAATATATGACACAAAAGGAATTGACTATAATGTTGAAGACACTAAGCTCAAAGCTGAAGCATTATTTAAATATTTAAGTGATACAAATCAAAATCGCAATGAACACTATGGAAAAGTTATTGGAGGTATTGTTGTACAAAACAAGGATGTATTCTACGTATATAATGAATTTGTATATGAAGACTATAAAGTTAATCCAGACAAATATAAATTATTTTCTGAGATATTAAGCCAAATTGATATAAATTTAGATATTAAAAATTACAATAAAAAATAGAACAAGGAATACGCGGATCATGTTCGCGTATTTTTTACAAAAAAAAATCAGAACTGATTGAAAATGATTATTTTTTAATAAAAGGAATTTTTATGGTAAAATGTTTATAGATTTTCATGGAGGTGTTATTATGCCAAATTATGATGAATTATTAAATAAGTATAATAAGTTGCTTAAAGAAAATGAATATTTAAAAGGTCTATTGAAAAAAAACAATATTAATTTTGAAGAAGTAAAAATAATTGATAAAGTCGAAATGAATAATGATGAAAAAATCGAATTGTTTTTGTCGTACTTTAAAGGTAGGAGCGATGTCTTCGCTACTAGATATGAATCAACCGAAGGAAAAACTGGATATTCGCCTGTATGTAAAAATAGATTCGCAAATGGAATATGCGATTTTAGAAAATATAAAAAATGTATCGGCTGTCCAAATAAAGAATATTATGGCTTTAATTCTAAGGATATTGAAGATCATTTAAAGGGTAAGAAGACTATCGGAGTATATTCAATGCTTGATGGTGATATTTGTTATTTTCTAGCTGTTGATTTTGATGATAAAGATTTTATGGAGTGCGCTAATGAGTTTAGGAGAACTTGTAAAGTATATGGCATCGATTGTGCTGTTGAATTATCTAGATCTGGAAGTGGTGCACATGTTTGGTTTTTCTTCGAAAATGCTATTAAAGCGCGAGATGCTAGAAAAATTGGTGACTTTATAATGAATCAAACTTTCAATAAATCAAAAAGCATTACATTTGCTTCTTTTGATAGATTTTTTCCTTCGCAAGATTATTTAATTAAAGAGGGGTATGGCAATTTGATTGCTTTACCTTGTCAAGGTGAGAAAGTTAAAGAAGGAAAGACAGTATTTGTTGATGAGAATTTTATTCCATATGAAAGCCAATCATCCTTTTTAAGATCAGTTAGAAAACTTTCAGATTTAGAAATTAACGTACTACTAGAGCAAATAAAAGATAATAATGAATTAGAAATATTGCCTAAAAATATCGTTAAAAAGTTAAAATTAACAAAAAATGATTTTAAAGATAATATCAATATAGTTCGAAGTAATGGCATTGTATTAACCAAAGATGACTTAAATTTAGAAGCACTAAAGTATTTAATGCGTTTGGGTTCTATTCCTAATAGAGACTATTACGAAAAACAAAATTCTAGGATTTCAACGTATGGAATCCCTAGAGTATTACAATTATTTAAAGAAGATGATATTTGTTTATATTTACCTAGAGGATGTTATGAAGATTTGATATTGATTTTAGATTATTTGAATGTAAATTATAATATTATAGATCAAAGAAATGAAGGAAATATAATACCGGTAATATTTAAGGGAGAACTGAAGTCGTTCCAAAAAACTGCCTTGGAGAAATTGCTTGAATATGATAATGGAATTCTAGTTGCTCCAACGGCATTTGGAAAAACAATAGTTGCTATTTCTTTAATATCAGAGTTAAAAACTAATGTCTTAATTTTAGTAGATAAAAAAGCTTTACTTACGCAATGGAAGGATAGATTAGAAACTTTCCTTGATGTGCAGTACGAATATAGTAAAAAGAATAAGTTTGGAACATTTAGCGGTGAAAAGAAAAAATTAACAGAATGTATCGATGTTGGTTCTATTCATTCTTTCGATGGAAGTAAGGAAAGTAGAGAAATATTATCAAAGTATGGCTTAATAATAATTGATGAAGCACATCATGGTGGAGCAAGGACATATGAGCAAGTAATACGAAATACAAACTCAAAATATATTTATGGCTTTACTGCTACTCCAAAACGATCTGATGGTAATGAAAGAATTGTTTATAAATGTATTGGTGATATCCGATATATTCATGAAGATATTTCAATTTCAAAATTCGATAAAATACTTGTGCCAAAGTTTACTAGATTTTCATTGAACACTGACACTAAGCTATTGAGTTACCCAGAAATATGTTCTCAGCTTTACCAAAATGAATCTAGAAATGAATTAATTGTTGAGGATGTTAAAAAGGCTTATAATGAGAACAAAAATATAATGATATTAACTGATAGAATAGAACATATAAAAATATTTGAAGAAAAGGTTAAGTTGTTTTGTGATAATATTTTCGTTATTAATGGTCAGATGAAAATGACTGAAAAAAATAAATTCCATGAAGATATTAAAAAGACACCCAAAGGATTTATCATTATTTCAACTGGAAAATATGTTGGTGAAGGATTTGATAATGAATATTTAAATTGTTTGTTTTTAACAATGCCTTTTAAATGGGATGGAACATTAGCACAATATGTTGGTAGACTTCATCGGAATAGCGTGGATAAAAAAGAAGTTCATGTTTATGATTATGTTGATTTAAAAATAAGTATATTTTCTAAAATGTTTAATAAAAGGCTGAAAGGATATAAGAAACTGGGTTATTTATTACCAAATGAAAAAACTAATGAGAATAGATTGTTTGGTTACTATGATTATGAGAAAAAATTAATTGAAGATTTAAACAATGCAAAAACATTAGTGTTCATTTCTTCTCAAGTATTTAATGAAGAAAGAAATAATAAACTACTTAGCAATTTAATAGTAATAGTAGAATTAGTTAATAATATTAATAGTGAAAATGATATTATAGCTAACGTAATTATTATTGATAACAAAATAATATGGTATGGAGGAATAAATCCACTAAATGATTTTAATCGTTTTGATGAAACTATTATGCGACTAGAAGATGAAGAATACGCAAATGATATAATTAGCCAAATAAAAACAATAAATCTTTAGGAAAAGTCTATAAATTATAGTATAATATTTTAAAACGAGAGGTGATTTCTAATGGAATTAATCAATTCAAACTCTTTAATTACTGAGATAGCAGATATAATTAAAGAAGCAAGAAAAGTTGGCTTAAAGCAAGTAAATACTACATTGTTACACGCATATTGGAATATAGGAAGAATAATTGTTGAACACGAGCAAAAAGGCAGTGATAAGGCGGAATATGGCTTAAAGCAATTACAAAATATATCTAAAGAATTATCTAAAACAATTGGAAAAGGTTTTTCTGTTACTAATTTAAAAGCAATGCGAAGATTTTATTTAGATAATCAAAAAAGTCAGGCAGTGCCTGACCAATTGACATGGACACATTATTGCGAGTTAATGTCTGTTTCTGATATAAATGCAAGGAAATTCTACGAAAGCGAGTGCTTGAATTCTAATTGGTCAAGCAGGGAATTAAGAAGACAGATTGATACATCTCTTTTTGAAAGGCTATTATTATCTGATGGTGATTTAAATAAGAAAAAAGTAATAGAATTAGCGAAAAAGGGAATATCATATAATACGCCGGAAGAAATCGTTAAAGACCCTTTTGTTTTTGAGTTTCTAGGTATTAAAGAAAATAAGCCAATATTAGAAAGAACTTTAGAAAAAACCTTAATCAAGCATATAGAAGAATTTTTGCTTGAATTAGGAAGAGGGTTTATGTTTGTAGGCTCACAGCAAAGAATAACTTTAGACTCAATAAATTATTATGTAGATATGGTGTTTTATAATAAAATATTGAGAGCATATGTTCTTATTGATTTGAAGATTGGAAAACTAAGAGCGGAAAATTTCGGTCAAATGAATATGTATTTAAATTATTATAAAAATGAAGTGAATGATGAAGGTGATAATGATCCAGTTGGAATAATATTGTGTGCTGATAAAGAAAAGGTAGTAGCAGAATACTCGATGCAAGGATTAAAAAACAATATATTTGCTTCAAAATATACTTATGTCATACCAGAAAAAGAGGAATTAATTAAACAGGTTGAGTTAGTATTAAATAAGAGAAAATAAACTATAATGCTAATTTTTCTCAAAAAGACGTATCTAATTAGCTTGGTAATTGAAAGTTATTTAGCACTCAAATGAATCGATATTTGTATCGATAAATGAATTGATAAAAAGAAGTTACAAAAGTAGATATTGTGTCGCCAATGGTGACACAATTTTTAGAAATATCTAATTATGGGGATCGAAATAGGAAATCTCATTGATTTGAATGGGTTAACGATATGCTGTGTTGTCAACAACACAGCGTCAAACGAGAACCCAACTAAACCAGAAGAAATTGTATGTACACCTGAACATCCGTTCTATATTCTTAATACGACTCCTGATACTCGTTTAATTAATTTTGAAGGAAGAAATAACAATGAGCATAATGGGCAATGGGTAGCATCAAAAGACCTAAAACCAGGAATGCATGTATTGTTAGCATCTGGGAATTATGGTACAATATCTTCGTTAGAAGTTGAAGAACTAGAAACACCGGAAACTACCTATAACTTCGAGGTAGAAGACTATCATACCTATTATGTAGGGGCCGAAGGAGTATTAGTTCACAATGATTGTCCTTACGCATATTTGGAAGAAGCTTTACAAAGACAAGGACTTGATAAAATTCCAGAAGGTGGATTTAAGGAAACGTGGATTAGGGATGGTTATAAATTTGAAGTAAGAGCACATGCTGGAGACCCTCAATTTACTAATGCTCAGCAGATATTTAGAGTTTCGCGGCAAGCCGTACCGATTCCAGGTGCTCAGGGAACAGGCATACAGTATTTAGCTACTAATGGGGTTTGGTATCATCAATCAACATTGGTTCCGGTGTTTAGGACAGAAATTATTAATACGGCATACAATGAATGGGCAGCAATTCACACTCATATACCAGTGCGATGAAAAGGAGAAAAAATGGAAAACCAATCAATTTATTTACAAATGCAAATGGATAAAAAGGATGTTCAAATAGAAATTGAAAAAATCAATAATTATTTAAGCGATTTTCTTTGGATGGATTTTGACTATAAAAATATTGGTGAAAATAAAATAATATTATGTGGTTGTCTAGATCAAAGTTGGAGAGAAGAATATATAGAGATTATTTTTGAATATCCACAATTGATCTCAACACCTTTTTTCTGGTCTATGAACGAGAAAAAACCGTTTATTCAATTGTTAACCCAAGAAGACTTATCAAAGTTCTCTAAGTTTGTTTCTGAAAAAGGATGCTATATTTTCAAATTAAATGATTGTGATATAGATGACGATGGTGGGATTTTTATAACAGCCGCCAGAGTAAAATGTAATATTATAAAACAAAAATAAATATTTAATTAAAAAGTAGTTTGAGCTGAACCTTAAAAGGTTTGGCTCTTTTTATTAGTATCATAACTTCGGAGTAATAGCGATAGTAAATCGCCGTGGCTGATACTGAAGTTGTAAAGTAAAAGTAGACATAAAGATAACGAGGCTAACTAAAATTCTAATTTAGTTTTAAATTGAATTGGGGTTTCATAATTTAAAGCATTATAGTAATAAATATATTAATCCGATAAAATTTTTTTTCATTTGGGTTTGAAGTCTAAAATTATAAAAAGTCAATAGCGAAATATACTCTTTTTATATAATACATTATCTTTTAAAATTAATATAAAGGAAGGTGTAAAAAATGGTGACATATTGTCCATATCGAATTTGTCCTCTTGGTGCTCATGTTGATCATCAAAATGGATACGTAAGTGGTGCAGCTATTAATTTAGGGATATATTTTAAATATGAATTAAGCTATAATCCTATAATTGAAATATCAAGTTTTAATTATGAAAATGATAAAATTATATTAATAAATGAAGATATCTATAAAAAAAACGACTGGGCGGATTATTTTAGAGGAATAGTTAAAATATTTAAAGAAAGGTATCAATTAAAAAGAGGTTTAACAGGATTTTTCAAAGGCGATTTACCTAGTGGAGGAATATCGTCTTCATCAGCATCACAAATCGCATTTATCAAAGCTTTATGTAATATTAATGATATTGAACTTTCAAAATCAGAAGTTTTAGATATTGTATATAAAGTTGAAAAAAATTTTATGAAATTATCAGTTGGAATATTAGATCCAAGTTGCGAACTATATTCAAAATCTAATTCATTATTGTTTTTAGATACTCATACTAATTATTTTCAAATAGTAAAAAATTCATTATTTAATGAAGTATATCAATTTATAATTATTTATTCTGGTATTAAAAGAGATTTAATAAATTCCAAATATAATGAAAGAGTAATGGAATGCAATAATGCCTCACAAAAATTATATAAAGATGCTAAAGTATTAAGAGATGTTTCTGATTATTTTTATATTAAAAATATGAATAAATTAACTGAAAATGAAAAAAAGAGATGTAAGCATTATTATTCGGAAATAAATAGAGTAAAAGAAGGACTTAAAGCTTGGAGATATAATGATATGAAATTATTTGGTAAATTAATGAATGAATCTTGTATTAGTTCTATTAATAATTATGAAAGTGGTTCTAATCATTTAATAGATTTATTTGACATAATTCAAAATATCGATGGCGTTTTGGGAACAAGATTTTTAGGTGCTGGATTTAATGGAAGCAGTCTCGCATTGATTAAAAAAGATAAATTTATTAAAATAAAAGATAAAATAGAAATGAAATACTTAATGAAATACCCTAATCTTAAAAACGATTTTAAAATTTTAAGAATAGATTTAGTCAATGGAGCTGATATATGAAAATAATAATACTCGCTGCCGGTTATGCAACAAGACTATACCCATTAACAATAAATACTCCAAAGGCATTATTACGTTATAAAAATAAATATATTTTAGATTATATCTTAGATAATATTAATTTTTTAGAATTTTCAGAAATTGTTTTAATAACAAATAATAAATTTTACAATAATTTTTTAGAATATAAAGAAAAAAGAAAAGAGAATATTTTAATATATAATAATGGAAGCACATCAAATGAAAATCGATTAGGCGCTGGAAATGATTTGATTAATGTTTTGAAAAAATTAAATATTAATGATGAATGCTTAGTTATGGCCTGCGATAATATACTTGAATTTTCGCTTCAATTATTTATTGATTATTATAATGTTCACAAAATATCTTCAATAATGTTTTACAAGGAACTAGACAGAAGTAAGCTTTTAAAAACAGCAGTGATTACTATTAATGAAAAAAACATAGTGAGCTCTTTTGTAGAAAAGCCTAATGTTTTTATCTCTAACAATGCTGTTCCACCTTTTTACATTTTAAATAAAGAAATTATAAAATATTTAAAAAATATCGAAGAAAAGAATTATGATTCTCCAGGAATGTTAATTAAAGATTTAACAAAAGAATTTCCTTTTATAGCATTTAAAATGCCAAAGAAAAGAATTGATATCGGTTAAAATGATTTAAAAAATATAGTTTCTTATGCTATAATTAATATTATTAAGGAAATGGTGTGATAAATTGATAAATATACTAGTTGCAAAAAAAACTATATCACTTGATTTAGTTTTTGAATCAAACTTTAAAAATATCCATAAATATCAAACAAATAATCAGCCACAATACTTTATAAAAACTTTTTTAGATGAATTTGAAGTGCCTAAAGAAGAGGCAACAATAAAAACTCAATTTTATAATTTATATAAATATGAAGATAAAATTATTCAAATTCAAATTGCTTCCAATAATATTATTGGAATGATTATGTATGTAAATAATCATATATCTATTTATTTAAAAGAAAAAAATTTCATAACCGAGTACTTACTAAGCCAGTATGCTTTAGTTCATATTATAAGACAAATGAGTAATGCTATCTTTATGCATGGATCATCGTTGTCATATAAAGATAATGGAATAATATTTAGTGCTAAAAGTGGAACAGGAAAGAGTACACATTCAAGATTATGGCAAAAATATAGTGATGCTTTAATTATAAATGATGATAAAAATATTATTATTTATGAAAATGATAAACTTTATTTATATTCTAGTCCTTGGAGTGGTAAACATCAAATTGACAATAATATAATAGTGCCTTTAAAAACTATAGTATTTTTATATCAAAATAAAACTAATACTATAAAGAAATTAAATGCAATTAGTGCAATGAAGTTATTACTTGGACAAGTAGAAGCCCCAAGTATTGAAAATAAGAGTAATTGGTCGTTTATGATAGACAAATTATTAGAGCTAAATATTTATTATTATGGCTGTAATATGGAGCCTGATGCTTTTGAAGTAATATATAAAGAAATTAAGGAGAATATAGTATGAAGATAAGTGAAAAGTTTTTATTAAAAAATATCCATAATGAATATATGTTGATTCCTTTATATGAACAGGGTTTAGATATGAGTAAAGTTTTTAATCTAAATGAAATCGGATATTTAATTTATAATTCAATTAAAGATGGTTTAAATATCGAAGAAATTGCTACTAAAATAACAAGCGAATATAAAATTACTTATGAAGAAGCATATGAGGATTCTCTTGCTTTTATCGAACAATTAAAAAAACGTGAGATAATATATGATTAAAATGGAAGATTTAGTTCCAGTTTTAAAAGAAGAAATTAATCAACATAAAAATTTTTCATTTCCGATTCATGGAACTAGTATGATACCTTTACTTCATACAGGTGATATTGTTAAGGTGAGTAAAATTATAGATTTAAAAAAGAATGATATTATTCTTTATCAAAGAAAAGATAATTCATATGTTTTACATAGATTAATTAAAATAAAAAATGAAGAATTTATATTTATTGGTGACCATCAAACAAAACAAGAGTTTGGAATAAAAAAAGAAATGATGATTGCTAAAGTTATAACTTATCGTAAAAAAAATAAGAAAAAAGAATATAAATTATGTGGTTTTAAATATAAAACTTATTTATTTTTACTTAAATTTAAAATTATGAGAAAGGTGATGAGTCGTTTAAAATGAGAAAAAGAAAATATGTTATCATCTTATGTATTTTAAATTTAATATATTCGATTTTAATCTCAAGTTTTCCAATACTATCATCTTTAATTGTTGATACTGCGGTCAAAAAAAATAATAACGAATTGCTAACTCATGATTTAAGTACATATTTTATTATATTTATTAGTATAGTTATTTTGTTAATAGGTGTTTATACGTTAGAGCAATATCTATATTATAGATTCTATTTAAAAATGGAATATATTCTTAAAAATAAATTATATAATAAAATGCTTAAAACTAAAACATCTTCTTTAGCGACTTTTAATTCAGGCAAAATTCAACAGCTATATATAACTGATGTTGATAATATAATTAAGTCAAATCTAGATATTATTCCAGCTTTTTTTAAACATACGACAAGAATTTTATTAGCTATTTCAATTTTAATTTTTATCGATTACAAATTTTTAATAATTATATTGATTTGTGGTATTATTGGTTTTTTTGCAATGAAAGTTTACTCAAAATTAATTAGACCGAAACATAAATATGTGCTTGAACAAGAAGGCAATATAAATAGCTTTATAGGTGAAAGCATTGATAATATAAAAATGCTTAAAACAAATTATTCATATGTTGAAGCAAATACGTTATATAATCAATTATTAGATAAACAACTAATTACTAAAAGAAAGAGAAATCATATTATTTTAATTGGAAATAGTGGAATGTTTGTCTTGTCATATATTCTTGGTGTATTTACGATTTGCTATGGAGCTTATTTTATTTCAATCGCTTTAATGACTTATGGGACATTAATAGCTTTAATTCAATTATTAAATAATATTCAAAACCCAGTATTGTCTTTATCATCATTATTAAACTCTTATAATTATTCTAAAACCTCAATTGAAAGAATAAAAGAATTTATGAATTTAGAAGAGGATGATACGAATCAAATTAAAACATTTGATAAAATCATTTTTGATAATGTTAGTTTTAGTTATGATAAAATAATCCATTCGAATTTAAATTTTGAAATAAATAAAAAAGATACAGTAATGCTTAGTGGCCCATCTGGAATTGGTAAATCTACTATATTCTTATTACTATTAGGTTTTATTAAACCAAATGATGGTAAGATTTATATTGAATCAAATGGAGAGAAAAAAGATTTAGATGAAACTGCAAGATCGCTTTTTTCTTATGTTCCCCAAGAAAACTTATTGTTTAGTGGCACTATTTTAGAAAATATTAAACTTTTATCAAATAAAGATAATTTAGATGATATTATAAATGCTTTAAAGTTAGTAAATATATATGATGAAATATTAAGCATGCCGTCACGTCTAGATACTAAATTACTTGAACGTGGTAGTGGATTATCATTAGGTCAAATTCAAAGAATTATTATTGCGATTGCAATACTTAATGACAAAGAGATATTTATGCTTGATGAATTTTCATCTCAATTAGATTCTAAAAATGAAGAAATTATTATCAATAACATAATGAAATTAAATAAAACAGTTATTTTTATAACACATAAAGATATTAAAATAGAGAATGCAAAAATAATTAGATTGGAGTAATTAATATGACAGAAGAAATTATGCTAGATGTCTTAAAAGCCTATTATCAAAAACAAAAATTAATATTTGATGATGATTTAAAACAATTAGTAACTTTTGCTGTGTCTCAGTCATTAACTCCCTATTTATACTTAGTTTCTGAAAATAAAATATTTAAACAATTATATTTATCTTCATATATGACTCAACAAAAATTCATATTCCTCCAAAATGAATTAACAGAACTATTTAATCAAAACGAGATTGAACACTATTACATAAAAGGAAGTATTTTATATAAATTATATGATGATATTGCTTTAAGAACTAGGGGCGATATAGATGTTGTTATTGAGGAAAAAAACTTAAAAAAAGTGAAGAAATTATTAGTAGAAAATGATTATGAGTATGTATGTAGTGAGTCATCACACCATTTAAAATATCATAAAAATAATTTAGAAGTTGAAATACATTTTGGTCTATTTGATATTCATAGTGATTATTATCAAAAATATTTAAATTCTTTTAAATTTACAAAGTTAGAAGCAAATTATTTATATAAAATTAATGATAATGATCACTATGTATATTGCTTATGCCATTTTGCAAAGCATCTATCATTAGGAACAGGAATCAGACTAATTTTAGATTTTTATTATATGGCTAAAAAAACTAATATAGATTTTTCTTATATAAAAGAAGAAATAAGACTATTAAATTTAGAAGTACTACACAATAATATCTTAAATGCTATCTATATTATAACTAATGAGAAAATAACCGATTTTGAAGAAAAAAACATCGATTTCTTTTTTGATTACTTATTAAAAAGTGGAATTCATGGCATTCATAATCTTAAAGAACTTGATGAAAATAAATTGATAGTGAAAAAAAATAAAATAAGCTATGCTTTTTCAAGGTTATTTTTACCAAATAAAGCAAAAAGACAATCACTTTATCCAAAATTAGGACAAAGCATAATATTTTATCCATTAATACTTATCCACCGAACATTTTATCTTTTTACTCATAGCATCAAAAAGCTGTTTCAATTATTTAATCCTAAGAAAAAGGCTAAGAAAAATGAGTTAGAAGAATTATATAAAAAAATAGGAATTTAATATCAAAAACTAGAAAATATTAGCTAAAAAAATCTAATATTTTTTATTTTTTTTATAAAACAAGGTTGACATTAATACAGAAGAAGAGTATCATGAAGTTAAAGTGGGTCATTTTCTAGTAACACACTTTGTAAGCGTTTTCAAGAAAAGAAAAAGAAAGAATAGAAGAAAAAGGAGAGTAAGACATGAAGCTAAAAAAAATAGCTGCAGTTTTATGTGCAACGTTAGTATTTGTTACACTTGGAACTGTTAAAGTAAAAGCTGTGACTGACACTTATGATTTCCCTGTTGCTAGTTTATCGGCAATAGCAAAAGGCGGAACTGGAAGTTTGACTGCAACTGCAGATGTTAGTGGTAACTCAAAAGTGTTATCAATAACAAATACGAACTCTGGTGGAACAATAAGTTTTAAATCACCGAATATTGAAATCCAAAAATTAACTACTACAGCAGGAGATGCTGCTCTTGGTGCTGAAGTTATTTTTGAAATCGAAACATTAGGTGATGCATCGTTAAAACTTTCAACATTTGATACAGGCGGAACATCAAAATATTGGTATATGAGTATTGATGGTGCAACTGCTGTAAAATATGGTAAAGGTGATGCAACATTACAATTAGTAGGTGCAATGAATCATACAATAACACTTACTTCAGATACTACAAGTACATCAAATTTAAAAATTACGGCGATTCAATTAATTGAATCTTATGAATCTGATAATTCATATACAGTAACATTTGATGATCAAGGAAATACTACAACTACTACAGTAGCTGAATTGGAATGTGTTTCTAATCCAGGAAATCCAACTGAACCAGAAGGAATGTCATTTATGTACTGGTGTTTAGATTTATCTAACCCAGTTGAATTTGATTTTAGTACTCCAATAACAACTGATATAACTTTACATGCATATTATGTTGCAAAAATTTATAAAACTGTAACATTTATTGTTGATGATGTTGAATATGATTCGACTCAAGTACTACAAAATTTGACTGTTGATTTACCGCAACCTACAAAAGTACAACATAACTTTATTAAATGGGTTGATATTAATGGAGTAGAATTTACTGAAAATACAATTGTTACAGATGATGTAACACTTTATGCAGTTTTTGAAAGATTTTCATCTGAAACTATAACAAATACTTATAATTTCCCTGTTGCTAGCTTAGCGGCAATCGCTGTTGGGGCATCTGGAAATTTAAATGCAACTGCCGAAGGAAAAACTGATTCAAAAACTTTAAAAATAACAAATAATGCTTCTGGTGGAACAATAAGCTATAAGTCATCAAATATTGAAATTCAAAAGAATAGTAGTACTGCTGGTGCTGATTGCCTTGGTGTTAATGTTGTTTTTGAAGTAGAAACTTTAGGAGATGCTACTTTAAAATTAGCAACATTTGACACAGGTGGTACTTCAAAATATTGGGCTATTAGTGTTGATGGTGCAACTGCAACAAGACATACTAAAGGTGATGTAACGTTGCAATTAGTTGGTGCGAAAAATCATACAATAGCAATTGCTTCAGAAGAAACATGTAATTCAAATTTAAAAATTTCTGCAATTACATTAAATGAAACTTATGTTGTTAATTATCCAACTGCAACTATAGAATATCAACACGCTCAAGATTATACTGCTGTAAGATTTATTGGTACAATTGAAAATATCGATGCTTTAGATATTGCTTTAGTTACTGTTGAAATGGATTTATATGATGGTTCAACTTTACTAGGTGCAGGAGCTCCAACTGTAATGCCTACAATTTATAAATCAATTAAAGGTACTAAAGTTGCAGCTGATGACACATATTATATTGCATATACATTAACTGGATTAAGTGATGTTGGAACTGCATATACTATTAAAGCAAAATTAGTTGTAGAATTAACAGATGGTACTACAGTTTATGTTTCTAATGTAGTTGCTGTTAATGTACATGTAGCGTAAGGAGAGATTAGATGAAAGAATATATTAAACCACAATTAATCGAAGAAGTAATCGAATTGGAAGATATCATTGCTACAAGCGTTGGCGAAGAAGCAGATACTGACGTTACAAACGTATTTAAAGATGTATTTGGATTTTTAAACTAATAATTAAAGTAAAAAAGTGTAAGAAATACTTACACTTTTTTAAACAATTAAGGAGTTGTTACATTGAAAAAAATATTATCATTTATATTATTATGCTTATTATTATCAAGTTGCACTCCTTTAAATAGGGGCAATAGTAGCAAAACATCTACTGAAACTGCAACTTCAACAGTTAAATCAGAAGAAAGTAGTACTTCAAATACGACTTCTATAATGAGCACGTCTACAAGCAATGAAGGAACTTCAGAACTTTCAAGCTCAACCTCTACCCAAACTTCTTCATTTATAGAAAGTAGTTCAACAAATGAAAGCTCATCTATTAGTTCAAATTCGTCTAATACTACAAGTTCTTCTTCAGAGTCTAGCTCTAATAAAGGTTCTCTTAATATTGATGATGAATATGAGGATGGATACAAATGGGGATCATTAACTAAATAATTGAACAAATATCGTTGAAAACTAAAGCAAATTGCTTTAGTTTTTATCTTTAAAGCAATTTTTTTAAAAAATAAATTTCAAATGTTTTATACTGATATTTATGTTATAATTAAAGAAAACAAAGAGAGGATAAATATGGATTACAATAAAATAAGTCAAGTACTTTATGAGAGTGGGTATATAGATGATCGTAGGATAATGTGTCACTCACATAATACTGTTACAGAAATTAGTAATAGAATTCTTTTTTTAAAAGTTACAACTACAAAACAATTAAGTTTGCCAAACTTTATGATTTTATCTATAAATAAGGATAAATTAATTATTTCTAAGGCAACATCAAATGGGGATTTTTATTTTTACCACGATGAAATTGATTTAAATAAAATGAAATATATTACAACAGATAGGAGTTTAAATACAGTTCATTACTTCCAAATACATCAAGGATATGGAAATGTTTCATCTTTCTTTATAAACTCTATTCAACATCAATATGAATCTCAAAAACTAGTTGATGCTATTATTAGATATAATAAAGGCGAAACAGAAGACGATACTAATCTAAATTGATTAAAGGGATTTAGAATGTCTGATTTTTAATATATAAATTAAAACTATCTTTCGATAGTTTCAGAGTGATGACAAAAGGTACTTTTATAAGTGCCTTTTTCATTTATATAGAAGTTAGAGTTAAAAAAAAGACTTTCTTAAAGAAAATCTTTATAGTATTAGATAGTTTCATAGTTCGCTGATATATTATATTAGCTAA
>JAVBPE010000004.1:0-76615 GCA_031549865.1 Anaeroplasmataceae bacterium | reverse complement strand
TAGCTAATATAATATATCAGCGAACTATGAAACTATCTAATACTATAAAGATTTTCTTTAAGAAAGTCTTTTTTTTAACTCTAACTTCTATATAAATGAAAAAGGCACTTATAAAAGTACCTTTTGTCATCACTCTGAAGCAATTCTTTTATGAATTGCTTTTTAATATTTATTGTAAGTTTAATAAATTTATTATATTTTTACGAGTAAAGAATAAATAGGATTATTATTTATAAGAGATTGCCAATTCTTTTTTCTAAATATTTTGAATTATTTTTCACAAGCGCAAATAGACTTTATAACTTTCTTTTACATATACTAATTTATCGTGTAAACGCATTTATATGTTGATTTTTACATATGTTTTTAGTAAAATTATATAGATAAGAGAGGTATATTTATGTCACTATTAGCAAAACGTTCAATTATAAAAGAAGATAAATCTAATATCATCACTTTAGGCGCAATTGCTCAAAAAGAAAAAGCCAAAGATAAAACAGTTGTTAACGCAACAATTGGAATGCTTTATGATGAAGAAGAAAAATTATTAGTTTTTGAAAGTGTTAATGAAGCTTTAACCTCGCTTACTGATTTTGAAAAATATGGTTATGCATCAACACCTGGGAATAAAGATTTCCATGATGCTTTAAAACATTGGGTTTTTAGAGAATATGAAGAAGAAATATTAAGTAAAATGTTTTGCGATATTATGGCTACTCCTGGTGGAATTGGTGCTATTTCTAATACATTTTCTAATTATCTAAATGAAGGTGAAAAAGCTTTATTACCTAATTATATGTGGGGTAATTACAAACAAATAGCTTATGAAAATTATGCTTCTTATGATACTTATAAATTATTTAATGATGAAGGCAAATTCAATTTAAATGATATTTATAATAAAATGATAGAATTAAAGAAGGCTCAAAATAGAATATTACTAGTTATTAATGACCCATGCCATAATCCTACAGGTTATTCAATGAGTTATGAAGAATGGGTAAGTTTAACAAATATGATAAATGAATTATCTAGTGATGGAACACCATTTATCTTACTTTATGATATGGCTTATATTGATTATGATTCAAGAGGGTTAACAGCTACAAGAGAAAATATTCGTTTATTTAAGAATTTTAATAAAAATGTTCTTGTTGTATTAGCCTTTAGCGGTTCTAAAACAATGGCTTTATATGGTGTTAGAATTGGAGCACAAATAGCTTTATCTACAAATGAAGCTAATATAATAGAATTTAGCCAAGCAAATAAATTTTCTTGCCGTGCTAAATGGTCTAACTCAACAAATTTGGGTATGAATTTAATCACAAAAGTTTTAAACGATGAAAAATTAGAAACTAAGTTTATGGAAGAATTAGAAGTTTCGCGCAAAATTTTAAGCGATAGAGCGCAAATTTTTATAAATAACTCAAAAGAGGTTGGACTTCTGACTTTACCGTTTGTTTGTGGATTCTTTATTACTATACCTTGTGCGAATCCCAATCTTGTTTATGAAAGATTAGTAAAAAGAGGTATTCATATAATTCCAATGGGCGATGTATTAAGAGTAACTTTAAGTGCTATTAATAAAGAAGCATGTGCACGATTACCTAAAGAAATTAAAGAATGTATGGAATAAAAGTTATAGACTTATAAATATAATTTATAGGTTCATATAAGTAAACGTTTACCACGAATTTTGGCTCTTTAAAAATAAAAAAAAATATGATAGAATATTTACATATTTTTCTTTATTTTTAAGAGTTTTATTGAGAAAAATAAATGTTGGTTAAAATTTAAGATAGGATGGAAACTATGAGAAAATGTTTAGTTAAACAAATTAATATGATTCCTTTTAACCAATATATGATTATGGTATTTTTTTAGATGCTTACAGCACGTTTTTGTGCTGTTTTTATTTTTTAAGGAGGGTTATTTATGTTATCAGATTTAGAGATTGCGCAAAATGCAAAAATAAAGAAAATAGTAGATATTGCAAATACTATAGGACTTAGTATGGAAGATATTGAATTATATGGTAACTTCAAAGCTAAAGTAAATTTAGACGTTATGGATAAATTTAAGAAAAACGGCAAAGTTATTTTAGTTACAGCTATTAATCCAACCCCAGCAGGAGAAGGAAAATCAACGACCACCATTGGTCTTGCAGATTCAATGAATAAAATTGGTATGGAAACAATGATTGCCCTAAGAGAACCAAGCTTTGGGCCTGTGATGGGAGTTAAGGGTGGCGCTGCAGGTGGTGGATATGCTCAAGTTATCCCAATGGAGGATATCAATCTTCATTTTACGGGGGATTTACATGCTATCACGACTGCGAATAACGCAATTGCAGCTTTAGTTGATAATCATATTCAACAAGGTAATGAACTTAATATTGATCCTACAAGAATTGTGTGGCATCGCTGTTTAGATATGAATGATCGTGCCTTAAGAAATGTAATTGTTGGTTTAGGTGGTAAGGCAAATGGAGTTCCACGAGAAGATCATTTTGATATAACGGTTGCTTCTGAAATTATGGCTATTTTATGTTTATCAAAAGATTTAAGTGATTTTAAAGCGAAAGTATCAAAATGTGTTGTTGCTTATAATTATGAAAAAAATCCTATAACAGTAGCTGATTTAAAAATTGAAGGTGCTATAACTTTAATTATGAAGGATGCAATTAAACCTAATTTAGTACAAACTTTAGAATTCACGCCAACCTTAATTCATGGAGGACCGTTTGCGAATATTGCTCACGGATGTAATTCTATTATTGCAACTAATATGGCAAGAAAACTAGCTGATTATGTTGTTACAGAAGCTGGATTTGGTGCCGACTTAGGAGCTGAGAAGTTTTTAGATATTAAAACTAGAGCGGCAAATTTTGATCCAAGTTGTGTAGTCGTAGTCGCAACGATACGCGCACTTAAAATGCATGGTGGAGTTTTAAAAGAAAATTTAAATGAAGAAAATGTTAATGCTTTATTAGAAGGAATTAAAAATCTAGAAAAGCATATTGAAAATATCAAAGAGTATAACTTACCTTACGTAGTAGCGATTAATCGCTTCTATAGTGATAGTGAAGCAGAAATTAATGCATTAGCTAACTGGGCTAAAGAAAACAACCATAAAGTTGCTTTATCGGAAGTGTTTTTAAAAGGTTCAGAAGGTGGAATTGAACTTGCAAAAGCGGTAAAAGAAGTTCTTGAATTGGAAAAAGAATCAAAATTTAAACATATTTATGATTTAGAAGATTCAATTAAGGATAAAATTACTAAAATTGCAACAAAGATTTATGGGGCCTCATCAGTAGAGTTTTCTAGCATTGCGAAAAGTCAAATGACGCAATTTAAGAAAAATGGTTGGGATAAATTACCAATTTGTATGGCAAAAACACAGTATTCACTTTCAGATAATCCTAAATTATTAGGAAGACCTTCTGGATTTGTATTACAAGTAAGAGAATTAAAACCGTCAATCGGTGCTGGTTTTATCGTGGCATTAACGGGAGATATAATGACAATGCCTGGTTTACCAAAAGTACCTGCAGCCATGAATATGGATGTAATTGATGGAAAAGCCACAGGCTTATTTTAGAAAGAGAGAGAAAAAAATGGCAAACGAATTTGTAGTCGCAGATAGACTAGTAGTAATGAACTTTAGTGTTAATTACTGCAAAAATGAAATTGAAGTATTAAACAGTGATTGTTTTGAAAAAGTATGGCTTAAATATATGGCACATATTGAAAAAATTGGAAAAAGAGATATTATTGATGTTTTTAATAAAGTTCCAAAACCAGAAAAAGATTTTATAACATTATTTAAAATGTTATTTACATTCCCAATTAGTGGAATTAGAAAAAATAATGAAATTTTCTTAGAAGTATTAGCTCACCAAGAAAGCTTATATGAATTAGTTGAAAACTTTTATGATTACTGGCGTAAACTTGAAAGATATTCAACAATATATGCCAAGGCAAGCACAAATAGTGTTGAAAACAGTAACTTCATTGAATCAACTAATGCATTTAATGAAATTATTTTAAATACGTACCGTACGATATCTCAAAAGGTATATGGACAAAATTTCTCAATTTACCGTCAAGTACCTGCTGGAGTAAATGCAGCTTTATTAATTGATAAATTAAAATGGATGTCTAAAGATAGTCCATATGCAGGATTAAGAGAATTAACGTTTATTAATTCAATTATTATTCGTCCTCCATTTATTTCATATTCAGCTAAGAACAAACGTACTGGTACATATCCTGAAATTTATCATAATCCACTTGTTGGATTAGAACTTAATGAAGAAGAATACTATTGCTACCCTGCGCGTGTTGGTTCAGCTTTAGCGTTTGTTTATTTCCATAGAGATTACTTAAGTCATGGTATAACATTATGTAATCTATTCCAATTTGTTCCAAGAAACCAATGTGAAGGAGTAAAACCAGATATTGTTTATTTATTTGGAGCTCCAACAAAAGAAGAATCAGCATTCTATCATGATAAAGAAAATGATATTTATGTAGGTATCGCACCGCATGATAATTCTGTTGATTATTTTGGATATATGAAGAAAATGTTATTAACTTTATATAATGTAATGATGATAAATAAAGGATTCTTACCAATACATGGTGCTTGTGTAAATATTACAATGAAAAATGGTATGGTTAAGAATGCTGTAATTATTGGAGATAGTGGAGCTGGTAAGAGTGAGTCATTAGAGGCATTAACTTCTTATGCTGGTGATAATATTTCTAATATGGTTACTATATTTGATGATATGGGAACATTTAAGATTGTTGATGGGGAAGTTATGGCTTACGGTACTGAAATAGGTGCTTTCGTAAGACTTGACGATATGGCATCAGGATATGCTTACCGTGAAATGGATAGAGCAATATTCATGAACCCAGATAAGATTAACTCTCGTTTGGTAATACCTGTAGCAACTTATCCACAAATAATGAAAGGTTATAAAGTAGATATTGTATTATATGCTAATAACTTTGATGATTTAAATAAAGAAATGGATTTCTTCAGTGATGTTACTACTGCTAAGAATACATTTATTAGAGGTGCAAGAAAAGCAAAAGGTACAACTCAAGAAATTGGTTTAGTTGAATCATTCTTTGCAAATCCATTCGGACCTGTACAAAGAGAAGAACAAACTAGAGCAATTATTGATACTTACTTCAATCAATTATTTGAAGATAAGGTACCTGTAGGGCAAATATATACTCG
Organism: Anaeroplasmataceae bacterium; assembly: GCA_031549865.1. GTDB lineage: Bacteria > Bacillota_I > Bacilli_A > Acholeplasmatales > Anaeroplasmataceae > JAVBPE01. Next base: position 71,362 of record JAVBPE010000004.1, on the reverse strand, counting down.
CTTAGCTATTCCAGGATATGAACATGAAGGTCCTGCAATGGTAGCGAAGAAGTTCTTTGAATTCTTAGAAAAATAAAAAGAGGTGTATTTATGGCAATAGTTGGCGTAATTATGGGCTCATCTTCTGATTATGAAGTAATGAGTGAAGCAGTTAAAGTATTAGAAGATTTTGGAATTGATTATGAAAAAAAGGTTGTTAGTGCACATCGCACTCCCGCACTTATGTATGATTATGCTCTTACTGCTAAAGAAAGAGGATTAAAGGTTATCATTGCTGGAGCTGGTGGGGCCGCTCACTTACCAGGAATGGTTAGTGCTATAACAACTTTACCTGTAATTGGTGTACCAGTTAAAACTAAAGCTTTAAATGGCGTTGATTCTTTGCTTTCAATAGTTCAAATGCCAAGTGGAGTTCCATGTTTAACTGTTGCGATAAATCAAGCTAAAAATGCGGCCTTAAGTGCGATTGCAATTTTAGCCTTATCAGATAAAGAATTAGAAAAGAAATTAGAAGAATTTAGAAATAAACAAACAAAGGATGTGCTTCTTTGTGAAATCTAAAACAATTGGAATAATTGGTGGTGGACAGCTTGGGATGATGATTGCCCAAGCTGCCCATTTACTTAATGCTAAGGCAATATGCTTAGATCCAAACCCAACTTGTCCAGCATATTATGTGGCTGATGAGATAATATGTGCAAAATATGATGATATAAATGCGCTTATTGAACTAGGGGAAAAATCTGATGTATTGACTTATGAATTTGAAAATGTACCCTCAACTGAACTTCATTATTTAGTTGAGAATTTTAATTTAAAACAAGGGATAAAACCTTTGTTTGATTCTCAAGATCGTTTGCGTGAAAAAGATAATGCTAAAGTTAATGGCTTAAATTTAGGCAAGTATTATAAAGTAGATAATTTAGAGGATTTAAAAGAAGGAATTAAAAATGTTGGATATCCATGTATCTATAAAACTCGTACTATGGGCTATGATGGACATGGACAAGTATTAATTAAGAGTGAAGAAGATATCGAAAAGGTTAGACCTTATTTAAATCAAAATGGAATTTTAGAAGAATTTATAAAATTTGATTTTGAAGCCTCAATTATTATGGTTAGATCAAAGGCTAATATAATTAATTTTCCAATTGCTGTAAATAGACATAAAAATGGAATCTTAGATTTATCAATTGCAGGTTTAATTGATAAAAATTTAGAAGAAAAAATTATAGCACAGTCTTATAAATTTATGGAATCTTGTGACTATTTAGGTATTTTAGCAATTGAATACTTTATAGTAGGGGATGAAATCTATTTTAATGAAATGGCTCCTCGTCCACATAATAGTGGACATTATACAATTGAAGGGTGTAATACAAGTCAATATATGGAACTTTGCCGTTTCCTCCTTGATATGGAATTTGTTAAACCTTCATTAAACTCAAAAACAGTAATGAAAAACATTTTAGGGGCCGATGTTCCTAATGTAGATAAACTAGAATCAAGTCCTAACATCCATATACATATGTATAATAAAGAAAAATGCTTACCTAAGCGAAAAATGGGACATATAACTTTTACAAATACTAGTGTAGAAGAATATAATCAGAAATTTAAAAATTATTTTGGTGAGGAATAAAGAATGCAAAATTATCGAATTTATGTTGAAAAACTAGAAAGATTTCAAGTTGAAGCACAGTCATTAAAAGCTGATTTTAATTTAAACTTAGGATTAAATTTAAAATCATTACGTTTAATTAATGTATATGATTTATTTGGATTTAGTGAAGCATTATTAGAAAAATGTAAATATCAAGTGTTTGGAGAAGTTGTCACTGATAATGTTTTTAATGATTTAAATTTAGATGGACTTAAATATTTAGCAATTGAATTCTTACCTGGTCAATTTGATCAAAGAGCCTCATCTGCAATCGCTTGTGTTGGACTAATTGATCCAAATCAAATAGTAAATATTAAAAGTTCAAAGATTATCATTTTTGATAATGATTTAAAAGAAGAAGAATTATTAAAAATTAAAAAATATTATATAAATGCAATTGAATCTCGTGAAAAGAATTTAAGTATTTTAAGTGATAATGAACAAGCGGATATTGTTCCCGTTAAAAAATTAGATGGATTTAGAGATTTGAAAGCAACTGACCTTGAAAAATACTGTAAGGAACAATCATTAGCTATGAATAAAGATGATTTAGCTTGTGTTGTTAATTACTTTAATGAAGAAAATCGTGATCCTTATGAAACTGAATTAAAAATACTTGATACATATTGGTCAGACCATTGTCGTCATACTACTTTTAATACAGAAATTACAGATATAGAGATATCTGAATCATTTATTAAAAATGAACTTGAAGAATCATTAGATTTATATTATAAAATTAGAAAAGAATTAAACCGTGAAAATAAAACTTTATGTTTAATGGATTTAGCATGTATTGGAGCAAGATACTTAAAGAAACAAGGTTACTTAAATGATTTAGAAGAATCAGAAGAAAATAATGCGTGTTCTATTTTTGTAACAGTAGATGTTGATGGTGTTGATGAAAAATGGTTATTACAATTTAAAAATGAAACGCATAATCATCCAACTGAAATTGAGCCTTTTGGAGGAGCTTCAACATGTTTAGGTGGCGCTATTCGTGATCCACTTTCTGGAAGAAGTTATGTTTATCAAGCAATGCGTGTAACAGGCGCTGGTAATATTTATTTAGATGTTAAAGATACGATGGAAGGTAAATTGCCTCAACGTATTATTTCAACTAAAGCTTGTGCCGGGTATTCATCATATGGTAATCAAATTGGTTTAGCAACAACTCATGTCAGAGAAATATACCATGATAATTATGTTGCGAAACGTTTGGAAGTAGGTGCAGTTGTAGGTGCTGTAAAAGCATCTGATATTAGAAGAGAATCACCAGAGGCTGGAGACATAATTTTATTATTAGGTGGACAAACTGGTCGTGATGGTATTGGTGGAGCAACTGGTTCATCTAAAGAACACACAATGGAATCTTTAGAAGTTTGTAGTAGTGAAGTTCAAAAAGGTAATGCCCCAGAAGAAAGAAAGATTGCAAGATTATTTAGAAAAAAAGAAGTTACTAAATTAATTAAAAAATCAAATGACTTTGGAGCTGGTGGAGTTAGTGTTGCGATTGGTGAACTTGCAGATGGACTTGAAATTTATTTAGATAAAGTTCCGACAAAATATAAAGGTTTAAATTCAACAGAACTTGCGATTTCTGAATCACAAGAAAGAATGGCTGTTGTAGTTGAGGCTAAAGATGTCGAAGAATTTATTAAATATTGTGCGATAGATAATATTGAAGTAACTGAAGTAGCCAAAGTTACAAATCAAAGTAGATTGGTTATGTATAATAAAGGTGAAAAAATCGTTGATATTAAACGTAGTTTTATAGATAGTGCTGGAGCAATGCATTACGCAAAAGCTAAAATCAATGAAGTAAGTGATGTTAATCCATTTAATAGAAATATTGATGGTGACACACTAGTTAAAAAAATCCATAATAATTTAGAAGATAATAATGTTGTTAGTCAAAAAGGATTAATTGAAAATTTTGATGCGACAATTGGTGTTTCAACAGTATTAATGCCATTTGGTGGTAAGAATCAAACAACTGAAACTCAAGTCTCAGTTCAAAAATTGCCAGTTCTTGATGGCTTTACAAATACCGCTTCTATTATGGCTTTTGGATATAATCCATTTATTACATCATGGAGCCCATATCATGGAGCAATGTATGCTGTTATTGAAGCATGTGCTAAAGTAGTTTCTGCTGGTGCTGATTATTCTAATATGCGTTTTTCATATCAAGAATATTTTGAAAAAATGAGTAGTGACAGTGCATGGGGTAAACCACTGGCAGCGTTACTTGGAACATTAAAAATGCAAGTGGAATTAAAATTACCTTCAATCGGAGGAAAAGATTCAATGTCAGGAACATTTGGCAATATTAGTGTTCCTCCAACTTTAATAGCATTTGGTATTACTACAGTTAATGCGAAAAATGTTATATCTCCTGAATTTAAAAAGAGTGGAAATTATGTTTATTTATTAAAACATACTCCAAATCCTAACTATACTCCAAATACAGAAGAATTGACTCGTATCTTTAACTTTACTACTAAAAACATTTTAGATAAAAATATCATATCTGCCTATTCAGTAGGATTTGGTGGAGTCGCAGAAGCTATTTGTAAAATGAGCTTTGGTAATGAAATAGGGGCAAATATTAATATTGATGAGAAAGAATTATTTAATTATAATTATGGATCAATAGTGGTTGAATCAACTATCAAGTTAGAAGAGAGCTTCGCACTTTATTTAGGTGAAACTATAAATGATAATATCATTATAAATAATGAAGTATTTAATATTTTAGCTCTTCAAGAAATCAATGCTAATAAATTTAGAAAAGTGTATAGAGATTCTGCCCAAAATACTTGTAAAGCGATTGATTATAAACCAGTAGTTAGTAAAACTACAAACTTAAAAAATAAAGATGAAGTAAATGTTTATATTCCAGTATTTCCGGGAACAAACTGTGATTATGATACCGCAAAAGCATTTAAGCGTGCTGGTGGAGTCGTAAAAACATCTATATTTAGAAACTTAACAGCCAAAGATATAATGGAATCAATTGATGAAATGGCTTCATCTATTGATAATTGTGATATTTTTGTATTGAGTGGAGGATTTAGTGCTGGGGATGAACCAGATGGAAGTGGTAAATTTATTGCTTGTACATTAAATAATGAAAAAGTAAGTGCTGCGATAGAAAGATTAATAGCCCGCAAGGGATTAATATTAGGAATCTGTAATGGATTCCAAGCCTTGGTTAAATCAGGTTTACTTCCTTATGGACATTTAAATATGATAAATGAAGAATCTCCAACTTTATTTAGAAATGATATCAATCGTCATATCTCACAAATGGTAGATACAAAAGTAATTAGTAATAAATCACCATGGTTACAAAGCTTTAAAACAGGTGAAGTTCATACTATTGCCTTAAGCCATGGAGAAGGTAAATTTGTTATGTCAGATTCTATGGCGCGTGAATTATTTAACAAAGGACAAGTTGCATTTATCTATGTTGATAAAAACGAAGAAATGGCACTTGATTGCCCTTATAATCCAAATGGATCATCATTTGCGATAGAAGGCATAATATCAGAAGATGGCTTAGTCTTAGGAAAAATGGGACATACTGAACGTTATGAAGATAACTTATATAAAAACATTAGCGGAAATATGAAGCAAGAATTATTCGATAACGCTATTAAATATTTCAAAAAATAATAAAAAGAAAATATATAAACTTTAGGAGAAAACTATGGGTTCAAAGAGTTATGGTAGTGCCGGTGTAGATTTAGAAGCTGGCTATGAAGTTGTTAGAAGAATTAAAAAACATGTTGCTGCAACAAACCGTTTAGGGGTTATGGGTAATATTGGTGCTTTTGGTGGAATGTTTGATTTATCTGCTTTAAATATAAAAGAGCCTGTATTAGTTTCTGGTACTGATGGAGTAGGAACAAAATTAAAATTAGCTTTTGAAATGGACAAGCATGATACTATTGGTATTGATGCTGTTGCAATGTGTGTTAATGATGTTTTAGCTCAAGGAGCTGAACCATTATACTTCTTAGATTACGTTGCTGTAGGTAAAAATGAACCACAAAAAATTGAAGCAATCGTAAAAGGGGTATCTGATGGTTGTATCCAAGCTAATTGTGCATTAATTGGTGGAGAAACTGCTGAAATGCCTGGTATGTATACTGATGGAGAATATGATATTGCAGGGTTCACATGCGGAGTAGTTGAAAAATCAAAATTAATTGATGGTTCTAAAGTAACTGTTGGTGATGCCTTAATAGGGATTGCTTCATCTGGTGTTCATTCAAATGGTTTTAGTTTAGTTAGAAAAATAATTAATGACAATAAATTTGATTTAAAATCATATAGTGATGAGCTTAGTGGAGTAATTGGCGAAGTATTATTAACTCCTACAAGAATATATGTTCGTCAAGTTTTAGAAGTTTTAAAGAATGTTGATGTTCATGGTATTAGTCATATTACTGGTGGAGGATTTGATGAAAATATTCCACGTATCTTAAAAGAAGGACAAGGTATTTCTATTAAAGAAGGTTCTTGGCCAATATTACCTATTTTCAAATTCTTAGAAAAATATGGTAAAGTTGATCACCGTGAAATGTTTAATATTTATAATATGGGTATTGGTATGGTTCTTGCGGTATCACAAGAAGATAAAGTTAAAGTTATTAACATTTTAAAAGAACAAGGCGATAACGCTTATGAAATTGGTATTATTACAAACGAAGAAACTGTAGAAATTATCTAGGTGATATTATGAAAAAATTAGCTATTTTTGCTTCTGGTAGTGGATCTAACTTTGAGGCAATTATTAATGCATGTGAAAATAAAGAAATAGATGCTAAAGTAGAAATTTTAATTACGGATAAGCCGTCTGCTTATGTCATTACAAGAGCTAATAATCATAATTGTCCTGTTTTTGCCTTTAATCCTCGCGATTATAAAGCTAAAGCCGATTATGAAGAGATTTTAAATAAAGTCTTAGAAGACAATAAGATTGATTTAATTGTTTTGGCTGGCTATATGAGGATTATCTCAAATGTTATGTTAGATAAATATGAAGGAAGAATTATAAATATCCATCCTTCATTACTTCCTGCATTTAAAGGAGCACATGCAATTTTAGATGCTTATAATTATGGTGTTAAGGTTTATGGCGTTACAACGCATTTTATAGATAAGACAATGGATGGTGGAAAAATTATCCTTCAAGATTGTTTTATTGCCAATGATGATGACACTTTGGAATCTATTGAAACTAAAATTCACGCTATAGAACATATTTTATATATAAAAACTATTAATAAAGTACTAGGAGAAAAATAATGAAAGCATTAATTAGTGTTAGTGATAAAACTGGCGTTGTTGATTTTGCCAAAAATTTAATCAAATACGGTTATGAAGTTATCGCAACAGGCGGAACTATGCAACTATTAATTGATAATAACGTTAAAGTTACAAATATAAGTGACGTTACAGGATTTCCTGAAATTTGTGATGGAAGAGTAAAAACACTTCATCCAAAAGTTCATGGCGGATTGCTTGCCCGTCGCGATATAGAGTCACATATGGAAGCATTAAAAGTTAATAATATTGAATTAATTGATTTAGTATGTGTTAACTTATATCCATTTAAAGAAACTATTTCTAAACCAAATGTAACTGAAGAAATGGCAATTGAAAACATCGATATCGGTGGACCTTCAATGCTTCGTTCAGCTGCAAAAAACTTCAATGATGTTACTGTAGTTTGTGAACCATCTGATTATGCTTTAATTATTGATGAAATTAAAACTCATGGTAACACATTAAGAGAAACTAGATTTAAATTATCAGCTAAAGCATATTCCCATACTGCATCATATGATTCAATGATTGCAACTTATATGAGAGCTCATGCTGGATTAAATGAAAAGTTATATATAGAAGCTGATTTAGTTCAAAGCTTACGCTATGGTGAAAATCCTCATCAACAAGCGAAATTCTATAAAACAAGTGAAAATATTGCTTATAATTTAGCTTTCGCAAAACAATATCAAGGTAAAGAAATGTCATATAACAATATTCAAGATGCGAATGCTTGTTTAAGTATTGTTCGTGAATTTGACGTTCCATTTTGTGTAGGATTAAAGCATATGAATCCATGTGGCGCTGCAGTTGGTGTTGACGTTGTTGATGCTTGGAATCGTGCTTATGAAGCAGATAAAGTTTCTATATTTGGTGGAATTGTAGCAACTAATTGTAAAATCACTAAAGAAGCTGCTTTATTAATGAAAAATATATTCTTAGAAGTAATTATGGCGCCTTCATATGATGATGAGGCTTTAGAAGTATTTTCTAAAAAGAAAAATTTAAGAATTTTAGAAGTAAATATGGATAAGACTTTAGAAACTACAAAACAATATGTTTCTGTAATTGGTGGAATGCTTGTTCAAGATTTAGATTCAAATATAACAACTAAAAAATTAACTAATGAAATGTGTGTAACAGAAGTTAAACCAAATGAGCAAGAATTGAAAGACTTAGACTTCGCTTGGAAGATTGTTAAGCATGTTAAATCAAATGCTATAGTTGTCGTAAAAAATGAACAAACTATAGGTGTTGGTGCTGGTCAAATGAATAGAGTTGGATCTGCTCAATTAGCTTTAAATCAAGCAGTTGAAGCCGGAGTAACTGATGGTTTAGTATTGGGCTCTGATGGATTCTTCCCATTTGACGATTCAGTTAAATTAGCTGCAAAATATAATGTGAAAGCTATAGTTCAACCTGGTGGTTCAGTTCAAGATGAAGCAAGTATTACTGCTGCAAACGAAGCTTCTATTCCAATGTTATTCACTGGAATGCGTCACTTTAAACACTAGGTGGTTATTATGAATGTTTTAGTGATTGGTGGCGGTGGAAGATGTCATGCTATCGTCCATGCATTAAGTAAAAGTAAAAAAGTATCTAAAATTTATTGTGCTCCAGGTAATGATGGCATGATGGATTTAGCTACTTTAGTGAATATTAAAGATACAAATGTTAATGAATTAGTAGATTTTGCACTAAATAATAATATAGCCTTAACAGTAGTTGGACCAGATGCTGCTTTAGAAGCTGGTGTAGTTGATGCCTTTGAAGCAAATGGATTAAGAGTTTTTGGACCGACGAAAAAAGCGGATAGAATTGAATCAAGTAAAGAATTTGCTAAAGATTTAATGAAAAAATATAATATTCCAACAGCTTCATATGAAGTTTTTTCAGATTATGAAAAAGCTTTGGCTTATGTAAATGAAAAAGGTGCTCCGATTGTTTTAAAATATGATGGATTAGCTGCTGGCAAAGGTGTTGTTGTAGCTTTAACTTTGACTGAAGCGATTGATGCCTTAAAAGATATGTTATTAAATAAAAAATTTGGAAATGCTAACGTTGTTATTGAAGAATATTTAGATGGTCCTGAATTCTCTTTTATGTGTTTTGTGAGTGGAGAAAAGGTATTTAGAATGCCAATTTCCCAAGATCATAAAAGGGCATATGAAAATGATTTAGGCCCTAACACTGGTGGAATGGGAGCTTATAGTCCAGTACCAGCTATTAGTGAAGAAGATTTAGATTATTCTTTTGATAATATTCTTATTCCTACTGCAAAAGCTTTAATTAAAGAAGGCTGTCCTTTTAAAGGAGTATTATATGCAGGATTAATGAAAACTAAAGATGGAGTTAAAGTAATTGAATTTAACGCTAGATTTGGAGATCCTGAAACAGAAATAATATTACCACTAATGGAAAGTGATATTGTCGATGTATTTGAAGGGATTATTGATGGAAAAGAAATCAATATTTCTTGGAGAAATGAAGCAACTTTAGGGATTGTATTAGCATCTAAAGGTTATCCAGCTCAGTTCGAAAAAGGTTTTGAAATTACAGGATTAGATAAAGTAGATGCCCAAGTGTATCACATGGGCACTAAGTATATAGACTCTAAATATGTCACAAATGGTGGACGCGTTTTAATTGTTGTTGCTAATGGTAAAACAATTAAAGAAGCTCAAACTAAGGCATTAGAAGAAGTTAAAAAAATTAAATGTGATAATTTATTTTATCGCACGGATATTGGATATAAAGCTTTAAAATAAAGGAGTAATAAATATGGCTAAAGTAATAAGCGGAAAAGAATTAGCAGCTTCACTAAAAAATAAAATGAGTGAAGATGTAAAAGTATATTTAGAAAAATATAAAAGATTACCTCATCTAGCAGTTATCTTAGTTGGGGAAGATCCAGGAAGTGTGTCTTATGTTCTTGGTAAAGAAAAAGCCTCTTTAGAAGTTGGTATTAAAAATACTACTATAAGAAAAGATAGTTCTTTAACTGAGGCAGAATTACTTTCTATGATTGATGATTTAAATAATGATGATACTGTTGATGGTATATTGGTTCAACTACCTTTACCTAAGCACATAAATACGGATAAAGTTATTAATCATATAAGATTTGATAAAGACGTTGATGGATTTCATTCATTAAATGTTGCAGCTTTATTTCAAAAACAACCTGGTATTATTCCATGCACTCCTAAAGGAATTATTGAAATATTAAAAAGTGAAAATATTGAAATTGCTGGTAAGAATGCTGTAGTAATTGGTAGAAGCAATATTGTTGGATTACCTGTTGCGAAATTGTTATTAGATTTAAACGCAACTGTTACAACAGCTCACTCTAAAACTAAAGATTTAGCTAAAGTCGCAAGAGAAGCTGATATTTTAGTTGTTGCGATTGGAAAGCCAAACTTTGTGACAAGTGATATGATAAAAGAAGGCGCTGTAGTAATAGATGTAGGGGTAAATAGAGACCCAATTACTAATAAATTATGTGGAGATGTTAATTTCACTGATTGTGCACCAAAGACATCATATATTACAAAAGTGCCTGGAGGGGTTGGTCCGATGACTATTTGTTGCTTAATCGGAAACACTATCGAAGCATATTTGAACCATGTTAAATAATTTTTTTACTTTTCTTTAAAAAATAAATTGACAATTATGATATATTGGAGTATCATTGAAAAAATATATAAAAAATATGAGAGAGGCTTGGAGGATTAAACATGAATTTTGATAACATAAGAACAGGTTTAACATTTGACGACGTATTATTAGTGCCACAAAAATCAGAAATATTACCATCAGACGTAAGCTTAAAAACTAAACTTACAAAGAATATAGAATTAAACATTCCAATCGTAAGTGCGGCTATGGACACAGTAACTGAATCTAAAATGGCTATTGCTTTAGCTCGTGAAGGCGGGCTTGGTTTTATTCATAAAAATATGAGTATAGAAGAACAAGCTTCTGAAGTTGATTTAGTAAAAAGAAATGAATCAGGAATGATTTCAAATCCAATTACTTTAAATCCAAATCAAACAACATTAGAAGCTGATAAAATATTAGGACAATATAAAATTTCCGGACTTCCTGTTGTAGATGAAAATAATAAATTAGTAGGTATTATTACTAATAGAGATTTGAAATATTTAACACCAGATGAAACATTAGTATCTAAAATAATGACTAAAGATAATTTAATCACAGCAAAAGTAGGAACTTCTTTAGAACAAGCTAAAGAAATATTATGGGATAATCGTATTGAAAAATTACCTATAGTTGATGATAATTATAAGTTAGTTGGATTAATTACAAGTAAAGATATCGATAATGCATTAAATTATCCAAATGCTTCTAAAGATAGCAAAGGAAGATTACTTGTTGGAGCGGCAGTAGGAATTGGTGCGGATATGCTTCCTCGTGTAACAGCATTAGTTAATGCTGGAGTTGATATAATTACTGTTGATAGTGCTCATGGACATAGTAAAAATGTACTTGAGGCAGTTAAAACTATTAGAAAGAATTTTCCTAATTTATCATTAGTTGCAGGGAATATTGTAACTAAAGAAGCCGCTCGTGACTTAATTGAAGCTGGAGTTGATACAGTTAAAGTAGGTATTGGACCTGGTAGTATTTGTACTACACGTGTAGTTGCTGGAGTCGGTGTTCCTCAAATTTCTGCAGTTGGTGATGTTTATGAGTATTGTAAAGATAAAGGTGTTTGTGTTATCGCCGATGGTGGTATTAAATCAAGTGGTGATATCGTTAAAGCTTTAGCAGCAGGTGCAGATTGTGTTATGTTAGGATCAATGCTTGCTGGATGCACTGAATCTCCTGGAGATGAAGTTGTATTCCAAGGTAGAAGATTTAAGACATATGTAGGTATGGGATCACTTGCAGCAATGAAAAGAGGCTCAGCTGATAGATATTTCCAAGCTAAGTCGACAACAACTAAGAAACTAGTTCCAGAAGGAATTGAAGGAAGAGTTGCTTATAAAGGTGTTGTTGCTGATACTATTTATCAACTATGTGGTGGTATTAAATCAGGTATGGGATATTGCGGAACTAAAACTTTAGATAGTTTGAAGAAAGATGCTGTATTTGTTAGAATAACTAATGCTGGATTAAAAGAATCACATCCACATGATGTTGATATCACAGTTGAAGCACCTAACTATACAAAATAAGGAGAAAATCATGACTTATGATAAAATATTAGTTCTTGATTTCGGTAGTCAATATAATCAGTTAATAGCTAGACGTATCCGTGAAATGGGTGTATTTAGTGAACTTAGAAGTCATGATATTACTGCTAAAGAAATTAAAGAAATCAAGGATGTAGTAGGAATAGTATTTAGTGGCGGTCCAAGAAGTGTATATGATAATGATGCATTTAAGTGTGACCCTGAAATATTTAACCTAGGATTACCAATTTTTGGTATTTGTTATGGGATGCAACTTGCATCTTTCCATTTCGGTGGGAAGATTGTTCCAGGTACAACTAAAGAATACGGAAAAATGGCTATTGATATAAAAAATGATTGCTTACTTTTTGATTCACTTCCAACTAAACAAGACGTTTGGATGAGTCATGGAGATCATGTACAGATCGAACCAGCTAATTTTAAAGTAGCTGCAGTATCAGAAAATGGACTAAATGCAGCTTTATATAATGATGAATTAAAAGTATATATGGTTCAATTTCACCCAGAAGTTCGCCATACTGTTTATGGTAATGATATTATTAGAAACTTTGTATTTAAGATTTGTAAAGCTAAAAGTAATTGGTCTATGTCTAATTATTTAGATATGAAAATTGCAGAAATAAAAAAAGAAGTTGGAAATAAAAAAGTATTATGTGGTCTTTCTGGTGGAGTAGACTCAACAGTTGTTGCGGTATTATTACATAAGGCAATCGGTGACAATTTGACATGTATGTTTATTGATCATGGATTATTACGTGAAAAAGAAGGCGATTTAGTAATGGATACCTTCAATAATCAATTTAATATGAATGTCATTAGAATTGATGCTAAACAAAGATTTTTATCTAAATTAGCAGGTGTATCTGATCCTGAACGTAAACGTAAAATAATCGGTAATGAATTTGTTTATTGTTTTGATGAAGAATCAAAGAAATTAGGCGATTTTGATTATTTAGCACAAGGTACATTATATACCGACGTTATTGAATCAGGTACAAAAACAGCTCAAACAATAAAATCGCACCATAATGTTGGTGGATTACCTAAAGATATGAAGTTCAAATTAATCGAACCATTGAACGTTTTATTTAAAGACGAAGTCCGTCACTTAGGTGAAGAAATGGGAATACCTCATGAAGTTGTATGGCGTCAACCATTTCCAGGGCCTGGTTTAGGTATTAGAATCATTGGTGAAATAACTGATGAAAAATTAGAAAGAGTTAGAAAATCTGATTATATTTTACGTGAAGAAATAGCTAAAGCGGGACTTAATGAACAAATATGGCAATATTTTACTGCCCTAACAAATATGCAAAGTGTTGGAGTTATGGGTGATATTAGAACTTATAGCTATGCTGTTGCAATTCGTGCAGTAACATCAATTGATGGTATGACTGCTGATTGGGCAAGAATTCCTTATGATGTTTTAGATATAATAAGTCGTAGAATTGTAAATGAAGTAAAAGGTGTTAATAGAATACTTTATGATTGTACTTCTAAACCACCAGCTACAATTGAATTTGAATAAAATAAAATGGTGTATCTTTTTTGATACATCATTTTTATATCTTGATTAATATTATTTCTTAATGTAATATAATTATTAAAAAGGGTTTTTATAGGTTAATGATATGAAAAAAGAAGATAAAATAAATGAAATTCAATTTGCTATAAATGAAGGATTAATCTGCAATATATTTTTTAAAAATTGCGAATACTATTTAAATTTAATTCCAATTAATATAATTGGAAATTATATTTTGTTTTATAATGAATATGATTTTTTAATAAATGGATTTAGTATAAGAAAGTTATCAGATATAAAAAAAATCAAGACAAAAGATGATTTATGCAATAAAATATTAAAAAAAGAAGTTACTTTGCCTATTTATCCAAAAATTGATTTAAACAATTGGAAAACAATTTTTACAAGTTTAAAAATATTAAATGAAAATATAATAATCGAAAAAGAATCATTAAATAAAAAAGATTGTATGTTTTGGATTGGAAGCGTTGAGAAAATAGGCAAAAATCACGTATTTTTTAGACACTTTGATGCGAATGGTATGTGGGAAGAAGAACCGTATAAAATTTATTTTAAAGATATTACAAGTATAAGTATTAAAACACGATATAGTGAAATATTTTCTAAATATTTAGATTTGGCTTTAGAATAAAAATGTAAAAAAGGACAAAATGGAAAAAAATGTTTATTTTAGATTGCTTAGCCAATGTAAGTGTAACTAAAGGACATAAATTTTTTTAATGTTATTAATGATTTAATTATTGATAAAGAATTAGAATGATTAAATGAAAATTTGAAAAAATATAAATTTAGTTATTGATGAAATTTGGGTAGATGAATATAACGAACATCCTTATGCTATGACAACTAAAGGCAGATTGTTTTGGCAAAATCACTATTTAGATTTTTAATGTAATTCGTTAAGCATGTTTTTATAATTAAATACAATATTTATGTTACAATACTATTAACTATTATGGAGGTAATTTTATGCGCCAAATGAGAAGAAAAGATAAACAAGCTACATCAAATGATGTCCTAAGAATATTAATGGAATGCGAATATGGAACCCTCGCAACTATAAGTCTTGATGGATCTCCTTATGTAGTTCCTTTAAATTATGTCTATTATAACGAAGCAATTTATTTTCATTGTGCAAATGTTGGTCATAAAATTGATAATATTGCAAATAATAAAAAAGCCTGTTTTAATGTAGTTCAAAATACAAAAGTTTTAAAAGAAAAATTATCTACAAAATATGAATCTGTAACAGCTTTTGGAATAATTGATATTGTTATAGATGAAATAGAAATAGTAGATGCGATGACTTCTTTGATAAAGAAATATTCTTTAGAATTTATCGATAAAGGAATTCTTGAAATTAATAGTGCAAAAGATAGATTTAAAGTATTAAAATTTTCAATTAATGAAGTATCAGGTAAAATATCTAATATAAGCAATTAAATTGATATTTTTTTAAGATTATATTATAATTAAACAGGTGAAAAATATGAAAAAATTAACAAAACAAGATTTAAAGAATAATGCTTATAATTTGTTCCTAACTTTTTTTTATACGATAATTTTGGTATTTGTTTATGCGTTTTGGGCATTTAAAGCATTTAATATTTTATGGATAAGTATATTAATTTCTGTTATAATAGTATTAGCAGGATTTATAGTGGCTTATTTATGGACTTTATCAGTTAAGAAGAAAAATGAAGAAGTAAAATCAGATTATGTATCATAAATGTTTAAATTTTGAAATTGGTAGTGTTTAAAAAAAGGAGTATATTGCCAAAAATAAGCCAATAAAGATGATTTTTTACGCGAAAAATTATCTTTTGTTTACAATAGACAGACAATCGGCTATAATTCAATTGAGGTGAAGAAATGTATACGCGTAATATTAGACAATGGTTAAATAACTTAAAAGAAGGAGATTTAATTCTTGCCAAACAAGTTTATGAAGAAAGTTTTACACAAATGAAAGAAGCAACTTTCTATCAACTACTTGCAAGGTTATGTCAAAACGGGGTAATTGGGAAAATCGCTAAAGGGCTTTATTATAAATTTTACAAAAATGATTTAGAAGCACTACCATCAGAAGAACAATTGATTTCATTTTTTACAAATAAAAATAGAAATGGAATGATTGTTGGTGCACAAATGATGAAATCATTAGGCATTCTTGATGGTGAACATGAAATGACAGAAATTTTAACTAATGCAATTGAAATAAAAACAAGAAGATGTATTGCAAATTTAGTTATTAGATTTGTTGATGTTGATTTTAAGAACCCAAAAATCTTAAATACAATTCAAGCTTTAGAATTAATTGAAATTTTAGACGATTATGATTCAATAAATAAAAATGCATTAAAATCATTCTTTGAAGAATTCGCTACTAATTTTGATATTCAAATTTATAACAAAGTTTTAGCAGCAAAAAACTATAAAAAGCGTAATATCTATGGGGTTAAGATATTATTAGATTATTATAATGTACCTAATCAGTTAAATAGATCATTAAATACTGCTTCTAAATATAGTTTACCAAAAGTATTTTCAGAGATTTTTAATTAAATAAATAACGGCGTAATTTATAGTGAAAATATAAAACGCCGTTTTTATTATGTAATTTTTAAAAATTATATTATAATACAAATATCTGCATGAAAATTTATTATATAATAAAATTATGTTTAATTTTTGATGTAAAAAAGATGTAAACCAAAATTTACATTATTTAAAGTTAAAGTGATGGTAAATAAATAGTGTATTTAATAGAATAAATATGAGGTGATTAAAATGACAACTGGTGAAAAGATTGTTTATTTAAGAAAGAAGAAAGGAATAACTCAAGAAGAACTTGCGACTAAACTGAATGTCTCAAGACAGTCAATTTCAAAGTGGGAAGGCGATTATATAATTCCAGAAGTGGATTCGTTAATAAATATTGCAAATATCTTCGGTGTTACATTGGATTATTTAGTGAATCATAATAATCATGATGACAAAATAGATGGAGATAAAAAAAATCGTGAATTTTTTAAAATGATGGATTTTATTATTTGTTTCTTTGTAATATTTGGAACGATAATATCAGTAATAATTTCTTATTTAACTTATAAAGCAAATATTGGTTTAATAATTGAATTATGTATACTACCAATTGCGATTATATTATATATTATTTTTAGATATAGATTTAAATCACGCTGTATTTTTGATGAAATAGATCGCAAGGTATTAAATAAAAGTAAGAATATATTTATTATATTGTTAGCAACATTCTCTACTCCATTATTAGTACTTAAATTAATGGATTATACAGCAAAACTAAATATGGGAAGTTATCCTGAAAAAACAATAGTTTCATTTTCTTCATATATTTTCCCTGCTATTTGTACAATGGCAATTTGTTTTTTAATTTCAGCCTTAATTTGTTATTTAATAGATAGTAAAAAAAATAATACTAAATTTATATTAAGAGAGGAATTAATTTTTAATGGATTAGCCTTAATTGCTTATATTTGCTCTATTTTCTATTTTATTATTGATGGAGATTCCAGATATGATTTTAAAGAATTTTTGGTTATGTTTTATTTGGGTGGAATCATTTTCATTTTTGGATCAATATTTTTTATTCATAAAAAAGAACCAATTCAAAAAATGGGATTAATTATTTTTTCAATATTGGCCTTACCATATTTGTATTTTTTATCGATAATTGATCATGAAAATATCCATATATTTTTATTTATTATTATTTTTGTAATTATATTATTTATGTTTCTTTGTTTAGGTATATATACAAAAAAATTTGAAAATAAAAAGTTAATTACGAATTATTATATAAATATTATAACATTTACTATTCTTTCATTTATTATAGGTATAAGTGAAGTATATTATTTTGTAATTCTTGGGCTTTGGGTTATTGGAATGTTTATTATGTATAATCAAAAAAAGAAAGTTATGATTCCGTAAGTTCATCTTGCTTTCTTTGAGCTGATTGAATAAAGGTATTTACAATAATGATAACTAATTTAAGTATTAAGAAGTTGTCATCTTCAACAACTCTATTTGACTCAATACAATGACGTTCTAAACAATGTTTATAATAATCATCTTTAGTTGAAGGAATCAATGTATAAATTAAGATTGTAGAAATCATAATGTCTGAGATAATGTCCATCGAATTTAAATCGAATTCCGATTCTCCAGTTTTATCGAGCATTAAATTAAATACATAGGCATAAACGGTAGTTGTGAAGACTGTAACGGCAATTTTATCCATGTATAATGATAAAGTTGCCCCAACCATCCCGGCTGCTACAGCAGCATAATATGCAGGAATAGTAGATATATTAACATCTTCTATTAAAATACTATCCTCAGCAAAAAAAATACTAACTATGACATCGGCTATAAATTGACTTATGATACCATTAATGGCGCCTCTTGTAATAGCGTTAGGTATTTTTTTTCTTTTTTCAACTTTGTGTTTTTCAATATCATAGCACTGCATACTATCACCAATTAATTTAATATATGCATAAATCTGAGTCTTTTATAAACTTTTGTCTATAATAAAAAAAGTAATGAATATTTTACATTTTATGTTATAATTAATTTATGTGAGGAGTGATCTATTGTGACAAATCAAGTATATATTTTCAGAAGACAACTTCATATGACACAAGAGGATCTTGCAAAATTAGTAGGAGTAACTAGACAAACGATTATCTCTATTGAGCAATCAAAATATGTCGCATCCCTTCCATTAGCTCTTAAAATAGCTAAGGTATTTAAAAAACCAGTAGAAGAAGTATTTTCGTTAGGAGAGGATGATTAACATGCAAGGTAATTTTGAACGTTATATTAAGCATATAAAAAGGAAATTAGTGGTGATGAGCCTAGCTACACTACTACCAATTATATTAGTAATTATTTTAGAAGTAGCATTAAAAGATAAAATTGAAAATCATATATTGATAATAATATTTAGATATATTATATTGGGAATTTTAGAATGTTTCATTATTTCTAAAGTAATATTTTATATTAGAGTTTTAAAAAATGAAGAATATGCAAAAAATCAAATTATTAAAAGAAGTGATGAAAGATTAAATTTTGTAAATCAAAGAGCTTCAGCCTTAGCATTTAAGATTATGTGGTTCTCTTTAACAATTGGAGCAATTGTATTTGGTTTTATTGATGAAGGTATATTTTTTACTTTAATTATTATAACTATTGTAACAATGCTCATATTATTTTTCACTAAAATATATTATCATAAAAAATATTAATAAACCAAAGTGCATTTATGCACTTTTATTTTTAAAAATAGGAGATAAAGATGAATGAAATAATGAATTTTTTAGATAAAGAAAAAAGATTAAAAATATTTCCAGCTAAAAGAAAAATCAAAAATTATGCCTTAGAATATTTAATTTCAAAATTTGAATTAAATAAAAAATATAACGAAAATGAAGTTAATTTAATACTCTTAAGTTGGCATACATTTAATGATGTGGCAACATTAAGAAGAGAGATGTATAATTACCATCTTTTTGATAGAAGTAGCGATGGTAAAATTTACATTGTAGCAAATTTAAAAATTACTACATTATAATTAAAAACATCATAGTTGATAATTAGTGGTATATTTGATATAATATTAAGGTAAAATATTATAAAGTGAAAGGAATTATATTATGGGAAGAGCTCATGAAGTAAGAGCAGCATCAATGGCAAAAACAGCCGCTGCAAAATCAAGTTTATATGCCAAATGGGGTAAAGAAATATTCGAGGCAGCTAAAAGCGGGGCACCTGATCCAAATATGAATCAATCACTTAAGCGTGTAATTGATCGTGCCAAAAAAGCCCAAGTTACAGCTGAAGTAATTAAAAGAGCAATAGATAAAGCAAAAGGTGTACAATCAGGATCTTCAAAAGAAATAGTTTATGAAGGCTATGGTAATGGGAATGCTGCAGTTATTGTTAATTGCCTAACAGATAATGTTAATCGTACATATTCAGAAGTTCGTAATGCATTTACTAAAACAGGTGGAAATATCGGTGTTAGTGGATCAGTTTCATATATGTTTGAACGTAAAGCAAAATTTGTGTTTGAAGGTTTAACGGAAGATGAAGTTTTGGAAATATTAATGATGGCAGATTGTGATGCAGAGAGTATTACAACTGATGAAGATGAATATATTACTATTTTAGCTAAACCCGAAGATTTTGAAGGTATTAAAAAAGCATTAGAAGATAATGATCCAGAAATGGAATTTGAGGATTGTTCAGTTCAATTAGTACCTACTAATTATGTTGATTTAGATATAGAATCAGAAGAAAAATTTAAACGTATGTTAAATATGTTAAGTGAATTAGATGATGTTCAAGAAGTTGTGCATAATGCTAATTTAAAGGATGATGAATAATAAATAAGCCAAAAAGGCTTTTTATTTTCTTAAGGTGAACTATGAAAATTATTATTGAAAGTGATCAATTTATTCGTACATTAAAAAGAATGACTCATGAAATAATTGAAAAAAATGAAGATTTATCTTCAGTTATTTTGGTTGGCATTAAGAAAAAAGGAACACCTATAGCTAAACATATTTCCAAAATGATTGAGTCTATTGAAAATATTGTTATACCTGTTGAAGAAATAGATATTAACAATCATAGAGATGATGGAAAAAATATAGGGTCATCTACTATTAATTTCTCTAATAATATTGATGATAAAATAATTATATTAGTTGATGACGTTTTATTTACAGGTAGATCTGTAAGAGCAGCTATGGATGCATTAATGGATTTAGGAAGACCTTCTAAAATAATGCTTGCAATATTTATTGATAGGGGTCATAGAGAACTTCCAATTAGAGCAGATTTTATTGGTAAAAATATTCCAACAAGCAGAAAAGAAAGAGTAATTTGTGATTTCGAAGCAAAACAAGTTATTATCGAATAAGTTATTTATTTTTGGTTAAAATAAATAAAAATTGATTGTATTATAGTAAACTTAATGATATAATTTTTTTAAAGTCAAATGAAAAAGAATAGTAGTTAATTAAGCATTATATAGAGAGTTTATGGATGGTGGAAATAAACAATGGTTAATAATGAATCTACTTTTGATGACTACCGTATTCCTGCGTTAAAGGGTAAAGAGCTAATAATTTATTATTAGAATTAAGGTGGCACCGCGATTATTCGTCCTTAGGTTTTCTAAGGACTTTTTTTATTTTAAAAAGGAGAAAAATAAAATGATTGATTTAAAATTTTTAAGAGAAAATCCCCAAGTAGTAAAAGAAAATATTAAAAAGAAGTTCCAAGATCATAAATTAATTATTGTTGATGAAGTAATCGAATTAGATAAAACTATTAGAAGTTATAAACAAGAAGTAGAAACATTACGTGCAAAAAGAAATTCATATAGCCAAAAAATTGGACAATTAATGCGTGAAAAAAAGCTTGATGAAGCCAATTCTTGTAAAGAAGAAGTTTCTAATATCAATAAAAATATTGAAGCAATAGATGAATTATTAATTAAAGATGAAGCATTGTTAAAAGAAAAAATGATGATAATCCCAAATATAATGGATCCTAGTGTACCTATCGGACGTGATGATAGTTTTAATGTGGAAGTTCAAAGATTCTTAGAACCCAAATTAAAAGATTTTGAAGTTCCTTATCACTTAGATATAATAGAAGCCTTGGGTGGTATAGATTTAGATTCTGCGCGTAAAGTTGCAGGAAATGGTTTTTATTATTTAATGGGTGATATCGCTCGCCTTCACAGTGCAGTTTTAAACTATGCTCGTGATTTTATGATTGATAAAGGTTTTTGTTACTGCATTCCTCCATTTATGATTAGAAGTAATGTTGTCACAGGAGTTATGAGCTTTAGTGAAATGGATTCAATGATGTATAAAATAGAAGGTGAAGATTTATATTTAATCGGAACATCAGAACATTCAATGATTGGTAAATTTATTGACACTATAAATACTAAAGATTCATTACCACAAACATTAACTTCTTATTCACCATGTTTTAGAAAAGAAAAAGGCGCACATGGAATTGAAGAAAGAGGAATATACAGAATACATCAATTTGAAAAACAAGAAATGATAGTTGTCTGTGAACCACAAGATTCAATGGATTGGTATGAAAAATTATGGAAATACACTGTTGAATTATTTGTTAGCATGGAAATACCTGTACGACAACTTGAATGTTGTAGTGGAGATTTAGCGGACCTTAAAGTAAAAAGTTGTGATATTGAAGCATGGTCACCGCGTCAACAAAAATATTTTGAGGTTGGAAGCTGTTCAAATTTAGGGGATGCCCAAGCTAGACGCCTACAAATTCGTATTAAAGGCGAAAATGGAAATTATTTTGCACACACTTTAAATAATACAGTAGTTGCTCCTCCAAGAATGCTAATTGCGTTACTTGAGAATCATCTTAATCAAGATGGAACAATAAATATTCCCCAAGTGCTACGTCCTTATATGGGATTAAAACAAAAAATTGAATTAAAAAAATAATATATAAAGAATTAATTTTAAAAACTGTGTTACATTAATAACAGATAATAAATTAATTCTTTTTTTTGGTAGGTGGGTATATGACAAAAGAATTTTATCAAAAGAATGCTTACGATGTTGCAATAAATTTAGTGGGTAAAATATTAGTTAGATTATTTTTGGATGGTAGAATAATTAAAACTAGAATAACCGAAACAGAATGTTATATTGGAGAAAATGATGATGCGTGTCATGCACATAAAGGAAGAACTAAAAGAACAGAAGTGATGTATCATGAAGGTGGAACTATTTATGTTTACTTGATATATGGAATGTATTATTTATTAAATATTGTTACAGGAAGTATTGATGAACCACAAGGGGTTTTAATAAGGGCAACCGCTGATTATGATGGACCAGGTAAGATTACTAAGAATCTAGAAATTGATAAATCATTTTATGGAAAAAATATTTTGAGTTGTAATAATCTATGGATTGAAGAAGATGATTTAGAGTTTGATATTAAATGTGATAAGAGAGTAAACATTGATTATGCAAGTGAAGAGTATAAAAACAAATTATGGAGATTTATTTTAGTTTCAAAAAAATGAAAACATTTTCTAGGCTACTAGCATAAACGAAAGTGCTAAAATATATACTTGTATAGTGCTAGAATTATCTATACACTAAGAAATAATTTATTTATTAACTACGGCATTAATTACCGCTAATTGTGCATTTTTGATAATTCCTCCACTAAGATGGAAGGAAAAAAACATGGAAACAAACATAGTTGCTTTTGAAGTTTTATTACCACTCGCTTTGATTTTAGTGATTTCTAAATTATTAAGTATTGGTGCGAAAAAAATTGGTATGCCACAAGTGGTTGGTATGCTTATAACGGGAATTTTATTAGGTTTAATAACTTTGATTCCAAATCAAAATGTATTTAGTACTTCAGGGATGGAAGGAATAACCTTTATCGCTGAGATTGGTGTAATTCTAATTATGTTTTCTGCAGGATTAGAGACAAATTTAAAACAAATCAAACAAACAGGTTTTTCAGCAACCATTATAACAATATCGGGAGTTATAGTACCAATGTTACTAGGTTTTTTAGTAGCAGGAGTATTACCTGGAGGGTATGGTAATGAATATATTTTTAGAAATTTATTTTATGGAGTAATATTAACTGCCACATCAGTATCAGTTACCGTTCAAACGTTAAAAGAATTAGGAAAACTAAATTCGAAGATAGGTACTGCAATAGTTTCAGCAGCAATACTTGATGATATAATTGGTGTTATTTTGTTATCAATTGTAATATCTTTAAATAAAGCTTTTAATAATGGCGCAAGTAACGTTGGAGTAGAAATAGGTATGGTTGTTTTAAAAACAATTTTATTCTTTATTTTTGTGATTGGATTTGGAATTATTGTAAGAATTATATTTCATAAGTTATCAAAAAAGTATCAACATCATAGAAGAATTCCTATATTTGGGATAGCTTTTGCTTTCTTTTTAGCTTATGTATCTGAAGCTTGGTTTGGGATAGCTGATATAACGGGTGCTTTTTTTGCGGGACTTATGTTATCAGGTGAAAAAGACAGTGAATATATCGAAAGAAGAACAGACATAGCCTCTTATATATTATTTACTCCAGTTTTTTTTGCAAAAGTCGGACTCACATCGATGAATAGTTTTAAAGAGATAAATTCTCAATTTATTTTATTTGGAATATTGTTTATTATTGCTGGAATGTTAGGTAAATTTTTAGGATGCGCTTTTGCGGCAAAGACATGCAAATATAATATTAAAGATTCTATTCGTTGTGGTCTTGGTATGATGTGCCGTGCGGAGGTCTGCTTGATTTGTGCAAGTAAAGGAATAGCTGCCAATATTATATCAGCAAGTATTCAACCATTTATATTAATATTGATATTAACTACATCTTTTGTAACACCATTGTTTTTAAAATTATCCTACAAAAATAAATTAAATAATGATTGTGCTTTAGAATAAAAAAATGCTGATTTATCAGCATTTTTTACTTCTTATTACTCCAATTATTATGGATGAATTCATATATTCCTATTGCATGACCAGTATTTGAAGTATGGGCATACACTCCAATAGATAATGCTCCAATAGAGACAATGCCAATCGCTACGGCACCAACCGCAATACCACCTATTGCAACACTACCAATTGCAGCAAGTGTAGATATACATAAAATGCCTAAAGACAATAATAAGCTGACTGCGATTATCCCAAAAGACAAGATGCCTAATGATATAAATCCAAGTGATATGATCCCTTTAGAAACAAAGCCTAAGGCTATTTTTCCTTTGGCAATATTACCTATTGCAATTACTCCCTCAGCTTTTGTTCCTATTTTATCCAAAGACTTTCCAATGTTGATATGTAAAAATGGTTTACCTTTTTTATTTTGTTTATCACTAATAAATTCTAATTGCTCGGATGTATTTAAAAATAATCCGTTTAATCCAAAAATTTTTTTATGAGACATTTTAAATTTATTATTACTCTCACTAATTTTGCATGAAAGTAATTCATCTACAGTGCATTTTAGGGCATTTGCTAATAGTTTCAAATTTTTAACATCGGGATTTGCTTCTTTAGTTTCCCATTTTGAAACAGCTTTATTACTAACACCAATAAGATCAGCTAAATCTAATTGAGATAATCCTAATTCTTTTCTTCTTTGATAAATAAAATCACCTAACATATTTTCATTATTCATAATAACACATCCTTTATATTCAAATTATAAAAAAAATAAGATTATATTACAATAGAATAAAGTCGAATAATGGTAGAACTTAACGTTTTAGTAAATTAAATTTACAATTAAATGCGTTTTATTAATTGAATATATTTATTTTATTGATATAATAATTTTGGAGGAATGTTTATGAAAAAAATATTTTTATCGATGATTTTGCTAATATTTTCTATATCTATGTTAACTGGATGTTTTAATAGTTCGGATGATTCTTTGGATAAAGCTAATATTAGTCTAATTATAATGGATTATTCAACGCAAAAAGTATTGAAAAATGTCGATGTTACCTTAGTTGAATCTTCCGCCTCAGTTATTTCAACAAATGATAATGGGGTTGCAACTATAAATGGTTTAAAAGTTGGAAATTACAAAGTTTTACTAGAAAAAGACGGTTATGCAGCAATGTTTGTTTCTATAAATGTAGCGTTAGCAGCTACAAGAGAAAATATAGTTGCATCAAATAATGTTTATACATTTACTATGTCTAAAAATAATCAAAAAATTAATGGTTTTGCACAGTTAGGTGATACAAATGCAACAATGACTCCTTGTGCAAATGCTAAATTATTAATAAGTTTTAGTACTTATTATGAAATTTATAAAGATGCATACACTGTTACAACTGATGCTAATGGAAAGTTTGAATTTTTATATGCTCCTGCAGGAACATCATATACGATTAAACCGATGCCAATTGAAAAAAATGACAATGTTTATACAGCATATTCTGTTTCTGGAAATGTCTATGATGGCGTAGTTAGTTATGCTAATACTATTGCATATACTAAAGCATACTCTTTAAAATAAAGATTAATATTTAAATAAGTTATTTTCACATAATTGAGATATATTTTTACGATATTTATATATTAATATATAGGTGTCAAAGGAACTTGATATGTACTTGAAAGGAGGAACTTGGTGTTCTTAAGACGAAAAAATACTCTCTCTTAAAACTTTTCAAATAAAAATAAATTTAAAAAAAGAAAGTTAGAACCTTTTTGCTAACTTTCTTTTATTTTATTCAATATAAACAAAGCCCCCACCAAGTTTAGTTGTATTAAACCAATCGCCTAATTTGAATTCAATTTTGTTACCATTATCATAACAAGTAATAAAATAATCATCTTCATAATCAATAATGCTTACAATTGTAAGCCAGTGCCAAGATTCTAAAATTAAAACTTTTCCGCTATGAAGATTTAAGAAAGCAACGGGGGAATCTTTTTTTATGCCTTCTTTAATGAAATCTGCATAACAATGCAATTCATTTTGTTCATCTTTTCTTAAATATATATTATGAATATTATAACTAAGATCTGAATCAGTTAATATTTTATTAAGCCCATTAACATATAAAGTTGTTGAATCTATTCCTTTAACTGTGGGCTTCATTATATTATAAGTATAATCAAGACTATCTTGAAGTTCATCAAAGGAATTTGTAGAAATTTTTAAATTTAAATCATCTCGATTTTTTAAATAATATAAAAGCATGGTCCCAGTAGTAGGTCCACAACCAGATAATCGTTTAAAGAAGCCCTTATGCCATTTTTGATTAAACCCATAAGATAATTTATTTTCATATTCAAATTCTAAAAGATGCATTTGCTTAAGTTTCATATAAAAACCTCTATTTATTAAATTATATCACACATTTAATTATTTATGCACAATATGGGCATTAATAAATATAATAATAAGGGGGTATGTTTATGATTCTTTATGAAGTGAAAAAAGGAGATAGCTTATATAGTATTTCTAAAATGTTTAATGTAACTACAGATCAATTAATCAATTTAAATGATATTAAAGATCCATCAAGTTTAGTAGTAGGTGAATCATTGATAGTAAAAAAAAGTGAAGGAATATATACTGTAGCACTCGGCGATTCGTTATATTCAATAGCTTCCAAATATGGATTAAATGTCAATGATATAATTAATCTAAATCCAAATATTAGACCACCTTACAATATAAGTGTGGGGCAAAAGATAAATGTCTATAGAAAAACAAAAATAAAAATAAATGGCTATGCATATGAAAGTAGCAATTTATCATTGATAGAGCAATCTTTGCCATATTTAACTTATCTATCAATTTTCTCATATAAACTGAATAATGATGGAACTTTGATTGATATCAATGATGAACCTTTAATAAATTTAGCCAAAAGATATAGAACTTCACCTTTAATGGTTGTCACTAATACAACTAAAGAAGGTTCATTTAGTAGTGATCTAATTTCTAATATTTTAAATGATCCTAATAAATCTAATCAACTAGCAAATGATATTATTAATAAAATGAAAGTTAAAGGATATAGAGGAATAAATATTGATTTCGAATACGTCTATCCTAAAGACAAAATAGTATTTGAAGCTTTTATTAGAAATTTATATAATAAAGTTAAGAATGAAAAAAATTATGTTATGCTTGTAGCTTTAGCACCGAAGAAAATGGCCAATCAACAAGGTATTTTATATGAAAGTCATGATTATAATTTTATAGGTAAAAATACTGATTACGCAGTATTAATGACTTATGAATGGGGATATACATATGGTCCAGCAATGCCAGTTGCGCCAATTAATTTAGTAACTGAAGTTGTGAATTATGCATTAACTGAAATGGGCCCAAATAAAATATTCTTAGGCGTTCCAAACTATGGATATGATTTTACACTACCATATGTAAAAGGAGTTGCGGCAAAACCTATTACAAATGCAAACGCAATAAATTATATTAAGAGTAAAAATTCTTCAATTGAATTTGATCAAAAAGCTCAAACGCCGTATTCTATCTATTATGATCAAGATAAAAAACAGCATATTATTTATTTTGAAGATCCAAGAAGTATGAGAGCAAAAGCCTTACTTGCTAAAAATAAAAATTTAGCTGGTATTTCAATATGGACTGTATCTTCATTTTATAAACAAATGTTTGAGGTATTTAGTAATTATTTTGAAATTGAAAAAATGTAAAGAATGTCTTTTGATATTCTTTTTTTTGTAATTTTATCTAAATTGC
This sequence comes from Anaeroplasmataceae bacterium, assembly GCA_031549865.1. GTDB lineage: Bacteria > Bacillota_I > Bacilli_A > Acholeplasmatales > Anaeroplasmataceae > JAVBPE01. Next base: position 43,224 of record JAVBPE010000004.1, on the reverse strand, counting down.
AAACATCTTTATTTTAAGGTATAATTTTAATATAAAATATTAGAATTTATTTAAATTTATAATTCTTTTTTAAATATAATACATAATAAGATGGAGGTTTTAAAATGGAATTAAAAGAATATTTAGATTATTTAGTAGATTGGTTAAAAGAACAATTAATAGTTACAAATGCCAAAGGATATATTTTGGGTGTTTCTGGAGGGATTGATTCAGCACTTGTTGCGGCATTAATTACAAAAGCAACAAATAATACTTTAGGGGTTATTATGCCATGTTATTCACAAGAAGAAGATTTAATAGATGCAAAAGATGTATGTGATACATTTAGTTTAGAATATAAAGTAATTAATCTAGAAAGTACATTTGATTCATTAAAAAATACATTATTTACAAATACATTTGATAAAGCGATAAAAGATGCATTATCAAATACTAAAGCACGTCTTCGTATGACAACATTATATGCATTAGGTCAATCTTTAGGATATTTAGTTGTTGGAACGGATAATAAAGATGAATGGCATACAGGATACTTTACAAAATATGGTGATGGTGGAGTAGACTTAGTTCCAATTATTAATCTTAATAAAAGAGAAGTATGGGAAGCATCTAAATTATTAGGCGTAAATGATAAAATAATTAAACGTATACCTACTGCTGGACTAGCTAATGGACAAACTGATGAATCAGAACTTAAAGTAACTTATAGTGAACTTGATGATTATTTAGATGGAAAAGAAATAAAAGACTCAAGTAAAGAAAGAATAGAATATTTACATAAAATAAGTGAACATAAGCGCAATATTGCTGCTCGTCCTGCTCCTTTTAAAAAATAATCAATAAATTTTGTCATACATATTGGTAAAAAATGCCACATAGTATAAATCTCCAAAATAAGGTCAAGATATTTTTGGAGTGATAAAAATGAAAAAAAATAAAATAATTTTAAGTATTTTAGTCAGTATATTTACATTAGTTTTTATAACATCATGTAATAAGAAATTAGAAATCGCAAATATAGAAATTATAGAAAATCCAATATTTAATTATCAAGCTGGAGATAATATCGATGAATTTAATTTTAAAGGTGGAAAAATAAAAGTAACTTTTATGGATAGCACATTTGAAGTTAAAGACATAAATGATGCTTGGTTTAATACTATAAATTTCTTAAATAACTTTGTTGTTATAAACTATGAAGAATCAACAGTAAATTACGAATATAGTGGAGTAAAATATATTAATTCAAATGAGGATTTAATAAATAGCCAAACAGGTAATGATACAGTATATATTATTTCTGCTGGAAACTATGAAGTAGATTACCTTCACTATACTAAAGATGTAATTTTAATTGGCCGAGGCAGTGTTAATATTACTTTAACAGGTCAAGCATCAGGTCAAGCAGGGGCCATTTTTGAAGGAAATACAAGTATTAAAAATGTTAATTTTGAAACTACATATGAAACTTCAAACATTAACTGTGTAAAATTTGGAAAAATTGGTACTAGTGAAGATGTTCCATTAACTGAAAGATTATATATTGCTGATTCCACATTTAAAGGTGGAAAAGGGATCAATATCATGGGACTTACAAATGCCACATTAAATAATATTTATGTTGATATAGAAAATACAACAAGTAGTGTAGCATTAGCGTTATCATCTGGAAGTAATGTAGTATTAAAGAACTCTAAAATAACTAAAGGTACTTGGGGAAGTATCGCAATATTTGGAGTAGACAGTGAATCCTTAAAAGTTTGGTATAATCGTAAATCAACTTTAACTGTTGAAAATACAAATATAACTGGAAAAGTATATATTGAACATTATAATGTAAACAATTCAACAATAACAGGCTTAGATAATTATGAAATGACAGAAGCAAATAATTATCGAGTATACGAAATAAAATAAAAAACGAAAGATTATGAAATAAAATCATAATCTTTTTTAATGTAAATTAACAAAAATAACCCAAAAAGCCGGTAAAAAAGCCGGTTTTTTAGTATATATCCAACATCATGTAACACGTAAGGAAGAATGGCCAAAATATAATTACATACTTTATAATAATTTGGTTGAGGTAGTTACAGCAAGATTAAAACATTTCTTTAATCTTATAAAAGATGATAAAGAATTATATGAAATAATCTCTAAAAGCCAAAAGGAAAATGATTTATCACTTAAGCATCAACAAGAAAAAATAAAGATAGAAAAGAAATTGGAAGCATTAACTAAAATGACTTTAAAAATCTATCAAGATAACGCTACAGGACTTATAGACGATAGTTCTTATGCAAGACTGGTTACTGAATGTCAAAATGATCAAAAAGCCTTAAACGTAAGATTAATTGAGTTAAACAAGCTATTAGAAAAGACTAACACCTTTAAAGATAACTTAGAAGAATTAAAAGAAGTAGTAAATGAATTCTTAGATTTTAAAGAACTAACTAGAGAAATGGTTTGTAAACTTATTACTAGAATTGAAATAGCACCAGTTAATTATGATAATGGTGGTAGAACCCAAGAAATAACTTTAGTTTATAGGTTTATTAATATAGCTTTGTGATATATCTATCAAGACAAAAAAATGTATGATATAATTAACGAAAGAAGCGAGATTTGAAAAATTATATAATGTGTAGGTGGAATAATGAAAGAGAAAATTATTATAAATGGAACAATAATTAATACTATAAGTGTAAATGACCTAGACTTTATTTCTTTAACTGATATGGTTAAAGATATTGAAGATGGATATGCATTAATTGAAAAATGGCTTAGAAACAAAAACACTATTGAATTTCTAGGTATATGGGAACAAATGTACAATGAAGATTTTAATTCCACCGAATTCGAGGGAATTAAAAACGAAGCTGGAACAAATAGGTTTTTATTATCAGTAAAAAAATGGGTAGAAAAAACTAATTCTATAGGAATTAAAGCTAAAACTGGACGATACGGAAGCGGAACATATGCTCATAAAGATATAGCGTTTGAATTTGCAAGTTGGGTATCCCCACAATTTAAATTGTATTTAATAAAGGAATTTGATAGATTAAAACTTGAAGAACAAAAACAACTAGGCTGGAATGCAAAAAGGGAGCTTAGCAAAATTAATTATTTAATTCATACTGACTCAATAAAGAATAATCTAATACCTTTAGAAATATCTAAAAATCAAGCAAGCATGATATATGCGAATGAAGCAGATGTATTAAACATGGCTTTGTTTGGAAAAACAGCAGCAACATGGAGAAAAGAAAATCCAGATTTAGATGGTAATATAAGAGATTATGCAAGCATAAGCCAATTAATATGTTTATCAAATCTGGAATCGATTAATTCTGTTTTAATAAATAACAAAATAAACCAAACTGATAGATTAATAGAATTGAATAAAATAGCTATTAGTCAAATGAGAATATTAGAAAATAGTATTGAAACAAAAATATTAAAATAACAACAAGGCTTTGCATACAAATAAGTATGTGAAGTTTTTTATTTATTTTGATTGGTTTATTTGGTATAATACATGTATAAAAGGCATTTAAAATAGTTTACTATTATAAGATAAAGACGTCGAGACATCTATGTTTTATTGTTTAAGTAGGTATTATGATCCGGAGATTGGGAGATTTATTACAGCTGATAGTTTGGATTATTTAGACCCGAAAAGCATTAATGGCTTAATCTTATATTCGTACTGTGAAAATAACCCCATCATGTATGCTAATCCAAGTGGAAACTTTCCAATATTAGTATCTTTATGAATATTATTCTTGATAGGTGCAGCATCTGGCGTTGTTTTGACTCTTATAAGTGATGTTACAAATTTTGCCATTACAGGAATGGCATTAGAGAAGGCTACAGGGTCACACGATAGATCTTGGCTGGAAATAGGTCTTTCCACCGCTGGTTCGGCAGCCATTGGAGCTATATTTGGTCATTTTACTAAAGGCTTAAAAGTAAATGGTTTTACAGCTGGACGCGGAAGTTACTTACACGTCTTTAAAACACAAACAACAAATCTGTTGAGACATGGATATACGATGTCAATGAAAACAACGGGTAAAGGTATTGTTTCAGCCATTATATCAAGTCAAGTAATGGGGAATGTTTTTAAAGGAACTCTTAGAGGTACTCAACAGTGGTATGAATATCTATCGACGGGTGATACTGAAGGATTAAATCTTTTCTATATATTTGCATATGAAATGTTGAAACGAAGAGGAATGCCCAATTTATTACCAAGATTTTAAGTTTCTAAGGAGGAAAAATAAAGAGCAATGAAAAACAAAAAAATTAATATGTATCCAAAAAATCCTGTATATATGTTTGCTGTAATTTTAATGATTACATTTATGCTACTTTTTTTAATACTTCCTTTTGTATTATTAATAAATGATAAGCCAATGAAAATATTTGATATAATTCCATTGAATAATGGTTTAATTCAATTTATTGTTTTATTGCCAATATCAACTGCGATGATACTACTCTTTTTAAGGAGAATTCTATTTAAAATAACATTTACTGATAAAATGATTATTGCACCTAAAGTCTATCAAATACAAAACAAAAAAATCGAGATAGATTGTAGTCAAATATTGACGTGCACTGTAAAATTTCAAACATTATATTTTTATTTTGTATATGAATGTACTGATGGGAAAACAAGAGAAATGTTTATAACTCATTTTTCAAAAAAGCAAATAAAAATAATTCTTAAAATGATTAAGGCCCGTGGTGGATTGTCAGAGCAGAGTATTGATGAACTAATAGTGAGTATTAATTCTAAATCTAAGAAAAAAGAGAAATAACATTCAGTAAGTAAAAAATAGTTAAATTAAGTTATAAAAGAAGTTAACGATAAAAAGTTAACTTCTTTTTTTACGCAAAAATTTCAAAATTTATATAACTTTCTTAGTACGCGGACACATAGTGTCTAATGTCCCTAGTAAAATCTAAGTGTCTAAGGTTAGCATTAGGTAAAAACATTAAGTTAGAAAGGAGTTTAATATGTAATCACACCGTTTTGGTGATGTTTTTACTAATCATTATAAAGATATTGTTAATAAATATTTTATAACTCAAATAAAATAATACCCGTACGAGTTTAAATTGTTCACTTTTTTAAATTAGAACTATCAAAAATATGATATTTATATTATAATAATGTAAAAGAGACATTGAAAAGAGTGATAATATGAATAATGAGGACATTTTGAAATCATTTATAGATAATACAAAATCTTTATTTTGTATTTTTAATGACGCATTAGAAATTAATTTTGCAAATAATGCTTTTTTAGAAGTTTTTGGCAAAAAGAAAATATTAGATTTTCAGAATTTAATAATTAGAAGAAATAATAGCATAGTAGAGTGCACGGGAGAAATAGATTTAATAAATAGATTAAATGACAGTTTATTATTTAAATATAGAATATTTAAGAAAAATGATAGTTATGGCTTAATTTTAGAAGATATATCTGAATTAAAAGAAGTTGAAAAAACATCTAATTGGCAAAGAATGATTATTGAAAGTTCTGGTTCTTATATATGTGTTTATGATTTGCATAGAAATATAATTTATAATAATTTTAGTTTATCTGAATATTATGGCAGTTCAAATATTCTTTTTTATTCTTTGTTTAGTGCAGAATATATTCCTTTATTAAACGAAGCCTTTCTTAAAACTTCAAATGGTGTAAGTTGGAAAGGCGTTACAAATTTATGCAATAAACAAGGTGATTCAATTTTAATTGACCATAGCATGTTTCCTATTTTTGATGATAATAGTAAAATTATTGCGATTGCTTCAAAAATGGAAGATGCATCAAAAAGGTTGGCTCAAGAAAAATTACTTGCAGAACAGCTACGTACACATAAATTCTTATCAGATTTTTCTTTAATGTTTAATACATTTTATGAACTTGATGATTTAATGGGGAAAGCATTAGAACAATTACAAGATTTCTTACATCCTGATAAAATTGCTATATATATGAAAGAAGACGACATCATTAAATGTCGTTATGAAATTATTAATAACGAAAAATTTAAAAAAACAAAAGGAAATTGTTTTGAAATTGAAGAAATACAAGAACTATATGATCAAATAATAAGTGTTCCTTATTTATTTGAAGCAAATAATACATTAAGATATAAGCAGTTTCCAAAACTTAATTTTGGGGCAAAGAGTACCCTTTATATTCCTTTGATGGTTGAAGGTAAATGTATTGGAATTATGCTTTATATATGCATTAATGATTATGCATCGTGGAGTATTCAAGATTGCCATATTGCGACTATTACATCTTCTGTAATAGCTGGAGCTATTGCGATGAATGAAGCGAAGGAAAAATTAATAAAACTTAAAGATGAAGCTTTGCTAGCTAATAGTGCAAAAAGTCAGTTCTTATCAAGTATGAGTCATGAGATACGTACACCTATGAATGCACTTATGAGTATGATTGATATTGCATTATTATCAGATGATATCGGAAGAATAAAAAAATGCTTATCAACTGCAAAAAATTCCTCAGATCATTTGCTTAGCATAATAAATGATATTTTGGATATTTCTAAAATTGAATCAGGAAAAATGGAATTAGTTTTAGAAGAATTTGATTTTCAAGAAGTTATTCATTCTGTTATGGAAATGATTTCTATAAGTAGTATAAAAAAACGTCAAGAATTAATTATAAATTATGATAATAAAATTCCAAGATATTTAATCGGTGACGCTACAAGATTCTCACAAGTATTAATGAATATATTATCTAATGCAGTCAAATTTTCTGAAGATAATACGAATATATATATTGATTTTACATTAGTAGGAATTAATAAAAATGACGTTTCTTTAAAAATTTCTGTTAAAGATCAAGGAATTGGAATGACTGAAGAACATATAAAGAGCGTTTTTAAACCATTTACTCAAGCTGACAGTAATATATCAGTTAAATTTGGTGGAACCGGTTTAGGACTTGCGATTTCTAATAAAATTACTAAACTTATGAATGGAAATATTGAAGTTATAAGTAAGCTAAATGAGGGTTCAACTTTCATAATAAATATTATTATGCAAAATGGAACATTAAATAAAGATGAAGTTAATGATTTAAATATCGATTTTAATATTTTAATTATTGATAACAATATCGATGATATGTTACAAATGTGCCTTGAGTTTGATAAAAGAAAAATAAAATATGATACCGCAAAAGATATTTATGAAGGTATCAAATTAATTGAAAAGAATGACTATAAAGCCATTTTCCTAGATTATTTATTTGATGATATAGACGGATTGGAAGCTGCAAAAATAATATCAGATAATACTTCCAAAGAACTTAATATAGTTTTAATATCAGCTTGTAACGAAGAATTTATTTTTTGCCTAAATTCTAGGGAACACATAAAATATTTTTTACCAAAACCTTTTTTCTCAAACGAATTAACGTTATTATTGAATCAAATTGTTGGGAATGAAGTATATAAAGATATCATTTATAATAATGAAGAAATTCCACTTATTGATAAGAGCATTTTATTAGTCGAAGATATTGAAATTAATCGTGAAATTATAAAAATATTTTTAGAAGATACTGGGGCAAGGATTATTGAGGCTGAAAATGGACTTACAGCTTTAAACACTTATAAGGATAATCCTGAGGCATTTGATCTTATTATAATGGATTTACAAATGCCAATTATGGGAGGTCTTGAGGCTACAAAGCACATATTGAATGTAAAAAGAAAAGATAAAAAAATAATACCAATTTTAGCTATGACTGCTAATGCCTTTAAAGAAGATGAAGAGGCATGTTTTAATGCGGGAATGGTTGAACATATTAAAAAGCCTGTTGATAGTAAAGAATTAATGGCTAAAATATTAAAACATGTTAAATAAAAAAAGAAAGTGTATATAGATATGATTTATAGATTTACAAATGATTATTCATGCTTTGCCCATGAAAAAATAATAAAGAGATTATTAGATATAGGATATGAACAAAATATAGGTTATGGATTAGATAGACATACCGAAAATGCGACTAGATTAATTAAAGAAAAAATGGATTATGAAAGATGCGATATTCATTTTTTAGTTGGTGGAACACAAACTAATATGGTAATGATTTCAAGTGCACTTAAAAATTTTGAAGCTGTTATATGTGTAGATAGCGGACATATTAATGTTCATGAGACAGGCGCAATTGAAGGTGTAGGGCATAAGTGTTTAGTTACTAAGGGAATAGCTGGTAAAATAACTGTAGATGAAATAAAAAATGTATGTAAGCTACATGCAGACTGCCATATGGTTAAACCTAAAATGGTATATATTTCTAATTCTACAGAAGTGGGAACTATATATAGGAAATCGGAACTTATTGAGATAAATAAAACTTGTAAAGATTTAGGGTTATATTTATATATGGATGGGGCGAGATTAGGTTCTGCCTTATCAAGTATAGATAATGATATAACGCTAAATGATTTAGCAAATCTTACAGATGCGTTCTATATTGGTGGAACTAAGCATGGAAACTTCATGGGAGAAGCATTAGTATTAATTAACGATGAGTTAAAAAAAGAATTTAGATATAATATTAAGCATCACGGGGCAATGTTATCAAAAGGTTATGCCTGCAGTATTGGTTATGAAGTGTTATTTGAAGATGATTTATTTTTTGAAATAGGTCGTCACGAAAATGAATGTGCAAATTATTTAGAAACAGAACTGAAAAATTTAGGCTTTAAGTTTTATAGTAATTCAAGCACAAATCAAATATTTCCGATATTTAAGGATAAACTAATTAATGAAATTAAAGAAGATTATGGTTTTGAAATTATAGAGCGCTTAAATAATGAAGAAAGTGTAATAAGATTTTGCACGTCATTTGACACTAAAATAGATACATGCAAAAACTTTATATTATATATTAAAACCAAAATTTAGATTGAATAATGTACGAAAAATATAAGTTTTCATTGTATTTTATTCGGTTGTTATATTTACTTACATAATAGATTGTGGTATAATTATCTTAATTTATACGAAAGGGAGGTGTCTACATGTCAGATATAGTATTAGATAAATTTGATAAAGAAATATTACGTTTATTACAAGAAGATGGCTCAATTTCTAATAAAGAATTATCAGAAAAAATCGGCTTAGCACCATCATCTTGTTTATTACGTACGAAAAATTTAAAAGAACAAGCTGTAATAAAAAAATTTACGACTATTATAGATGAAAAGAAGATTGGATACCAAGTTACTGCATTTGCCAAAGTAGTATTATCGCCATGTAACCGTGAGACATCTTCAAGATTTATAGACGAAACTAATCGTATTCCTCAAATTGTTGAGTGTTATACCATTACAGGTGATGCTTCATTTTTATTAAAAATTGTAGCATACGACCTAAAGTTTTATCGTGACTTTGTTATTGATAAAATTATGGCTGTTCCTGGAGTTAGCAATGTTGAAACTTCTATGGTCATCGGTGTGGATAAACAAACAAATACTATACCGTTAGATTAAAAGGGTCATATTTGGCCCTTATTTTTTTTGGAGGATTTTATGAAAGGATTAAAAAATTTATATAAGTGGGGTAAAAAATATATACTTTATATTTTCTTAATCATTGGTTTAAATGCATTATTGCAATGGTTATATTCTTACCTTCCGCTTTTTGTTCAATATGTATTTAAGCTGCTAAGGAATGAGGATTTAAATGTTAATTTACCAAAATGGTTAACTAACTTTTATGATAATTACACAGATATAATACAAGTGATTTTAATAGTAGCATCATCAATGATTGCACTTCAAGCTGTAAGATCAATTTTGCGTTTTATAAATAACTATTTAACTGGTTTTTTAACAGAAAAAATAGCAAATGATATGAGGATTAATCTATATGATCATATTGGAGATTTATCATATACATATCATAATAGAGTAGATACCGGAGATTTAATCCAAAGATCAACTTCTGATATAGATACATCAAGTGGATTCTTTTCAGGAAAGCTTCCAGATTTATTTAATATATTTTTCACTATTTTTATAGGGGCAATGCAAGTATATAAAATAAATCCCACATTAATGTGGGTAAGTTTAATTATAGTACCTATTTCTGGAATATCTTCAGTTATTTATTTTAAATATGTTTATCGTACATTTAAACGTATTGAAGATTTAGAAAGTAATATGACAACAATTATTCAAGAAAATGTGAATTCTTCAAGAGTAGTTAGAGCTTTCTCAAATGAAAAATTTGAATTTGAAAAAATGGATAAAGCGAATAAAAGTTATTCTGATTCAATTCAAAAATTCTCAAATATGATGGCGATATATTGGGGTAGTAGTGATGGAATGGTAATGCTACAATATGTATTAACATTTAGCGTAGGTATTATCTTGGCGAAACAAGGCTTAGTAGACGTTGGGGATATTACTGCCTGTCTACTATTAATGGGAATGCTTATTTGGCCAATAAGAGGATTGGGTAGAATTATAGCTGAGTTCGGTAAAACGATAGTTGCTTTAGGAAGAATAGAAGAAGTGTTAGAAGAACCATCAGAGTTCATCGATAATGGCACACTTATGCCACAAATTAATGGCAATATAGAGTTTAAAAATGTTAAGTTTAAATTTGATGACGACAACAAATCATTATTAAATGGTATTTCATTTAATATAAATGCTGGTGAAACTATTGCTATAGTTGGTAAGACTGGAAGTGGAAAATCAACTATTTGTAATTTACTCACAAGAATGCTTGAGTATAATGATGGTTCTATAAAAATAGATGGTATTGAACTTAAGGAAATTGAAAAAAGATATTTAAGGAAGAATATTAAAATTGTTTTACAAGATCCATTCTTATATTCTAAAACAGTTTATGAAAATATTGGAATAACTACTAAAGCAAAAGACGAAACATCAATTCATCGTGCATCTAAAATAGCATCACTTCATGATGAAGTAATGAAATTTGAAAATGGCTATGATACTTTAGTTGGTGAAAAAGGAACAACATTATCAGGTGGGCAAAAACAAAGAGTAGCGATAGCTAGAATTTTAGTAGATGAATCGCCAATAATTATTTTTGATGATTCATTAAGTGCGCTTGATACTAAAACTGATTTAATGATTCGCAGTGCTTTAAAAAACAAAGATAAAAAGCAAACAATGATTATAATTACACATAGAACAACTACGGCTAAAGAAGCTGATAAGATTATAGTTTTAGATAATGGAACTATTTCTCAAATTGGAACACATGAAGAGTTAGTAAAATTAGATGGACTTTATAAAGATTTATGGGGTATTCAAGGAGAACTTGAAGAGGAGTTTTATAGTTTACTTGGAGGTGAGTTTTGATGAAAAAGCAATTCGAAGAAGAAGATTTAGGTCAAAATAAAGACTTACACCCTTGGAAAAAAATTATTACAACAGTTTTAAAAGATAAAAAAGTTTTTATATCATTGATATTATCGATATTGCTACTGGCAGTACTTGATGTTACTTATCCCTTAATAAATCAATACGGAATAAAGACATTTTTTGAAAGTACTGATCCTAACCGCTTTGATAATGTGGCATTATTTATTGGCTTATATATTATATTTACATTTTTTTATGGTGGTTCAGTTTGGTTATTTATAAAATTATGCGGAATTATTGAAGCCCGCACTTCTTATGAACTTAGAAAAGAAGCATATTTAAAATTGCAACAATTATCATTTAGTTATTTTGATCAAACTCCACAAGGTTGGATTATGGCCCGTATGACTAGTGATGCTAGAAAATTATCTAATATCATCTCATGGGGTTGTGTTGATTTATTATGGGGATTATTTACAATGACGGGTATTTTAATTGTATTAATGATTACAAACATTAAACTTGCAGTTATCATTTTAATTTTGCTTCCTATATTGTTAGTTTTTGCGATATTCTTTAGACGTAAAATGCTTTATGCATACCGTAATGCTAGAAAGATTAATAGTGAAATAACAGCTGCCTATAATGAAGGATTCATGGGGAGTAAAACAACTAAAAGTTTAGTTATTGAAGATTTAAATCGTGAAGAATTTCATTTTAAAGCAAACAAATATAAAAAAGCAGCACTTCATGCAGCATTAATATCAGCAATGTTTGGTCCCGTTATATTTATATTAGGATATGCAGGTGTTGGAGCAACATTATATGCAGGTGGAATTATGGTTTTAGAAACTTCGTTTGCAGTATCTGCATTATATTTATATGTAGATTACACTATTAAATTCTTTGACCCTGTAATGCAAGTGTCTAGAGTTTTAGGAGACTTCCAACAAGCACAAGCTTCTGCTGAAAGAATAATAACATTAATAGAAGCAAAACCAAAAATAATTGATACAGATGAAGTTATAGAAAAATATGGAACTATTTTTGAGCCTAAATATGAAAATTTTGAAGAATTAATTGGAGAAGTAGAATTTAAGAATGTTAGTTTTACGTACGAAAAAGGCGAACAGGTTTTGCATGACTTTAATCTTCATATTAAAGCAGGATCTAATGTCGCTTTAGTTGGTCATACCGGAAGTGGAAAATCAACTATTGTTAATCTAATTTGTCGTTTCTATGAGCCCACTAGTGGAGAAATTCTTATCGATGGAAAAAATTATAAAGATCGTTCACTTACATGGTTACACTCTAATTTAGGATATGTCCTTCAAACACCACAATTATTTAGTGGTTCAATAATGGAAAATATCAGATATGGAAAATTAGATGCAACAGATGAGGAAGTAATTAACGCTGCAATTTTGGTAAGTGCTCATGACTTTATTTCAAAACTAGAAAACGGCTATAATACAATGGTTGGTGAAGGTGGAAATAAATTATCACTAGGTGAGAAACAATTGATATCTTTTGCTCGAGCAATTATTTCTAGTCCTAAAATATTAGTACTAGATGAGGCGACATCATCTATTGACACAAAGGCTGAGTATTTAATCCAAAAAGCTATAGAAGTTGTTTTAAAAGGACGTACTAGTTTTATGATTGCGCACCGCTTATCGACTGTCGTTAATGCGGATCTTATTTTAGTAATGGACGAGGGGAAAGTTGTTGAAAGTGGTACACATAAAGAACTTTTAGCCCTTAAAGGTTATTACTTTGAATTATATCGAAACCAATTCCAAAAAGAACAAGAAGAAAAACTAATGCAGTAATTAATTTTATTTTGAATAATGAATTAGATATTTTAAGAAATATCAATATCATTTCCTAAAAAGAAAGTAAGGGTTTTGGCTCTTATTTTTTTTATGATAAAATAAATTAGAAAGATTGTTGAAATTATATATACTTATGGCTAGTATGGAGCAGTAATATAAATAAAAGTTTTTCTAAAGATTAAAAGTAGTATTTTGGCAAGCGTATCAAAAGATAATGAAGCATCTTGTACTTTATATATCGTAATGTATTAATTAGAAGTATAAATAAAAAATATTGTAGTTAGTGCATCTATAATAATGACTTAAATAAAACTTTGAAGTAAACTATGCTTTACTTTCTTGGTTTTTTTTTGTAAAATGGATAGAAGAGGTGTAGAATTATGATGAATAAAATTGTTTTAATAACAGATAGTACTAACGATCTTCCAAATGAATTATTGAAAAAAAATAATATAATAAAAATACCGTTATATGTTAATTTTTCAGATTCTTCTTATCAAGATGGAGAAGATATTACAACTGAAGAATTATATAAATATGTAGAAGCAAAGAATGAATTACCTAAAACAGCAGCAATTTCAATTCCAACATTTATGGAATTATTTAAAAAATATGTAGACGAAGGATATGAGGTTATTTATACGGGAATATCAAGTAGTCTATCTAGAACACATGAAAATGCTATTTTAGCTGCACGAGAAATTAATGAAGAAAAGATTCATATCATTGATTCTAAAAATCTATCAACAGGAATAGGGCTTCAATTATTAAAGGCTGCACGTTATATACGTGAAGGTGAATCTATTGACTTCATTATTGATAAAATGAAAAAAAATTCAGATTTAGTTAAGAGTCAATTTGCGATTGAAACAATGGAATACTTATATAAAGGTGGAAGATGTTCTGGAATTGCTAATTTCTTTGGAACGTTTTTAAAAATTAAGCCAATTATAGTTGTTCGTGATGGAAAAATGACTGTTGGTAAAATGCCTCATGGAAAAATGAAGGTAGCTTTAAACGCCTTATTAGATATGATTGAAGCAGATAAAGATAATTTAGATTTAGAAAATATTATTGTTACTCATTCATTAGCAGTAGAATATGAAAAATATTTAATGGAAGTATTAAAAGGAAAATATCCTAATGCCAATATTTTTTCAACAAATGCCGGTTGTGTTATAAGCAGCCACTGTGGTAAGGGAACAATTGGAATTTTATATATGTTAAAATAAGATAATAAAAGGGAAAAAAATGGATAAAATTATTATACTTGTAACTTCCATAATTATAATTACCATAATTATAATAGTTGCAATAATTATTTTTAGTAAATATAGAATTTATGTAAAAATTAAGAAAAATAGTGAAGCTTTTATAAATTTGATTAATTTAAATACTCGATATAAAATGATTAATATTGATCCAATAATTTATAAATATAATAAAATTTGTAAAACAAAAGCTATTTACGATAGATTAACTGAAGTTGATGCTTTTATTATTGATATTGAAGATAAATATGATTATTATAATAATATAAAAGAAGAAATTATAAAGTATAAAAATTTATTCAATTCTTATATTTATGAATTTAGTAAAATATATATACCTACCTCAAAGGATAAAATAAAATCTTTAGGCATTAATGAAGATAAATTTTATAAAATTGAAAAAAAGTTAATAAAAGATAATACTATAATATGGATGGGAATTACTTTTAATTTAAGACTTTATTATGCTAGCCCAAAAGGACGCAATCATTACTCAAAGAATTATATTTGTTATGAACAAAGTTTTATGAAATTATTTAATGATGTTGAAAATAAGATTAAATTACATCAAAAAGAACAATATAAACGAAAATTGGAACGTTCTAAAATGAGTTTATCAACTAGGTATGATGTATTAAAACGGGATGGATATAAGTGTGTAATTTGTGGATCAACAGCCCAAATGGGAGTACAATTACATGTTGATCATATAATTCCAATCTCTAGAGGGGGATTGACTGAAATGAAGAATTTGCAAACATTATGTGATAGATGCAATTTAGGAAAAAGTGATAAATATTAATTCCAATAATTATTAAATAATAAAATAATATTTTATGATAAAATTGAAATATAAGGACGTGATAATATGCTATTAGATATAACTTTAACTTTTAATATTGTAATTATATGTTTATTAATTATTGCAATAGGATTATTGATATATTTATTAATTACTAAAAATAAAAGCAAAGAAGAAAAATCTATAGATTTTACGGAAGTTATTAAGAATCAAAATGAATTAAAAGATGTTATTTTAGATAAATTATCCTTAGATAAACAAAAATTGAATAATCAAGAAATGTTTAATAACTTAAATACAAGTTTAAACAAAAATATTAATGATTTTAAGATTGATACGATAAATTTATTAAATCAAAATATAAAAAATATAACTGATGAATTTAATAAAATAAATACCAATATTACGAATAATTTAAACGAAAATCAGTTAAAAATGAATAATAAATTAGAAGAAAAAATAAAAGAAATAAGTAATAATTTTACAGTTTTTTCAGATCGTGTTATTAAGTTTTTACAAGATGAAATTAAAAAATTAAATGACCAAGTTAAGGGGCAACTTGATGAAGGATTCAAACAAACAAATGATTCATTTAAATCAATGTTAGAATCTATTACTAAAATAACAGAAGCACAAAAACAAATTGAAAAAGTTCAAGATAATGTTGTGAGTCTCCAAAATATTTTAAGTAATCAAAAACAAAGAGGGATATTTGGAGAAGTTCAATTATCGACTATTTTAAGTAATGTCTTTGGTGATTTAGAAAATAATAATGTTTATGAACTTCAATATAAATTTGATAATGGTTTTATCGCAGATGCAGTAATTAAATGCCCTGACCCTGTGGGATTATTAAGTGTTGACTCTAAATTTCCTTTAGAAAATTATCTTAAAATGCAAAATACAACTAATGAAATTGAACGTAAAGAATATTCGGGATTGTTTAAACAAGATATAAAGAAGAAAATTAATGATATTAGTTTAAAATATATTATTAACGGAGTAACATCTGAACAAGCAATAATGTTTATTCCAAGTGAAGCAGTCTTTGCCGAAATAAATGCAAATCACTCTGATTTAATTTTAGAAGCTCAAAAGAAACGCGTATGGTTAACATCACCTACAACATTTATAGCTTTCTTAACTACTGTTGCGACATTATTACAAAATATTAAGCAATCTAAAAATATACTGGTTATAAAGGAAAATATTAAAGCTTTAGCTATTGAATTTGATCGATATAAAGAACGCTGGAATGATTTAGAAAAGGATATTAATAAAGTGTCTGAAGGAGTTAAAAAAATAAATACAACTTCTCAAAAAATCTCTAATAAGTTTGAACAAATTACAAAAATTCCAGATTCAAAAATTGAAGAAATAGAAGTTAATGAAGATTTAAAAGTATATAGCAAGTAATGAGCAACTTCGGTTGCTCTTTTTGCGCTTTTATTAAAAAAATGTGTTAAAATATAATCAAATTATGGAGGATTCATATGTTAACGATTAAAGACAAATATTTTTATGAAAATGATAAACCTTTTTTTTGGCTTGGGGATACAGCATGGTTAATGCTAGATAAGTTAGAATTTAATGATATTAAACTTTATTTAAGAAACCGAAAATCACTTGGATATAATGTAATTCAAGTGGTACTAGTTTATTCACTAATAGGTCATGATGAACTACCTGGAATGCCTTCTTCAAATAAAGACACGACAAGTATTGAATATTTTAGTTTTGCAAAAGAAGTTATTTCTTATGCCAAGTCATTAGGGATATATGTAGCCTTACTACCTTGCTGGGGTTCTTTTGTTAAAAATAACATTTTAACGATTGATAATGTTGATAGATACGCTAAATTTTTAAATGAATTTTATAATGAACTTGATAATCTAATTTGGGTTGTTGGAGGAGATATAAGAGGGGATTTAAACTATGAATTATTTAACCGTTTTGGGATTATGTTAAAGTCTTATAATAAAGATCGATTAGTAACGTTTCATCCATTTGGAAGAACAGGTTCATATTTATGGTTTAATGATTGTTCTTGGTTAGATTTTAATATGTTTCAATCAGGACATAGAAGATATGACCAGTTAACACTTAATGCTTGGGATGATAAGGCAACAAATGAAGATTCATTTGGAGAAGATAATTATAAATATGTTATTAAAAATTTTTCATATAACATAAAAAAACCATGTCTAGATTCTGAACCATCATATGAAGGAATTGTCCAAGGATTACACGATGTTAAAGAACCATACTGGGAAGCGCGACATGTAAGACGATATGCTTACTGGTCAGTTTTGGAAGGTGCATCGGGGTTTACATATGGAAATAATGCCATTATTCAATTTTTTAACTATGGCGAAAAAGGTGCATATGGTGTTAGAGAAAATTGGTATGAAGCATTACACTCACCGGGTGGAGCACAAATGCAATATTTAAAAGAATTAATGCTAAAAATAAATTTTAATGAAGGAAATGCTCATCCTGAATATATTTTGAATCAGCGTGAACGTCATCATCGTACGTCTTGCTTCGCAGGTGAGAGTTTTATAATTTGCTATAATTATTGTGGTGATTTGTTTGAAGTTGATTTAAAAAAGTATAAGGATAAAACTCTATATGGCTACTGGATGAATCCTGAAAATAATTCTAAAAGCTTTATTGGAGAATTTAGTAATTTAGATAGTAATAAATTCCGTCCAACAAAAAGAAAAGAATTAGCTAATGACTGGGTCCTATTATTATTAGAAAAAGAGATATAGTATGAGTAACTTAAAAAAGTTTCAAATTTTAACATTTATAAGATTTTTTGCTGAATCTTTATTCTTTCCATTCATTAGTCTTTATATGTCTTCTAAAGGATATATTACTAGTGAAATAGGGATGATTATCTCGATGATTCCAATCACTAGCATGATATGTGCTCCAATTTATTCAAAAATTTGTAAAAATACAAAACAATCAAAAATAGCTTTAACAATAATGAGTATGGTTGAAGCAGTATTTATAATTTTATTATTGTTATTTAGTAATAATTTTATCTTTAGTATAATTATAGTTATTTTAATTAGTGCTGTTTCTAGCTCCAATTATGGCTTAATAGATAGCTTAATGGCTTTAACTTGTAGGGTTAATAATAAACCATTTTCAACAATTAGAATATTTGGAAGTATTTCATATATGATAGGGGTAGTGGGAGCTGGATATGTTATAGCTTATACTAGTTATGAATTATTATTTTCATGTGCGGCAGCTCTTTATATTATTGTAAGTATTATCTATATGTTTTTAAAAGCTCCAGTTGATGATAGCGAGACATTAGAAAAATCATCAATAAAAAATGTGTTAAGTAATAAATTATTTATAGGATATTTGTTTTTCTATATTTTATTAATTGGGTCAATGCAAGTAGGGGATGATTTCTTTGCAATATTTTTAGAATCAAAAGGGCAAGAAAGTTATGTTTATAGTCTACTTATGGGGGGATTTATTTTAGTTGAGATTGCGACACTACTTATATTAGGTAAGTTTTCAAAAAAACCATCCATAAAACTTTATTTTATTGCCTCAAGTGTCTTAGTTA
This sequence comes from Anaeroplasmataceae bacterium, assembly GCA_031549865.1. Taxonomy (GTDB): domain Bacteria; phylum Bacillota_I; class Bacilli_A; order Acholeplasmatales; family Anaeroplasmataceae; genus JAVBPE01. The sequence continues at coordinate 24,312 of JAVBPE010000004.1, read as the reverse complement.
TTAAATTGTTTTTACAAGCAATTCCAAATGCCCCTGTTTCTTTATTAATAATATCTCAATTATCAAGAGGAATAATTTGGGGGATAACATTATTTGTTAGTAGTTTTTATGTAATTCAAACTTTAGGTTTTAATAAATCAACTACAGGAATAGTCTTAGTAACATTTGGAGTATCAATATTTGCCTCTATTTTTAAATTTAGTGGCGGATTTATAATAGAAAATATTGGATATTCTAATTTCTATTTAATTATTGCATTTATTGCTTTATTAAGTTTTATATATTTATGTGTTTATTATAGCTATTACAAAAAAATTGAAAAGAAAAAAACTAGTAATATCAATTTAGAGCAATGATTTTTGTGCTTAAAATAAATAATATTTAAAATAAAGGACTCAATTATTGATTATCAATACTAAGTCCTTTTTAAATTTATATAAAAAACTAAAAAGTATGTCATTTTAGTATAAAAATCTTAACTTTATATGATATAATTTATATGTTAAAATTATAAATATGCAGTTTATGAAAACGCTATCTTTTATTTCATAAATGGATATGATATAATCAAAAATAAAATAAGAGAGGTTAATATGAAAAGATTACAAGAAGTAGATAATGAATTATTTGAGGTTATTCAAAATGAATATAATCGTCAACAATCACATGTTGAATTGATTGCTTCAGAAAACTTTGTTTCAAAAGCAGTTTTAGAAGCTCAAGGCAGTGTTTTGACGAATAAATATGCAGAAGGTTATGTTGGACGTCGTTACTATGGTGGATGTGAAATAGTAGACGTTGCAGAACAACTTGCGATAGATAGAGTAAAAGAATTATTTAATGTAGCTTATGCAAACGTTCAACCACACTCTGGTTCAACTGCAAACATGGGAGCTTATCGTGCTATTTTAAACTTAGGGGATAAAATCTTAGGTATGAGCTTATCTGCTGGTGGACATTTAACGCATGGTTATGATAAAAATTTCTCAGGAAATGATTACGAAACTTATAGCTATGGTGTAGACCAAAACGGATACATTGACTATGAAGAAATCAAACGTATTGCTTTAGAAGTTAAACCAAATTTAATTGTTGCTGGAGCAAGTGCTTATTCAAGAACAATAGATTTTAAGAAATTTAGAGAAATCGCAGATTTAGTTGGTGCTAAATTAATGGTTGATATGGCTCACATTGCCGGATTAGTTGCTGCTAAAGTTCATCCAAATCCATGTGAATATGCTGATATCGTTACATCAACTACACATAAAACATTAAGAGGCCCTCGTGGAGGAATTATCTTAACTAATAATGAAGAAATTGCTAAAAGAGTAAATAGCGTTGTATTCCCTGGAATCCAAGGTGGACCATTAATGCATGTTATTGCGGCAAAAGCAGTTGCATTTAAAGAAGCATTACAACCTGAATTTAAGGAATATGGACGTCAAATTATTGAAAATACAAAAGCTCTATCTAATGAATTAACTAGCTTAGGCTATAATATTGTGAGCGGTGGAACTGATAATCACCTTATCTTAGTTGATATTTATAATTCTACTGGTATCACAGGTAAAAAGGCTGAAAATATATTAGGAAAAGTAAATATTACTTGTAACAAAAACACTGTACCAAATGAAACATTAAAACCTACTATTACATCAGGAGTTCGCTTAGGATCTGCTGCAGTTACAACTAGAGGATTTAAAGAGGATGATATGAGATTGGTTGCAAGATTAATCGACAAAGCTTTAAAGAATAACGAAAACGAAGAAGTTTTAGCTTCTATTAAGGCACAAGTAGAAGAATTAATGGTTAAACATCCATATAACGTTTAAAAAAATAATACACAATGGGGTGTAAAGCATGAAAAAGGTAATTGTTCTATCAAATGATAGCAATTTTGAAAATCGAATTATTAGTAGTTTGGACAAAAGTATCTTTGAGATTATTAATCCAAAGATAAATGTTTATGAATTATATAATTATTCTAAAAATTTTAATATTGATATTTTTGTAATAGAAACTACTTTTTTAGGTGGGTATTACCAAATATTTGACATGCTTTTATATTCCGAAAAACAAATTGTTATTTATGTTTCTAAGAAAATGGAAATTGGGTTATTAGCTAATTATCTGAATAATCCTTTATTTCATCTTTTAAGAGAATCAAGAATAAATAGTTTAAATGATATTATTGAAATAATGGATAAAAACATTAATTTAATAAAGTCTTATAAATCTGAAATTGCATTATATAAAGATAAAATTGATGAAGAAAATTTAATTCGTAAATCAAAAGCATTGTTAATGAAAAAGTATTCACTATCAGAAGCTGATGCTTATAAATATATATTAAAGCAATCAATGGATTTAAGAATTACAAAAAAAGATGTAGCAAAGAAAATTTTAGAGGAGATAACTTTATGATTGCGAAAACAAGACAAATTGCAGACTTAAGAAAATTAACAAAATCATTACCGACGATGCGTTATGTAGATCCTGAGTATGTTTATTTAGCTGTTACAAATGCGAGATGCGCAACATCAGAAATATTTGTAAAACCTGGTGATAAAGTAAAACTAGGTAGCGTTGTTGGATTAAGAAAAGGTCCATTTTTTGAACAAAACATTCATTCTACTGTAAGTGGTGAAGTAGTTCAAATAGTAAAGAAATTTCATAGAAGTGGAAAATTAGTAGAATTCATTCAAGTTAAAAATGATAAATTATACACTGAACATGAATCTATTAAAGAAAGAACACCTGAGGAAATAAAAGCCTTGACTAAAGAAGACATGGCTAAAATTGTTAAAGATGTTTCTTTAGTAGGATTAGGGGGATCATCATTTCCTACTTATATTAAATTCCAAACAACAGACCCTATTCACACAATTTGTATTAACGGGATTGAATGTGAACCTTATTTATCAAGCGACCACCGTTTAATGATGGAATTCCCTGACCGTATAATGAAAGGGATTGGTTATGCACTTCAAGCTTTTGGTGCTAAAAAAGCTTTAATTTGTATTAAGAAAAAATATAATGATTTATATGAAGTTCTATCAGCGGTTAAAGAAAGATATCCAGAACTTAATATTGAAGTAGTTAGAGTTGGTAATTTCTATCCTCAAGGTTGGGAAGTTGCAATGGTTAAAAGTGCATTAGGCATAGATATTCCATCAGGAGTATTACCTGCAAAACTTGGAATTATGAATTTTAACGTTTCAACTATTGTTGGTCTTTATAAAGCTATTAGATATAATATGCCAGTGTTCAAACGTAATTTTACGTTAACTGGTGATGGTATTAAATTCCCTCAAAACTTTAGAGTAAGAATTGGAACTTCAATCTTAGAACTTATCGAGTTATGTGATGGCTATGTTGATGATAGCGATAAAGTATTTATCATGGGTGGACCAATGATGGGTGCTAATCAAGTTCGTGATGATGCGGTTATAACTAAAACATGTACATCTGTAATTATTCTAAATCATGAAGAATATAAAGAAGAACCATGTGTAAGATGTGCGTCATGTGTTTATTCTTGTCCTGTAAATTTACAACCAGTTCAAATTATGAATGCAGTTAAACTTAAAGATACGAAGGCTTTAGAAAAATTAAATATTAAACGTTGTATTGAATGTGGAATGTGTACTTATACATGTACTTCAAAAATACATTTAACAGATTATTGTCGTCAAGCAAAAAGATTAGTGAAATAGGAGGAGAGTAAAGTGAAATTTGTTCGTGAAACAGCACCTTATATTCGTAAGGGCGCAAATGTAAAACGTATGATGATTGACGTATTAATTGCATTACTACCAGTTACTCTATTTGCATTAATCCAAAATGGATGGAATTCTGGGTATGTAATATTAACATCAGTTGTTAGTATGTTATTAATAGAATTATTGGTCATTATGATTATTAAATGGCCTCGTGAAATGAAATTTAAAGAATTATTTACAAAAATTGGATTTAATAAATTAAAAGAACAATATACAATAAACAATTTTTTAGCCCCAATTATTAGTGGAATAATTTATGCAATGATTATGCCTGCTGGTGCACCAGTTTATGTGGTATTAATTGGAGCAGTAAGTGGGATGTTAATTGGCAAGATGGTGTTTGGAGGATTAGGAAGTAATATTTTTAATCCAGCAGCAGTAGGAAGAATCATTGTTGGTGTTTGTTTCTCTTTAACATATGTAAATGGTGGAGTAGATGTTATAAGTGGTGGAACACCTTTAACTCAAATTACAGGTGTACTTGATAGTGGAATTTCAGCATTAACAAATTTTAATTTTGCGATAGCACAATATAGCATAAAAGATTTATTCTTTGGAAATGTTCCTGGCTGTATGGGTGAAGTAAGTGCTTTAATGATTATAATTGGTGGAGTTTATTTAATTATTCGTAGAAGTGCGGATTTTAGAAGTATGTTTGCAACAATTATTTCATTTGTAATAGTAAATGTTGTAATTGGAGTTATTTTAAATAATAAATTAGGTATTAATACAACTGATTTTGTTTTATACCAATTATTAAGTGGTGGTTTATTATTTGGAGCAATATTCATGGTAACAGATCCAGTAACAAGTCCTACAACAAAATTTGGTCGTATTTTATTTGGAACGATTGTTGGTGTTTTAGCGGCAACTATTCGTTTAATAGGTGCAACACCTGAAGGGGTAGCTTTTGCGATATTAATTGCCAATATGTTTGTTCCAGTAATTGATCAATTCTCTAGAAAAAGTGCAAAATATTCATGGAAGCAAGCCGTTGGTATAACTCTTGCAATGGTAGTTATGTGCTTGGTATTAGGATTCACAATAGCAGGGAGAGTGTAAATTATGAAAAAAAATTTAATGATTTCTCTTGTGTTAACAGTAATTTGCTTAGTATGTGCTTTTGGAATAGGTTATTTTAATACAATAACTTCTCCAATTATAGCAGAAAATACAGCTAAGACAGAAGCTAAATTATGTTCTAAAATATTTAGTGAATATGATAGTTTAAAATCAACAACTTATACTGAATTTGAAAATTCTAGTATTTTGAAGAAAGTAGAAGCTCGTGATGCCTCATCAAATGAACTTGGCTATATATATACAGTAAGTGGAAAAAATGATTATGGTACAATTACTTTACTTGTTGGTATAGATAATAATAAAGAATTAGTTAGTGTAGAATTTTTAGAAAACGGACAATCATTCTCTAAAATAGTTAAAGAATACGTTAAAACTAATTATGTTGGTGGCTTAACTCAAGCCCAAGTGACTACTCTGGATACATCATGTGGCGCAACTTATGGGGCAAAATTAACAAAAAATCTTGTTAATATAGCATTTAATGACTTAAATGGAGGTACAAACTAATGGCAGAAAAAATATCTATTAAGAAAAATTTCTTAAAAGGAATCATCTCTGAAAACCCTGTTTTTGTCTCTTTACTTGGAATGTGTCCTACTCTTGCAACTACTACAAGCTTAGAAGGAGCATTTGGGATGGGATTATTAGTAATCATATGTTTGATGTGTTCAAACGTATTGATTTCATTACTTCGTAAAATAATTCCTTCAGAAGTTAAAATACCTGCTTATATCGTAATTATTGCAACATTTGTTACAATTATTAAAATGATTTGCCAAGCCTTCTTACCGGACTTATATAGTAGTTTAGGTGTATTTATATCTTTAATAGTTGTTAACTGTATTATCTTAGGACGTGCAGAAGCATTTGCTGCAAAGAATAATCCATTTGATTCATTAATTGATGGAATTGGAATGGGATTAGGGTTTACGCTTGCATTATGTATTGTTGGTTTTATTAGAGAAATAATTGGCACAGGTGGATTATCAATGGGAGCATATTTCCCATTCTTAGCAAATAGTGCTGGAGAAGCACGCGCATTTTTACCTTTAAAAGATTATGCAATTTCTTTATTCACACTACCTGTTGGAGGTTTCTTAACATTAGGATTTATCCTAGCATTTATGGCCTGGAGAAGTAATGTTAAAGCCGAAAAGATAGCTTTAGAACAAAAGAAAAAAATCGAAGAATTAAAAGCCAAGAAAGCCTTAGAGCTTGAAGCAAAAAAACAAGCCCAAGCAGTGAAGGAGGCAGTGTAATATGATTATTTTTATCTTAGCAATTGTTAACTCAATGTTAATCAATAACGTATTATTATCAAGATTCTATGGTATATGTTCATTTTTAGGAGTTTCAAATAAATCTGAGTCAGCCATTGGAATGGGTGCTGCAGTATGCTTCGTAATGTTAATTGCTTCAGCCGTTTGTTGGCCTATTTATTATTTTGTCTTAGTACCTGCAGGGATTCCTTATATGGATACAATTGTTTATATCTTAGTAATTGCTTCATTAGTTCAATTACTTGAAATGGTAATTAAAAAATATTCACCTAGTCTTTATAAATCATTAGGAGTATATCTACCTCTTATTACTACTAACTGCGCAATTTTGGGTATTGCGCAAGGAAATACTGATAAAGGATTGTCATTTGGCCAATCTATGGCTGAAGCATTAGGTACTTCACTTGGTTTCGCATTAATTATGTTTATATTCTCATGCATTAGAAATAGACTTGAAACATCAAATATCCCAAAAGCATTTAAAGGAATCCCGATTGCTTTAATTACAGCAGCATTAATGAGTTTAGCATTCTTAGGATTAACAGGAATGATTAGTCTATGATTTTAGAAATAACACTTCATTTAGTTATCGGAATTTTGATTATTGCTTTATTACTTATAGTATTTTTTGTAAGTTATAGAGCAAACAAAAAAACCCCAATACCTAAAGGCTGTGAAGATATTATGATAAGTAAACAAAATTGTGGTGCATGTAAAAATTATGCTTGTCAATTTCATATGGAAGAAGAAATTCAAAAAGAAATTGATAAAGAAAAATTGGAGGATAAATAATGTTAGATATATTATGGGCAGTACTTTTGTTAGGCGGACTTGGCTTGATATTTGGGTTAGGCTTAGCTATTGCATCAAAGGTATTTTATGTAAAAGTTGATACTAGAGTAATTGACATTGCTGGTATGCTTCCAAATGCTAACTGTGGGGCTTGCGGTTTTCCTGGATGCCAAGGTTTTGCGGAGGCTATTATGGATGGGAAAGCAGAAAGTTTATCTTTATGTAAACCAGGAGCAAAGTCAGGAGTAGCACAAACTATAAGACAATATTTGGATGAACATCCAAATGATGATGGAAGTATAAATAAAACCAAAGTTTAATAACTATCAAAGACATTCTACTAAAAAAGAGTGTCTTTTTATTTTATATATATATTAAGATTATTATTTTTTTAATAATATAAAGTATTTATATCTAGGCAGATTCTATTTATTTTTTATGCAAAATTTGATATAATTAGATAATTATTGAGAAGAGGGTATATTTATGAAAAAGAAAGTTATCGGATTATTTTTATTAATCATATCGTTTTTTAGCTTAGTTGCATGTAATAATGATCCTTTTAAAAAATATGAAAAATTATTAAAAGATGGTTCGAAAATTAATTTGAATATTTGGACATATTACAATAATTATCAAACTACAGCTTTTAATCTAATAGTTGATGAATTCAATTCAACAGTTGGTAGAGAAAAAAATATTAGTATTAACCACCGAACTTTTAATGGCGTAAATGAGTTGGCCTTAGAAATAGAAAAGGCTAGTTCAAAGGCAGTTGGGGCATTGGAAATGCCTAATATTTTTCAGTCATATGTTGATGATTTAATGAGTTTAGATACAAAATATAGTAATGTTGCATCTTTAGAAAATTATTTTTCACAATCGGATTTGGACTCATTTATTGATGGTATTTTAGATGAAGGTAGATTTGATAAAGATAATAGTTTGAAAATTATTCCAGTCGCGAAGTCAACCGAAGTATTTATGTTAAATAAAACAGATTATGATGAATATATTGCTAAATATAAGGTTTCCTCACCTTCATTTAACTCAATGGAAGAGATTGCTCAATTTTCAAAAATCTATTATGAAAATACTGGTAAAGCTTTTTTTGGAAGAGATGCTATTGCCAATATGTTTTATATAAATTCCAAAAGTATGAATAAAGAATTATTTAGTATAGATAATGAAACTAATAATGCTACATTAACATTTGATGAGGATTTGTTTAAAAATATATATGATAATTATTATGTACCATATGTAAATGGGTACTATGATTCGATAGGTAAATATCGTTCTGATGATGTTTTAAATAACATTATTTTGTCATACATTGGTTCAACTTCAAGTGCAGGTTATTTCCCTAATAGTGTTATTATTGATGATGATAGTAGTTATCAAATTGAAAGTTATGTACTACCAGCTCAATTATTTAATGGGGAAGAGCTATATTCAATAATGCAAGGAGCTGGATTCGCTGTAAGTAAAAGTGATGAAAGAACAGAATATGCTGCCTCTGTATTTTTAAAATATTTAACATCGCCATCAAATAATATTAATATTGCGATTTCTCTTGATTATATTCCAGTTGTTAAAGATTCTTTAAATTTTGATTTAATTAAAGAAGCAATTATTAAATATAAACTTGGTGGTAAGGAAGATAATATAGAAAATAGAAATGAAATAAATAAGAAATATAGTTCTATTTTTAAAACTTATGAGTGTATAATTAATTATTATTCAAAAGCAAAAATGTATTCCGCAAAACCATTTAATAATAGTGCTAAAGTAAGAAGAGTATTTGATACTTGTATTCAAGGTAGTAAGGTTGATGGGATGGAAACTTTCATAAATGCAGATGATATGAGAAATAAAATTAAGCAGGATATTGCCTTAGGTTATAGCGATGAAGATGCATATAATAGAAATATGGAAGATAATTTTGAAGTTTGGTATAATGGATTAAAAGATATTATTGGTAAACTTTTATAAATAATTAATCCTTAATCGAGGTGATTAAATGAATACGAATAAAAAACGTAGTCCTAAGTTTTTTATTAAAATAATAAAAATGATGATTTTTGTTTTAGTAATGCAAACTTTATTTTTTATAGTTTCAATAAATATTGCAGGAGCCTATGAAAATTTAAATAACTCCTCAGTTCAATTATTTGATGAAAAAAATGATTATAAAAGAAAATACATAGAGAATGAATTTGTAAGTCGATGGATGAATCTCTCTGTTCCATATAATGAAGTTAATAATAATATTAATTCTTTATTGATAAAGGAAAATAAAACTTATGATGATTTAATTTCTAATGAACAAGCACTATCAGTGGAAGCATTAAATCAAGTATCTGATGGATTATTTAAGACTTTAAATTCTAATGCTGTAACAGGTGTTTTTATTGTGTTTGGGAATGACACTTTAACAAATAAATATGGATTATATATTCGTGATAGTGATCCTTTATTAGTAGTACCGGATTATAGTAATATCGTTGTTGAGGTGGCACCTCAAAAGTATAATAACGAACTGAAATTGATGAATTCATCATATAAAAATACTAAATTTCAATTTACTAATTACACTGAAGAACAATTAGCTTTTTTTACCAAGCCTATTAATGCAAAACAAAACAATAAAGCATTATCGTATAGTGATTGTGGATATATAAGTTCTCCATATATACTTAATAATGAATCTATTGAATTAATAACATATTCAGTTCCACTTATAAGTAGTAGTGGAATAATATATGGTGTTTTAGGAATTGATATTAGTTTAAGATATTTAAAAGATTTGCTCCCTTTTTCAGATATTGAGCCAAATAATAATGGATATTATATTTTAGCAAAAGAAGTTGATGAAAAATTATTAGCAAATAATTTAATTATTTCTGGAATGGAGCCTCAAGATATTTTAAATATTTGTAATAATAATAAATCAGATTTTAAAATTACAAGTTTTGATCATGTTTTTCTTTTGAAAAACGATAATAAAGATATCTATGTATCATATCATCAATTGAACTTATATAATGCAAATGGTCCCTTTTCAGATGAGCAATGGTCATTAATAGCTGTAATTGATGCAAGTGTAATTCATCAAAATGCAAATAAACTTAATCAAATAGTATTTATTACATTAACATTATCATTTGCATTATCAATTCTCTTGATAGGCATTTCAAGCATCGTTTCGTCAAAACCTATCGTCAATTTAACCGAAGAATTAGTGAATTCTCCGACTGATAGTTATTTAAAACTAAGTAGAGTTAATATAGAGGAAATTGATAATTTAATTAATGCTATTGAAGTTTTAAATAAAGAAGTTATTGATGCAGAATCAAAATTAAGTAAGATTATAAATTTAGTAGATTTACCGGTAGTAGCATTTGAATATAATGTAATTACGAATAGAGTTTATACATCAAGAAATATTTCTGAAATACTTAAAATTGACCATAAGAATGATTATATTATTGAAGATTTTAAGAATCTAATTAATAATTTAAAACCTTATATTGTTAAAAGAAAAGATAATGAATATACTTATAAATATCACGATTATGATAATAAAAATCATTGGATTGAAGTTAAATTTATTGATGAATCTAAGAGCGGAATTATAAAAGATGTTACAAATGATTATTTGGAAAGAGAGAAATTGTTAATAGAAAGAAATTATGATTCATTAACAAATATGTTCAATAGAAGAGCATTCCAAGATAGATATGAAAATATTTTTGATGGTTTAAATAAAGGTTATAAAGCAGCTTTTGTAATGTTTGATTTAGATAATTTAAAATATATTAATGACACATATGGCCATGATTTTGGAGACTCCTATATTAAAGAATCAGCAAAAGTTATTATAGATTATTGTAAAGATAAACATAATATGCTTTATGGACGCAGATCTGGGGACGAATTTTATATTTTTATGTTTGATATGATTTCGATTTGTGAGATAGAAAATGAAATTGCAAAAATTCATGATTCTTTTAAAGCCACAAGAATTGAAACATTAGATAGTGTCAATTTAAAAATAAGAATTTCTTCAGGTTATGCTATTTACCCTGATGATACAAAAGATAAAATTGATTTAATTAAATATGCAGATTTTGCGATGTATGAAACAAAGAATTCTATTAAAGGATATACAAAGAGATTTGATTTAGAGTCATATGATAAAAATGCATATTTATTAACAAATAATGAAGAGTTAAATAATTTAATAGATAATGAATTAGTCGATTTTTACTATCAGCCAATTGTTGATTTAAATACCGGAGATATTTATGGATATGAATCATTAATGCGTTCTTTAATTCCTTCATTTAGAGGACCAGATGAAATATTACGTATTGCTAAAGCGCAACATAAACTTCATGAAATTGAAAAATTAACTTTTTCATCTACTTTAAAGAAATATACTCAAAATGAAGATATATTAAAAAATAAAAAAATATTTATTAATGCTATTCCTAATCACCCATTAAATATCGATGAAATATTTGATATTGAATCTAAATATAAAAATATTTTACATAATATTGTTGTAGAAATAACTGAGTATGAGAGATTAGATGATGTGAATTCTAAAAAAATTAGAGAAAAATTGAGTACATGGAATGCCCAAATAGCACTAGATGATTTTGGATCAGGTTATAATGGAGAAGCATTACTTTTAGAAATAAATCCTAATTTTGTTAAAATTGATATGGCTTTAATTAGAAATATTCATATTGATAAAGATAGACAACAAATAGTTAAAAATATGATTAGTTATGCAAAGAAAAGGAATATTAAAGTCATTGCTGAAGGAATAGAAGTGGCTGATGAATTAAAGTATCTTATGAATTTAGGGTGTGATTACGTTCAAGGATATTTCTTAGGAAGACCTAATTCAATTCCTCAAGAAGTAGCAAGCGAAGCTTTAGAAATAATAAATAGTAAAAAAGTTTAAAAAATTGGTATTTTACCAATTTTTTTTATCTCAATTCATTTTTACAAAATAAATAATAATTGGCTATTTCATTAACTAGAAATGCAGTAAAATTGATTTTTATTAAATTGAGAAACTTATTTTTTATAGATTAAATGCAATTGAAATAAAAATATTGTATAATAAATAAGGAGGTAAAAATATGAAGAAAATATTTATATTAATTATTACATCTTTTTTAATATTATTAACCTCTTGTAATGAGGAAATAAAAGAAAACACTAAAATTATATATGCTCTTGATACTTCAATAAGTGTAACAATTTATTCAAATGACAAAGAAACTACAACTAAACACTTAAATGAAATAAATAATATTTATTTACAATATTCAAAATTAGCTGATAATTATAAAAGTTATGAATCTGTAGAAAATATATATGATCTTAATGAAAATAGGAGCATTATAGCTTTAGAAGAATTAATTGAATTGTTGAATTATTCATTAGAAATGAAAGATATTACAAATGGTTATTTTAACCCCTTTATAGGAAGATTATCTATGAAATGGAAAAATGCTTTATTTAAAGATAATCCTCACGTTTTAAATGATGATGAAATAAATACAGAATTAAATAAAATTGCGTCTTCTAGTCTTTTAATTGAAGGAAATAATGTAAGTATTGTTGGAGATGGAGATATAGATTTAGGAGCATTAGCTAAGGGCTATGCTACACAAAAGGCTAAGGAATATTTAGATTTGAATGATATTAAAAATTATATTATTAATGCTGGATCATCAAATGTTTTACTAGGCGAAAAAACTGATGGTAAAGAATTTAAAGTAGGAATTGAAAAAGTTTTTTATGAGGGTTATTATGAAGTTTTAAATGTAAAAAATAAAGCGGTTGTTAATAGTTCAGTTAAAAATCAACATGTTTATATTAATGGCGTATTATATCATCATTTAATTAATCCACATACAGGGTATCCTGCAAATTTTTATGAATCGATTGTAGTTGTTGGAGATGATTCTGGATATTTAGACGCTCTTTCTACGGCATTATTTGTAATGGATTTAGATATATTGGAAAATTTTATACAGGATACGAATTTAGAGATATATGCTTTTAAAGGTAATAAATTAATGGATTTAGGTACTCATAATGAAAAAATATAGAAACGATATAATTTTAATTGTTAGTATACTAATTATTTCTTTAATTGTTTTACTTGTTATTAATCTAAATAAAAAAAATGATAATTTGAAAGCTATTATATATTATAAAGACGAAATAGTTTTAACCATAGATTTAAGTACTTTAGGCGAAAATGAAAAAGAATATATAATTAATGGAGATTTAGGAATTATTAAGTTAGGTGCAAAATATAATTCTATTAGAGTTATAGAATCAACATGTTTAAATCATACTTGTGAACATCAAAATTATATTTCGAATACGGCTAGTGTTATAGTATGCCTTCCAAATTTAATATATATAAAATTAGTATCTAATAATATTGATTTGGATGTGGTTATATGAGTATAAAGAAAATATGTATTATTTCAAGTTTACTCGCAATTGCGATAGTCTTAAATATCATAGAAAGTTCTATTCCAATGTTTATTCCAGGCGTTAAATTAGGGTTGGCAAATATAGTTGTATTGATAATGTTATATGAGTTTAATTTAAAAGAAGCTTTTTTAGTTATGATACTTAGAATCATTTTGGTAGGTTTATTAAGAGGAAATATATTTCAGCTTCAATGGTTTATGAGCCTTAGTGGAGGAATATTATCATTTATTATTATGCTATTATTTTCAAAGATTAAATTTTTTTCTCCAATTGGAGTTTCCATATTAGGAGCAATATTTCATTGTATTGGTCAAATAATAATTGCGATAATTATGCTTTCAACCGCTGTTGTGATATATTACTTACCTTTTATTGCGATATTATCAACATTAACAGGAATATTAAATGGAATTATTGTAAAAACTTATTTAAAGCATAGTATTACAAAAAAAATCTTTATTAAGTGAGTTTTTAATTGACATTGAAGCTGTTTATAGTTAAAATATTAATGAGCAATGGGGCTCAAATATAAAAAATAATAATTGAAAAGCAAGGTCGCAAGAATTTATTTTTGCGCCTTTTATTTTTTTAATTAGAAAGACGAGGATTATATGAAAGGTTATACAAAAGAAGATATTAGAAAAATATGTAAGGAAGAAAATATTAAATATATCAGAATGCAATTTACTGATATGATGGGTATTCTTAAAAATGTTGAAATACCAATTACAAGATTAGAGGATGCACTTGATAATTCTGTAATGTTTGATGGTTCATCAATTGAAGGATTTGTGCGTATTTATGAGGCAGATATGTACTTACATCCAGATTTAGATACTTTTCTAATTTTAAGTTGGGAAGATACTTCTTATGGAAAAGTAGCACGTTTTATTTGTGATGTTTATCGTCCTGGTAAAAATGGAGCGGATATACCTTTTGAAGGAGATCCACGTGGAGTATTAAAAAGAAATTTAGAAGTTATGCATAAAAAAGGTTATAAATCATTCAATGTAGGAGTTGAACCAGAATTCTTCTTATTCAAATTAGATCCAATGGGGCGCCCTACAATGGAATTTAATGATAATGGAGGATATTTTGATTTATCTCCAATAGATTGCGCGGAAGATTGCCGTCGTGATATTGTTTTTGAACTACAAAAAATCGGTTTTACAATTGAAGCAGCTCACCATGAAGTTTCAACAGGTCAACATGAAATTAATTTTAAATTTGATGGTGCTTTAGAAGCATGTGATAATGTTCAGACCTTTAAATTAGTAGTAAAAAATGTAGCAAAACGTCATGGGTTACATGCAACATTTATGCCTAAGCCTGTAGAAGGTATTAATGGATCCGGTATGCATGTTAATTGTTCATTAGTGAATGATGAAGGCAAAAATGCATTTTATGATGAAAAAACGGCTAATCAATTATCTGATGTAGCTTTAAAATGGATATCAGGTATTTTAACTCATGCAAAGGGATTTTGTTTAATTGCTAATCCAATTGTAAACTCATTTAAAAGAATTGTTCCCGGCTATGAAGCACCATGTTATATTTCATGGTCAGATTCAAATCGCTCAACTATGATTCGTATTCCGGCATCTCGCGGTATGAAGACGCGTACTGAAGTGCGTTCAGTAGACGTAGCAGCAAATCCATATTTAGTAGTTGCGGCTATTTTAGCAGCTGGACTTGATGGTATTAGTGGTAATTGTGCTGAGGTTGCCCCAATATATGAAAATCTATATAAATGTAGCGATGCAAAACGTAAGTCTTTAGGGGTAGATTCACTTCCAGGAAGTTTAAAGGAAGCTATAGAAAAATTCCAAGAAGATAAATTAATGTGCCAGGCAATGGGAAGCCATGTTACAGAAAAATTAGTTGAGGCTAAAAATTACGAATGGGATCAATATAGAAAACATGTATCGCAATGGGAAATTGATCGTTATTTAACAAGATATTAATATTCATTTGAAATTGATTCATTAATACGTTAAAAAGAAGCAATTAATTTTATAAATAAACTGGATATAATTAAAAAAAATTAGAGAAATATTCTCTAATTTTTTTATTCATCTATAGTATCTTCTTTTATTTCATCTTTTTTCTTAAATATAATATTAAAAGCAATAAATTGAAGTGGTAGTACAATACATGTTACAAATATTGGCGTAAATGTAATTAATGATTCAACATCAATTGCTCTAAATAACGTATTAAATCCTAGCGTTAAACCTAGGTGTAATAACCATTTTAAGATAAATACAATTATGCTTTTTATAAAAGTATCTTTATTGCTTTTTTGTTTATAAGTAAATTTTGCATTTGCAAAATAACTAAATAATGATGCAATTATAAATGCAAGAGTAGTTGCTATTATTTCGTTATAATCAAAGAAATTTGTTAATCGATAACCGTTATAAATTAGAAAATCAATTACAGTATTTAATAAGCCAATTATACAAAATATAATAAATGACTTAGTTATAAATGTTTTAATTAGCTTCTTCATCAGATATATTTGAATCCTCAGTAATATAGAATGGACGTTCTTGAACTTGGTCACGCACAGCATAAACAACTTTCATTACATAAATTAGACAGAAGAATAAAACTACCATAAATGAATCGATACGTATTGCCGTCCAATTCATATCTTTAATTATAATTCCATATGTTATGTCAAATCCTAAAAGTAGAACTGATAAAACCGTTAATAATTGAGGTATTATCATGTAAACTCTAGAGAACTCTCTGATACCTAACCAAGCGTAATTAAATAATTTTCTAAAACTCCATTTAGTTTCACCAGCAGCGCGTGGAATATAGTCAAATTCAATACATTTCTTTTTAAATCCAACATAATTATAGATACCTTTTGTAAATCTTTCAAAATCTTTTATAGATAAGAAAGCGTCAATGACTTTACGATCTAATAAACAGAAATCACGGGCACCTTTTGCCATCATTTTGTCTTTTGTGAAATAAGCATAGACTCTGTAAAAAGCTAATGAAAAGAATGATTTTAAAGGATTAGCGCCTTTTCTATTTCTATGCTTCGCATAAACATGCCCATAACCCTCTTCGTAATATTTTAACATTTCAGGAATTAAATATGGTGGATCTTGTAAGTCAGCATCACATATAATAGCAGCATTAACATTTAATTTTTTTGCAGCTTCTAATCCTGCAAACATCGCAGCTTCTTTTCCAAAGTTTCTTGAAAAAGAAACATATTTAACTCTATCATCAATTGAAGCTAAATGCTTTATAATTGATAAAGTTGAATCTTTTGAACCGTCATCTACTAAAATAATATTAAATATATAATCTTCATTGAAATATTTAATCAGTTCGGTATACATTAAATCTAAGACATCCTGTTCATTATAACAAGGTACTATTATCGCTATTTTCTTCATTGTTTTTTTCCTCCTCAACAATAGTTTCTAAAATGTTTTCGTTCGTATTATCGCATATTTTATCTAATATAATTGTGTTAGTAGTAGAAATTAGAGGAGTATCTTTTTTCTTTTTATATAAAAATATACACCCAGTCCTGTTACAAGGAGATATATAGTTATAGAAAGAAAACTTACTAAGCTTCCTAGTTTGTATCCATCAGGCACAAAATCCAAGACAATGTCAACATCCGTTGTGTTAGGTGGAACTAAAATTCCTAACATACCACCATTAATACTAATTACTTGATAATTTGGATCATTAACTTTCCAATCAGCGCTATAACTATAAGCAGTTTTAATAACTCGTGAAGTTTCTATAGCCTCATTAGCTTTAAATTGAATAATCATTTGATCACCATTTAATTCAAATTTACGATTTATAAAATTGCTTTGTTCTTGGATATAACCCTCATATCCAGCATCATCATACACATATATGTCAATTGATTGATTAATATTTTCTTTTTGCTCAAATCGAACATATAATTCATTTGGTTGCCATGTCCCATCAGTTGCAATAGTCTGATAATTCATACCATGAACTTTATTATTTGTATCTCTAATATACATATCTTCATAGGTTAATTTTCTAATGTCACCATCTAAAGCATAAACTGTTATTAAATCTTTAACTGTTATATCCGATATATCATAAATGAAATAACTTCCGTCTGTTTTAATTGGTTTTTTAGAGAGTGTTTTAACATTATAATTAAGTTTTTGCCTCATAGTACTGCTATCTGTTATTGTCTTAAGGTTATAATCAGCAGCTAATTCTAATAATTCTTCATTAGACAAATCATCATACCACACATAATTTGAAATAATTTCAGCACGGTTAATCATACTAGTCATATGACAATTTGTCGCAGTATCTACAACACTGAATGCCGGCAAATCGGATAGTTCATAATAATAATATCTACCATCATCATAAACTAAATTGTAACGATTTGATATATCTACAACATCACCAATATTTACAACGATATATTTAACATTGAAAATAGGTGCATAAGCAATATTATAGTATGCATTATAGTTTCTAGACCAACTCGTAGAGGATTCTCTTAATCCTTGTGAGAATAAATCATTTACATCATTATCATAAAATGAATGGAAGAATGTTCCAAAATTAAAATTTGTTGCTAAAGAAGAAGTATTTGTAAATGCTTTAGCAGCAGTATTATCGAAATTTACTCTATAGCCTTGATTTATTTCATAATTTGTATGTTTTAATAAATTTTTTTCAACATTATAAATTTCTTTTTGATTCTTGTAATATCCACTATAAGTATTTTTAACGTTAGTCATAATTATAACAAAAGCACTGATACATTCAATTAAAAACAAAACATTTATAAGACGATTATATTTTTTCTTAGTTAATAAATATAAGAAGAAAATATTGATGCCTATAATACTTATTCCTAATATTAATAAAGGATAGAAGTATTGATTGTCAGTTTTATAATGAATAAATAAATCTGTATTTCCAGCTATTACATAAATTAATGTTACTAAGCCGGCAATTAATACAGTAGCAATCGGAGTTATAACATACCACTTTTTATCAATATGAAAATCATTATAATCTAATGCTTTAACAACTCCAATTAAATTAAACATATATACAATAAAGAACCAACGCACATATGGAACTGTGTTACCAGAGAATATCATAGAAAAGACTGGGAATATGAACAATATATTAAATAAAATAATCCAAAATTTCATTCGATTATTCGATTTGCCTTTTAAGGTAAAGAAATAAACAAAGAAAATTAATCCAAATATTGTCATATAGAAACTGACATGTTCCTTAACATAATCACCGGCATCCCTAATCATTAAGCAAAACGGATCATTTGCAAAGAAATAATTAGTCCAAATTGTAAAGTAATGGCGAGCACTAAATGCCCACAACTCTTGTTCACCAGAGCTTCTATATGTTTCATTTAAGATATATTTTACACTTGGAAGTAAAACAACTAAGGACATCATTAGCCCAATAATTATCAGACCAATAGATAAGAAAAAATTAATGTAAAAGTTTTTGTTTTTAATTAAAGTATTTTTGCCAAAGAATGAATATTTATCTTCGACATGTCCCATTATTAAAATATACATAAATAAGAATGCTAAAAGCATATATGCTAAATAGAAATCATAGAATATTATTATGAATACATATAGAGGAATTAGAAAAGACCACTTTTTATTTTCTAAGAATAAATCTGCGACTAAAATAGCCAAAGGAGCATAAAAGACTAGTGATAAATAAACAGGGAAAACAAAATAAGCTTCAGTCATGCCACCAACAAATAATATGAAACCAGCAAAAAAGGAAGTTCGAACTTTATACCCTTTTCTATACAACGCATAATATAAAACTAATGCTCCACATATTGGTTTTAAAAGATTAACAAATGCATAAGCGGATTCTGTTTTCATTACAAAACTGAAAATTAATGTTAATAATGTAAATACATCGATTGGCACGTAATATGCTGAAGCATAAGAAGAAGCACCTAAGAAAAAACTTGAATTATAAAGAGATACAGTGCCATTTTTAACATCTGAAATAAATTCAGTCATAAATGGGTAATACTGAATGACATCATCAGTATTAAAGTGGAAAAAACCGCCTCTAGCATTTGTAATTATTACAACGATCATGATTAAGATGAACATAATCATAAACATAAGGAAGGCTGCATCTTTTGGTTTATTAAATGCGTTAATTATAAAATTGTACAAATTTTTGAAAAATTTGATTATATGCTTTTTCAATCTTCCAAAAAAGTCATACATTTTGTCATAGATATCTTTATTTTGTTCCATTGTTAAAACCTCGTATATAGTATATTGTAACATAATATTTATAATATTATAAGCATTTTTGTAAAAAGGAGAAAATATGGAAAGATTTTTTATTGAAGGACCCCAAAGCGTTAGTGGTAACGTAGTTATTTCTGGTTCAAAAAATAGTGCATTGCCAATAATTTGTGCAAGTCTTCTAACTAAAAGAGAAGTTATATTAAATAATATACCTATAATTACGGATGTCGTGGATTTATTGAATATTTTGAAATATTTGAATGTAAATCATAAATTTATAGATAATACATTACTAATTGATTCTTCTAATATAGAATATAATGATTTAATAATGTTTGAAATAACTAAAATAAGAGCTTCATATTATTTAATGGGAGTATTCTTATCGTTATTTAAAAAATGTGTTATTAAGCATCCTGGAGGATGTAAAATAGGGGCTAGGCCTATTGACTATCATATAAGAGCATTTGAAAAAATTGGGTTCAATGTTTTAAAAGATGATGATATTTATAGTATTACTTTAAATGAATTAAAAGATTCTAAAATACATTTTATAAAGAAGAGTGTAGGGGCAACAATAAATACTATGTTAGCTTCGGTACTTAACAACATTAACGTAGTTATTGAAAACCCCTCATTAGAGCCAGAAGTTTTAGATGTAATAGGATTCTTAAATGAAATTGGCTTTAATATTAATATCGAAATGAACAATATAATTATTAACAATTCATACAAAATTAAAGAAGAATTAAAATATAAAATTATAAGTGATAGGGTTGAATGTGCAACATTCGTTATAATGGCATTACTATGCGGAAATTTGATTATAGAGAATGTAGATATTGAATATATAAGTAATTATATTACTCCTTTAATAAATGCGAACGCGAATATAAGAATTATTGATAATAAGTTATATGTTGATAAATCAGACGTTAATCCTTTTGATATTCATGTTAGCGAATATCCTGGTTTTGCAACTGATATCCAGCCTTTATTTTGCACATTATTTTCACTAACAAATGGAGTAAGTAAAATATTTGATTCAATCTTCGAAAATAGATTTTTAGTATGTAATGAGTTAAATAAAATGGGTTCTAAAATAAAGATAAATCAAAACGAAGTTTTAATTGAAGGTGTTGAAAAATTATTCGGGACTGATATTGCTGCTACGGATTTAAGAGCTAGCGCTGCCCTTTTAATCGCTTCAATTGCAGCAGATGGAAAGACTATAATATCAAATTTCTCTTATATTCATAGGGGTTATGAAAATATATATGAAAAATTAAGATTAATTGGTTTAAAGTTTGATTATGAACTAGATAAATAAAATCGATAAGTTCGAATTTCATACTTGTATTTTAATTATTCCTATGTTAAAATGTTAAAGTACTTACTATGACGTAGTCATGGCGGAAGGAGTGTAACAATGAAAAAAGATATTCATCCAAATTATAAGAGTATATCAGTTACTTGTACTACTTGTGGAAATGTATTTGAATCAGGATCAGTTAAAAACGAAATTCGTGTTGATACTTGTTCAAATTGTCATCCATTCTATACTGGTAAACAAGCATTTACTCAAGCTGATGGACGTGTTGAAAAATTCAATAAGAAATTCAACATTAAAAAAGAAAATTAATTTTAAGAAAAACAGAGTCTACCATGTAGACTTTTTTCTTACTATAAGGAGTTTAATATGAAATATCAAGAACATACAAGTGGATGGATCGAAGTTATTTGTGGTCCAATGTTTGCAGGGAAAACAGAGGAATTAATAAGACGTACTACTAGAATGAAATATTCAAAAAAAAATTATATAGTTTTTAAGCCAATAATTGATAATAGATATAGTGAAAATGAAATTGTATCTCATGCATCACGATACATTAATGCCATTAATATTAAAAACACAAAAGAAATTGAAGAATATATTGATGAGACTATTCAAGCAATTATAATTGATGAAATACAATTTTTTGATTTTGATATTATTGATTTAATTATAAAATATGCTCAAAATGGAATAAGAGTAATTTGTGCAGGATTGGATGCAGATTTTAAGGGTGAACCATTTAAAAATACTGCCTATCTTTTAGCTATTGCGGAAAAGGTTACAAAACTTAATGCAATATGTGTAGTATGCGGTGCAGAGGCAACTAAAACTCAAAGAATAATTGATGGACATCCAGCTAACTATGATGACCCAATTGTTTTAGTAGGAGCATCTGATTCATATGAAGCAAGATGTAGAGATTGCCACGTGGTATTAAAGAAATGAATTTAAAATATATGGAATTAGCTTATAAAAATGCTTTAAAAGCATATAAATTAAATGAAGTTCCTGTCGGATGTGTTATAGTACATGATAATAAAATTATTGCCCAAAGTTATAATAAAAGAGAAACGAAACAAAATGCTTTAGCACATGCAGAAGTTATAGCGATTAATAAAGCATGTAAAAAAATAGGATCTTGGAGATTAGAAGATTGTGACCTTTATGTAACTTTAGAGCCATGTCCAATGTGTGCGGGAGCTATAATACAATCGCGTATAAAAAATGTTTACTACGGTGCAAAAGATTTGAAAACAGGAGCATGTGGATCAAAATTTAATTTGTTTGATATCAAATTTAATCATGAAGTAAATATTTTTAGTGGAATATTAGAAGATAAATGTGGAGTACTTATTTCAAACTTTTTTAAAGAATTGAGAACTAATAAATAATTACTTGCAACAATTATAAATTCATGTTAAAATGATAAAGTCCTATTCAAGTGCTTACGGTGAACCAGGTCAGGATCGGAAGGTAGCAGCCTTAAGCTTAGTTTGTGCTGTGAGTAGGGCATTATTAAAAAATAAAAGTATCCAAGGATACTTTTTTCTTTTATTCTAATATTTCACCAGTTGTACTAATTGTTATAACTTGCCATGGAATAACTTTTTTAGAATTTACTAAAGCATTTTTAAAATACGATACAATACCACTACAACAAGGTACTTCCATTCTTATAATTGTAACGTTTTTAATTTCATTATTAACAAGTATGTCAGTCAATTTATTTGAATAGTCTATATTATCTAATTTTGGGCAACCAATTAAAGTAATTTTATTTTTAATGAAATCATTATGAAAATTAGCATAAGCATATGCTGTACAATCGGCCGCGATTAATAAATTACAATTATTTAAATAAGGTGCAGTAGTAGGAACTAATTTAATTTGAATTGGCCAATTCAATAATTGACTTTCTATTTCAATTTCTTTAACTGATGCTTTTATATTATTTCTATTTAAACTCATCGTTTTAGTTGAAGGACAACCGCAAGGTAGTGATTTTTCCATGTTTTTTTCTACCTCATCTTTATTAAAAGGTGCAGCTTCTCTTTCAATAAATTTTATAGCGTTTTGTGGACATATGGGTAGGCAATTGCCTAATCCATCACAATAATCATCTCTAAGTAAAACTGCCTTTCCATCTATAATTCCTAATGCACCTTCATGACAAGCAGTTACACATAAACCACAGCCATCACATAATTCTTTATTTATTTCAATCATTTGTCTAATCATTTTATACCTCCATTTGACTTTCTACATTAATTCTATTATACTTTTAAACAAAAGTACGTTGTTTTTACAACGAAAGGAAAAATTTATGGAAAAATATATTAATGCTTTATCAAACTCTTTATTATTTAAAAATTTGAAAGATGAAGAAATCAAAAACGCGTTATTATGTCTTAAACCTTCTATAATGAAGTATGGTAAGAATGAATATATTTTAGATCAAGAAGATAATGTGTTAAGTATTGGAATTATCGTAAAAGGCGCTGCGACAATATTTAGAGAAGATTATTATGGTAATAGAATTATTATTGCAACTTTAGAAGAATCAGATATTTTTGGTGAAGCTTTAGCTGTTATAAAGAAGAATGCAATAAGTAGTATCATCACAAAAGAGGAATCGATAATTATATTTATTAAAACAGATAAATTACTTAACTCATGTTCTAATCATTGTTTATTTCACACTAAATTAATAAATAATCTCATTTATATTTTAGCTTATAAAAATGTTGAGTTAAATAATAAAATAAATCATATTTCAAATAAATTGACTAAAGATAAAATCTTATCTTACCTTTTAACTGTAAAAAATATAAATAATAAAGATAAATTTAAAATACCTTTTAATCGTCAGGAACTTGCAGATTACTTAGGTGTTGATAGAAGTGCATTATCGCTTTGTTTATCTAAGTTGAAAAATGAGGGCATTATTGACTATTATAAAAATACGTTTGAACTAAAATAAAACACGACAAAAGTTGTGCAAATGATGAAAAAGGTACTTTTAAAAGTACCTTTTTAGTTTTTAGGCTATAGCATTTATCTTATTAAAATGAACAAAAATAATTAAGCCAGGAAGCTGGTTTTTTTAATGCGTACTACAAAAACAAGGAAAAGTCAATAGCGAAATTCAACCTTTAATTTTAATAAAAAAGAAATAAAATAAAAATATATCACCTAGCTAG
>JAVBPE010000003.1:0-68564 GCA_031549865.1 Anaeroplasmataceae bacterium | reverse complement strand
TTTGAAGGAGACCCGTTTACGGGTAGCAAATAAAAAATGCAATAGGTAGGCTACACATATGCGCTTACTAAGCGCAGCCAATAATAGAGGGCTATGCCCGAAAATGAAAAACCACCAGTTAGACTGGTGGATTTTTATTTTGTCGAACGAAAAGTAAAATTATTGTCATATAATGTGAGATAATGAAAATATAAAAAAAGAAATGAAGTGAAAAAATGAAAGAAAAATATCCTATAATCATATTTTTAATTGGACTAGTAATGGTTATTATTGACGTTATTATTTCTTTATTTCCTCCTACAAAATACTCTTTAGTTATCAGTATATCTCAAATTGCCATTGTAATTGGGATACTATCTTATAGTATTATTTCAAAAACATTAAGGAATCATGAAGAAAGTAAAATAAAATATAAAGAAAAATTATTACGAAATTTATCGACTAATAAATTAGTTGACACTCCAAATATAGATAATATGGATACTGAAGACTCAAATAAAAAAAAGTTATTTGAAAAAAAATGTATTCTTAATGAAGATATTTATTATGGTTATGATGTTATAACATTAATGGTAGAAAATATGTCTGAAATTAATGATTATTTTGTAATTAGTAAAAAACATGCAACAAGATCCTTTTGGCTTGCTTTTTTTGCTTCTTTATTTGGTTTGATACTTTTCATTTTAACTGTAGTTATTAGCTTTTTTAATGATAATGTTAGTTATGCAATAATAACCGCGATTAGTGGTGCTTTTACAGAAATATTTTCAGTAACTATTTTCATTATACATAAAAAGTCTACAGAGCAACTTAATTTTTATTATAAGGCATTACATGAAAATGAAAAACTACTTTTATCAATAAATATATTAAAATATGTTACACCTCCTAAACGAGATGATCTATATGAAAAAATAATAGAGGAAGTTATTAATAGTATTGTGACTAAAGCATAATAATAACAACTTTTATTTAAGATAATAAAGGAGAATGAGATAATGAAAGCAAATAACTCTGAAGATATAAAAAAATTTGAAAAAATGTTTGATAAAGAAATACCACTTTTCATAAAATTTTATGAAAATGGTAAAGAAAAATACCTTGATAATTTATTAAGTGGTGAAGTGTACTTTAATTCGGTTAGAAATTATTTCAAGGAAAAAGCAGATGATAGAAATGATCATGAAGAATTTAGAATAATTCCTCCACATGCAGTCGATATATACTATCGTTCTAATAAAAATGATGAATATAAGTTGCTAATTGATAAAGATAGTTTTTTAGGTATGAGAAATAGTAAAGATTATGTAAACTTTTCTATTATGAATTTAACTAGTAATAATCTCATGAATATTGAGCCAGAGAAGATACTTAGTGGTTTAGGAGGAGAGAATGCTTCTGAAATTTCTGGATTGATGATTTTTAAAGATATTTTTTTAAATAGATTGACAAAGCAATTGGATGAAGACAAATATGAATATATTATAGGAAAATGTTTTTATACAGATAAAATAAATAGTCCGACATTTCAATTTGAACTATTTAAAAATGGTCAAGCAAAATTTAGGAAACAAGAAAGCCTAAGTTACCAACAAGAATTAAGAATTTTAATTAAGTCAAATGAAAATAATATAATTGTTAATTTAGGATCTTTGGAAGATATTGCGTCCAAGGTAACTATAATAAAAAAAGATAATAAGTATTTTTTAGAATTTCCAGAATTTAATATGAATATATTGAAAAATATCTAAATTATATTCTCCCATTTTTATGTCACAAAATAAAATATGGCGTAGTTACAATGAAAAATAGACTAACAAGTGAGTCTCCCCTGGTCCACCAAATAGAAAGCATAGGTTTGATACAATGATTATTGATTGCGTCAAGCCTTTTTTCTTAATTTTTTATCATAAACAGAGGATATTTACCATTATAAACAACTTTTGTATCAAAACAGGTATTTCTTATTAAGAATATTTAGCTATAATAATTTAGCCTTTTAACGATTGCAAAATAAAACTTAACAATTTAACGATTACTCGGTAGGGTGCGCAAAATTGTAATTTGAGAAAATATGAATTATAGGTTTGATTTAATGTCGCTTTTATAGATTTTTTGCTAAAATAATGATATAATTTATTATATTTTTAAAACACAGTTTTTATCAGGCGACGATCGAAATAGTTTTTAGGTTAACATGTGTTAAATATCGGAGGAATATATGTCAAGTGCAGAGCAAAGAGCAAGAATACAATCACAAATATGGAAAATTGCAGATGATGTCCGAGGTTCTATAGATGGATGGGATTTCAAGCAATATGTATTAGGAACACTTTTTTATCGATTCATAAGTGAAAATTTCTCCAAATATATAGAAGGTGGCGACGATACTATTAAATATGCTACCCTTAATGATAATGTCATTACAAAGGAAATAAAAGATGATTCTATAAAAACAAAAGGATATTTTATATATCCAAGTCAACTTTTTGTTAATATTGCAAAAAATGCCAATATTAATCCAAGTTTGAATGCTGATTTAGCCGATATATTTTCTGCTATTGAAAGTTCTGCGAATGGATACCCTTCTGAGCAAGATATTAAAGGTTTATTTGCTGATTTTGATACTACAAGCAACCGATTAGGGAACACAGTAAAAGAAAAAAATAGTACATTAGCAGCTGTTGTTAAAGGCGTAGAGAGTCTTGAGTTTGGAAATTTTGAAGATAATCAAATAGATTTATTTGGTGACGCATATGAATTTTTAATATCAAATTATGCTGCTAATGCGGGAAAATCTGGAGGTGAATTTTTCACTCCACAAAGTGTTTCAAAATTAATAGCAAAACTTGCAACACATAATCAGACATCAATAAATAAAATCTATGATCCTGCTTGTGGATCAGGCTCTTTATTATTACAAGCAAAAAAACAATTTGATGAGCACGTAATTGAGGATGGCTTTTTTGGTCAAGAAATTAATCATACTACTTATAATCTTGCCAGAATGAATATGTTTTTGCATAATGTAAATTATAATAAATTCAATATTGCTTTGGGAAATACACTTTTGAATCCTCAATTTGGAAATGATAAACCTTTTGATGCTATTGTATCCAATCCGCCGTACTCAATTAAATGGATTGGAAGTGATGACCCAACTCTTATTAATGATGAGCGATTTGCACCAGCTGGTGTGCTTGCACCGAAATCAAAAGCTGATTTTGCCTTTGTACTACACGCACTAAGTTATCTTTCTAGCAAGGGTCGTGCTGCAATAGTTTGTTTTCCTGGCATATTCTATCGTGGTGGTGCAGAGGAAAAAATTAGAAAACATTTAGTTGAAAGCAACGTTGTCGAGACAGTGATTTCACTTCCACCAAATCTTTTTTATGGTACATCCATATCAGTTAATATTTTAGTTTTATCCAAGCATAAAAATGATACAAAAATTCAATTTATTGATGCGAGTGGTGAAGACTTTTTTAAGAAAGAAACTAATAATAATATTTTGACTGATGATCATATTAAAAAAATAATTGATATATTTGACAGCAATGAAGATAAGAATTATATTTCAAAAAAAATAGAAAATAATGTTATTGCTGGAAATAATTATAATCTTTCAGTAAGTACATACGTAGAAGCAAAAGAAACTAAGGAAGTTATTGATATAAATCTTCTTAATTCACAAATCGAAGAAACAGTATCAAAAATTAATAAACTTCGTAATGAAATAGATAAAATAATTTCAGAAATCGAGGTGTAATCATGAGCAAATTAGAACAGTTAATTACTGAACTATGTCGTAATGGTGTTGAATTTAAAACTCTAGGCGAAGTTAGCGTAATAAAAAGAGGAGAAAGAGTTACAAAATCTCAGTTAAAAGATGACGGAGATTATCCAGTAATAAGTGGAGGCGTGACTCCTCTAGGTTATTATGAAAAATGTAATCGTTTTTCAGGTACTATTACGATTGCACAATATGGAACTGCTGGATATATTGATTTACAAAAGAGAGATTTTTGGGCTAATGATGTCTGTTATTCTGTTTTTCCAATCAAGACAATAAACAATAAATTTTTATATTATTGTTTAATGAACAATCAAAGATATATTTATTCTTTAAAAACAAATGCCATACCAGCACATTTACCAATTACAAATTTAGAATCAGTTTTAATACCTATTCCACCATTACCAGTACAAGAAGAAATTGTCCGTATTTTGGACAATTTTACAGAACTTACAGCAGAACTTACAGCAGAACTTACAGCAAGAAAACAACAATATGAGTATTACAGAAAGAAATTGTTAACTTTTGATGAGAATTATAGTTGTATGACTATAAGTGATATAGCAATAAAAATATCTTCAGGTGGAACTCCTAATTCAGGAACTTCATTATATTATGATGGAGATATTCCTTGGTTAAGAACGCAAGAAGTTGACTGGGTTGATATAAATGATACATGCATCAAAATAACACAAGAAGGATTAAATAATTCCTCCGCAAATTGGATACCTGTAAATTGCGTTATTGTAGCTATGTATGGTGCAACTGCCGCTAAAGTCGGGATTAATAAAATCCCACTTACAACAAATCAAGCATGTTGCAATATACAAGTTGATGCAAGAAAAGCAAATTATCGCTATGTTTTTTATTGGCTTTGTAATGAATATGAAAAATTGAAAGCGAAAGGACAAGGCTCTCAATCAAATATAAATGCACAAATAATTAAAGAATATAAAATAATAGTTCCTTCACTTACTGAACAAGAACAAATTGTATCAATTCTTGATAAATTTAATTCATTAACAACGAACTTAACAGATGGATTGCCTGCTGAAATTGCAGCAAGAAAAAAGCAATATGAATACTATAGGGGCAAGTTGTTAACATTACCTAAACTTAATTCAGAGGTATAAGTATGGGAAAAAACTTAAGAGAAATAGGGCAACAGCTAAAAGAAAGTGACAAAAAAGTACAATTAATATATGCGTTTAATGGAGTTGGAAAAACAAGGCTTTCAAGAGTGTTTAAAGATTTAGTTGCCCCTAAAAGTGTAGATGATACTGAAGAAATAGATGATGGGCTTGCTAACAAAAAAATTATATATTATAATGCTTTTACAGAGGATTTATTTTATTGGGATAATGATCTAGAAAACGACAGCGAACCTAAGTTGAAGATACAACCTAATTCATTTACCAAATGGATTTTTGTTGATCAAGGGCAAGAACCCAATGTTATTTCTCATTTTCAGAATTATACTAATAAATCATTAACACCAGAATTTAATGTCGATTTTTCTGAAGTAACTTTCTCCATTAAAAGAGGAAATGCAGAAGATGTACAAAATATTAAAATATCAAAAGGTGAAGAAAGTAATTTTGTTTGGAGTACTTTTTATAGTTTATTAGAGGAAGTAATACAGGTGCTCAATGTAGCTGACCCTAGCGATAGAGAAACAAATAAACTTAATGAATTAAAGTATGTTTTTATTGACGATCCTGTAACATCATTAGATGAAAATCATTTAATTCAGATGGCTGTTGACTTGGCGAAACTAATTAAAAGTAGTGATGTTCATAATGGACTTAAGTTTATTATTACAACTCACAATATTAATTTTTATAATGTTATGTACAATGAGACAAAACAAAACAATGGATTTATATTAAGTCGATTGGAAGACAATACTTTTGAATTAGAAGAAATAAAGGGTGATTCAAACAGGTGTCTTTCATACCATTTGTATTTAAAAAGAGAATTAGAAACGGCTGTGTCAAATAATCAAGTAAAAAGGTTGCACTTTATGTACTTAAGAAATTTATACGAAAAAACTGCTAGTTTTTTGGGATATAAAGATTGGGGAGATTTATTACCTGGAGATAAAGATGCTTACTATAAACGTATTACAAATTTTACAAGCCACTCCACTATAGTAAATGAGAATATACCTGAACCTACCCCACAAGAAAAGCAAACAGTAAAACTATTACTTGAGCATTTAATCAATAGCTATAGTTTTTGGAAGGAGACATAAATATGGATAATTTTAAAGCCATTGCAGAGTCGAAAAATTTCATTGTTTTAGATAAATACACTAAAATTAATCAGCAAGGAGCCTTTTATCAATCTGAATCTGACTTAGAAATTGAACTAATTACTGATTTAGTTAATCAAGGTTATGAGCACCTTTCTAAATTATCTAGTCCTGATGCGCTTTTGACGAACGTCCGTTTACAATTAGAAACATTAAACGATGTTCGTTTTACTGATTTAGAATGGACTAGATTTTGTGAGGAATATCTGGATAAACATAGCGACAATCAAATTGATAAAACGCGCAAGATACATAATGACTATATTTACGATTTTGTTTTTGATGATGGACACATAAAGAATATTTATTTAGTTGATAAAGTGAATATTACAAGAAATAAAATGCAGGTTATTTCGCAATTTGAACAAACTGGAAGTCATGCTAATAGGTATGATGTTACTATTTTAATTAATGGATTACCATTAGTCCAAATTGAATTGAAAAAAAGAGGAGTTGCCATAAGAGAAGCATTTAATCAAGTAAACAGATATAGCAAAGAAAGTTATAATTCTGACAATTCACTATTTAAGTTTTTACAAATTTGCATAATCTCAAATGGTACAGATACAAGATACTTTGCCAATACTACTAAACGAGATAAGAACAGTTTTGATTTTACGATGAACTGGGCAAAATCTGATAATACACTTATAAAAGATTTAAAAGATTTTACTGCAACATTTTTTCATAAGAACACTCTATTAAAAGTATTGCTACATTATTCGGTATTTGATTCAAGTAATAATTTATTAGTAATGCGTCCATACCAGATAGCTGCAACTGAAAGAATATTATGGAAAATTAAAAGCTCATATGAGGCTAAAAAGTGGAAAACCATTGAGAGTGGTGGCTATATTTGGCATACCACAGGTTCAGGAAAGACGTTAACGAGTTTTAAAGCTGCAAGACTAGCAACTGAACTTGATTTTATCGATAAAGTATTCTTTGTAGTAGATAGAAAAGACTTAGATTATCAAACAATTAAAGAATATCAAAGATTCTCACCAGATAGTGTAAATGGTTCAGAAAATACGGCAGGTTTAAAACGCAACATTGAAAAAGATGATAATAAAATAATAGTAACAACTATTCAAAAATTAAATAATCTGATTAAAAGCGAAGATGATTTGTCAATTTATCAAAAGCAAGTAGTGTTTATTTTTGATGAGGCACACCGCTCTCAGTTTGGTGAAGCACAAAAAAACATCAAAAAGAAATTTAAACGATATTACCAATTTGGATTTACTGGCACACCAATTTTTCCGGAGAACGCACTCGGTTCCGATACAACTGCTACCGTGTTTGGACGCGAATTACACGCATACGTAATAACGGATGCTATCAGAGATGAAAAAGTTTTAAAATTTAAAGTAGATTACAATGATGTTCGCCCCAAATTTAAATCTATTGAAATGGAACAAGAAGAGAGTAAATTATCTGCTGCTGAAAATAAAGAAGCGTTACTACATCCTGATAGAATAAAAGAAGTTTCTGAATACATATTAAATAATTTTAAGATTAAAACACATCGATTACATATTGGTGCTAAAGGATTTAATGCTATGTTTGCGGTAAGTAGTGTTGATGCGGCAAAACTTTATTATGAGGCATTAAATGATTTACAAAAAAATAATGATAAAAAATTGAAGATAGCAACAATCTTTTCTTTTGCGGCGAATGAAGAACAAAGTGCCATTGGTGAAATTACAGATGAAACTTTTGAACCGACTGCTATGGATAGTAGTGCAAAAGAATTCCTAACCAAAGCCATAAAAGATTATAATAAAATGTTTTCTACAAGTTTTGGTGTAGAAAGTAAAGAATTTCAAAATTATTATCGTGATCTAGCAAATAGAGTAAAAAAGCAAGAAGTTGACCTATTAATAGTTGTAGGAATGTTCTTGACCGGTTTTGATGCGCCAACATTAAATACGTTATTCGTTGATAAAAATCTTCGATATCATGGTTTAATTCAAGCATTTTCAAGAACTAATCGTATATATGATTCGACTAAAACATTTGGAAATATTGTTACTTTCAGAGATTTAGAGCAAGCTACAATTGATGCTATTACTATTTTTGGTGATAAAAATACTAAGAATGTTGTTCTTGAAAAAAGCTATAAAGAATATATGAATGGTTTCACTGATATAACTTCTGGTGAAGCACGTCGAGGCTATATTGATGTTGTAGAAGAATTAAATTCAAGATTTCCTGATATTGACAATATAGTTACTGAAAAAGATAAAAAAGAATTTGTTAAATTATTTGGTGAGTATTTAAGAGTAGAAAATATATTACAAAATTATGATGAATTTACTTGCTTAAAAGTATTCAATACAATAGATATAGATAATCCAAAAGTGTTAGAAGAGTATAAAATAAATTATCACGTAACTGATGAAGATATCGAAATGATGAAAAAAATCAATTTACCTGAAGAACGAATAATTCAAGATTATCGTTCTACATATAATGATATTCGTGATTGGTTACGTAAAGAAAAAGAAGGCAAAGATAAAGAAAAATCTTCAATTGATTGGGATGGCGTTGTCTTTGAAATCGAATTATTAAAATCGCAAGAAATTAATTTAGATTACATCTTAGAATTAATATTTGAAAAAAATAAAAATGTAAAAGATAAGATTATGTTGGTTGACGAAGTTCGCCGCTTAATTCGTTCTAGTACTGGAAATCGTGCTAAGGAAGGCTTGATAGTTGATTTCATTAATCAAACTGATTTAGATGGAATAAAGGATAAAGAAAGTATAATAGATGCATTCTTTGTATTTGCCCAACAAGAACAAAAAAGAGAAGCAGAAGAATTAATAACTGAAGAAAATCTTAATTTTGATGCTGCAAAAAGATATATTCTTTCATCATTAAAAAAAGAATATGCTAGTGAAAACGGAACAGAAATCAACGAAATATTGCCTAAAATGAGTCCTCTAAATCCACAATATTTATCTAAAAAACAAACTGTTTTTCAAAAAATATCAACATTTGTTGAAAAATTTAAAGGCGTTGGGGTCAAGTTATAAATATATTCTTATATTTTATTTACAGCCTTTTAACGATTACCCTTTGGGGTGCGTAAAAACTTGCAAAAAATTTACAAGGGTGCGCACTTGCATTATTATGGTAATCCTATTCAAATAAAAAGCATAGGTTTGATACAATCTAACAATTTGTATTAAGCCTTTTTCATTGCCTTTTTTATGATTATTTTTGTAAAGAACCTTTGTTTTGCCTTTGTTTCACCAATTCTTTATTGAAGTTATAAGTTTTAGTATCAAAATAGGTAGTCTTATATCAGCAAATAAATAATCAAATTTTAACTATTTAACGATTACTCAATAAAAATCAACAATATAACGATTACCTACAAGGGTGCGTGAAATTGGAATTTGAGAAAATATAAAATTATAGGTTGGGGAATGTTGTATTTATAGATTGTTTGTTAAAACTATGATATAATTATAAGTAATAATTTTAATAGTAATAGGAGCGTAATATAAGTGGAAAGCGGTAGATAATCTTTAAGTGAAGTATTTACAGGAAATAAGATATTTTTCATACCAGAGTATCAAAGAAATTATGCATGGGAAGATAAACAAATAAATGATTTTTTCGATGATTTCAAAGCGAATTATAATGGAGCAAATAAAAGATATTATTATGGAACAATTTTATTACAAATTCGAAATGATGAAAATTCTTCGAATGAAAAATATGATATTGTAGATGGTCAGCAAAGATTAACAACGCTTATAGTATTTGTTAAATGTTTAATTTATCGATTGCAACAAGAAACATCTAAAGATATCTATGATGACAATATAAAAGATTTGCAAAGATATTTTATTTATTACAAAAGCAACTTTGTCTTAAATTTACAAACTGATGATAATGATTTTTTTCATACTTATATATTAAATGACAATAAGTATAGTGATAGTTTTAGAACTCCGTCTCAGCAAAAACTACATTATTTAAAGATGAAATTTAATGAGCTTCTTAAAAATTGTAATATAACAGAGATATTGCCTATTATCGATAGAATACTCTCTACGAACATACTTATATATTTAGTAGGTAGCAGATCAGAAGCTTCGCTCATTTTTGAAACAACGAATGATCGAGGGAAGTTATTAACTAATATTGAAAAAACAAAAAGTTATTTAATGTATAAAGCATCATTGTTAAATGATTCTGAACAAGTTTTAGAAAAGATTCAAACTAGATTCAATAACATATATCAAGATTATGCATCATTTGAGGGAAAACAAATAGGTGAAGACTCAATTTTGCAATATACATTTATTGCGTATGAAAACTGGCATACGACTGGTAAAAAAGAATATCAACATTACATGGAGTTTATGAAGAGCAAAGTAGAACTTTTTTTTACTAATAATGATGAAGCTGGCTTCATTAAATATGTTGAGCAATACACACTGAATATTAAAGAATCTTTCTCGTCTATAAAAAATATTTTCAAAGAATCTTTTGATGAATTAAAAGATTTAATAGCACTGGATATTTTATCGAATTTTTATCCATTATTAATTAAAGCTTATCGTTTTGACAATAATGAAAAAATAAATTTCAAAATAGTTTGTCGTCTTATTGAAATTTTTGTTTTTAGAGTGTATGTAATTCAAAATTATTTAACGAGCAAATTTCAAACTAAATGGTATGAGCTTGCAAAAAAATTTGACGGTGATTTTCCATCTTTAAAAAAATCAATTATCAAATTAATTGAAGATCAAGATGTGGGTACTGATGAAAGCTTTATTAAAGCCTTATGTGACAATAACTTTTATAATAAATATAGTTCAACTATAAAAAATTATTTTTTTTGGAAGTATGAAAATTATTTAAGAAATACAAAACAACCAATTAGCACGCTAATGCCGCACGAAGATTTAAAAAAGGTAAAAGGGAAAAATACTAATCTTACAATTGAACATATTGTAGCTAGAAAAAATAGCAATGAACATTCGAGAGTTTTTGCTGATGAAAGAATTATTGTTGTAGGACATGGTGAAAAATTTAATAGAGAATATCTTAATAGTATTGGCAATTTAACGATCGATCCGCTATCAGCGAATGCGAGTAAAGGTGCAAAAGATGTAACTGAAAAAATAAGTAAATATTTCAACAAGGCGCCTTATAAATGTCAAAATGAATTAGAGAGCTATATGATTAATGGTAGATGGAGTATTGAGTCTCAAAATAAAAGATTAAATGCTTTGATTGACTTTGCAAAGCACAATTGGTGCGAATATATGAAATTTAATGAAGATACAGTAAATAAATATGATTTTTTGGAAGACTTTATTAATGATGAAGAAAGCGATTAAACATACTTTTAAAATTTTAACGATTACCCTCAAGGGTGCGTAACTTTCGTCTGAAAAATAGCACTGGTGCGTAGTCGTATCAAAATGGATAATTCTAGCCATAATATAAAATCAAGAGGTCTATAAGCCTCTTTTTTGTTGCAACTACGCCAAAAAGTGTCTTAGTTGCAACATTTTTTTAATCATTTTTCCAAATAATTTCATTTTTTTCATTGATTTAGTTCATTTTTCAAATACTTTTTTATCAGTTTTTATATTAGTAAATTAAAAAATTTTAATTTTAAAAAACAGAATACAAATTTGCAATAAGAGGGTACCAAAAATAACTATTGAATAAATAAACTAAAGAAGAACTTAACTTGGGCATTAAGGGAAGAATTATTAGTAATAGAACAAAATTATAAGGCCATCAAATAATGACTTTCTTTATTATTATCACCTGTCAAATAATGTAGAACGAAAAATGTAAAAAATTCTTGACAACGTGTTACAATAAAAGTGTAAAGAAATAAGGCATATTAATTCTTATGTTTTAATATAATTAAGGGGATTGAATTTATGGCTACAAGTAAAACGGGCTGCATCATAGTCAATAGATAAGACACCAAAAAATATAAATATTATCTAATAGAATTAAAATAAATATATTCTTTATTATTAGGAGTAAGACCACCATTATGAGAGTGAGGTCTTTTTTTATTATAGAAGCCTTCAATATATTTAAAAGTAGATAGCTCAAGCTCAGATAAAGAAGTATAATTACGTCTATTAGATTCTTCCTTTTTAAAATACTTAAAGAAAGATTCTGCTACTGCATTATCATAAGGATATCCTTTTTTAGAAAAAGATTGAATGAAATTAAGTTCATCAATCTTCTTTCTAAAATTCTTACTTATATATTGGGATCCTCTATCAGAGTGAAATAAAACAGCAGATGGACAGCCTCTAAATTTATAAGCTAAATTCAAAGTATCAATCGTTAATTGTTCATTGATTTTAGAAGATATCTTATAAGCAATTACCTTTCTAGCAAATAAATCAATAATTACACAAAGATAATAAAATCTTCCACAAACTTTAATATAAGTTATGTCACTAACCCAAACAAGATTAGGTTTATCTTGATCAAATTTTTGATTAAGATTATTACAACAATTCTCATCACTAATAAGTAAATTCTTATATTTAAGTTTAACTGTAGACATTTTAGGTAAATGCATAGAATTAATTAAGCGATAAGCACGTCCTAGACTGATTTTAATGCCATATTCACCCGCTAAGATAATTCTGATTTTATCAGCCCCTAAACGCATATCAGATGAGGCATAAATCTCTAATATTTTAGATTTAATATCAATATTTTCGGTAGTTCTAGGAGCTGATTTTAAATGATAATGCTTATAATAGGTAGAACGATTAACATTTAAGACTTTGCATAATAATTTAATATCATGATGATTTCTTAAAGTATAAACAGCATTTAATCTTTCCTTGAGTTTGGCGTGAATATGGCAATGGCTTTTTTTAATATTAAATTCTCTTCTTCAAGCATTGCATTTTTTCTTTGGAGTTCTTTAATTTGTAAGGCGGTAAGGGTAGTATCATTATCAATCTTAACTTCACTATATTGCTTAACCCAGTTATCAATTGCAGACCAGGTTATACCATATTCAACAGCTAATTGATTAATAGTTTTTCCATTTTGATGGAGCATAACAATACTTTTTTTAAATTCTTCTGAATAGCGTGTTCCTTTTGTTGGCATATGTTTGTCCTTTCTTTTTGTGTTTATTTTATTATACATTTTCTTATCTTGCCGTGTCTACTTTTTTAGTATATATTTCCATTTTTAAGAACTATAGAAGAGTATGATTTTGAATTTCAACCAACAGTTAAAGAAGAAAAAATAAAAACAATTATAAACTCAAATTTTTATGAAGAAGGGACAAATGCAGTTCTTATAGGTAATCCTGGTGTAGGTAAAACACATCTAGCTATCGCAATAGGATATTCAGTAGCAATAAGAAGAAATAGTGTTTATTTTATTAAATTCAATAAGTTAATAAGTATTTTAAAATATGCTTATAATGAAGGAACTTTAGAAAGAAAATTAAGCCAATACTTTAGATACAAGCTATTAATTATTGATGAAGTTGGATTTAGTGAAATATCAGATTTAGAATCTAAGTTATTCTTTCAATTAATCGATTTGAGATATACAAAGAAATCAACAATATTTACAAGTAATATGACATTTGATAAATGGCCTCAAATACTAGGTAATGATGAAATGATTACTAAAGCTATACTTGATAGAATACTACATCATTCATATCTATTTAATATTGATGGTCCTTCTTATAGATTAAAGGATAAATTAAAACATAATAAAACTAGGGAATCTTAATTGCACATAATAAGGGATTTTTAAATGGACATTTGTATGAAAACGTAAACAATCTTAAAGAAAGCCTATGAATACAAGAAATTTTTCAGCACTTAGGTAGTCATGGCACACATTGTAATAATAACATTAATTTATAAAAAAGCCTCTTGCTAATGATTACTTAACATATTTCATAATGATACTTAGTGCCTAATATTATTTCATATTACAAATTAATAAGCAGAATTGATACCTCAAAGTATTAATTCTTTTTTATTTTATACCATCATCTAGATACATCAAATGAATAAGATGTTAAATAATATAACAATATAAGTAGCTTAATACAAAACTATATTTGATAAAAAGTACTGATATATTGCTGCTTTAAGTCAAAATTATAGATATTTTGCTAAAAATATGATAAAATTAAATCAAAATTTACGAAACTAAAAAGTATTAGGGGGAATAATCATTATGGGACAAAATATATTTACATCCACAATAGAACAATACCCATTTGATAAAGACGGCATAAATAAACTTAAAGAAAAAAGTTCTCATGCTGAAGATTGGCCTGTTGTATATATGCTATCTGGTGAAGATGAGGTATATATTGGTGAAACTCAAAATGCTATAAACAGAATGAATCAACATTTTCAAAATAAGAAAAGAAATAATTTAACTAAAATAAATATTATGAGTAGTGCATCTTTTAACAAATCCGCTATTTTAGATATTGAAAATATGCTTATTACTCATATGCATGCTGATGGTAAATACATACTACAAAATGCTAATGGCGGACAATCAAAGCTTCATAACTATTATCAAAGAAGTGAATATCAAAATATATTTACTGATATTTGGAATAAACTTTTAAAATTAAAATTAGTAAATAAAAGTTTATTTGAAGTTGAAAATTCAGAAATATTTAAATTTTCTCCATATAAAGAATTGACATCTGAACAATATAAAGTAGTAGAAGAATTGCTTCAAATATACTCTAATTCTATTCAAAGTAATACAAGGACTAATGTAATAATAAATGGTGGAGCTGGTACAGGAAAATCATTAATAGCAATTTATTTTATTAACGTAATTGCTAATATATTAAATAATAATTATGATTATAGTGATAATAATGAAATACTTGATGAAGAAAACTTCTTTAGTAAGGCAGATTTGATTAAAAAAATTAAATTATATGGAAATGATAAAATAGCTTTTGTTATTGCTGTACCAAGTTTTAAAAATACAGTAAAGAAAGTATTCAGATCTATTAAAGAATTAAGACATATTGATGTTGTATCTCCTTCAGAAGCTTCTAGAGGTGATTATGATGTTTTAATTGTAGATGAAGCTCATAGGCTAAAAAGAAGAGAGAAACTTACAAATTATGGTACCCATGATAATGTGAATAGAGCTTTAGGCTTACCTCTAAACTCAACTGAACTAGATTGGTTAAAATTTAAAGCTAATAAACTGCTAGTACTATTTTATGATGATATGCAATGTGTAAAAGAATCAGATGTAAGAGTAGAGGACTTTAATATAATTGCAAATGAATTTAATACTACCCAGTTTATTTTAAAATCCCAGTTAAGAGTAAAAGGTGGAAATGAATATATAAAATTTGTTCATAGATTGTTTACTAATAATCCACTTAGTTATAGCTCATTAAAAGAGTATGATCTTCAAGTTTTTGATGATTGTAATCTTATGCATGAGGCAATAAAAAAGAAAAATATTGAATACAAAGGATTATGTAGAACGTTAAGTGGGTTATCTTTTTACTGGCGCAAAAAAGCAAGAGATAAAAAGACAACTCAATATAAGCAAAATTATGATTTTGAAATAGATGGTCATAATTATTGTTGGAATGAAGATTTTAATGCTAGTAATTTTATTACAAACGATAAAAATGTAGATAAAATAGGTTGTATATATACTGCTCAAGGTCATGATTTAAACTATGCTGGGGTAATATTTGGTAAAGATATTTCCTATAATCCAATTACGAAGCAAATTGAATATCACTTAGATGAATTTATTGATACTTATTCAAAATCAAAAGATTCTAATAAGACAGTACAAAACATTATTAATGCTTATTTAGTATTATTAACTCGTGGTGTATATGGGACATATATTTATGCAGTTGATAAAAATTTACGTAATTATATAAAAGATTTAATTGATAATAAAATGAATATAAATACTTCAAAGGTGGATTAAATGAAAAAAATTCCAAGAAATATTGCAAAGATTGATGCTGATATAAGAACAGCCGGGAAAGCATTTTTAGGGATGCGACTAAGTGATATGTTAAAAAGAGTAAATGAACTGGATAATCAAAGTAAAAGAGCAGATTTAATTTATGAATATTATACTAACCAACAAGGAACATATGATAGAGAAATTGAAGGAACGAGCACTAGAGTAAATGCTGCAATACGTATAATAAAAGCTGACAAAGTTTTATATGCATTAGAATCAATTGTTTCTTCAAACTCAAGAGTACTTCCGAAAGCTGTTTCAAATGCTAAGGATACAATAAAGAAAATATCAACTGGCGAAATTGAACTTCCAATGCTATATTAACTAGATGAAAATCAAATAAAAAAATAACAAATGAAACAAAAATATCGTATTACTCAAACAATATTTAAATATGAGTGCATTCAATGATGAAGTCTATGAAACAACTTCTTTATAAGTATTAACTTAAAAAAAATGCAACAAATTAAAAGAGGAGATTTTTTATGGAAAATGATGAAAAAAAATTAGTCTGTCCAATTTGTGGGGCGCCTGCTAACTCTTACATGGGGAACTATAGAAAAGATAGGCTTTGTAAGAATCATGCAAAAGAACTTAAAGATGGAAAAATAGTTTTATGTGATAATTGTAATGATTGGCATCACATTAATAGTAAATGTAAATGTGAAACTAAGGTTTATACAGAATTACCAATAGAGGGTTTTGAAAAATGTGTAATATGTGGTGATGAAACAAATGGTTATGCTTTTTGTAAAACTTGTTGGAAAAAATACGATACAAAACAAATGCTTGATATTTTAAATAACGATAAAAAGCAAGATGATGTTATAACAACTGAAATTCATTATAAAGATAAAGTGGTAGAAGAAGAAATTATAAATGATAATAATGTAGTTGTTATAAGCGCAAATAATAAGTCAAAATGTATAACTTGTGGAAAACAAACTGAGGGATTGCTATTTTGTGCGTCATGTTATGTCAAATATAAAAATAAAGAATTACTTTTTAAAATTACGGGATGTACTAATGTGGAATTGTTAGATGAAGACTATGAAGGTAGGTATACATGCAAAGATGGTCACGTTGTAAAGAGTAAATCAGAACGTGATATTGATAATTATTTATTTGAAAATGAAATTCCTCATGCATATGAAAAAGAATTGGCATATGGTGCTTCTGAAAAAGAAACACTACAACCAGACTTTTATTTGCCAAATTATTTAGATAAAGGTAAACATGTATATATTGAACATTGGGGTTATAATGAAAACAATATTCAGTACACAAAAACAAAAAAATTTAAAATGCCTATTTATCAAAAACTTTGTGAAAATAAAGATATAACATTGATATGTACGTATGAAAAAAATGATGCTGGAAAAATTGATTCTGCTTTGGCAAGAAAACTAAAAAAATCAAATATCAAAGAAAATGAAATTAATTTTGAAGAGTAAGATATTTCTATAAACATTTTATAAATTTAAATGAAAGATATAGCTAAAAATGTATCACTTTAGTTAATTAATGATGATTAGTTATTAAGGCACAGGGAAATTATCAAATTTAAAATGGCGGAAAGTCGATTAATGAAATAAACTGTGCATTCAACTTCAAGTTTTTAACCAATTCAAAAATATATGTATAAGTTAATTTAAATGATAATTAAATAAAGGCAAAGGATAATAACATGTATAAATATATAGAAATGATAAATATGAATAACCGATTAAAAAATCCTGATGGTATAGAATATCAAAGTTATATTAAATTTATGGAATTTAAAGATGAAGATAGTGAGAAACCCATATATGAATTGGAACAATTTTCATTATCATCAATTAAAATTAAATCATGTATCAGTTTCTGTTAATAATCAAAAAGAACTTGATTATATTCTTCCTGTTTTAAGTAAATATACAAAGTCAATGGCACTTCATTAGTATGCATAAAAGTTTGATTTGAACAAATTAGAAGATTTTATTAATTTAGAGATAATTGATTTTTACTGGAATATAAAACAAACAACATTATGGGATTTTAGCAAAAATGAAAAACTTAAACATTTTAAAATGATGGATTATAATAAAATATCTGATTTTTCATTATTAGCTAATTCAAATATTGAAATATTAGAGTTATACGGCTGTAATAATTGTTCATCTTTTAATTCTAAATTGAATATTAAAGATTTATCATTTTTATTAAAAATGCCTAGACTAAAGAGACTTCATTTAGATATAGTTAAAGAGTATGAAAGCAATTATTATTTAAGTATTTTGAGTCAATTAAAAAACATAGAAGAAATATTTATTACACATACATTTTTTACTTTTGAAGAGTTTGCCTATTTATCAGCACAGCTACCAAATACTGAAGGCCTTGAAGCATATCATTACTATTCATTTGATCAACGTTATTTAATTATAGGTAAAAATACACCTAAAAATTTAAATAGTAAAGAAAAAGCAGAAGAATATAAAACTAAATATGAAAATATAAAAAATAGATTTAAAATTTAATAAAATATAAATCAGGAGTATTTCAGTAAGCAGATTAGAACAATTTATCTTAAGCATACTAAGTACTCTTTTATTTTAAAGCAAATAAGTTTATTATAAACATTCGACAAACTGTATTAATATGTCGAACAATATGATAACATTAAGATAATAAGTGATATTTAATGTAAGAAAGTAAATAATAAAGAATTATTTTATATTTAAATAAGGTGATTAACTATGGAAAAAAGACTTTTGGCAATACTTAATACAGATGGCTCAATTCAAGAATTTGAATCTGGTTTTTATATTTGTCCTAATACCAAAACTTATACATTCACTAAAATGCCAGTATACTTAGGATCATATTATAAAAGTGAAATAAAATATATCGCAGAACGAAGAGCTTATGGAATACTGAAAAAAATAAATGGCAAATATTACATTTCGAATAAAATCTACAGTAAAATTGATGAAGATATTATAGATGATTTACTAATTAAAACTTATGAACTGGCTCAAAATATGGGTATATATGATCGTGAAGCGGATCTTTTATCAGAAGGTAATCAAATATTTTTACTGAAAAAAATTAGAGAAATAAATGCCTCATATAAGCATTCTAGTTTTACTTTTTCAAAACTCTATTCAGATGTTACTTCAAGTGACCCTTTGACAATCGATTTAATATATTCTAAATTACTAAATAAAAATTTAAATGAAATAGATTTAAAAAATATAAATCTGGATTTATTAAAAGAAACAAAAATTCCAGATCATTTTAAAATAGGAACACCAGTTACGCCTGATCCAATAATAGATAATAAAAAAATATTATTCTGCAATGTAAGTTGGATGGAAAAATATGAAGGATTAGAAGGCGTTAAAATGTCAACAGGAGGTTCATATGTTAAGACTAATGGGTTTGGCCTTGAAATGTATAATTTTTATGTAGAACCAGATGGATACTGCCGTGGCTATGTTAAAAATACAAGTGTTAACAAAGAAAATGATTATGAATCAACAATAAATTTAAATAAGATTGATCCATCAGCTAATGGTAATTATATCGATGGTATTACAGTAGTATTTGTCGCTAATAATGATAAAGATAAATATGGAAGTAGAATTGTCGGTTTTTATGAAGATGCAAGAGTATATTCACATTTACATAAAAGACATGAGAATAGTATAACTGATATGCCTTTTATTATTGAAACTAAAAAAGAAAATGCAATTTGTATTCCAATTGAATATAGAAAAATGCAAATACCAAGAGGCAAGAAAGGCTATTTAGGACAAAGTAATGTTTGGTATGCTGATTCTATGGAAGAAGATGTAGTTAATTTTGTCCGTAAAGTTAAAGGATATTTATATAATGTCAAAAAAGGAAATGATTTAGAAGTATTATTACCAAGTGTTTTAACTTGGACTATTCCTTGTAATCCAACTAAATATGATATAGAAGCTGCTTTTAGGAAATATGAAGAAATAGAATGGACACAATCACAACAATTAAATAACATAAAAATTAATGATATTGTTTATATTTATGTTGGAGCACCTATCTCAAGAATTAGATATAAATGTATTGTAACAGAAGTAAATATAGAAACCCAAAGCATTGATGATTCAGAATTTATTTTAGAAAATAGTTTTTTTGATTCAAACCGAAGATTATTCAAAATGCGATTACTAAAAAAAGTAGATAATCCAAAGCTTTCTATAAATGAGTTAAATAAAAATGGTGTGGCGGGAAATATACAAGGGGCTAGGGAATTAGTATCCCAAGCATTAAGTTATATTGATGATAAT
This sequence comes from Anaeroplasmataceae bacterium, assembly GCA_031549865.1. GTDB lineage: Bacteria > Bacillota_I > Bacilli_A > Acholeplasmatales > Anaeroplasmataceae > JAVBPE01. The sequence goes on along the minus strand of JAVBPE010000003.1, from coordinate 48,109 downwards.
GTTAATTTAAGTGATGAGCAAATCATCGCAAGTGATGATGAAATTGATTTAATAAATAAATTTAATGAAGAAGAAACTGAATCTTTATTAAATGTTAGCGATGAAAGTTCAGGTTATATATTTAAAAACGTTTTAACAAAATATAGGGTCGTCAATCAAAGAATTCTTAATGATTTAAAAAAAATATATAATGACAGATGTCAAATATGTGGTGAAAAAATAGGGGAAGAATTTGGTGATGGGATAGTCGAAGCTCATCACATTGAGTATTTTTCACAGACTCAAAATAATGACGCTAGTAATATATTAATTGTATGCCCAAATCACCATGCTTTAATTCATAAGCATAATGCTGTTTATGATAAAGAAAAAATTTGTTATAAATTTAGTAATGGCAAAGAGCTATTCATTAAAATCCCAGGACATTTAAAAAAACTATAATAAATTTAGTAGTACAGTAAATTATTATAAATAATATAAATATAGTTTTAAAAAGGGGGATAAGATTATGTCTTTGGTCGGGCTGTGTTATGTAAAGATGGAATTATAGGAATTGGAGATTATAGAAGTAGTAAAAAAATATCTGATGGCAATGGTGGATTTTTAAAAAAACCAAATAGTAATGATTATCTTTTAGAAGAAGATAAAAAACGCATTGTTAATAAAGTGTTTGTAAATGATAATTATATTATTATAACTATTGGCGCAAACAATATAAGATTAAATAATATTAATCAAGTAAATTTAGAAGATTATTTGGAACCACTAATGGAAGAAAATTTTCCCCTTTATGAGCTTGTAAATAAAATTTCAGAGGTTATTTATGATAAAGACACATGTGGGATTGGCATAGGTTTATTATATAAAGATAAATATATCATTGGATATTATAATATTGAGGGTAAACAAAAGATAAATTTTTCTAATAATGATGATTTTTTATCAAAATGTAATTTGGGAAACCATACATATATATGGGGTGGAACACCGTGGTGCCGTGATTATATGGTTTCAAAAATGCTGGATGGACAAGATAATGTAAACTATGCCAAAGAGAAAATATCTTATGAATTTATGTTATGTATTGAGGAATATAATAAGATACCTGGATATCACGCTGTAGGATTACAAGGTATGATAGAACCTAACATAAAAGTATTTCCAAAATCCGCTGATGAAGATTATGATATCCCAAAAGATGTTTGGAATAAGTTTTTCTTTTAAAAAATTAATAATTGAAGGTTTGATGTTAATTCATTAAACTTTTTTAATATACCAAACTCATATGATAAAAAGAAACTAGAAAACTTAATTCTATTTATTTTCATGTTCATAAGTGGTATATTATATATAACTGACATATATGTAGTACATGAAATAACTGAAGTTAAAGAGACAATATTTTGGGCTGATGGAATAGTGGAAAATGATGCTTTTAGTTATGAAGGAATATGATTAAAAGCATTAAACTTAAAATGGCGTAAAGTAGATTAGAATTTATGGAATGGAGGGTTCAATTTGAAAATTAAAAAAACATTAGTTATTTTAATATTAATATCAACAATATTTTTAAGTGGATGCCGAATATTTGATGGATCATTTGAAGTTGATGGTTATACTTTAATAAATAAAAATGACAAATATTATATTAAAGAATTACCAAAAGATTTAAATACAACATATTATGAAATTCCAGCTAAGATTGGCAAGTATGATATTTATGGATTTGGTGTATGGATAAAAGGTATTATGTCTACTAACCCATCACTTTCTATCGATTATCGATTTAGATGCTTAGTTATACCAGAAGAAATAAAAGAAATTAATGGTTATGTGTCTTGTGGTTTCATTAAAACAAAAAATAAACTATCAAGTTATGAGGGGAATCATTGTTTGAATGCTTCTTTTATCATGGGAGAAAAAGACGATAAACTATCAAATGCAGAATATATTACTGATGATGATATATATGAAGATTTTATTTATGAAATAATAAATGATGAAGCAGTTATTAAATATGGTATGGGAAGTGTAGATTCTGTGATACCAAATGAAATAAATGGGTATCCAGTTACAAAAATTAGTGATTATGCTTTTGAAAATTTTACTTTGTTAGAAACTGTTAAATTAAATGAAAATCTAAAGGAAATAGGCGAATATGGATTTGGATATTGTGCTAGATTAACAGAAATAAATTTTCCCGAAAATCTCGAAAAAATTAATAACAGAGCTTTTTATCAATGTTCTAGCTTAGAAAATGTAACTATTTTGAGTAGTGTTAAATCTTTAGGAAAATTAGCATTTGCTCAATGTAAAAATCTTAAAAGCGTAAATATCTCAAAAGAAATTGGTGAAATTCCATCTCAAGCATTCTATGCTTGTCCTAAATTAAAAAATGTAACAATTGAAGAAGGAATAACAGGAATTGGATTCTATGCTTTTGCCCAAACTGCATTAGAAGAAATTTCGATTCCCCAAAGTGTCAGTTCTATATCAGAAGGTGCATTTGAACAGTGTATTTTATTAGAAGAGTTAATCTTGCCAAAAAATTTAATTGATCTAGAACCTATTATTGATTATTGTTCTAACATAAAAAGAATAGTAATAAATGGAAATATCAACAATTTTAATTTAATTAACGAATATACATCTTTAAAAAATTTAGAAGAAATTGTATTAAATAACTGTGAAACATTAGTCCTTGATAACGGTGTTTTATATTCAAAAGATAAAAGCGTTTTATACTTATGTCCTGCAAAAAATAATATAACTTCACTTACTACAAGTAGTGCAATAAATCAATTTGCTTTTTCTAATAATGTTTATTTAAAAGAAGTAAAATTGAATTCATCCATTCTTCAAGAAGGTGCTTTTTCTTACTGTAGTGCACTAACTACTGTAAGTCTACCAAGTAGTATTGATACAATAAATTATGCAACATTTATGTATTGCCCTAGTTTAAAAAATATCAATTTAGAAAATATAAAATATATTAAAACATCAGCTTTTGCCTGTAGTGGATTAGAATCAGTTAATCTGCGTGACATTAAAGAAATTGGTCCAACTTCTTTTGTGAAAAATAATATGGAGTCATTATTAATCCCTGAATCATGCGATGTCATACAAGAAAGCGCATTTAGTAATAATGAAAATTTACGTGAAGTCATATTTTTAAGCGAATCAACAAGTTTTGCTCATAATGCATTTTTTAATACTCCATATGCTAACAAAAAAGAATAATTCAATAACTTTGATTAAATAAAAGCGAAATATCTATATAACGTAAAGGAGTATAATAATATGGAATATTATAAATTAAAAATATCATTACAAGATTATGAAGATAAATTAAATAGAGTTATTCTATTTAATGCAGAAAATGACTTAGATGAACTAGCTTTTACTATTTTATCTATATTTAATTCGCTAGCTTATCACCTATATTTATTTTCTGATACTAAACATAAATATGAATGTGAAATAAGCTATATCGAATCTGAACGTTTAGGATATTTAAATAAAAATCTTTCTACATTTGCTGTTACAATAGACTCATTAATTTTAGATAATAATAAATTTGAAATGATATATGATTTTGGCGAAGATTATACTTTTCTTATTGAAGTATTAGAAAAAATTGAATCAAAAGACTATTACAAAATATCAAAAGTAATTGATGGTGTTGGATACGGTATTTATGAAGATAATAAATATTTATTAGAAGAATATTTAAATGGCGATAAAGATATTCAACTAGGATTAATTGATAAAGGGCGATTCACTAATCGTTCATTTGATTCTTTTAATTTAGAAGAATGTAATAATAAATTAAAAAGACAAATCGCCAAAATAAGAAATGGCTATTTAGCGTATTTAAAAAAAATATATTAAAGATTATTTTAATGAAAATTTATGAGAGAATATTTTTTTAAAGTAGAAATAAAAGAACATATAAAATATGAACAAAATAGTAAAAAAGATATTTCCAATAATACTAAAATCATTGAATCTGAATATGGGAACTATGAACTTAATTTTATTAATGATGCTAATATAAAAGTAGCATATGCTAATATCAATTATGCTAAAAGCTATAATAGAACATTATCATCTAGTCAATTAAAATTAGATATCTATGATTATGATTACGCTATAATAGTTTTAAATACTATTCTTTCATTTTCAGAAGATAGAACAACATATTTAGAATATGTTGTTAATAAAAATGATCCAATTATTAAATATTTAGATTCACTACTTTGCTATGATAAATATGAAGATTTAATATATTATAAAATATGGACAAAAGATATAAAAATATTAAGAGATAATTTAATTGCTTCAACATCTTTAAAAAATAATGAAAAAAATAGATTAGCCTATTTATACTATAATGATCATTATCTAACTATAGAAGAAATAGAAGAATTAAATCTTTTATGTGATAAACATAATAATAGTAATAAAAAAATTTATTCAAAAGAAGAAAAAGAATATATTGCATCTCTTTATATAAAAGCTGCTAAAATGATTCTTAGTTCAAATAATGAAGAACTTATAAAATTATCTGTTAATGAAGAAGAATATGAACAAGTATTTATTAATGATGAAGTATATGATTTACTTGGAATAAGTCATGAAATAAAAGAAATATATAATGAAATAGAAGGGGCATTAAATATAAATGCCAATTTTAAACCAGTTCAAAAATATATTGATAATATAATCGTTAAAGAAATAAGAAAATAATCATTATCATAGTAAATAGAAAAAAATATAAATATTATAATAAAAAATTAGATTATCCTCTTTCTTATTAGGAAATAACCGGCCACATAAGAGTGAGGTTTTTTTACTATTTATAAGAATACCCATAAACAAAATTTCTTGGATAATTGATAATAATTTTATATTTCAATCAATCTAAGATTAATTTGACAAAATATCTAAATATATTTCTTTTTTGCAATACTTTTTGGTATAATAAAACAAATGTTAAAACAACCAATAAATAAAATTTATAAAAAAGCGGAGGGATAGAATGAATTTTTCAAACTATAATAGCGATAAAGAAGTAGATTTTGACGCTATAGAAAATTATTTAATTACGTATCAGCAAAAACATTATTCAAAAATAAACGAGACTAATCTTGATATTGAGCTTAAAGAAAATGGTCGAAAAGCACGAGCAGAATTTACAAAATTTATGGATTTAATCTTTGAAAAATTAACTGAAAAATATAGTCTTAATAGAGCATACACTTCTAATTGGATTGATCAAGGACAAAATGTACCGAAATACATGTGGTCTGAAATAAAAAACAACAATCATGTTTTTTATAATATTAATGGAAATGGACTACAAGAAAAAAAGAAAAAATCAATTCCTTTTAGTATATCTTTTTCTGTAAATATCAATGATTCACTAAATAAAGTATATTATTCAATGCGTGTAGAAAATCGAGAATCATCAACTGAGGCGGAAGAACAAAAAGTATTCAATAAACATATATATTATAAAATAGATAATCCAGAAATATATTTTGAGACAACTATAGATGATGACATTAATAATAAAAAGATAGATCGCGATGAAATGATAAGAAGATATGAAAAAGGTGAATTTAAAAAAATTCGAACTGTATTAGATATAAAAGGACCATATCATTCTTCTAATACGGCTTTAATAGTTGCTAAAGCTGTAGAAGCATTTAAAATTTTATATCCAGAATATATGAGTATTTTTAATGGAAATTCTGGCGATGATAATACAGTTAAAAAAGAGGATGAGGAGGCTTTAAAAATGATTGAAGAATATGAAAAAAATATCATTTTATATGGTCCTCCTGGAACGGGAAAAACATATAATTCGAAAGCATATGCTGTTGCTATTTGTGAAGGACAACCAATAGATAGTTATATAAATCGAACTATCATTGAAGAAAAGTATAATGCGCTGGTTAAAGATGGCAGAATTTCTTTTACCACATTTCATCAATCATATGGATATGAAGAATTTGTCGAAGGAATTAAAGCTAAAACAGTTGGAGAAAATGTCTCATATAATGTTGAAAACGGAATTTTTAAAGCTTTTTGTGAAGAAGCAAGAAAACCGATTGTAAATTCGAATAGTGAAAAAGGTCCATATGTTTTCATTATTGATGAAATTAATAGAGGTAATATTTCTAAGATTTTTGGGGAATTAATTACTTTAATTGAAGAGTCAAAACGCGATGGAGCACACGATGCTTTATCATTGACATTGCCTTATTCATCGGAACTTTTTTCAGTTCCCAATAATGTTTATATACTAGGAACAATGAATACGGCAGATAGATCAATTGCAATACTTGATACAGCACTTAGAAGAAGATTTCAATTTATTGAAAAAATGCCAGAATACGAGCCTCTAAAAGATATTACTATACAAGGATTAAGCGTATCTAAAATGCTTAAGATTATTAATGACCGCATTGAGGTTTTGTATGATAGGGAACATACAATAGGTCACGCATTCTTCATAAAATTAAAGGATACTTTAGAAGCTAAGCAGATTAAAGTTCTTGCTTCTATATTTAAAAATAAGATTATTCCTCTATTACAAGAATACTTTTATGAAGACTATAGTAAAATTCAATTGGTTCTTGGTGATAATAAAAAAACGGATTTAAAATTTAAGTTTATTTTAGATACAGAAATTGAAAGTTCGCTTTTTAAAGGAAACTCTATTTTAGAAGAAGATCTACCAGAAAAAAAATATTCAATAAATAACGAAGCTTTCGATTTAATTGATAGTTATATAGAGATATATGAGTAGGTTCTTTTATGAAAAAACCATTTGAATTAAAAGAATTTGATATTATTGTTGGAAATTCAAAATATGATAATCAAGACACCAAATATAAATATTTAGAGGAACCAAAATTTACTCAACTTTTGACTTTTATTAAAGAGTATACTAATCTTGATGAAACATCCCATGCATCAGAATTTATGAAGATAGGATGGAATAAAGGTGTAGGGGACACAGTCACAATAAATAATTATGTTGGCTTAATTCAAATGAAAGATGGATATCAAATTCAAATCCTTCCAAAAATTTCATTGTCTACTCTTGATGAAGATAACATACAAACAAAAAGAATCTTTATAGATATGCTAAGATGCATGAAGGAATTTAAAAGTAAAACTTTCAATTTAGCAAATCTTAATATTTCTAATATGAATATTTATGAAATCTTTATTGCTATGTATTTAGATGAAGTTAATACTTTAGTAAAAAAGGGACTTAAATCTATGTATATTCAAACAGAAGATAACTTAATGAAATTAAAGGGTAAAATAGCAATAAAAAATCAAATCAAACTTAACTTTGCTCACAAAGAAAAATTTTATGTAGAATTTGAAGAATTTCAAATCAATCGAGCAGAAAATAAATTAATTAAATCTACACTATTAAAGTTGTTATCAATTTCAGATAGTAATAAAAATAAAAGGACTATTAATCGATTACTTACTAATTTTGAATTAGTTTCATCCTCAGTTAATTTCGATGCAGATTTCTTAGGTATTAAAACTGATAGAAGTATGAAAGATTATGAACAAATACTTAAATGGTCAATGATATTCTTAAAAAATAAAAGTTTTACAATGTTTTCAGGTAATTCTGTTTCAAAAGCCTTATTATTTCCGATGGAAAAGCTTTTTGAAGCTTTTGTTACTAACCATGTAAAGAAGATATTAACGCCTAAAGGGTATTCTGTTTTCATTCAAGATAAAGGATATTATTTATTTGATGAACCTACAAATAAATTTGCTTTAAGGCCAGATATTGTAATTAAAAAAAATAATAAAATTATTATATTAGATACAAAATGGAAAGAAATCCACAATACACCCCGTGATAATTATGGAATATCTCAGCAAGATATGTATCAGATGTATGCTTATTCAAAAAAATACGAAGCGAATGAATGTAATCCTATTGTTTGGCTACTATATCCATATAATAAGACAGCTAAAGAAATAAAAGAGCTTAGTTTTAAAAGTGAAGATGGAGTAATAGTTAATATTTATTTTATTAAATTAGATGAAATAGAAAATAATATAATTGAATTAGAGAAGAAATTTGATTTAATAACTAAAGAGGTATATAAATGAAAACTAAATTCACAAGCAGTTTAATACTTTTAATAATTAACATTATTATTTTCATAGTACTATCAGTAATATCTTATTTTTGTTTATTTCAGTGGACTTTTGGCTCTAAAACTGAGGGTAGTGGAATATTAATCATACCAATAATTATTGTAGATGTTATAAGTATAATAATTTCTTTTATTTTAAACACACTATCATTATTATTGCTAGGACGTACATCTGATAAGAACACTACGGCATATAAAGCGATTAAAATAGCTGCAATTATAATGTTTTTTGTTCCTATAATATCATTTGTTATAAAATTAATGTTTTTTTAATTATTAACATATATTTTTATTGATATCAGTTTTTTAATAGAATACCAGATTCTAGCTTACTAGGGTATTCTTTTTTTATAATCAAATGATGATGACAAAGAATACTTTATCATGTTATTACACAGATTTCTAATTTAAAGAGGAGATAATTAATGATTTACTTTAATTTATATTATGTAAAATAAAGTTAGACTTTAAATATTACGAAAGATAATAAAAAATATGATAAAATAGTAATTATAAAAGTGTTTATGTTAAGGAAATAATTAAAGATTAAAAAGGAGATAATTTTTATGTTTTTTTATTGATAAAAAATCCTATAAAGAGACTTTAGCTGTTATGGAAGGAAAGACTATATTATCGCCAATGTTTATTGAATTGTCAAAGAAATATTCTTTTAACTTAAAAACTGAAGAAAGTAGTATAAGGATTGATTATTTTTATTGGTTTAAAATAGATTATATAAGTTATCTTGTTAATAAGGTTGAAAAGAATATAAGTAAGCAATTAATTGAACAATATAAAGATGTAACGGATATATGGAGAGTAATAGCTACTGGTTACCAGATAGTAGTATTTTATAATACTGAAATTCAAAAAAAATTAAATGAATTAAATGGTATTTCTAAGAATATTATAAATGAATATTTTTCTAAAATTAAGGAAATAGATGCTTATGATTTTTATACAAAAGATTTAATATATTTTGAAAGTAAAGAAAATCTTGATAAAAATTACAAAGGAGATTTATATATATACTTCCGTTAATCATTTCAAATATCTAATGTTAGGCCTAATATTTATAAAATTACAATAAATTTTTTTAAAAAGCATTTGACGAAAGGAACTACTAAAATGAAAAAAGAATGGTTTTGTGTTAAATCAATTTTGCAAATGGAAATAGCTTATGATGAATTAATCAAGGGAATGGTTGATGATGATTACCAAGAAGGTCTAACTTTTTATGAAGAGAGTCTTAGAATTATTGTCGCTAAATCTTTTGCTGATGCTTATGAGAAAGTAGAAAAAATAATTAAAGAAGAGATTGAAATGTCTCCAACATTTGTTAATAAATACGGACAAACAGTTACTACAAAATTTATCGAATCAGTTGATTGCTATAAACTATTTGATAGTCCAACATCAGGAACGGAAATATATTCTAACATAGTATCTGAATCTATAGATATAGAGGCTTCTGATTATATAAAGAATAAATATAAATATATTTTGGGTAATGATGATGAGAATGATAGATTTTGTGAGAATCAAAGAAAGAATAATAACTTGATTTTAAATTTAGATTTTAGCCGTAATATGTTTGTTATAAATGGTAAAGGTATTGAAGTTATCAAAGGCGATATAACAAAAGAAAATACAGATGTGATTGTAAATGCCTTAAATAATTCATTACTTGGTGATGGAGAAGTTGATGGGGCAATCCATAAAGCTGCAGGAGTAGAATTATTAGAGGAATGTATGCTTTTAAATGGTTGTAAAACCGGAGAGGCAAAGATTACAAAAGGATATAATCTTAAGGCTAAATATATTATTCATACACCTGGTCCAATTTGGAATGGTGGTAATTCATATGAAGAAGAACTACTTAAAAATTGTTATGTTAATAGTTTAATTCTTGCTGAAGCCAATAATTGTGAATCAATTTCTTTCCCTTCAATAAGTACGGAGATTTATAAATTCCCTTTAGATAAAGCTACGAGTATTGCCTTAAAAACAATTATGGATTTTTTTAAGACGAGTAATTCCTTATATTATGCAAGAATAGTTTGTTTTGATGAAGAAACTTATAATGCTTATTCCAAAGCACTTCATAGTTTAAAATAGTGATAAAACAGGTGTTAAATATGCTTAAATATATAAAATTTCAAAATATGAATAATGGATTAAAAACTCCAGATGGAATAGATTATCAAGTCTATATTTCTTTTGTTACAGCCAAAGATGACTATATTGGTGAATCAATTTATGAATTAGAAGAGTTTTTAATAATATATAATCAAATAAAACCAGCGTATATTTTATTATATATTAACAATCAAGAAGAATTAGATTATATTATTCCTATTATAATTGAAAATACAATATCCTTGAAATTACAGTTATATGCTTATAAAAACTTTGATTTAAGTTGTTTAAAAAATTTAAATAATTTAGAAACAATTGATTTTTATTGGAACAATAAACAAACTAAATTATGGGATATTAGTAAAAATAAGAAGTTAAGACATTTTGAAATGATGGATTATAATAAAATTACTGATTTCTCATTATTAGCTAATTCCAATATTGAGACACTAAAATTATATGGTTGTAATAACTGTTCATCATTTAATTCAAAGTTACATATTAACGATCTATCTTTTTTATTAAAAATGAAAAAGTTAAAGAGACTATGTTTAGACATTGTTAAAGATTATGAAAGTAATTATTACTTAGATATATTTAGTCAATTAAAGAATTTAGAATATATTAACCTCACTTATAAATTTTTTACTTTTGAAGAATATGCTTATTTATCAGCAAACCTTTCAAATACATTTGGACTTGAAGCATATTTTTATTTTAAACATTTAAATCAATATCTAATTATTGGAAAGAATGCTCCTAAATTATTAAAAAATAAAGAAAAAGCAGAAGAATATAAACTTAGATATGAAGAATTAAAGAAAAGTTTTAAAATATAAGACTAGCAATTATAGTAAGAGGTGAAAAGATGAATAATACTTTTAAATATAATGTTGGCGATTTTGTGCGATCTAAAATGAATGATGCTGTTTATCAAATCGTCGGCCAAGTAAATGTCTACGATTTAATAAATATTGAAAATAGATATTATTTTCGTAAGATATTTGATTCTAAAATAGATTATAAACCCGGTAAAGCTCAACTTGTTCATGAGAGTTGGCTTTATGATATAACTGATAAAACAATGTCTAAAATTAAAGTAAAGCTTCTTTTAGATGAAATTTCAAGTTTTGTAAAGGATATCACACTAGATCCATTGTTTTCTTATGAATTTTATCTTGGTGTTAATAATAGTGCATATTTCGTTATTGATAGAAAAATATCTAAAGAAATAAATAATATGCTTGATAGAATAAGTGAAGATCGTCTTGATTTTCATGAAATGAAAATAATTATAAATTCATATATAAATGATAATAAGTTGAAATCTATAAAATACCAAGATAAAGAGAAAATAACACTAAATGAAAATGAAAGTTTTTATAGACTAGAAATAGGAAGATATGAAAATGATTATGAAATTGAATATGATTTTGACACTTTTTTTTATAGAAAGGCAAGATTAGTGAAAGTTCGTTAAAGCCTTAAAAAATTTTATTTATAGACTCTTTTTTTCAAAGCAAGTCTTTGATTTAATTCTATGATTCATTCGATTTTATAGATTTTATTAGAAAAATACGTTATAATTTAGATAATAATAAAATTGGAAGATCTTTAAGATTTGATACTAGAAACTTTGAGGGAAAACTTGGAATAGTTTCTCTAATAATTGATGCGATAAAATATTAATTAGAATGGATTATAAATTATGAAACTACTTAATACTTCAAAGGTTGTTTTAAGTCTTTATATGGCCTTTGAAAAAGAAAATATATAAATCGATATATTATAAAATTTAGAATCAATACATAATGTGTTGATTTTTTTATACTAAACTAGAGAATTTAGTTGAATTATTATTGAATATCATAAAACTATATAAAATAATCTTTAAATTGTGTTGCGAAAAATTATTAAAAGTTTCATATTTACTACAAAAATATGATATAGTTGCAGAAAAGATAATTAAGTTGCTAAAAACCATATGTTAAATCGTTTTATTGCAACTTTTAACGTTTTGTTGCTAAAATTATAAAAATATTGTATAAATAAGCAACGCCTGTTATACTGAAAATATGAATTAGAAAAGAGGTAACTTAGATGGCAGAAAATTTAGAAAAGAAATATTTGTGTGAAAAACTTAAAAATTTAAGAGAAAAAAATGGATTTAGTCAGCAAGATTTAGCAGAAAAATTAGGTGTATCAAATAAATCTACTATTTCGAGAGTCGAATCGGGTTCTATTTCTTCAAAGAATTTAGAATATTATACAAACGAATATTGTAGGGCCTTTGGTATGTCAGAAAAACAAATAGCTTTATTTAAAAGGATTGAAAAAATTGTAATCCCTGACACTTCTGCTTTATTAAAAAACCCACAATTAATAGAAGAATTAAACAATGATTATAGCAAAGTTATTATTCCTAATATTGTGATTAAAGAGCTTAACCATAAAAAAGATACTAATTCTGGAGCATTGGGGAAGAAGGCCTGGGAAATACTATGTGGAATTAGCTATGGAGAACGTGTTATATTAAGAGAATATCAAGACACAAACATTAACTTAAAAAATGATCTTAAAATCATTGAAATTGCGAAAAAAGCAATAGATGAATTTAGATGTTCTATAGATATAATAACTAATGACATAGATTACTCAGTTCATTTAAAAAACAACGAAGATATTAAAGCAGTTCATTTAAGAGAATATACTTTTACAAAGCAAAAATTAACAGATATGGTCACATTTTTAAAGGTACGTGATACATATCAAGATTCCTATGACGATGTGGATGTGCCAGAAGACATAAATGCATATGATTCAGAAGGGAATACCTTAATTATTTCTGCAGTATTAAATAAAAAGAATAACTTTCATCAAAGAAAAGCTAAGATAAAATGGCTAATTAAAAATGGAGCAGATATTAATAAAAAAGACTGCAATAGACATTATTTTCCACCTATATCACATTCTGTTCAAATTAATGATTACGAAATGTTTAAGTTTTTATTAACGGAATGCAAAGCGAATCCTAATATTGGTAGTAGAAATCCCTATGATAGTGGAAAAGTGAGACAAAAAAATGAAGGTAATATGCCATTAATGATTGCTGCTTGGCATAATAGAATCAATTTTATAAAACTTTTATGTGATGATAGTAGAACCAGTATTAATCAACAAGACAGTAATGGATTTACAGCTTTAATTAAAGCCATGTTTCACGGTCATCTAGAAGCTAGAGATATTTTATTGAAATCAGGTGCGGACACAAAAATTGTAGATATTAATGGGTATAATTATGTAGATCACTATAATCAATATTTAGAGTCAGATAGAGGCAGTGATAATGATCGACGAAAAAATAAAAAATATAAGAATAGGTGAATAGAGTGATAGATAGAGCGTGTATATCCTTAAATAATAACTGTAATTTACAATGTAAATATTGCCATTTTCAAGATAAACAAATAGATTTTAATTCTTTTGATTTTAAAAGTCTTAAAATTATTGTTGATAATATTCATGATTATTGCAAAAAAAACAAATTAGAAAGATTTAAATTAGGTATTGTTGGTTCAGGTGAGCCAATGCTTAAAAGTGAATTAATTATTGAACTACTCAAATATGTTAAAGAAAATAAGTATCAAGAAATCAATATATACACTATAACGAATGGTACACTTTTGAAAAAAGATCTCCTTAAGGTATTTTATAAATATAAAGATTTTTTTAAAATTTGTATCTCCTTAGATGGATATGAGGAAATACATAATAGTGGTAGAATGTGTTTTTCTAAAGTTATGGAAGGTATTAAGAATTATTTTGAAATCTATAAGAAAATGCCTGCCATAAATTCTACTGTTAATTATAATTCTTACTTAAATAAGGAAAAATTAATTAGTTTTTATAAAGATAATAATTTGTTTGAAGTTACTTTTTCAAAATTAATTGGATATTTAGAAGCTGATTTATTTATCTCTGATGAGCAATATCAAGATTTTATGGAATATGCTTTTGATTCAGGAATTAATTCAAGACAATTTAAGAGTGAAAAATGTTATGACTGCACAATGTATGGAAAATTATGTGGCGTAGGAAGAACGAATATATTTATTGCCCCAGAAGGCATATATCCTTGTGGAAGATTTTATAAAAATGAAAAATATAATCTTGGATCATATAGTGATTCATTATTCAAAATAGATAAAGAAGTTCATAAATTGATTCCGATTTTAGACAATAAATGTTATTACATTGAGAATGTGGGGGTAAAGTAAATGAAAATTGGGTTATATGGAGTATCAAGAAGTGGAAAAGACTTTTTAATAAAAAAATTAATAAATTATTTGAGTGAAAAAAATATAAATTTATATCATATAAGAGGTTCAGAAACTTTAAACAAATTATCTTTTGAAAGATTTGATTGCAAGTTTAAAGAATTATCAGAAATAAAACAGGATTTAATCAGAAAAGAATTCATAGAATATGCAGGCAACCTAGAAAAAAAGTATGATAATATAATTATAGATGGACATTATTCTTTTTATAAAAAAAATATGAGTATAAAAAGAGTGTTTACAGATAATGATTTGAAGTTTTATGACCTATTTTTTTACTTAGACACTAATCCGATTGATATTCTTAAAAGGATGCAGGAGTCCTTTGGAGAAAAGAGAAATGACGTATTTAACGAAGAAGATATTATCAATTGGAAGAATTACGAAGTTGATCATATGACAGATGAGCTAATTGATATTGAAAAAGAATTGCACATTATAAAATATGAAAACAATGATGATATTGACTATATCTATAAAACAATAATTGGTGTTTATAACTCTAAGTTAATAGCTTACGAACTTGTTTTAAAATTAGATTTAACTCAATTTAACTCAGTAATTTTAGTTGACTGTGACAAAACTTTGTCATTAGAGGATACAACGTCATTAATCCTTAAAAAAAGAAATTTAGATACAGCCTTAATTAAAAATATCTATAAATATGATAGATATTCTAACTATCAGGCACTTGCCTCTAAGAAATACTATCAAAATATAAATTTGTTTGATGGAAACTATGATTTTGTAAATGAAGAATTACATTTAAATAATAACTTAATCGAGGACTTAAAAAGTAAGACATCATCATTAATTGTAGGGATTACAGGTGGTAATAGCGAGTTATGGAAAAAAATATTAAAACAAACTGGTTTAAAAATAGATGTATTAGATGCAGATATGATTATGTCTAAATACATAAAATATTTTGTGCTAAAGAAAATTCAGGATCTTGGAAAATATGTTATTGCAATTGGAGATTCTATGTTGGATAGTTTAATGTTAAAATATGCAAACAAATCATATATAATTGGAAATAAGGGCAAAAGAGAAAATATAGAAAAATTTCTAAGACAAAATAAACACATTCATCAACTATCATATTCAAAATATTTATATGATGATCTTATAACTGATTTAAATGTTGGAAGCATTAAGTGCTTACCAACTGATTCAATTGAAATTAATAGTAATATTATGATTTGCAAAAGCGAATCAGGAATAGAGGGAAAAAAACTTCGTGATGCTCACAATAAATTAGGCCAAGAAATTGCCAAATTAATCGAAACTGATTATCCAAATGATTCTTTTGCTGTAGTTATAATGATGAGATCAGGCTTATGTTTTGGACAAGGCATAGCTGACTATTTTGATTGTCCAATTATTTTTTATGAAGAAGAAAACACTTTAAAGTTTGATGAACAATTTTTTTCAAATGCTAAATACACGACTAAAAAAATTATTCTTGTTGATGGTGTTATTAATTCTGGTAATTCAATGAAACAACTAGTAAAAAAAATGAAGGACTATAAAACAATAATAGCTACAAATGTTATTTCTAGCAAATTTAGCATAGATTATATTCATCCAATTTATGCTACAAGAATATCAAGTAACTCATTTACAGGCGCTAAACAACGAATCATTTTAGGTGGAAAAGGGCCAGATACATCAGATAGGCTATTTAAAAATATGGAAGGAGATTAGTATGCTTAAAAATAATTATCATACTCATGCAAAGTATTGTAAGCATGGAGAAGGTGATATATCAGAATATGTAGATGTCGCTATATCCGCTGGATTTAGCGAACTTGGATTCACTTGTCACATCCCATTTGAACCAGCATTTTGTCAAAGCGATTTATTTCAAGATATCATGAAAAAGGCGCCCAAAAAAGTAGAAGAAGGACGTTTGAGCAGAATGCTATTTACTGAAATTGATGACTACTTAAAAGACATAAAAAAATGTCAGGATAAATATATAAAAGACATCAAAATTTATTCAGGTTTTGAATGTGAATATGATTATACTAATGTAGCATTTCTTAAGAATATTAAGAAGAAGGTTGACTATTTAAACCTTGGAATTCATCATGTATTTAAAGGTGATACCTTATATGATTTCACTAAAGGACTTGTAATAACTCCTTCAATGGTTAGAGATTTAACATATGACGATTTGGATATTTATGCAGAATCTTGTGTTAACGGAATGAAATCTGGTTTATTTAACATATTAGTTCATCCAGATTTCTTTATGGAAGAATTTATTGAGTTTAATAAAAAATGTGAAGAAATATCAAGAGTTATCATCGAGGCTTCAATTGAATATAATGTTTATTTAGAAATAAATCTTAGCGATTATTGGAAATCGGAAAAAAAGAATAGAAGACTTAAATACCCAAGATATGAATTTTGGAAGATCGTAAGTGAATATCAAAATGTGAAGCTACTTTATGGATCAGATGCTCATATTCCACAAAGAGTTAATGAAAGTCATGTGTATAATGCAAATAAAGATATAACCGAAAAACTGAATTTATTAATTCAGGATAAAATGATTATTAATCAATAAAGAGGAATAAAAAAGATTGAAAACAAATATTTGTAAATCTGTTTTTCATGTAAATATAATATATTAAAACAAAACAATTATATGGGTGGGTAGAAAAGTGTTATTTTCCGTATCCATCTTTCCTTGTTGAAGATAATAATATTTAACAAGTGATGAAAAAGATGAATTTATATCTCTAGTAATAAAAGTTAAGTATCATTTCCTGACTTGGTTGAGTTTATTAAAAAATAGCATATAATAATGATGTTTATAGTTCATTGTGTATTCTCTTTTACATAAAATAAATGTATGGATAACGTGTATTGTCCCAATTATGTATAAAAAAGTAGCTTGAGAGCTACTTTTTTTGTTTCATTAGGTTAAAACATATTAAAAAAACAATTATGTTTACTTTAAAAATGTAACTTTAATAGATCCACTATTAACATTAGCTTTAATATTTTTATTACAAATTATATTTTCTTTAATATCACTAAAATCAGAACTGCTATTAAGTAATTCTTTAACTTTAACCATACCTGAGCGTGAATGTAAATCCAGGTTATATTCCTTACGGTAACCGATAACTTTCTTAAAATAAATTGATCCACTATTTGCTTTAGCATTTGAACAAAAAATTTCGGCATTAACAGTTTTAATACTACCTGAAGTAACACTTAAATTTAATTCTTTATTACAAACTAACTCCTTATATTTAATACTGCCAGATTTTGCAGAACTATTAATTTCTTTTGAATTTATTTCTATTCCCTTAATGCTTCCAGAATTAGCGGAAATATTTAAAGATTCACAAGTTACTTTCTTGCATTTAATATTACCAGATTTACATCTAGCAATTACATTATCTGTAATATAATTAACTAGCTTAATACTACCAGAAGAAGTAAGTAAAGTAATATCATTAGTTTTAATAGGGTTATCTAGCTCATCAGCTAATAGTTTAATTGTCCCACTAGCTGCCTTCATATAATAAGTTTTTGATTTTGTATTGATAAATTTTATATTCCCACTAGATATTTTCGCATTAACATAATTAAAATTAGAATTTAAAACTTTTAAGTTTCCAAATTTACCATTATAAGCTAAACCAAATTCTTTCTTAGAAGGAATTAATATTTTCATTTTATCAACATTAAGCCAAATACAAACCAATAGATTAATAACTTGAAGTAAGCCAAATATTCCAAAAATTATAAGTATAATATGCCATATTTTTAAACTACTAAAGGCGTTATAAATGATAATTCCTGAAGTTAACGCTATCAATAACGCAATAATATTATGAATAAAATAGCCATAAAATCTTCTTGATTTTTCAGTTATGTATAATGTATCTCCTTGTTTAACTAAATCTATTTTTGACAAGATTGAATTAAAATGAGATATTTCAATATTAGCACTTGGTGAGTTATTTTGTTCAATTATTAAGTTAGAAGAATTAGTAGATATACTAAGATTATTAATGTTAGTTGCTTCAACTTTAAATACTTTATTCCCAAAACTTTGTGAGATACCTATTTTTTCAAAAGCTTTTCCATCATTAAAGTCATCTAAACCATCGATAGCATAAACATCTAAAATCCTTGATACTATCTCATCAATACTACCTAACTTTAAAACCGCATCCTCTTCACTATTACCATTTTCAATATCCCCTAAAATCAAATCCTCATAATATGATATAACTTCTAATTTTTCATCTTGTGGTATTAATGATAGGTTGTTTTCTAATTCATATAAAAATTGATTTTTATTCATATCTAACTATTCCTCCATAATTGCATTAATTAATGTTTTGACTTCATTACACATCTCTTTATATTCTAAAAAACGTGTTAAACCTAAACTTGTTATACTATAATATTTTCTAAGTCTTCCCATATATTCTTCTTGATATGTTTCTAAAGAACCCTGAGTCTCTAATCTTTTTAATATTGGATATAAAGTAGAAGTCGCAATATTAACTTTACTTGACACATCATCAAAAAGTTTATAACCATATGTTGGACCTTTTTTTAAAATAGAAAGCACTAAGGCTTCTAATAATCCTTTTTTTAATTGTATTTCCATCTTTACCTCCATAGTATATTTTATATTATATTACACATTGTGTAGTATGTCAAATTTAATAATATAGCGACTAAAAGTAATAATTAGCAAATCATTATTATTTGATATATAAATAGATAATATAAGGCTTCTCTAAAAAAAACAAAAAAATGATTTTATATTTCAGTTATCGAGGATTCCTCGATAACTGAAACTAAATTCAAAGAATATTACTAATATTTTAAATTTTATAAATTTTCATTTTAATTATCAAGAGTCATTAGGAAAACCCTTAATAAAACATAAAGAATATGAAAGATTTAAATTCAAAATTGGAAAAACGGAAGTTTTTAAACTTCTTTTTTTATGAAAAAACTGGAAGTATATATCTTTATTTTAAGTTTAAAATATAAAAAGATATGAGGTGAAATAATGGCAAATGATCAATTAAAAAAAGATTTCGATTATGTAAAAAGAAGTTGCAATGAACAAATAGAACGTTGTAAAAAAAATGAAAAAATAATAAATGATTTACAAGATACTAATGATTTGATAACTTCAAATGCTACAGATATATTATCTGGATTAACAAGAATCGAAGATAAATATAACAAATAAATATAGATAATTATTTTGATACTTTTATAAATTTTTTAAAGTATCACAAAAGTGTCGTGATTTTTCTTTATTTAATGATAAAATTTATATGGGTGATATGAATGCTTTATCAAAAATTAAAAGAATATCGAGAAATAAATAATTTAACGCAAGAAGATTTAGCTAATAAACTAAATGTATCACGCTCTGCGGTTGCGAAATGGGAACAACAAAAAGGACTACCATCAAAGGCTAGTTTAAATGATATTTCAAATTTATTAAATATTAATATAAATGATTTATTAGAGGAAGATGAACCTGTTAAAGTAATTGATAATATAGTTGTTATTTCAAATAAAAAAAGGAACAAATTAATTATTATATTTTCAAGCATTATATTTTTCTTAGTAATATATTTAAGTGTTTTTTCTTTAATTAATAAAATTAATATTTTTATTTTATTTAACAATAATAAACTCAATTCAGAATTAATCGATGAAATAATTTCACCAGATGGTAAGATATACTTAAAGGTATATAATGAATACGAGGGTAAAACCTTAACTAATAAGGGAAGCCTTAAAGGATATAGAATTGAAGTCAGTGGAGATTATAGTGGAATATCTTACAATTCTGGAAGTATCTATAAAGGTGTATATTTTTCATGTGACTCTAGATTTTATATTGAAGAATTTATAAGTATAAATTTAGATAAAAATTGGTTAGAAATTATTGATTTTAAAACTAATGGTTCCACAAACCTAATGTTATATTTAAGTCATGGAATTGCAAATCATTACAATTTAGAGTATGATATGACCTATGAAAAAGCGACATTTGAATTTCTTGAATGGAGTAGTGAGGTCAACTCAGCATTGATTAAATATCAAGTAAATGACATAAATAGAACAATTAATGGTTATTGCTGGTGGACACCATATAGTTTTGAAGTTCAAGGAATTAAAGAATTCTAAATATTATTATTTTTTAAGCGTTTAGGTATCTAGACGCTTTTTTATGCTCTTTTAAGTTGTTTTTTCAAAATTAAGTATTTTTTGTGAAAAAAAAGTAGGATTTTTCATTAAAATGATATATTATTTATGGACTCTACTTTAAGTAGAGAACGAGTAATTTTTAGTAGAGTTAAAAAATATATTAGTAGGGTGCATTATTAACCTATTTTGTATAAAATATATAGCGTGGTGGAGGTAAAATATGAATTCAAAAATAATCTATTATGAAGATGAACTTAATGATGAGTTTGCGATTGATAATATTAAACCAAAAACTATAGGCGATGATTATAAATATATAAGAAAAAGTATATTTAAAAAGATAACAAGATTTTTTTGGTATAGAATTGTTGCAACACCCATAGCTTTCATATATTTAAAACTAAAATTTAGACATAAGATTGTAAATAAAAAAATTATAAAAAAATGCAAAGAAGGTTTTTTTCTTTATGGGAACCATACGAATCAAATCCCAGATGCCCTAATACCGACAATGATTATTACCCCAAAACAAACTTATGCAATAGTACATGCCAATAATGTTTCAATGCCAATATTAGGTAAAATTACTCCAAGTTTAGGTGCACTACCTTTACCAGACACAAGAGGGGCATATAAGAATTTTAAGGAAGCTATTAATTATCATATCGGTAAAAAACGTTGCATTAATATTTATCCAGAAGCTCATGTGTGGCCATATTATACTAAAATACGTCCATTTGTCTCTACATCATTTAAGTATCCAGTAGATTTAAATGCGCCAGTATTTTGTTTTGTGAATACATATCAAAAAAGAAAGCATTCAAAAGCACCTAAAATAGTTACATATGTTGATGGTCCGTTTTATCCAAAGCCCGAACTGAGTTCGAAAGAAAATATTGTTTATTTAAGAGATTTAGTATATAATCAGATGGTATTAAGAAGTGAAAATAGTAATTATGAATTAATAAAATATGTGAAAAAACAAAAAGAAGACATTAAAGAATAAGAGAGTTTAATGTTATACGTTAACAAACCTAATGTTAACGCATTAATAAAAAAAGGAAAAGCATAGTAATTAGGTGATTATATTATGCTAAAATTATATTATGATAAATTTGTTATTTGCGGGAAATGAGAAAGTATTTGATGGAATTTTAACGGGTTTACTTTCTATAATGAAAAGAACAGAAACAAAAGAGCCATTTAAAATACATGTTTATACAATGGACGTAAGTCATATAAAAAAAGAATTCACACCAATAAGTGATGAACTTATTAGTTTTTTAAATACAGTAGTCAAAGATTTTAATCATGCAAATGAAGTAATAAAAGTAGATGTTACAGATATTTACATGCAAGAATTTTCTGGTTGTCCAAATGAAAATAGCTATGTTTCTCCTTATGCACTACTTAGAACTTTAGCTGATTTAGTTCCAAATATGCCAGATAAACTTTTATATTTAGATATCGATTTATTATTTAATAAAGATATAACGTTATTATATAATATCGATGTAAGTGATTATGAATATGCTGCCGCAAGAGATCATTATGGTAAATTTCTAATTTATCCAAATTATATCAATTCGGGTGTTTTACTTTTAAATTTAGCGAAAATTAAAGAAACAAGATTATTTGAAAAAGCTCGAGATTGGTTAAGAAAGAAGAAATTAATGTTTGTCGATCAAAGTGCAATAATAAGATCTACAACTAAACGATTGATGCTAAAACAAAGATTTAACGATCAAAAGTTTTTATATAAAAATACAGTAATAAGACATTTCTCAAAGCGACTATTATGGTTACCATATCCGCACACAGCTAATATCAAACAATGGCATATTGAGAAGGTTTACAAGGTTTTCAAATATCATCAATTTGATGATATATATGAATTATATAATGATTATAAGAGAAAGTACTTAGAAATACGTGGAGTTAAAAATGAAAAATAATACAGTTATACCTATTTTTTATGCATGTGATGATGCATTTGTCAAATATACAATGGTGTCTTTAGTTTCTTTAATGGAAAAAGCATCAAAAGATTATAAATATCAAATTTATATCTTAAATACTAATATCTCAAAAAATATGAAAGATCAATTATATGGACTTAAGAACCAATTATTTGATATAGAATTTATCGATGTTTCAAGATATCTAGATTCAATAAGCGATAAATTTCCAATTAGAGACTATTATTCAAAAACAACTTATTTTAGATTATACATTGCTGAAATATTTAATAACTTAGAAAAAGCTATTTATATTGATTCTGATACTATTGTAAACGGCGATATAAGTGAGTTATATAACTATGATGTAAGTGCACATTTAGTTGGGGCTTGTCATGAACAAGTTATGAGACAAATCGATGTTTACGGGACATATGCGGAGACAGTTGTAGGCGTAGATAGAAATGAGTTCTTTAATGCCGGTGTTCTTTTAATCAATTGCATTGAATTTAGAAATCAACGTGTATTAGATAAATTCAGTAGAATGTTAGGTGAATATAATTTCGTAGTAACTCAAGACGAAGATTATTTAAATGTTATTTGTAAAGGACAAGTATTATGGATTCCTCAAAATTGGAATACTGAAGTATTCTTTGACCTTCCTTATAATAGCGATGAAGTAAAAATTTTCCATTATATCATGACTGAAAAACCTTGGCATTATGAAAAATGTAGATGTGCAGATTATTTTTGGAAAAATGCTAAAAAGACATCAGTTTATGAAATGATAATTAAAGTATTAAATAGTTATACTGATGCCCAAAGAGAAAATGATAAAAAAGTAGTTGAAAATTTATTACAATTAGCCATCAATGAAACGAATAAAGAAGATTGTTATGCAAAAAGGATTAATAAATAATGAGCTTATCAGAAGATAGAATTAAAGTCTTAAATAAGATAGAACAATATGAAAAAGAAGGAAAATTTGATTTAGATGTTGAAGATGATTTAGAATCAAAGGTCTTAATGCCTGATGATATAGATTATCTAAGAACAAAATTTAGTAGTAAAATCAAAACTAAAATAGCTTACTTTATCGCAAGAAGATTTTTAAATAACGCTTTAAAAACAAAGAATTTAATTGTTAAAGAAATAAAAGGTATAGAAAATTTTAATAGTTTAGAAAGTGGAGCGATACTTACTTGTAATCACTTTAATGCTATGGACTCTTTTGCCATGCAAATGGTATATGAAAACTCAAAATTTTTCAAGAAAAAGAAAATGTATAAAATTATTAAAGAGGGTAATTATACAACGTTTCCTGGAAAAATAGGATTCTTTATGAGACATTGTTATACCCTACCATTAAGTTCAAACCTTACTACAATGAAAAAATTTGTCAAAAGCATTAAAGTTATTTTAAATCGTGGTGATTTTGTCTTAATTTATCCAGAACAAAGCATGTGGTGGAACTATAAAAAACCTAAACCTTTGAAGAAAACTGCATTTTCATATGCAATAAAAAACAATGTCCCAATATTACCTTGTTTTATAACATTTAATGATTCTGATGTTTTATCTACAGATGGTTCTTTTATTCAAGAATATACAATTCATGTTTCAAAGCCTATTTATAAAGATGAAAATTTAACTGATAATGAAAATATCGATAAGATGATGAAAATCAATTATGATAATTGGAAAAATATTTATGAAGAAGTATATCAAAAAGAATTAAAATACACAAATTCTTAATATATAATTAAAATTAGAGGAGAAAATATGGAATATTTAAATAAGAATACTATAAGAAAAGTAATTCAAATTGCCTATCTAATATTATTATTGGCATTAGCTATTAATTTAATACAATTGGTTTATAATTATGTATTACTTTCTGACTATAAGGATATTTATGAATATAGGTTTTATTCTAAATATGAAGAACACTGGTATGATATAAAAAATTTATATACAAAAGGTTTAATATTCTATATTATTGGTTTCTTAACGATTATCACTTTATTTATTACTGACTGTAAAAATAAGTTGGTAAATAATAAGATTTATAATCTAATAATGTGGGGAATAATTACGGTAATGATTGTCTTACTTATCATAGTAATATTTAAATTTAATTCAAATATTCCTTATTATGAATTATATTTAAGTTCAGGTGATCGCATGGCTTTAGATATCTATCAATTTGAATTTGCCACAAGAATTCAATCGTTCTTTATGACACCTGTTATATATGTTTTCTTAGCTTTAATTGCTAACATATATTTAAAAATAAGCAATAAATCAAAAGAAACAAACAAAATTTCGGAATAATAAATTAATTAAAGTGATGGATATATTTCATCATTTTTTATTTAATAATAATTTTTTTTCATATTCTTTTAATATTTGATAAAACTACTAACTGATAGGATGTGAAAAAATGGAAAATTATAATTTAAAAGAAAATGTTGATTCTATAAAAAGAAATGAAGAAAACGAAAATATAAATGAAAATATTGACGAACAAATTGAAAGAAGCATAAGAAATACTGAAAAGTTAGATAGAACACCAAAAGATAATGAATTGGCTGATAATAATAACGATATATTGCCAGGAATATCAGTTCCTGAGACGAATAAAATTATTTAGTAATAAGAAAATTGGAACAATATTGGACCTAAAACGTTCCAAATTTGTTCCAATTTTTAATTTGGTTTATAGTCTAAAATATAAAAGATTTTATATTATTTGAATTAAATTTTGACATGTTTATTTAATAATCGTATAATAAATTTAAAGAAATGAGTTACAACTATTTTTGAAAGGATTTATATATGAATGTAATAATTGATATAGATTTAAATGACTATAATCCAAAAAGTGAGGTAATAACTAGAAAAGCCTCTAAAACGATTATTGAATTAAATAATAAAATATTATTTTTAAAATCTGCAAAAGGTGATTACAAGTTAATTGGTGGCGGCATTGAAGAGGGTGAAGATCCCTTAAAGTGTCTTAAAAGAGAAGTTATTGAAGAAGCAGGCTATAATTTAATCGAAAACACTATTGAAGAAATTGGTATTATTTTAGAAAAAAGAAAAGATAAATATAGTGAGAAAATTTGGTTTTTAGAAACCTATTTATATAAATGTGATGTCGATTTAAAAAGTAAGCAGGAACTTAAATTAACTTCGAATGAAAAGAAAAAAGGAATGCAGTTAGTAAGTGAAGATATCGATATAGCATTAGAAGAAAATAGAAAGCATATAAATGATAATCCATGGGTCTATAGAGAAATTAAAACATTAGAATATTATAAAGAAAATAAATGCTACGATAAATAGAAAAAAAGCAATTTAATGCTAGTAAAGAAGGGATAATTCCCTTTTTTATTTTAGATAAATACATAATAAAGAAAGAATAGTTAAAAATAATCTTAAAAGGAAGTGTTTTTATGTATTCATATAAGGGATCAATATCATTTGGATTAGTCTATATACCGATTACTCTTCATGTATCTATTAGAACAAATGATATAGGATTCAATTTAATTGATAGAGAAACAAAACAAAGAGTTAGATATGTAAAAATGGTTGATGATAAAGAAGTAGAGATGAAAGATCTAGTAAAGGGGTATGAATATGAAGAAGACAAATATGTTATTTTTGAAGATGAAGATTTTGAAAAATTGAAATCAAAAAAAGATAAAAATATTACTATAATGAACTTTATTGATATTAAAGATATCGATCCAATTTATTATGAAAAAACTTATTATGTTGTCCCAACGGGTGCAGAAAAAGCTTTTCAAGTTTTACTTAAAGCTATGGAAGATGAAAAGAAAGTCGGAATAGCTAAAACGGTTATTGGTAATAAAGAATCATTAATAGTTGTGAGAAGTAAAAATGAACAAATGATTTTAAGTACTCTTTATTTTCATGATGAAGTTAAAAAGAATCCAGCAAATAAAATAGAAGGTAAAGTAAAAGTAGAAGAATTAAAATTGGCCAAAAGTATAATTGCAAGTATGAGCACTAAATTTGACCCGAAGGATTATAAAGATGAGTATCGTGAAAAAGTAATAAGTGCGATTGAACAAAAAATAACAGGTAAAAAAATAGTTAAACCAAGAGAAAAAAATAATGGAAATATAGTAAATTTAATGGATGCACTTAAAAGTAGTTTAGATGAATTAACCCCAAAGAAAAAAAACATTCCCAAGAATAATGACACTAGGGGTAATTTAAATGCATGAAATATTTGAAAATCAAAATATAACTCCAATGCTTATAGGAGCAGAAGTAAACGCCTTTGATGATCCAAACTTTATTTATGAGCTTAAACTTGATGGAGCTAGATGTTTAATGTATATAACAAGAGACAAAGTAATACTTCGTAATAAGCGAAATAAAGATGTTACAGATATTTATCCAGAATTATTAGATGT
This sequence comes from Anaeroplasmataceae bacterium, assembly GCA_031549865.1. GTDB lineage: Bacteria > Bacillota_I > Bacilli_A > Acholeplasmatales > Anaeroplasmataceae > JAVBPE01. Next base: position 20,801 of record JAVBPE010000003.1, on the reverse strand, counting down.
TAACAAAACAATCAAAAAGAATTGTATTTTAGATGGTGAATTAATAGTTATAAAAAATAATAAACCTGATTTTTCTTTAATGCAAAAAAGAAGTTTGATGACTGATAAATTTAAAATTAATCTATCAAGACGAAAATATGAAGTAACATTTGTAGCCTTTGATATTTTGTTTTTAGAGTACATGGACTTAAGACAAACACCATTAATTGAAAGAAAAGAAATATTAAATAAAACAGTTAAAGAATCAAATAACCTTGTAATATCAAGATATATCGAACATAGAGGAATTGATTTTTATAATATAGTAAAAAAAGAAAACCTAGAAGGGATAGTTGGTAAGAATAAATTTAGCTTGTATAAAAATGATTCGAGAACTAAAGACTGGAAAAAAATTAAGTTTATGCAAGATGAAGATTTAATTATTTGTGGCTATGAGATGGAAGATGAAGATATCAAATATTTGATTTTAGGATATTATGATCATGATATGAATTTAAAATCAAGAGGTAAAATATATATGGGGGTCTCAAAAAGAGAACAAAAGTTCTTAAAGGACTATGCTTTAAAAAATGAAATAAAAGAACCATGGTTTAAAGGATATGGTGATGAAGTAATTTGGCTTAAACTAAAATTAGTTGGAAGAGCGCATTATATGCATAAAACTGAAAATGGAAATATGCGTCATCCAATTTGGAAGGGCATAAGAGAAGATAAAGAAGCAATTGATTGTGTGAATGAATAATGCTACTCTACGATAAGTAGATAGCATTATTTTATATTTTTTGTTAAAATAAATTTGGTGATCAAAATGAAAGATAATAGAAAAAAATTAATTGATGATTATAAAAATCAAATGCCAAAAATGGGAGTATTAAAGATATACTCTAAAAGTAGTGGCGATATGTTTTTAGGAGTATGTAAGGATTTAAGAGTAGGAATCAATTCAAACAAAGCTAAATTATCATTTAATAATCACCCAAATAAAGAACTTCAAGAATTATGGAATAAACACGGTAGTGATGATTTTATAATAGAATTAATTAAAGAATTTGAATATGTTGATAAGTCAAAAGATTATACAGATGAATTAGAAATATTATTTGAATTAACAATGCTTGAAAATAATAATGCTAAGAAGATATGGAAGTAATTATATGGATAAAGAAAAAATCGGGAAAATGCTTAAAAATTTAAGATTAGAAAAAAATATGACCCAGCAAGAAGTTGCAGCACGTTTAAATGTAAGCGATAAGGCAATATCTAAATGGGAATGTGCTCAAGGATTACCGGATATATCATATTTAAATGAACTTGCAGTTTTATATAATGTTACAACCGAGTCATTATTAAATGGTGAAGTAAACCCTAATGAATCAGTAAGTGGTAATTTAAATAAAACAAAGTTTTATGTTTGCGATACGTGTCATAATATTATAACGCAATCAGGTAATGCCCAAGTTTATTGTTGTGGAAAAAAACTAGAAGATTTAATTATTGAAGAAAAAAATACTTCACATGAAGTAACATGCGAAGTAATTGATGATAAGTATTATTATACTTTTAAACATGAAATGACTAAAAAACATTATATTTCTTTTATCGCAACCATAAAAACTGATAAAATAAATATTTATAAGTTATACCCTGAACAAAATGCTTCGATAATCCTACCAAAAGAAAAATATCAAAAAATCTATTTTTATTGCTCAAAAGATGGATTATTTAGAATCTAAGTTTTCTTTTATTCTAAAATTAACAATTTCAATTATTAAATCTTTAGGTAATGGCTTATTAAGCGGAAATTGAATTGCCCCTTTAGATGTTTTATATTCAGTTAGTTTATCTAAAAAATTAGCTACCCCACTTGCTCCAGGATAAAATCCAATGTGATTTTTTTGACAAGCAAAATGAACTAAATTACCTTTTAAATAGTAAGTTGGCATAGCCCAACTTATTTTTTCTATAGCTTGTGGGGCGCTAGATGCAATAATATCTCTTATTTCATTTAATTTTTCTTGATGCGTTAATGGTTGGTTATTAATATATTCTGTAATTACATTGTTTTCCATAGTTAAACCTCTTTTATTTTATTTTATCATAAAATACATGAAAATGGATTATAATAACTTAAAACCAAAAAAAGAAGTGTAATTTTTGTGAATACTTTAGTAACTTAAAGAAAGTTATGTTATAATAAACAATATTTAGAGAGTAAGAGGTAATTTATGAATTTTAAAATAAACAAAATAATCAAGAAGGTAATTCTTGTTACAGTTTGTACAATATTTTTATTAATGATTATATTATCATTTAATGATATAACTGCAATATTTGAAACATTAAAAACGATAGATGTAAAATATTTTTGGATTGCTTTAGGTGTATCTGTTTTATATTTATTAATATGGCCAATTCCATTATGCATATTAACAAAAGCCAAAAAAGCTAAAATCTCGATGGTAAATACATACATGATTGGTGGTACTGAGATTTTTTTTAATGGTATAACACCATTTTCCTCAGGAGGACAACCATTCCAAGTTTATTGTTTTAATGATAAAGGTGTAAAGGCATCAGAGTCAACAGGTATTCTTTTAATGAATTTTATTGTTTACCAAATTGTCGTGAATTTATTTTGTGTTGTAGCTTTTATTTTATATTTTAATCAATTAAATTTAGCAGTTTCAAATCTAAAATATTTAATTATAATAGGCTTCAGTGTAAACTTGATAGTCCTATTCTTCTTTATGGCTTTATCTACAATGAAAATATTTAGAAAAATATTAGTCAAATTCATGTATTTTTTATGCAAATCAAAGTTAATTGCTAAATTCTTAGAAAAAAGAATTCCAGCATTTGAATTATATTTTGATGATGCTCAAGCAGCCTTTAAAGAAGTCTTAAAACATAAATTTAGTTTCTTTTTATCGATGCTATTTAGAATTATAGGCTTTATATTATATTATGCAATTCCGTTTTACGTTTTAAAAGCAATGGGTGTAGCTATTGGTTATGATCAATTAATGTTTGTAATTGCTATGACTTCATTTGCTCTTACAATGGTTATATGGTTGCCTACTCCAGGAAGTAGTGGAGGAATTGAATTAGCTTTTAAAGTGTTATTTGGAAGTATCGTAGGAGTTACTGATTCAATCGCCTTTGGTGGAATGCTTATATGGCGTTTATTAACATATTATTTATTAATGTTTTTAAGTTTTATATTCTATTTAATTCTTCAAAAAAATTACGAGAAAAAACATAAAGAAGAAATTGAAGCAAATGATGAAGTTATTATACAAAAAGATAATATTGAAGAGATACCTAGTATTAAGGAACAAGAATTATAGTTGACAATAAATTATTACTAATATATAATTAGGACGTAATAAGGGAGTAGTTTGCTGTTTAGTCAGTAATTAAATCTACACAATGGATTATTCCAGGTTTAATTTTAAAAAGCGAGACTTATACACATTGTTTTGTGTATAGTCTCTTTTTGTTTCTTAGGAGGAAAATATGACAATATTTGAGATAATTTTATTAGGGATAGCCTTATCTATGGATGCTGCGGCAGTAAGCATGACAAATGGGTTAGTAGAGCCTAAAATGAAAGTTAAAAAGGTTTTGTTAATCGCGACATTTTTTGGATTATTCCAAGGATTTATGCCACTTATTGGTTATTATGCAGGTTCAATTTTTTCAAATTTTGTATCAACTATTGCTCCGTACTTAGCCTTAGTTTTATTAGGCTTTATTGGTGGTAAAATGATTTATGAAGCAGTTAAAAAAAATAAAGATGAAGAAGATGTTAAAAATTTAACTATTAAAAATTTATTTGTCCAAGCAATTGCAACCTCTATTGATGCCTTAGCAGTAGGAATTAGTTTTATTGCCCTTGATGCATCAAATACACTTCCATTAAATATTTTCCAGTGCTGTGCGATAATTGTTGCCGCAACTTTTATAATTAGTTTTATAGCCGTATTTATTGGCAAGAAATTCGGAGATATATTTAATAATAAAGCTCAATTAATAGGTGGTTTAATCTTAGTAGGTATTGGAATTAAAATATTCATTGATGGAGTATTTCTTAAATAAATAATAATTGAAGCATGAAAATGCTTTTTTTATACTAATAAATTATTTTCTTTGATATAATAAATTATATTTAAATGTTTTTAATTAAGAGGTTAAAATGAAAAATGTTGAATTTAAAAAAATAATTATATTATCATTAATACCGTTTATAGGATGGAGTATAGTATATTTTTTCTGTTTTAAAAAATTCATAGGAATGAATAAAAAAGAAAGATGCATTTTTTTATTTTTTTATTTCTTTGCAGGATTTGTACTTTTTTTAATATTAGGGGTATTACCTCATTATATCGAAAATGATATTTTAGTACTTATTTATTTATGGTCATATATTTCGCTTGAAATATATTCTTTAATGTTAATTTTTTCTTTGTGGATAATTTATAAAATAATGCTAAAACCCAAGCATAAAAATATAGTAATGAAAGGCCTATCTATAAATTTTAAAAGAACTTCTAATAATATTTTAAAAGCCTTGTTACAGAGCATTGATTTTACCACTTATGACTTTGATTTGATTAAGTTAAATAATTATAATACTAATGATTATACAAAAGATATTTTGTTAAAAGAAGATAATATTAATATAGAATTCTTGAAATTATTAATTAAACCGCTTGATTTAAGAAAAAGTGATATTAATAATTATAAGGAGTTTATAAATAGCGATTATGTGATGTCAATTATAATTAATAATTATGGAAATATTGAAATTTGGTCTAAGGATGAAGAATGGTTAAATCAAATAAATATAAGCATTATAAAAAATATGGAATATTTGGATATTAAGTATAAAAATTTATATAAAATAAATTCTAAAAATATACAGTTCGAATATAAATAAATAATAATTGAAGCATGAAAATGCTTTTTTTATTTTTTTGATTAAAATAATAATGAAATAATGTATAATAAACTTTGGGTGATTTTTATGAAAAATGTAAAAAGCTTTTTTATTTTGTTATTAAAGCTTATATTTACTGGAATAGCGGTTGGATTATTAATTGGTACATATCAATTTCTTGGCCATAAGATTATTCATTTGAGTAGAATTATATATGAAGATAAGTTTATTTTAAATTACATTTTAATGGCTGTAGTTGGTCTATTAGGGTTTTATGTAGTTAGAATAATAATAGATAAAATACCTTATGTAAGTGGTGGGGGAATACCCCAAATGGAATTAACTATTGAAGGGAAATATGATATTAAGTACTATCTATCAATTCCTTTTATGATAATAAGTAGCTATATTACCTTCTTTTTAGGCTTAGGTATTGGAAGTGAGGGACCTTCAATACTATTAAGTGGTAGTGTGGGAATAATGGCTAATAAGATATTTAAAAATGATGATAAAGAGTTAATAGCCGTTGCCTCAGGTGCTGGTTTTGCCTCAGCATTTTTATCACCTTATGCTGGAGTTGTTTATGTATTTGAAGAGGCCTTAGATTATAAATTTAATTTCAAATTACTATTTAAAGCTATAGTTGTCGTATTTATTGCTTATTTTTTTTCTCAATTATTAAATAAACATTTAATATTAGATATTACAATAGATTTTGGATTTAAACCAAAAGAATATATTGTTTTAATATTTTTAGTAATTATTAATTTAATATTAGGTTGTATCTTTATTTTTGGATTAATAGGTATGAAGAAATTTATTAATAAGCATCCTAAAATATTTAAGTATCGTATGTTATTTGTAATATTGTTAACAATAGTATTAGGATTTATAGCTACTAAGCTATTAGGATCAGAATCCCATATGATAAGTTTATGTTTAGAAAATAAAGGTATTCAATCATTGATTTTATTGTTAATCTTTAAATTTATATTTACGTTTTTTAGTGCAAATTCAAATATGAGTGGAGGATTATTGGTTCCGATACTTGCAGTAGGGGCATTAGGTGGAGCTATTACTTATTCATTATGTAGTAATGTTATAAGTGAAGATTTATTACCAATAATTATATATATTTCTTGCTTAACAATTTATGCAATAACAACAAAATCATTTTTTACCTCAATTGCTTTAGCATTAAATTTTGCCCCAATCAATCTTGTAATACTTCCAATATGCATTACAGCGTTACTTGGAGTATTAATATCGGAGTTCTTAAAAACAAGATGTATTTATGAATATTTAAAAGAATTTATTGAAATAAAAGAAGAGTTAAAAGAAAATTAAATAATTGAGTTTTTTCTTAGACAATTATATAAAAAAAAGGTATTATATTTATGTCTTAATTTATTAATGAAGGGAGCCATAAAAATGCTTGGATATATTCATTCATTTGAATCATTTGGAACAGTTGATGGACCAGGTATCAGATTTGTTATTTTTATGCAAGGCTGTCCTTTAAGGTGTAAGTATTGTCATAATCCAGACACTTGGGATTTCAAAAAAGATAATGCATATCAGGTTGATGAAATAGTTAAAATGATATTAAAATATAAAAACTATTTTGGTACAACTGGTGGAGTTACAATAAGTGGAGGAGAACCTTTACTTCAAATTGATTTTATTATAGAGTTATTTAAAGAACTCAAAAAAAGAAATATAAATACTTGTATTGATACCTCAGGAATAACTTTTGATAAGAAAAATATTAAGATGTTTGACGAATTAATAAATGTTACGGATTTATTTTTGTTAGATATTAAACAAATTGATGATGAAAAGCATCTAGAATTAACAAAAAAATCTAATAAAAATGTTTTAGATTTTGCCTTATATTTATCAGAAAATAAAAAAGATGTTTGGATTAGACACGTACTAGTTCCAAATATTACTTTAAATGAGGCTGATTTATATAGTTTAAAAGAATTTATAAATACCTTAAGTAATGTGCGTAAAATTGAAGTTTTACCATATCATAAAATGGGTATAAAAAAATATCAAGAGCTAAATCTTAAGTATCCTTTAGAAGGTATATTAGAACCAACAAAAGATGATATTAAGCTCGCAAAAGATATCTTAGGAGTTGATGATTATGATAATAAATGATAATAATTTTAAAGAAATATTAAAAGGATTATGTTTAGTTGAAATAAGTGGAGAATCCTGTGCTAATTGTTTAACATTAATGCCGATTTTAGCCCAAATTGCCAAGGATAGAAATGATATAAATTTATATCATATAGAAGCATCAAATGATACTTTAAAAATAATAGAACTTTATGAAGTTACTCAAGCCCCAACGATTTTACTTCTTAATGATTGTAATTTAATTGCTAAGGTTAAAGGATTTCAACCACAAGAAATATTAGAATTATGGATTGATGCCAAAATAGAAGAATTTAAGAAGAAAGTATAGATCATAGAAAGAGGTACAAATATGTATAAAGCATGGGAAGATTTTAATTATGGAGATTGGAATAAAAATAAAGTAAACGTTCGTGATTTTATTCAACGTAACTACATTCCTTATGAGGGGGATGAATCTTTTTTAGCCAAAGCAACAGAGGCTACAAAAACTTTATGGCAAGAAATATTAAAATTAAATGAAGAAGAAAGAGCAAAAGGTGGAGTTTTAAATGCTGATACAGAAATTGTTTCAACTTTGACTTCACATAAAGCTGGTTATATTCATAAAGATTTAGAAAAAATTGTTGGTCTACAAACGGACGAACCTTTTAAACGTGGTCTTCAACCATTTGGTGGGATTAAAATGTCTGAACAAGCATTAAGTATGTATGGATATGAAATATCACCATCTGTCAAAGAAATATTCTCAAAATATCGTAAAACACATAATGATGGAGTTTATGATGCTTATACACCTGAAATGCGCGCTGCCAGAAGTGCTCATATTTTAACAGGACTACCTGATACATATGGTAGAGGTAGAATTGTAGGGGATTACCGCAGAATTGCTTTATATGGTATTGATTATTTAGTAGCTCAAAAAGAAGAAGATAAAGCTTTATTAAATGGAGTTATGACTCCAGATAAAGTAAGAGATAGAGAAGAATTATCAGATCAAATAAGAGCATTAAAAGGCTTAAAAGAAATGGCTAATATTTATGGATGTGATATATCACTTCCTGCAACTACTGCTCGTGAAGCTATCCAAGCTTTATACTTTGGATATTTAGGGGCAATAAAGGATCAAAATGGGGCAGCAATGTCTATTGGTCGTAATTCAACATTCTTAGATATTTATATTGAAAAAGATATTCAAAAAGGAATATTAACAGAAATTGAAGCTCAAGAATTAGTTGATCATTTTGTAATGAAATTAAGAATAGTAAAATTCATGAGAATTAAAGAGTATAATGAATTATTCTCAGGAGATCCAACATGGGTTACTGAATCAATTGGTGGTATGGGAATTGATGGAAGAACTTTAGTTACAAAAACTTCTTTTAGAATATTACATACTTTAATTAATTTAGGAACTGCTCCAGAACCAAACTTAACAGTTTTATGGAGTAAGAATCTACCTCTTAATTTTAAAAGATATTGTGCTAAAATTTCAATTGAAACATCATCAATTCAATACGAATCAGATGACTTAATGCGTCCTGAAATGGGTGATGATTACTGTATTGCTTGTTGTGTATCGTCAATGATTCAAGGTAAAGATATGCAATTCTTTGGCGCAAGAGCGAATCTTGCTAAAGCTTTATTATATGCAATTAATGGTGGTAAAGATGAAAGATTAATCGATAAAAAGACTAATAAACCTCTTCAAGTATCACCTAAATTTGAATCTATTACTTCTAATGATGCTTTGGATTTTGAAGAAGTATGGGATAAATATAAAACAATGATGACTTGGCTTGGTGGACTTTATGTTAATACACTAAACTTAATTCATTACATGCATGATAAATATTCATATGAAGCTATAGAAATGGCTTTACATGATACAAAAGTACGTCGTTTCTTTGCAACCGGTATTGCTGGTTTATCTTGTGCAGTAGATTCACTTTCAGCAATTAAATATGCTAAAGTATATCCAATAAGAAATGAAAATAATATTGTTGTAGATTATAAAATTGAAGGCGATTTCCCAAAATACGGAAATAATGATGATTTAGCTGATGAAATAGCTGTAGATTTAGTTAAATATTTTATGAATGTTATTAAATCACAATATACATACCGTGAATCAGTACCTACAATGTCAATTTTAACAATTACATCAAATGTAGTATATGGTAAAAATACTGGGAATACACCAGATGGAAGAAGAGCAGGAGAGCCATTAGCACCTGGAGCAAATCCAATGCACGGTAGAGATTCAAATGGAGCATTAGCATCTTTAGAATCTGTTGCTAAGCTTCCATATGAATATTCAAAAGATGGTATTTCAAATACTTTCTCAGTTTCACCAGATTCTTTAGGAAAAGAAGATTAGAAAGGATTTATATATGTCAAAGAAAGTAGATAATTTAGTTCAAATGTTAGATGCTTATGTCGGAAACGGCGGACATCACTTAAATGTTAATGTATTTAGCCGTGAAACATTACTTGATGCTCAAGCTCATCCTGAAAAATATCCTCAATTAACAATCAGAGTTTCAGGCTATGCCGTAAACTTTAATAAGTTAAGTAAAGAACAACAAGATGATGTTATAAGTAGAACTATCCACGAATCAATGTAAATAACTATGCACTTTATTAAAAAGATAAAGTGCTTTTATTTTAAAGATATATCAATTTTAGGTTTATTATTTTTCATTTGTGGTATATTATTATTAATAAAGTTAGGTGAGATTATGATTATTTTAGATTATTTATTACTTTTTTTCATTGGTTCATTAGTTGGATGGATAATCGAATTAGTTTTTAGAAGGTTCATATCCGCAAAAAGATGGGTTAATCCTGGTTTTTTAACAGGTCCATATATTCCATTATATGGTTTTGGGACATGCTTTTTATATTTATTTTCCCATGTTAATGTTTTTGAAAATAACACATATAATTTAATACTAATTGTTTTCTTAAGTGGGACAAGCATGACTTTAATAGAATATATTGCCGGGTTCATATTTATTAAATTCTTTAATATAAAATTATGGGATTATTCAAATCGTAAATTTAATATTGGTGGTATAATATGTCCATTATTTTCTTTAATTTGGTATCTTGTTTCATTTTTATATATGTTAATTTTAAATGAGGGAATGCATAATTTAACAGGCTGGTTTGATAGCAATTTAGCATTTGGGGTAGTTGTAGGATTTTATTATGGAATATTCTTTGTCGACTTATTAATTTCATTTAATGTTAACGCTAAAATCTCTAAGCTTGCTAAAAATAATAAAATTATATTATCTTACGAACAATTTAAGATACATATAAAAGAAAAAGCTGAGGAATTAAAAGATAAACAATCATTTTTATTTCCATTTAAATCAAAGTCATATACATTTACTGATTTAATAGATAGTTATACTAATAAAATTAAAGATGAATATCAAATATTTAAGCAAAAAATGGAAGAAAAAAGAAAAGCAAAAAATAAAAACGATTAATGTTTTCTTGTAAATCGCTTACTATAATGCTATAATTAAATAAATATAAGACGATAAGGTGTTAATATGCAAGCAGTTAAAGATAAAATTACAGTGCTCAAAAAGATTATTGAGCAATTAGATGAACAAAAAATTAAATATGGTGTAGGTGGATCGTTACTTTTATTTTTACATGGTATAGTTGATGATTTTCATGATTTAGATTTTATTTTAGATATTCAAAATATTTGTAAAGTTGATAAAATTTTAAGTCATATGGGAAAAAAAGAATTATTTACAACTAATAATATTTATAAAACGCAAGTATTTATAGAATATAAAGTAGACGATGTAGAGATTGATTTAATGGCAAATTTAAGAGTAAAACATGATAATGGATTATTTAATTTATTATTTGATGAAATTACTTTAGGAAAAGATTTCTTTGTCGGAAATTTTTTAGTAAAAACAACTAATTTAGAAGATTGGTTTGTTATATATTCATTAGTTCCTGATCGCCATAAAGAAGCAAATTTAATAATGAAACATTTAAATAAAAATGGCGTAAAAGAAGAAGCTTTAACTAGATATTTAAATATTGGCCTTCCAATATCTTTAGAAGTACAAATTTCTAATTTATTACAAAATCCTTAGACATTTGTCATAAAATGTGATATTATATCTTGTATGATGTTTTACTTAAAAAATACATAGGATAACTATGTTTTTTTTGTTGGAAAGGAGAAAAAACTATGAAAAAAGCATTTGATTCTGAAAAATATTTAGAATTGCAATCGAAAAACATACTAGATAGAGTTAATATGTTTGGCGATAAATTGTACTTAGAGTTTGGCGGAAAATTATTTGATGATTATCACGCCGCAAGAGTTTTACCTGGTTTTTATCCTGATTCAAAGTTAAAAATGCTTTTAACTTTAAAAGATAAAGTAGAGGTAATAATAGTCATAAATTCTAATGATATCCAAAATAATAAAATTAGAGGAGATCTAGGGATTAATTATGATAGTGAAGTGTTAAGATTAATTGATGCTTTTAGAGAATCAGAGTTATATGTTGGAAGTGTATGTATTACTCAATATCATTCTACAAAAACAATTGATCAATTTAATACTAAACTAAATAATTTAGGAATAAAAACATACCTTCATTATGAAATACCTTCATATCCTCATGATATACCCTTCATTTTAAGTGAAGATGGATTTGGGAAAAATGAATATATTGAAACAACAAAACCAATAGTAGTTGTTACAGCTCCAGGTCCTGGAAGCGGAAAGATGGCAACCTGTTTATCACAGCTATACCATGAACATAAAAGAAATAAATATGCTGGATATGCCAAATATGAAACATTTCCAGTTTGGTCATTACCACTTAGACATCCGGTTAATCTCGCATATGAAGCTGCAACAGCTGATTTAAATGATGTTAATATGATTGACCCATTTCATTTAGAAGCATATGGAACACTAGCAGTAAATTATAACCGTGATGTGGAAGTTTTTCCAGTCGTTAAATCAATGTTTGAAGTAATTTATGGATCAAGCCCATATAAATCTCCGACAGATATGGGGGTAAATATGGCTGGCTTTGCGATTGTTGATGATCTATGTGCTCAACAGGCTTCAAAAGCTGAAATCATAAGACGTTATCTAAATTCATTATGTGATTGTAGAAATGGAAAGATACAACAAGAATCATGCGATAAAATAGCTTTATTAATGCGTCAATTATCAATCAGTGTAGAAGACAGAAAATGCGTTAAAGCGGCTTTAAATAAGCAAGAAGAATCTAATACTCCTTCATTTGCGATAGAACTACATGATGGAGCGATTATTACCGCTAAAACGTCAGATTTACTTGGGGCATCAGCGGCTTTACTATTAAATGCTTTAAAATACTTAGCCAAAATTGATGATGATGTTATCTTAATATCGCCAAATATAATTGAACCTATTCAAAAGCTTAAAATTGAGAAATTAGGAAATAGAAATCCTAGACTTCATTCCGATGAAGTTTTAGTCGCCCTTGCAATTTGTGCGCAAACAAATCCTCTTGCCGATTTAGCTTTTAAACAAATTGATAAATTAAACGGCTGTGATGCCCATTCAACAGTTATATTACCTAATGTTGATGAAGGAATATTTAAAAAATTAAAAATTAATTTAACTACTGAAGCAGTATTTTATGCAAAAAAATTATATCGAAAATAATATCACTTAATTGTGATATTTTTTTTGACAAAATAATTATTATGATTATGTCATAATATTAGTGGGGGAGATTATGAAAAAAAGGGGAGCGAATTTTTGTTTTTTTGATTTTATTATTTTTTATTTAAGGAATTATAAAAAAGCCTTAACAATTGTTTTAATTTCATTTAGTATTTTTACAATATTATTAATATCAAATTCAAAAGTATTAATAAAAGAAGAAATAAATTATATTTATAAAGACAATATCGATTTAAGAAGTAAAAATGAAGATGCAATAAGCATTCAAGAATACATTTATAATAATTATAATTTAAATGCGCAAATAAAAAACAATTATCTAACAAATGATTCATCTATAACAGTTTATTATAGTAAGGAATCGAATATTGAAATTAAAGATATTTTAATCAAAAACGAAAAAATAGAAGTTGTAATGGCTGGAGAAAAAAAACATGATTATGAACAAATAATTATAAAAGAATTTTTTTTATTAATATTAAGTTTTTCTATATCAATATTATTTTTTTCAATCCTATTTTCCAAAAGCAACTAAAATAAAACGGCTCTAATTTGAGCCGTTTTATTATAATTTAATTTCTCTTGTCCAATTAAATTTATCTTCTAAAATACCATTTTGAATACCTGTTAAAGTATCATATAATTTTTGAGATAAAGTTCCTATTTTACCATTATTAATAACAACTTCGTCATCTTTATATCTTAATTTTCCAATTGGAGATATAACTGCAGCAGTACCTGTACCAAAAGCTTCTTGTAATGTTCCATCATGGGCAGCAGCCATTAATTCATCAACACTTAATTGTCTTTCATTTACTTTGTAACCTAAGTCTTTTAGAATTGTGATCATTGAATCGCGAGTAACTCCAGGTAATACAGAACCATCAAGTGGAGAAGTAATAATTTCATTGTTAATTAAGAACATAACGTTCATTGTTCCAACTTCTTCGATATATTTACGTTGTACACCATCTAACCATAATACTTGATTAAATCCTAATTTTTCAGCTTTTTCTTGAGCTAATATTGATGCAGCATAGTTACCACCACATTTTGCTTCCCCAGTACCACCTTTAACAGCACGTACTAATTCATTTTCAATTAAGATATTTACAGGTTGTAATCCATTTGGATAATATGAACCAACTGGTGATAATAAAACCATAAATTTATATTTAGAAGCAGCATGAACACCTAATTTGTAATCATATCCAAACATAAATGGACGTATATATAATGAAGTTCCTTTCTCAGTTGGAATCCAAGAATGATCAACTTTAATAACTTCTTCAATAGCTTTTATGAAATCTTCAATTTCAATTTTAGGCATACATAAACGCGCATTAGAATTTTGGAATCTTTTAGCATTCATTTCAGGACGGAATAATAATATTTTTCCTTCTTTTGTTAAATAAGCTTTTAAACCTTCAAAAGTTTCTTGAGCATAATGAAGTACCATTGCAGATGGGTCTAAAGATATTGGTCCATAAGGTACGATCATAGCATTTTTAATTCCTTCATTGACTATATAATCACAAACAAACATATGGTCAGTAAAATATTTACCGAATCCTAATGAGCTTGATTGTGGTTTTTCTTTTAAATTTTGACTTTTATTTAATGTTATTTCCATAATAATACCTCCTAGTATTTAATTTTAATATTATACACTCTTTTCTTAAAAATTTCAAATATTTATTTATAAAATTAATATAAAAAAACGAACTAAATTATTTTTTAAAAAGATAGACTAAAAGTTCTTGAAATAATAAATTTATCATGTTAGAATAATAAAAGAAATGCCTACATAGCTCAGTTGGTTAGAGCACTTGACTGTTAATCAAGGGGTCCTAGGTTCAAGTCCTAGTGTGGGCGCCATTTAAAGAAAAAATATCACTTTTAAAGTGATTTTTTTATTTATACTAATGCTTTTTAATATATAGTAATGATAAAAAAAGTATGATATAATTGATTATAATACTTAGTCATATACGAAAGAAGGTATATCATGCAAGTTTTAAAGACAAATTTTGAAGGATTATATGTCATTCAACCTCAGCAAATTGGTGATAATCGTGGCTGGTTTATGGAAACATATTCACTTACAACATTACAAGAAAAAGGGATAGATACAGTATTTGTACAAGATAATCATTCATATAGTGCTCAAGCAGGAACAATAAGAGGACTTCATGGTCAACTTGAACCATTTGGACAAACTAGATTATTTAGAGTAACACGTGGAACTGTAATTTTTTATGCTGTTGACGTAAGAAAAGATTCACCAACATATAAAAAATGGTTTTGTGTAGAATTATCAAGTGGAAATAAAAAAGAAGTATACGTTCCAAAAGGTTTTTTACATGGCTATAAAACTGTAACAGAACACGTCGAAATGCAATATAAAGTTGATGTTCCATATAACCCTAAATATCGTTTTCACGTTAATTGGCAAGATAAAGAAATAGGTATTAACTGGGGGATTGATCACCCAATTTTATCTGAGAAAGACAAAACAGCTCCAATGCTTAAAGATGTTGAAGCAAGTTTATAGGTGAAATATGTTTTATGCAATTGTAAGTATTATTCTAGGTTTTATATTATTAATAAATGTTTTTATGTTTCAAAAAAAAGAGTCAAATAAAAAATTAACATATACAATAGTAATAACTATTCACGCCTTATTGTTAATCGGTTTAGGTATTTATTACTTTATAAATCCATCTCATGAATTATATGTTGTAATAATAATGGCAGTAATAGCATTATCGATGATTTTCTTTCTTTCCTTTTTTGGAAAAAATAAGAATAAAGAAATAAATGACAAAAAAAATGATAAGTAAAACTAAAAGGATATATTGATTATTAAAACTATTAATAGTTATTGAATCAACAAAAGTTAAGATATAAAATATTAGACAAGAAAGTATTCCTATTAATAACTTTGATATTATGAATTTTTTATATTCTAAATTTGGATAGATTTGTTTAATTTGAAGATGAATACTAAATCCATTGAATCCTAATACAAAGGCCGCTATAAGGCCTTTTTTTATGGCGTCTATTGGCAAGGTAGTTAATTTATTTAAACCTGTTAAAATCTCAAGTAATAAATTAAAATAAATACTTGTTTCGCCAAAATAAGGCATTATTAAAGAAATTATTGCGTTAAATGTGACAATTACTCCTAAAATTTTAAATAATACAACAATATTTTTATCTATACTATTAGAAAATACTTTGAAAATTGGAGTTTTGATTTGGTCAAAATTATTGATTCTAATACGTTCTTTATTATATTTTCTTGTTATTATAAATCCATATAAAATCATGCTTAAATAATGACTCAGAATTAAGGATATCAAATAACTATTTTGAAGCAATATACTACTAATGGTTATTAAATAAAAAGGACTCATAAAAGAGGTAAAAGTAATTAAAATATTTGCTTCTTCTAAATCTATTTTTTTATCTTCTAAATATTCATTTATTAATTTCGCACTGCCTGGATTACCACAAAAAAGTGATAATAAAATAATAGCTCCGGATTCTAAAAATTTTAAATTGAAAACTTTTTGTAAAATTTTTAGAATTTTTTTAATAACTTTATTATTTAAATTATTTTTAATCAAATCGCTTAAAACAAAAGGGAAAAACATTGATGGGAATAAAACAGTAGTCCACAATTTTAATGAATCAAGTGATGAGGCAATAACACTATCTTTATTTATAATTGTTAATATAAAAAGAATTAATAAAAGAATAAGCATATAATCACCAAAAAATTATATGCTTAAATATATAATAATATTTCCCCGACTTTAATCTTTTCACTTTTTATATCATTTAATAATTTTAATTTCTTTAATGAACATTTTGTTTTTAAACTAACTTTAAATAAGGAATCACCATCTTTTATTTTATAATATTTAATTTTAGAAAATAAAGGTATTTTAATATAGTCTTCATATTTAACTTTTGCGGGAATGAAATTATGACATTTGAGTTTTTTATAAGGAATATCTAATAATGTAATTATTCTTGAATAATCTTCTTCATTTTTATATTTATAAGTAAATATAGAATCAAATGTATCAGAAGTATAATTCTTTTCTAAATATATACAAAGCATTTTAATTATTTGTTCAGCTATTATATCATTCAAATGCATTCTTAAATTTTTCGATTCATATTTATAAGTAACAAAAATGTTTAAATTATTTTTAGAAAGTACAATATTAAAATCATTAATTAAAAAATATTTCAAACTATTTAAATAATTTTTTAATTCTTCGGTATTAAGATTAAAAAGAAGATTAATTTTATTATTTGCTTTAATTAAAATGTTTAAAGAATCATTTGTAATCATATTAGATAATACAATATCTTCTTGATTTAACTTTAAAGAATTAACTGTTTTGAATTCTGTTTTGATATCTAAACTATTTAATCTAATGAACTCATAACATAATAAAGAATTAATTAAATTATGTGTTTTATTTAACCCCTCATGGCTTTGTTTAGACGCTAAATTTTCAATGTCAATAAAAATCATTATTTTCACCTAGTGTTAAAATATGCAAAGTGTTAAATTTGTGTGAATTTTTTATTGTTTATTTGCTTTTTTATTGAAAAAATATATAAAATGAAATATAATATTATACATTATTTGACGCGATTAGTTTCGCTAAAGGAGTTAGTTTATATGATGAAATGGGTTTATTTATTTGAAGAGGGAAGAGCTTCAATGCGCAATTTACTGGGAGGTAAAGGAGCTAATTTAGCTGAAATGACTCACCTTGGATTGCCTATACCCCATGGTTTTACGATTAGTACAGAAGCGTGCATGGATTATTTTAAATATGATAATCAAATAAGAGAAGAAATAATTACACAAGTTTTTGATGCGCTTAAAAAAATAGAAGAATATCAAAATAAAAAATTTGGTGATAACGAAAATCCTTTATTAGTATCAGTTAGAAGTGGTGCTAGGGCATCAATGCCTGGAATGATGGATACTGTTTTAAATTTAGGATTAAATGATATTGCAGTTGAAGGTATTGCAAAAAAAAGTGGGAATAGAAGATTTGCGTACGATTCATATCGTCGTTTTATTCAAATGTTTTCAGATGTAGTAATGGGTTTAGAAAAGTCAAAATTTGAACATGTTTTATCTAAAATAAAAAAAGAAAAAGGCTATGAATTTGATTCTGAATTAACAGAATTAGATTTAGTAGAAGTAGTAAAAGAATTTAAAAAATTATATTTAGAAAATATTAAATCTAGTTTTCCGCAAAATCCAAAAGAACAATTATTATTTGCGATAGAAGCAGTATTTAGATCATGGAATAATGATCGTGCAATATTTTACCGCCGATTAAATGATATACCGTCTGAATGGGGAACTGCTGTTAACATTCAAGCTATGGTATTTGGTAATATGGGAAATACTTCAGGTACTGGGGTTGCATTTACTAGAAATCCAGCAACTGGTAAAAAAGAATTATATGGTGAGTATTTAATAAATGCTCAAGGTGAAGATGTTGTTGCTGGTATTCGTACACCATCACGTATCACTGCGATGGAACAAGACCTGCCGGATTGCTATAAAGAATTTATCCGTTTATCAAATATCTTAGAAAATCATTATCGTGATATGCAAGATATGGAATTTACAATTGAAAGTGGTAAACTTTATTTCCTTCAAACTAGAAATGGAAAAAGAACTGCTAAGGCTGCTTTAGAAATTGCCTGTGATATGGTAGAAGAAGGAATGATTACAAAAGAAGAAGCTATTTTAAGAGTTGAAGCTAAATCTTTAGATCAATTATTACATCCAAATTTTGATGAGGTAGCTCTTAATGAAGCAGTTTTATTAGGATGTGCCTTACCTGCATCACCTGGTGCTGGAACTGGTAGAGTTTATTTTAATGCTAAAGATGCTAAAGATGCTCATAAACGTGGTGAAAAAGTAATTTTAGTTCGTCATGAAACTTCTCCTGAAGATATTGAAGGAATGCATATATCTGAAGGTATCCTAACTGTTAATGGTGGAATGACTTCCCATGCGGCAGTAGTTGCAAGAGGTATGGGGACTTGCTGCATAAGTGGATGTAAGGACTTAGAAATTAATGAAGAAACAAAAGTAATGACTATTAAAGGTTACACAATTAAGGAAGGCGACTATATTTCTTTAGATGGTACAACTGGTAAATTCTATTTGGGCTTTGTTAAAACTAATCCCGCTAAAATTGAAGGTAACTTCTCAAAAATAATGTCATGGGCTGATGAACAAAGAACTATGGAAATCAGAACTAATGCTGACACAGTAAAAGACGTTATGATTGCTTATGATTTTGGAGCTCAAGGTATAGGCTTATGCCGTAGTGAACATATGTTTTTTAATGAAAATAGATTACTTCCAATGCGCAAGATGATTTTATCTCGAAATGAAGAAGAAAGAGTTAAAGCATTAAGTGAACTCTTAGAATTTCAAAGATTAGATTATATACAAATATATGAAGTAATGAAGGGGCTACCGGTTACAATTCGTCTAATTGATCCTCCACTTCATGAATTCTTACCAAAAGAAGAAAAAGACTTTAAAATTTTAAGTCAAGAAATGAATATATCTTTAGAAGATATTAAAAATCAATGTTTGAATTTAGAAGAAGTTAATCCAATGATGGGTCACCGTGGTTGTCGTTTATGCGTAACGTATCCTGAAATTGCCCGTATGCAAGCTCGTGCAATTATTGAAGCTGCCATTATTGTAAACAAAAAATTAAATTGCAATATTATTCCTGAAATAATGATTCCTTTAGTTGGCGAATTAAAAGAATTTAGTTTTGTTAAAAAAATATGTGATGAAGAAATATTGAAAGTATTCAAAGAACAAGAATACCATATTGCTTATAAAATTGGGACAATGATTGAAATTCCAAGAGCTGCTGTTTTAGCTGATGAAATAGCTAAAGAAGCAGAATTCTTCAGCTTTGGAACAAATGACTTAACTCAAATGAGCTTTGGTTTATCAAGAGATGATGCAGCAAAATTCTTAGATGCTTATTATAAAAATAATATTTATGATAGTGATCCATTCCAAAGACTTGATACTCATGGAGTTGGTAAATTAATTGAAATGGCTATTAAATTAGGAAGAATGTCACGTCCAAATATTCATTTAGGTATTTGTGGCGAACATGGAGGAGATCCTTCAAGTATTGAATTTGTTAATGGTTTAGGACTTGATTATGTATCATGTTCTCCATATAGAGTACCAATCGCAAGATTAGCTGCTGCTCAAGCCGCAATTAAATTAAAAAACAAATAATAAATCAATAAAAAAACGATGTATCATATCAAAATATATCGTTTTTTTTATGCTACAAACCCTTTTTTATACAAAAATCGACAAAAAAGATTATTAATGATAGAATTTGATAAAGGCATTTTCTATAATATTTGGGATGGGGAAATTTCATATTATTTTTAATTTTTTTTCATATTTTCAAAATAGCAAGTGCTTTCAAAAATATTGGAAGAGGAATTGGTATGAAAAAAGATTGTTTGAGTTTATTAAAAAAAAGAAAAGGAGAAGATGAATCAGTTGTAATGCTACTATTAGCAGAAACTAAGAACTATTGCTTTTTTAAAGATTGTGAGTATAAAACATATCATATGGTAAAAATCTTTGAATTAGTATATTGTGATAATGATAACGTTACATATGAAGAGTTATCTGAAGCAATAGGCATGAGTGAATCAAGTATAAAAAAAATAATTAAGAATTTGGAAGAAACAACAATAGAAGTAATAAAACGAAATGAAAAATACAAAAAATTATTAAAATGAACAAAAATAATTAAGCCAGGAAGCTGGTTTTTTTAATGCGTACTACAAAAACAAGGAAAAGTCAATAGCGAAATTCAACCTTTAATTTTAATAAAAAAGAAATAAAATAAAAATATATCACCTAGCTAG
>JAVBPE010000020.1:0-54145 GCA_031549865.1 Anaeroplasmataceae bacterium | reverse complement strand
ACTCTCCAAAAATTTATCTTTTTGTTTTTCGTTTTTTCTCTTGTGCTCAATTTCTTTTTGTTATCTTTTGTTATCTTGCAGAAATTGTGTTTTTTAATTCACGATTCTTTTTGTCATTATTCAGTTTTCAAAGACTAATTTCGACTCTAAATTAAGCTATTTTTTTAAGCTTGTTTTTAGCAGCCTTAATCATTCTATTACATTTCATTAAACTTGTCAACACTTATTTTTTATTTTTTTCATAAATTTTCATAAAATATAAAAAGGCAGATTTTACCTGCCTTTTATCGTTATTTCATCTTTTTTATTTCCGTATATGCTAAGATAAATGGTCCAACCCCTTTAGCATCATTTGCCCCTACCGTTTCAGCTAAATAATACTGAGTACTTCCATTACGGCTTACTTGATTCTCTGGACCTAAACCTGCAGTAATACAAATATCTACAAGATTTAAATCACCACTAATTGTACTGCTTAGTTTTAAATCACAAATTGAATCAAATATGTTTTTACCTTCCATAAGATAATCTTCATCTATTAATCCTAATCTGCTTGCTTTCATTAAAGCAAAAGCCATCATTGAACTTCCTGATGTTTCCAAATAGTTTGATAAATCTCTGTTAACTTGATTGATAGGATCAAATTCATTATATAATGTTACATTCCCTAAATTAGGCACCTGATAAAATAATTTTGTGTCAATGTCTTGATATTGCATTAATCCTTCTATTGCTTCAACTAATAAACTATTTAAATAATCAAAATCTTCGCCTGCTGGATAATATTCTAATACATCTACAAGCGACATTATATACCAGCACATCGATCTTAACCAAAAACTTGCCGAACAGCCAGTTTGAGGTGAAGACCAAAATATTTTATCAGCAGTATTATATTTTGAATCGTATCCATGATGATATAATTTAGTTGTTTCATTATACATTTTTTCTCTAATAATTCTATACTGATTTACAATATCTTCTAACATCGTCATTTTTGTTCCATTAACATCAACAACTTCATTTTCTATTTCAACGGCGTATCTTGTATAGAATGGAAAGGCCATATATGCGCCATCTAACCAAACTTGATTTTCATAAGTTGTTTTATGCCAAAAACTTCCTTCATCAGTTCGCCAATATTTTTTTATAGAAGCAATTGTATTCTCAATTCCAATTCTATATTTCTCTTCTTTTGTTTCTTCGTATACATCGAATAAAATTTTACTTTCACAAATTGAATCTAATTCATTGGCCGCATAACCCTTTAGATAACCATCTTCATAAACATATGCGCTTACATAATCACAAACAAAATCCATATACTTTGAATCAAAAGACGTCTTTGATAATTCAATTAATGAAGTCAGCATTACACCATCAATATAATTCCACTTCCTTTTAGGACTTTCCTTGTTCCAAAATGGAGCCATATAATCTGTTGTTTTTTCTATCATTTGATTTATATATTCATCAATCAATTCAGTTCCTTCTAAATAAGTTGTAGGAATATAAACTGATGATGAACTTGATGAACTACTTGATTTGCTACTTGATTTGCTACTTGATTTACTTGATGAACTTGAACTAATACTAGAAAATGAGCTACTTGACTCTAAACTACCTGTAGTAGACTCAGTAGTTTTAACACTTGAACCTGATTCTAAATCATTACATGCAGTAATCGATATAATTGTAACTAAAAATACTACGAAAGCTAAAATTTTTTTCATGTTTTATATTCCTTTCTAAACGCCAAAAAAGAGATTGCTCTCTTTATTTAGTAATTCTTATAACTTCAGTATAGGCCAAAATAAGTGGTCCAACACCTTTAGCATCGTTTTCTACAATAGGTTCAGATAAATAATATTCATAACTTCCATCACGGCGCAAGTTGTTTTCAGGACCTAGACCTGCAACTAAGCAAATCCCACCAACATTCAAATCACCATCTACTTCAGTTAAATATTTTTGACAAATACCATTAAAAATATCTAATCCTATTTCTTTATATCTTTCAGGTAATACACCTAAACGAACTGCTTTTAAAATTGCAAAAGAAATCATTGCACTACCAGATGTTTCTAAATAATTATCTTTTTCATCAACTCTGTCAATTACTTGATAAAACATTTTAGATTCCTTATCTTGATATTTTAATAAGCCATCAATAGTTTCTTTTAATAAAGTTTTTAAAGTATTATATTCATCATACATTTGTTCATCAATATATGATAATGTATCAATTAACGCAACTGTATACCATCCTTCAGCTCTTAACCAAAAGTTTTTACTTAAACCTGTATTTTTATCAGCCCAAAACATAGATTTTGATGAATCATAACCGTGATAATATAAATTCTTTTTAGCATCGAACATTATATTACGAACACTTTTAAATTGCCCTAAAATATCATTATAATTTTTCATACCGTTAAATTGAGTCTCATAACGGGCATAGAAAGGCTGAACCATAAATAATCCATCCAACCATACTTGATTTGGATAAATCAATTTATGCCAAAAATTTCCTTCTTTAGTACGAGGATGAGTTATAATTTGACTATAAGTATAATCAATTGCCTTACGATATTTTTCATTACCTGTAATTTCATACAAATCAAAAAGAACACGACTTTCACAAATATCATCAGTACTATATTTCTTCGGACTATATCCTTTAATTGTTCCATCTTCTAAAACAAAATTATCAACAAATTTAATAACAAAGTCAATATATCTACTATCTCTTGTAACCTTAAATAGTTCAACTAAAGAGATCATCATGCAACCATCGATATAATTCCAATGCATATCCTTTCCCAATCTTATTACTTCAACATTCCATAAGGGAACTTTCGGATCAGAGTTAATAATTTTATCAATGTATTTATCTATTAATTTAAACATAAATATCTCCTTATTACATTATAAGTTAATTATAAAGTATTTTGAAGATATTTGCAAGGTATAACCTTATTTCAACCTTTTTTTAAGAATAGATGACGCGAGAAATAACGAATCATCAAACAAGACTTCATCTAAAAAGAAATTCTTTTTATCTACTACTTCAAAGCCTAAGTTAATGAATAAATTTTCTACCATTTCGTTTTTAGCAATGCAAAATATTTGATTTAAATTTTTTTTAAATGCGCTTAATTCTAATTCTTTAAATAGTTCTTCTATTTCTTCGTTATTTAATACCTTTTTAAAAACAAAATATCTAATTAAACAATTTTTATCAAATATTTCATATGATAAACAGCCAATAATTTTAGTTTCTTCTTTTGCAATAACACCATTTAATAAAATTTCTTCATCAATAGTTTCAATTGCTGGAACATTTAATAAAAAATCCTTTACTTCAAATAAATTACCTTCGTCAATTTTAATAATTTTTGCCATATTATCCTCCCCATAAACTGCTAAACAACTCAGCAAAATAACTTTTATGTTTTACTTCATCTATACTTTCAATCTCTAAAAATTTAGGATAAATAGAACCCCACCAATTATCTCCTTGACCTTCTTCTATTACTACTAAAAATAAAAGTGTTTCTTCGTTTTTAAGTTCTTTATCATTATATGTTTTATTATATAAAGTAGAATTAGAAAAACTAACTTTTGCGTTATATTTTTCATTTAAATCATTTTTAAACTCATTTAAACTTAAATTGATATTATTAATATATTTATTTTTATTTTCATTATAATTCTCATATAAGAAATCTCTTACAATTAAAACAACTTCTTCTTTAATTTTTAAATCACATTCTTCATTAGATGCTGGAACAACCCTTACTCTGATTTCGGAGTTTGAGGTTTCTTTATTAATAAAAACGAAAAATAAAGCAATTATTATAAATATTATGATTAAGTATTTTCTTTTTTTCTTCATAAAAAACCTCCCTTTAACAGTAGTATGTGCTAAAGGGAAGGGGGTTATACATTATTTTTTTAATGCCTCATTTATATCATCTAGGCTGATATCACCAATTCTTATAACTTTAATGCCTGATTCACTACTTAATATAACCGTTGACGATTTGTTTGATGAAATAAAATTTAAATCTGGTTTAATTATTTCATCAACAGTGTCCATATATTTCAATTTAATTATTTCATATTCATTTAATGGAATCTCACCACTATCATTAACTGAGGTTGTTGCCATTGGTCCAACCTTTTCAATTAAATCTAGTGCCACTTTACAATCAGGTATTCTAACCCCTACAGTTTCATATCCGGTTTTTTCAAAAACTTCTTGCTTTGTTTTTAAAATTATAGTAAGTGCTCCTGGTAAAAAAGTTCTAATCAATTTCTCATCATCAAGTTTTAAATATGCTAAAGTCTTAATTTGCTCTAATGAGCTGCATAAAACTGCCAAAGGTTTATTTAAGTCTCTTTTTTTTATTTCATATATTCTATTTATATTTTTTTTATCAAAAAACGAGCATCCAATGCCATAGACTGTATCGGTTGGAAATATATATAATTTAGACATTGAAATCACCAATATATATAAATGTCATTCGATCCTTTTGGTTTAAATCTTTTATAACTTCAACTTTGGCATTTGGAAGACATTCATTTACTAAAGCTATCATTTCTTCTTTTTTATCATAAGCATGTTCAAAAGCTATTATCGCTTTATCATTTAAATACTCCTTACATTCTTTTAAAATAATACGATAAAAATACATCCCATCTTCTCCACCAAATAAAGCAATGTTTGGTTCATTATCTTTGACCAAAGGCATAACGTATTCTTGCGCTGGAATATAAGGAGGATTTGATACTAATATATCAAATTTCATTCCTTTTAAAGGCTTTAACATATCCCCATGTAGTATTTTAACATTAGCGCCTAATGAAACACTATTATATTCTGCAATCTTTAATGCATCTAAGCTTATATCAGTAATTGTTAAATCCATGTTTTTTTCTTCTAATGCTAGAGTAATACCAATGCATCCACTCCCACAAGCGACATCAGCAACTTTTACTTTATGACCATTAAAAAATTTATCATATCGATATAAAACATTTTCCACTAATTCTTCAGTTTCATATCTAGGAATTAAAACATCTTTATTGACTTTAAAATTATAACCATAAAAACAACTATATCCCACTATATATTGAACAGGGATGTTATCAATTAAATACTTATCTAATTTTTCGTTAAACGAATTAATAATCTCTTCATTAACTTTTTCATTCATATTTGCATAAATTTGCGCTGAACTTAATTTTGAGACATATTCTAATATTATTAAAGCTGCACCTTGTTCTTTATCCGCATTTATTATTTTATTTTCGCTATATTTTAATAAATCTAAATATTTCATATTATCACCTTAAAAAATTGTATCACAATTTTGTCATATTTACTATATCGCAGGTGATATTTGTAGATAAATACAATAAACATATTCATTTGCTTCTTCTAACTGTGTATCATATTCCAAATATTTCGACATTAAGATTTTTCTTTCTTTTTATACAAAATTATCCATAATATAATATTTTTCTTATGAAAATAATTTTAACAAAAAAAAGACAAATAAATTAGTATTTGTCCTTTTTAGAAATATGATTTTGACCAAATTTGTTCATAATATTTAATACTTCATCAACATGCTCTGGCTTTAAGCAGTTAATAATTACAAGGCAAGCTTTATCATATTCTTCTTTATTAAAATTATTAGCATTTTGCATTCCAAAACATTCTTTCAAAGTATTAATCATTTTTTCTTCATGACCTTCTTTTGTACGACTTAAAATAAATTCAAAAAACTGATTTTGACCACTATTCATAAAAATCCTCCTATAACTATTTATATTATATCTCAAAATATTTAAATAAAACAAAAAAGTGATTCATTAATCACTTTCTTATTAAACTGCGATTTCAGCTGATAATTGACGCTTTTGATCTTCATTTATTAATTCATTAATAACTAAATCAATTTTACCTTCCATAATAACATCAAGCCTATTTATAGTAAAATTAATGCGGTGATCAGAAACACGGTTTTGTGGATAATTATATGTTCTTATTTTTTCACTACGATTTCCACGGCCAACTAATGAATGACGCATTGCATCTTCTTTTTCTTCTTGTTCTTGAATCATCGAATCTAAGATTCTAGCTTTTAATAAAGCTATTGCAGCTGCTTTATTCTCATGCTGAGATTTATGCACTTGACTGGCTACACTCACGCCGGTCGGAATATGAGTAACTCGAACAGCTGAGTATGTTGTATTAACAGATTGACCACCAGGTCCTGATGAACAGAATGTATCAACTCTAACTTCATTCATATTAAGCTCAAAATCTATTTCAGAAGCTTCAGGCATAACTAAAACTGTCGCAACAGAAGTATGGATGCGTCCTTGAGCTTCTGTCGCCGGAACTCTTTGCACACGATGAGCTCCAGATTCATATTTTAAAAACGAATAAACGGATTCTCCACTAACCATAAATTGAATTTGTGTATATCCTCCCATTTCAGCTACCATTGCATCTAAAATTTGAATTTTCCATCCACGGGCTTCTGAGTATCTAGAATACATTCTATATAAATCACCTGCAAATATATTTGCTTCATCACCACCAACAGCGCCTCTAATTTCAACAATAACGTTTTTATCATCATTAGGATCTTTTGGTAATAATAATAATTTAATCTCTTCTTCGTATTTTTCAACTTTTTCTTCTGCTTCACTAAGTTCAATAGTTGCAAGTTCAACCATTTCTTCATCATCAGAATGTTTCATTTCTTTTAAATCCGGAATGCTATCTAAAGTTTTTTTGTATTCACGATATACCATAACAACTTTTTCTAAATTTCTTTGTTCTTTAGATAAGGTTGTTAATTTTTTTATATCTCTAACTACATCAGGGTCAGAAAGTAAATTATTTAATTCCTCATATCTTTCTTCCATAATGCGTAAACGATCTAACATAGTAATTCTCCTCTAATCTTTATAATCTGCATCCGTAATAATATCTTTCTCAATAAATCTAGAATATCCACCTTGGAATATAAACGGCAATGCTTTTCCTGATGCCCCTGAACGGTTTTTCGCAATAATCAAGTCGGCTTCATCAGGACGGTTACTTTTTTCTTTTAAATAATAATCTTCACGATATAAAAACATTACAATATCGGCATCTTGTTCAATACTTCCTGAATCACGAAGGTCAGCCATTATTGGTTTTTTATCCTCACGTTTTTCTACTTCACGCGATAACTGAGCTAAAGCTAAAACAGGTATTTGCAATTCTCTAGCCATTAATTTTAACGATCTAGAGATTTTTGAAACCTCTTCTTGTTTAGATTTATTGCCTCCATCGCCTTCAATTAATTGAAGATAATCGATAACTACAAAATCTAATCCAACCTCTGCTGATAATTTACGGCATTTTGCACGAATATCAGCGACAGTAATTAAAGAAGAATCATCGAAATATAAATTTAATTCTCCAAGGCGAGCAGTTGAAGTTGATAATCTTCGCCATTCATTTCCCTGAAGTCCTCCAGTTTTTATGGTTCCTAAATTTATTGAAGCATCCGCTGCTAGTAATCTTTCAACTAATTGTTCTGATCCCATTTCTAAAGAAAATATCGCAACAGTTCCTTTACCACCCTTATTATTTGCCGCTATATTAACCGCTAAATTTAAGGCGATTGCCGATTTTCCCATGGCAGGACGAGCTGCTAAAATAATTAAATTCTCTTTTTGAAATCCTAGTGTAATACTATTCAATGCATGATAACCTGTATCAAGACCAGTAATACTATTCGTTTTTTGAGCATTTAATTCAATATTTTCTCTAACTTTTTTGGCAACGTCATTTATTCTTGTAAAATTTTCTGTTTTTCTTCTTTTTGATAATTCATAAACCTTTTGTTCTACTGTAGTTAAATAATCTGTTGCCGATAATTCTTGTAAATAACCACTATCGGATAATTTTTTTAATTCATCAATTGCATAACGTTTTAAAGCATTATCAACAATCAAACTAATATAAGTGCTAACATTCGAAGTAGTATAATTAAATGTTATTATACTATTTATATAGTTTACTCCGCCAATTTGGTCAAAAGCATCCATTTTTTTTAATTCGCCAATTAATGAAGTAGCGTCTATCGTGATTTTATTTTCATATAAATTAATCATTGCTTTATAAATTGTTTTATTTTTCAAATCAAAAAAATCATTAAAAGTTAATTCATCATTAGCTTCAACAATAACTTGTTCATCTAATAATATAGATCCTAATAAAGCTATTTCGGCTTCGATATTATGGGGAATAGATTTAATAACATTTTCCAAAGTTATCACCTTGTTTCTTTTATTTTTCTAAGACGTTTATTTCAATTGATGCAATAATATCTTTATCTAACGCTACTGTAGCGCTATAAATACCAACAGAATTTATATCAGTTGCTAATTCTATTTTTCTCTTATCTAAATGTATACCAGTTTGGGCTTCAAATTCTTCACAAATTTGTTTAGTAGTTATACTTCCATATAATTTACCATCCGCTCCAATTTTAATATATAAATTAATTGATTTAGTTTCAATTTCAGTTTTAAGTTTTTCTAATAACTTGCGACGTTGTTCTAAATCTTGTTTTTCTTGAACTTCTTTTTCTTTTAAAGTATTGATGTTTTCATCACTAGCTACTATTGCAAGTTTGTTTGTTAACAAATAATTACCGTAACCATTTGGAACATCAATTATCGAATTCTTTGTTCCTTTGCCTTTAACATCGGCTAATAAAATTACTTTCATTTTTTCTTCTCCATCTTCATAATACTCACGTTTTAATATTTCTAAAAGCATATCTTTTACTTCTATTGTGCTGATATTAAATAATTGCGCAGCTGCACTATTTAAATGTCCGCCTCCGCCCATTTCTTCCATTATCAATTGAACATTTACGCCTTCATACGACCTAGCTGAAATTCCTATTGCTTTTTCATTTTCAATCGCTCCAATTGTAAACGATGCATCAACGCCTTCAATTCCTAATAAACGATCAGATATTTTAGCAAGCATTGTACGGTCTTTAACCTCTTTATCTGATGGAATCATTACTATAGCAAATCTATCTAATACAATATCAACATTTAACAATGCACTCGCAAGTTCTTGCTCAATAGTAACGCTTTCTCTTAATAACGTTCTAACCATAATCATATCTGCATCAAAAGTTTTTAAAGTTGATGCTGCTTCAAATGTTCTTGAACCACATCTAAATGTAAAATTATTAGTATCAACAATAATACCCGCAAGCATTATTGAAGCTTCAAGGCTAGTTAATGTAATATTTTGATTATAGAACATAAACATTTCACTCACTAATTCAACAGTTGATGAAACATATGTTTCTACATATGACATTATCGGATCTTTAAATCCATTTTCCCCACCGCGGTGATGATCTATAACTGCAAATCTAGTAATACGTTTTAATAAATCTGGAAACATAGCAATACGAGGAGATTGAGTATCTGTAATTACCAATAATGTATTTGGTTTTATTAATGATATAGCTTCATCATAATCAATAAAATCCGAATATAAATCTGGTTCTTCTATTTGAAGTTTATTATATAATTTTTGAACAGTTGTATCTGCTTTAGTCGGATCAAAGACAATATATGCATCTTTATTACTACTTTTCGCTAATTTTAAAACACCAATCATTGAGCCAAGCGCATCACAATCAGCTAAAAAATGTGTCATTATAATAATATTATTACTACTTTCAATCGCATCTTTTAAAGCCAAAGTTTGCATACGAGCATTAACTAATGAATTTTTTTCTAAAGCATTTGTTTTTCCACCAAAATATTGAATTTTTTCTTTTTCAACGTTAACAACAACTTGGTCTCCACCACGTTTTTCAGCTAATTCAATTGCATTTTGAGCGAGAGATCCCAATTCTTCTTCTTTAGTATCATAACAGGCAATACCTATGCTTATTGAAGTACGCAAATGGTTTCTATTTGATATATCTCTTACTTTATTCAATATATCAAATTTTGAATCAATCATCTTATCTAATGAATGTCTATCTAATATCATTACCAAACGATCATCAGAAATTGATTGAAGATAAGCCTCATGATCACTGACCCAATCTGATATTTCTCCTAAAAACTGCCCACGAATTGTAGTTTTTTCTTGCATGTCAAATTTTTTTAGTGATTCATCTAAATTATCTATTACAATAATGCCAATTGCAGTTGTACGTTCTTTATATTTTTTCTTAATATTCTCGCGATCTGTTTGATCAAAAAAATACATTAGTTTATTATTAACATTATGAATAACATCATAAGATTTATCATTGATATTTATAACCATATTTAAAATTTTGTCTTCTGCCATTTCAAGCAAATTCTTATTAATTACTTCTAAATTATTATCAATTAATTTATTTTGGAATAAGCTTTTTGCATAATCGTTAGCCCATTTTATTTCTAAATCATCATAAATTAAAATACCAACTGGAAGTTTATTAAATACTTCATCTCCTGCTTGGTTAACGTGATAAGAAATATTGTTCCAACGCTCTAATCTATTTTCTAACCATTTTACTTTTTTAGAATGATTTCTAAAAAGAAATAAAACAAAGAAAACAATACTTGTTATTAATGTAGAAAGTGAAAAAATAAATAGACTTATATTTTTTAGATTCCATAAAAAAAACTCATCAGAAAGATCTAAGAAAAAGAAATAGAACAGAAAAACTGATGCTATTAAGCTTATTACTGCTATAATTAATTTTCGCACTTTAACACCTCACTTTTTTTTATTATACCAATTTTTCTAAAACTATACAAGAAAAAAGAGTCCTCGGGACTCTATAAATAATTTCTATTCTTTAACGAATGGTAATAATGCCATATGACGAGCACGTTTAACAGCAATAGCTAGTTTTCTTTGGTATTTTGCAGATGTACCTGTTACACGACGAGGTAAAATTTTGCCTCTATCAGTAACGAATTTTTTTAATAAATCAACATCTTTAAAATCTATGTGTTCAATCTTGTTTTGTGTAAAATAGCATACTTTTCTACGACGACGAGGTGCGCCATCATTTTTACGATTATTTTGCATTTTAGATTCCTCCTATTTAGAATGGTAAATCATCATCCTCAACATTGATATTGAAAGCATTTTGGTTATTAGTTTCAAATCTTGGTTGTTGTGGTTGTTGATATGTTTGATTTTGTGGTTGTGAATTTCCATAACCAGGATTGTTATAATTATTATATGGTTGTTGATAATTTTGACTTTGAGGTTGCATTGTCGCTTGATTTGGATCACGTGGACTTAGATTTTCAACACTATCAACCACTACTTCAGTGATATATTTTGTTTGTCCATCTTGGCCTTGATAATTCCTAGTTTGAATGTTTCCTTCAACGGCAAGCATATTACCTTTTTTTACATAACGACTGATAAAATCAGCTTGTTGTCTCCATGCGACACAATTTATGAAATCAGCTTGTCTTTGTCCTGATTGGTCTTTATATCCACGGTCTACAGCAACAGTGAAATTAACATTAGCAATTCCATTGCTTGTGTATTTTACTTCGGGATCCTTTGTAATTCTTCCTGTTAATAAAACTTTATTCATACAAAAATCCTCCTTATATTATTCGCCGTCTACAACAGCCATAAAACGAATAACGTCTTCACTGTATCCTAAAATACGGTTGAATTCAGAAATTGCAACTGGAGTAGCGTTAACTAAAGCCCATACGTAATAACCTTTACGAGCACGTTCAATTTCGTACGCTAATTCTCTTAGTCCCCATTCTTTCATTTCTAGAACTTCTGAACCATTGTTAGTAAAAATTGCGTTAACGTCAGCAATTACTTTCTTTGTTGATTCTTGGTCTAAATTTGCACGAACGATGTACATAATTTCATATTTTTTCATGTTTATACCTCCTTGTGGTCTATGGCCATACAACTATGCATGGCAAGGGGCATTCTTTCAAATGCTTGAATATTATACCATTTATAAAATTTTATTGCAATAGTATTTAATTTTTATTTATTTTTTAATGTTAATAAATTTAACATTTCATTAATCGCAAATTCTGTTGCTAATTCTCTTACTTCATTTCTTTCTTTATTTAAAAAATATGCTGTTTTAACTATTATTTCTTCTTTTATAAAAAAACCAAAACATACAGTCCCTGCTTTTATATTTAAATAATCTTGTGGACCAGCTAGTCCAGTAATAGAAATTCCACAATCAGCATTCGAAATATTTTTTAAACCAACTATCATTTCATATGCTACTTCTTCACTTACAACATTAAATTTGTTAATTGTACTTAAATTAACATTTAAAAATTTTGCTTTCATTTCATTAGCATATGTTACAAGACCTAAGTCGAAAACTGTTGATGCATTATGAACATCAACAATTTTAGAAGCAAGTAATCCCCCAGTACAAGATTCAGCAAAAGAAATTTTATATTTTAAATTAGTCAACATTTCTACTAATAATTCATTTTTCATTTATTTTCTCCTTAAGTGGTAATAGTTCTTTTAAAACTTCATATATATTTGTTCCAAATGTTAATACATGAAAATTTTTCAAATGAACTTCAACATAATTATTATAATCATCTTCTGAAAATAAATGCAAATATTCATCATAATTAGTATGGGCAATTTCCTCTTTTATTTTTCCAACAATAGTATAATAAGCAATATCTGATAATTTAAAATCAACATGTCGTTTTAAAATGCTTTCTTTATCTAAAATTTTAAGAAGTGGATATTTATTATATTTATTTTTATATCTAGGTCCAAAAAAGTATTCTGTTTGAATTAAAAAATCTTCTAAAATTACAAAATAATAGCCATCTGTTAAAAATAATACACTGCTTTTCTTTAAATAATTTTCTGGAATAGGTGAAAATGTTGTATAATATTTTTTCATTTCTGCATAAGATGATAATTTTTTTTGATAGTAATCATCAATAACATTTAAATAATTTTTTTTTCTTTTAAGAAAATATTTAAATAAAAAGAATAATACCCCGCCTATTAATAATAAGTTAAATAAAATGGCTAAATAAATATTTTTTTTGAAAAATGTAAATGCTCCTAATAGTATTAAATTTGTACTTACTAATATAACCGATAGAATAATCAAAAAAAATATATGTAAATAAGATACTCTTAATCCTAAATAGCTTGAGAGTCCTTTTATTTCTTTTTGATTAAAGCACTGACCTTGACTTACTTTTTTAAAATATTTGTTTTGCATATTAAACCTCTAAATAATCATTGTCATAATGAATAACAAGATGATATACTCCGTCAAGCTCTAAGATAGCTTGTTCAAATTTTTTCGTGATATCTTCATAAGAATCTTTTATTTTTCTAGAAACTACTAAATCAAAAATTAAATTAGTATGGGTTTTTCCCTTAACTACCCTAAAATCATGTAATGATAATTCTTTATTAATTTCATTCATTTTTAAAATAATAAAATTTCTTAATTCCATCACTTCTTCATTTTTATCTTCAACAGGATCAATATGAATTGTAAGTTCAACTCCAAATTTTTTATATATTTTTCTTTCAATGTTATCAATTTCGTCATGAACATCAAGCAAGTTTTGACAACTTGATACTTCAACATGAATAGTCATAAAACACTTGGTTGGACCATATGAGTGACACTGAATATCATGAAGTCCTAAAACACAACTATAGTTTTTTATTTCTTTTATTATACTTTGAACAAAATCACTATCAATTGATATACCTATTAAAGGATTCATTGTATCTTTTAGTAACCTTATAGCGGAGTAAATTATAAATAATGAAACAGCAATTCCTAAATAACCATCTAAATTATAACCAGTAAAATATGTAATACTTGCACCTATTAATATAAATGTTGTGGCGATTACATCATTTAGTGAATCTTGAGCTGTCGCGATTAGGGCTACAGAGTTAATTAGTTTTCCAATTCGTTTATTAAAAAATGCTTGCCATATTTTCACCATTATAGAAATTATTAATATAATTATCGTAATCAATGTTATTTTAGTGCTATTATTTTCTTTATCCATAATTTTTAGAACTGATGAATATCCTAATTGTCCACCTACAAATAATATAATGATGCTAACTACAAATCCTGCAATATATTCAATTCTTTGATGTCCATAAGGATGTTCTTTATCGGCTGGCATCATTGAAAGTTTGAAACCAATTAAAGTTATAACTGAACTAACCATATCACTTAAATTATTAATACTATCTGCAATAATGGCTATACTACTAGAAATAATACCGATAATTAATTTGATAACAAATAAAAATAAATTAGAAAAAACACCAATGAATGAAGCTAGCTTGCCATGTGCTTGTCTTACTTTAAAGTTTGTTAGATTATTATAATCTTTTATAAATAATTTTCGAAAAAAATTTAACATATATATCCTCTATTTTGTAAAGTCGTTATTTGATTATAACATAAATAAATAATTTGTTTAATACTTGGGATACTAAAAATGGTGATTTTTATGCGAAAAAAAAAGAAAATCAAATTTATAGTAATAACATTTATTTTAATCTTAGTTGGCATTTTTTTGATTGACCCTACAGAGATTTATGATGATTTTTCTGATTATAGTAAAATTGAGATTTATGATAATAATAATGAAATCATTTTTTCTAGCATAAATGACTTTACATATTTAAGTACTAAAATATCTGATATTTCTTCTGATTACATTAACATTTTACTTCATTTAGAAGATAAAAATTTTTATAAACATAGTGGATTTGATATTTATCGAATCACAAAATCTTTATTTCATAATTTAAAAAATGACACATCCTTTGGAGCTTCAACCATAACCCAACAATACATAAAAAATGCTTATTTAACTAATGAAAAAACATTTTTTAGAAAGATAAAAGAATTATATTTAAGTATTAAACTAGAAAATGAAAAATCTAAAAACGAAATTTTAGAATTGTATTTAAATACCTTAAGTTTTGGAAATCATTATACTGGTATTAAATCGGCTGCTTATGGTTATTTTAATAAAGATATTAGCACTATAAATTTAAATGAATTTGTAACTTTAATAGCTATTTTAAAAGCACCATCTAAATATAACCCTATTTTAAATTATAATAATTGTATGGAGAAAAAAGACCAATTATTAAATGTCTTATATAATGATGGAATAATTTCTACAAACGATTTTGAAGATAATTATAATAAAGTAGTTCCGATTAGTTTATTTGAAGAATATTCTTCAAGTGTTTTATTTTATAAGGATGTTGTTTTAAGTGAATTTAAAAGTATTAATGTTAATAGAAAATTTGAAGGTATTTATAAAATATACACTAATTTTGATACTAAAATGAATTTAGAAATTGAAAAAGAATATAGGAATATAAATACTGATTATAGTGTGATTGCAACCGACGAAAATTATTATTTGACGTGTGCGATTGGTGGGAAAAACTATTATGAAAATTCCTATAACCTTGGAATATATGGAAAAAGAGATATTGCATCGACAATAAAGCCTTTTTTATATTATGAAGCGCTTGAAGCAGGAATGACTCCTTTAAATAAATTTTTAAGTTCTAAAACAACTTTAAACATTGATAATGAAATTTATTCGTTTTCAAATTACAACGATCAATATTTAGATATTCCCATTACAATGGGTCATGCGCTTGCAACATCAGATAATATATATGCAATAAAAACTCATGTTTATATCGGGATGAATAAATTGAAAAACTTTTTAAATGGTTTTAATATTGAAGCAAATGCTATTCCATCGTTAGGTTTGGGTAGTGTTGGGATGTCTTTATTAAAGCTTAATGAAATATATCAAACGTTTGCTCATTTAGGAAATTATGAAAAAATAAAAACCATTAAAGCTGTTGCTTTAAATGGTGAATATAAATATATACATAAAATAAATCCTATAGCTAAGCTCGATTCTGATACTTGTTATGTCATAAATGAATTAATGACATATATGTTTGATACAAATTTAAATACAAAAATAAGTGTAACTGGTTCTTCCATCGCAAATAAACTCAAGGGGAAAATCGCTGGAAAAAGTGGCCTATCTGATTTTGATGCTTATATGATTGGTTTAACTCCAAAAAAAGTAATTAGTGTTTGGGTTGGATATTCAAACAATGACCCTTTAATTGATGTTAATGAGAAAGCTTTAGCAAAAAAGATTTTTTTAACGGCATTTAATTCATCTTATATTGAAACCGAATGGTTCATAAAACCCAAAAGGGTAATGTATACTTATGCTTCTGTAAATTCTTTAGATGATGCATATAAAAAATATGTCCCCTACTTAATTTAATATGCCCAAGCTGTTCCAACTAAAACAATTAAAATGAATAATACTAAGATAAATGCAAATCCACCTTGTGAGTTGTTGCATGATTTATTACATCCACAATTTGTCATATAATATCACCTCAATGTATTATATGCAACTGTCACTTTAGTGACTGGGTGTTTATATCAACTAAGTGTTATAGTAATTTGTTCCAAAGTAAATTTACCATCAATTATACGATATATTTCCATATTTACTTCATCACCTATTAAAGCTAAACTTAATATATTTGTGACATCAGTTGATTTATAAATAGGTGTATTATTTATTGATTTTATAATGTCACCGACCATTAACCCTGCTTTAAAAGAATTACTTGACGTATCTGAACTTACTTTTCTTATAATAACACCTTGGTCCATTATTGCTGGAAGTAATAATACATCGGCTTCATCAGATATATATCTATTGATTACATCTACGTTTATTCCCAGAAGTGGTCTTGTGATATCAGTTTCTAATTTTTCGATATCCAAAATGCATTTATTAACTACTGTCATATTAATTGCAAAGCCAATTCCTTCAATTGTTGTTTTAACTGTTTTAGCTTCATCTGTATAAACATCGGCTATCTTTGAAACATTAATGCCAATTAATCTTCCACTTAAATTAAATAATGCTCCTCCACTATTACCAGGATTTAAAGATGCATCATGCTGAATTCTATTACCATCAGTTCTAGATACTATTCCACTTGTAACAGTATTATAATAATCAAGACCTAAAGGACAGCCTATTGCAATAATTGTTTGACCGCTAACGACAGCATCAAAAGTATCTGCATCTATATCATAAACTTTTATTTTAGAATTTTTAATATCATCACTAAATCTTAAAATAGCTAAATCATTTTTCGAATCTTTCCCAATAATTGTTGCTTCATAATATTTATATTCACCTGTATAAATTTTCACAGTTAACGCATTTTTTATAACATGTTCATTAGTTATTACATAATAGTATCCATCTTTTTGTTTATAAACAAGACCACTACCTGTTGAAGTTCCACTTGTTTCTTTCACTTGTATTCCAACGCATGAATAATATACTTGATCTACAACATCAGTTATTGCAGTTTCAATTTTTATTACACTTGCATTTTCTTCAATTAAATCAACAGACATTTGACTTTGTAAAAATGAACATCCACTAAGCATGAATATTAAGGTAACTATATAAATACAACTAACAATTTTTTTCATTTCATTACTCCTTTATTTTAAATAAATTCATAGCATTTCTAAATAGGGTATTACATAGTTCTTCATAAGGACAATCTCTTAATTTAGAAATCTCTTCTATAATATTTATTATATATGCAGACTCATTTCTTTTTCCGCGGTATGGCGTTGGGGCTAAATATGGACAATCTGTTTCAACTAATAAATAATTAATATCTATATTTTTAGCAACTCGTTTTGGTTCCACAGCATTTTTAAATGTTACTGGTCCACCAATAGAAATATATAGACCAAGTTCAATAAATTTAAGTGCCATTTCATATGAACCACTATAGCAGTGCATTATACCTTTAATTTTTCCCTTATATTCCTTCAGTATTTCATAAGTATCAAATGTTGCATCCCGCATATGAATTATAACAGGCAAATCATACTTTATTGAAAGTAATATTTGCAGTTTAAAAGCTTCTTTTTGTTCAATCTCTAACTCTTTTCCATAATGATAGTCTATGCCACATTCCCCTATTGCATACACTCTGTGTTTTAAAATAAATTCTTCTAATTTTTTTATATCCATTAAATAATCTTTTTTTACTTCTGATGGGTGAAGACCCGCTGTGTTATAAAAGAAATTTGGATACTTCATTGTCAAACTTAAAGCTTTATTATTTGTAGATTCTGAAAAACCTACTAAAACAACTTTTCTTATATCATTTTTTAGACAATTATTAATACACAAGTCTAAATCGTTATTAAATTCATCTGCAAATAGATGGGAATGTGTATCTATAATCATAATCATACCTCTTAATCGTTACTATTTATTAACTATATTAATCTTATCATAAATTATTAATTTAGAAAACAAATAAACTATATTATTATATTTTTTAATTCTTGTTATATTAATTTCAAATTTTATAATAAATAAATTAGGTAAAAGAGCAGAACAAATACTAATTTATAGAAAAAAAGAATTCCCTAAGGAATCCTTTAATTTAAATTATTCAGAAAGAATGTCAACTACTGAACCAGCACCAACAGTACGTCCACCTTCACGGATAGAGAACTTAGTTCCTTGTTCGATAGCAATTGGGTGAATTAATTCAACGATCATTACTGTGTTATCTCCAGGCATAACCATTTCTGTACCAGCTTGTAAAGATATAATACCTGTTACGTCTGTAGTACGGAAATAGAATTGAGGACGATAGTTAGAGAAGAATGGAGTATGACGTCCGCCTTCTTCTTTAGAAAGTACGTAAACTTGAGCAGTAAATTTGCTGTGTGGAGCAACTGATTTAGGTTTAGCTAATACTTGACCACGTTGTACTTGTTCACGTGAAATACCACGTAATAAGATACCAACGTTATCTCCAGCTTCAGCATAGTCTAATAATTTACGGAACATTTCAACACCAGTTACTACTGATGAAATAGTATCTTTGATACCGATGATTTCAACTGTATCACCAGTTTTTACTTGTCCACGTTCAACACGTCCAGTAACAACTGTACCACGTCCAGTGATTGTGAATACGTCTTCAATTGGCATTAAGAATGGTTTATCAACTGCACGTTCAGGAGTTGGAATATAAGCATCAACTTCAGCCATTAATTCTTCAACTTTAGCAACCCAAACAGGATCTCCTTCTAAAGCTTTTAAAGCAGAACCACGGATTACAGGAATATCATCACCAGGGAATTCATATTCGCTTAATAATTCACGAGTTTCCATTTCAACTAAGTCAATTAATTCTTCATCTTCAACGATGTCGCATTTATTTAAGAATACTACTAATCTTGGAACTCCAACTTGACGAGCAAGTAAGATGTGTTCACGAGTTTGAGCCATAGGTCCGTCTGTAGAAGCGATAACTAAAATACCACCGTCCATTTGAGCAGCACCTGTGATCATATTTTTTACATAGTCAGCATGTCCTGGGCAGTCTACGTGCGCATAGTGACGAGCTTCTGTTTCATATTCAACGTGTGATGTATTGATAGTAATACCACGTTCTCTTTCTTCTGGTGCACCGTCGATTTGGTCATATGCTCTAGCTTTAGCTAAACCTTTTTTAGCTAATACAGCAGTAATAGCTGCAGTTAAAGTAGTTTTACCATGGTCAACGTGACCAATTGTACCAATGTTAACATGTGGTTTTGTACGTACAAATTTTTCCTTTGCCATTTTAAATGGTCCTCCTGATTTTTATAATTATTCTTGATTTATTTACCATCAATATTTTATATTATTTGGCAAGGAAAATCAAGAGAAAACCTCTTTTTTGTTAATTATGATCTGCTTTTGCAAATATCTTCTTGAATATTGCGTGGGCAAGCTTCATAATGGTGCATTTGCATCATAAATGTTCCGCGACCTTGTGTATTTGAACGTAATGCAGTAGCATAACCTGACATTTCAGCAAGTGGAACAAAAGCACGAATGTTTATTGCATTTCCACGTGGTTCTTGACTTTCTAAACGTCCACGACGAGAAGTTAAGTCACCGATAACGTTACCCATATATTCTTCAGCAACAATTACGTCTACGCACATAATTGGTTCTAATAATATTGGTTTACATTTATCTTTCATATTCTTTAATGCCATCGATGCAGCAACTTTAAACGCCATTTCTGATGAGTCTACTTCATGGTAAGATCCATCAAATAATGTACATTTAATATCAATTAATGGATAACCAGCTAATACTCCACCAGGAAGTGATTCTTGTAATCCTTTATCAACTACGCCAATGTATTCACGAGGAACAGTCCCTCCAACTACAGCGTCAACGAATTCATATCCTTTTTCAGGATTTGGTTCGAATTTAATCCAAACATGCCCATATTGTCCACGTCCACCAGATTGACGAACGAATTTTCCTTCAACATCTGATGCAACTGTGATTGTTTCACGGTAGGAAACTTGTGGGTTACCTACGTTTGCAGCAACGTTAAATTCTCTTTTCATACGATCAACGATGATATCAAGGTGTAATTCACCCATACCAGCGATAATAGTTTGTCCAGTTTCAGAGTCAGTATATGTACGGAAAGTTGGATCTTCTTCAGCTAATTTCAATAAAGCAGTAGTCATTTTGTCTTGGTCTGCTTTAGTTTTTGGTTCAACAGCAACGCTAATAACTGGTTCAGGGAATACCATCTTTTCTAAAATTAAATCGCCTTTTTCAACTGTTAATGTATCACCTGTAGTAGTTGATTTGAAACCAACTGCAGCAGCGATATCACCAGTATAAACTTCTTTAATTTCTTCACGATGGTTAGCATGCATTTGCATGATACGTCCTAAACGTTCTTTAGTGTTCTTTGTAGCATTAAGCACATAAGATCCTGAAGTCATACTACCTGCATATACACGGAAGTATGTTAATTTTCCAATAAATGGGTCAGTAACTACTTTGAATGCTAAGGCAGCAAAATCAGCGCTATCTTCTGGTTTAATAATTACTTCATCACCATCAGTTGTGTGACCAATAATGTCAGCAACATCAAGTGGAGAAGGAAGGTAATCGATTACTGCATCAAGCATTCTCTTAACACCCATATTTTTAAATGCAGATCCGCATAATACAGGGAAGAATTCTACTTTTAATGTAGCTTTACGTATTACAGCTTTAATCATGTCATTAGATATTTCTTCACCTTCAAGATAAAGCATAGCTAATTCATCATCAAAGTTTGATAATGTATCAATTAATAATTCTCTTTTTTCAAGACAAATATCAACTAAATCAGCAGGACATTCACCTTCAACATTTCCTTCATCAGCAGTTCCATCATAGATATATGATTTCATTGTGATTAAGTCAACATGTCCTTTAAATTGATCTTCAGCACCAATTGGCCATTGAATCGCTGCAGCAACTGCTCCTAAACGATCGTGAATAGTACCAACTGAATATTGGAAATCTGCACCAGTCTTATCCATTTTATTAACGAATACAATACGTGGTACATTATAATCTGTAGCTTGACGCCAAACAGTTTCTGTTTGAGGTTCAACACCAGCTTGACCATCAAGTACTGTTACAGCACCGTCAAGTACACGTAATGAACGACTTACTTCTACTGTAAAATCTACGTGCCCTGGAGTATCAATGATGTTTACACGGTAACCTTTCCAAATTGCAGTTGTTGCTGCAGATGAAATTGTGATTCCGCGTTCTTTTTCTTGTTCCATGAAATCCATTGTAGAAGCTCCATCATGAGTTTCTCCAATTTTATGGATTTTCTTAGTATGAAATAAGATACGTTCTGTTGTAGTCGTCTTACCAGCATCAATATGAGCCATGATACCGATATTACGAGTATTATGTAATGTAAACTCTCTTGGCATAAATATTTCTCCTTACCAACGATAATGAGCAAATGCTTTGTTAGCTTCTGCCATTCTATGTGTGTCGTCGCGTTTCTTACAAGCACCACCTAAACCATTGGCAGCATCCATAATTTCTTTAGCTAATTTAACATCCATAGTTTTATCATTTCTAAGACGAGCATATTTAACTAACCATCTTAAACCTAAAGTTTGTTTTCTTTCGGCTCTAACTTCAACTGGTACTTGATAGTTTTGACCACCGATACGGCGGCTTCTAACTTCTAATACAGGCATAATGTTTTCTAATGCCTTATTAAATACTTCTAATGCATCTTGACCAGTAGTTTCTTTAACTATGTCAAATGCGTTGTATATAATTCCTTGTGCTGTACCTTTTTTACCGTCTAACATAACTGCATTAATTGTTCTAGTAACAATTTTTGAGTTATAAATTGGATCTGGAAGTACATCTCTTTTTACTATATGACCTTTACGAGGCATGATCGATTCCTCCTTCTATCTTATGATATTATTTCTTTTTAGCTTTTGCTTTTTTAGCTCCGTATTTAGAACGGCTTTGCATACGGTTAGCAACACCTGTTGTATCTAAAGCACCGCGTATAATATGGTAACGTACCCCTGGAAGGTCTTTAACACGTCCACCACGAATTAATACAGTACTATGTTCTTGTAAACTATGTCCTACACCTGGAATATAAGCAGTTACTTCGATTCCATTTGTTAAACGCACACGCGCATATTTACGTAATGCTGAGTTTGGTTTCTTTGGTGTCATTGTTGTAACACGTGTACAAACTCCACGTTTTTGTGGTGATGCGATTGAAGTATAACGTTTTTGTAAAGTATTGAAACCTACACCTAAGCTTGGTGATTTTGATTTAGTTACTTTGTCTTGTCTACCTTTACGTACTAATTGTTCAATTGTTGGCATATCAATATCTCCTTTCTATCATTTTCATGATATATGATTTGATTTAATATAATTATTAAATGCACAATTTTTTAACAGCAGTATGATTATATCATAGTATATCTTGAAGTCAAGAAAAAAAACAGTTTTTTTTTATTTTTTTTAATTTTCTTGTAACTATAAGATACACCGATTAAAGTGGGTTGATAAAATGGCATAAAATCAACAAGTATGTTTTTTTTGTTTTTTATGCATTTTTATCTTTTTTGTAATATTTTATTAAATAATATTAGCACACGTCGTTTAGTGTTTCACAAAAACGGTGTTTTTATGCATTTTAAAACAAAATCTTGAAAAGAAATATGCCTTTTGTTATAATGAATAAGCATGGTTGCGTAGTATAGAGGATATTACAAGGCCCTCCTAAGGCCTCAACGGCGGTT
This sequence comes from Anaeroplasmataceae bacterium, assembly GCA_031549865.1. GTDB lineage: Bacteria > Bacillota_I > Bacilli_A > Acholeplasmatales > Anaeroplasmataceae > JAVBPE01. The sequence continues at coordinate 30,785 of JAVBPE010000020.1, read as the reverse complement.
CGAATCCGCCCGTAACTGCCATAACAAATAAAAAAACAGCTCAAGCTGTTTTTATTTTTCTTTTTCTTTTTTATATGCTAATTTACCAAAAACATTCTTTTTAAAGTTTTTTAGTTCATTTTGAGCTTTTACATAACCGCGTTTCGCTGCTTGAGCATACCAGTCATATCCCTTTTGAACATCAGGAAATTGAACACCTTGTCCAGAAATATAACATTCTGCAACTTTACATTGAGCTTCAGTATCACCAAGTTCAGCAGCTTTTTCCCACCAGAATTTAGCTAAACTCATATCTGCATGAATTCCTTCAGTACCTTTAGCATAACAGTTTCCAAGTAATTTTTGAGCTGGAATATAATTATAATCTGCAGCTTTAGTCCACCATTGGATAGCTTGAGTAACATTTTTTACTACTCCAGTACCATTGAAGTAACAAGAACCTAAATTACATTGTGCTTCGAAATTATTATTTGAGGCAGCTTTAATCCACCAATAAATTGCTTGTCGGATACTCTTTGGAATACCTTCACCATTAAAGTAACGGTTACCTAGTTTACATTGAGCCTCAACATTACCACCATTAGCAGCCATTTCAAACCATTGAATAGCTTGAATTAAGTTACGAGGTACACCTTTACCATTGGCATAATAGTATCCTAAACGGTTTTGAGCTTCAGTATTACCAGCTTCAGCAGCTTTTGTAAACCATAAAACAGCTTGATGAAGATCTTGCATAATACCTTCACCTTTTTCATAACAATATGCTAAACGATATTGTGAATCTAAATGACCTTCTCTTGCAGCTTTTGTAAACCAAAATACTGCTTGGCATGGATCTTTATCAATACCATCACCACCAGAAGCATAAAACGTCCCTAATCTATATTCAGCTTGAACTTGTCCCAATTTTGCAGCAGTAGTATACCATAATGATGCTTGTTGTCTATCTTTTGCAACACCTTGACCATTTTCATAGCAAATTCCAAGGAAATATTGAGCATCTTTTTGCCCTTGCATTGACGAACGTGAAAACCAATCAAAAGCTTGGGAATAATCTTGACGTGTGCCTTCGCCCTTGTAATAGCACATTCCTACATTAAATTGAGCATTCATATCGCCTTGATCTGCAAGTTGTTTGTAGATTTCAAAGGCTTTGGCATATTCTTTTGCATTAAAGAACTCTTCTGCTAATTTAGCTTGTTCACTTATAACTGTGTTGTCTAATTTTGCCATATACAAATACCTTCCTTCTTCTCTTATTATTTATTGTAACATATTTTTTTTCTATATACAAATACAAAAAATTAAAAAAATGCATTTTATTGATTTTTTTTAAACAAAAAGGAGGGTTTTTATAAAACCATCCTTATTTTATTTAATTATGCTTCTGTTTCTTCTGAAAAATCATCCAAATCATCTTCAGTTTCATCATAAATTACTTCATCATTTTCTTCAGTATCTTCAACATCTAAATCTAAATCATCTTTTGAATTAAATTCATTTTGATAAGCATTTTTAGCTTCTTTTTTTGTCAATTCAAATGAAGTTGGTTCAGGTGAATGTTCACATTCAAATGTATCATCTTCTAGTAATCCTGTTCCAGCAGGAATAAGTCCACCAATAATAACATTTTCCTTTAATCCAATTAATTCATCTGTTTTACTTCTAATAGCCGCAGAAGTTAAAATTCTTGTAGTTTCTTGGAACGAACAAGCTGACAACCAAGATTCTGATGATAAAGATGCCTTAGTAATTCCTAGTAATAATGCTTTTGCAGTTGGAAGTGTTTCTCCATTAGTAAATGCTTCTTTACAAGCTTCGTTAAATTCTTGAATTGAAACTTCACGACCAGGTAATAACTTAGTAGAACCTTCATTAACAACGATTAATTTTCTCATCATTTGACGAACAATAATTTCGATATGTTTATCTGAAATTTCAACACCTTGAGAACGATATACTTTTTGAATTTCTTCAACAATATATTTTTGAACAGCTTCGGTATCTTTAATTCTTAATAATTCTTTTGGAGCAATAGATCCTTTAATCAATTTTTGACCGCGGATAACTTTATCGCCTTTTTTAACTAATAATTCTGAAGTTACTTCAACAGTATAAACTTTTTCTTCTTCTGTTTCCTTGTTGTTAATAGTTATGGCTACTCCAACTTTAGTTCTTTCAATTGAAGATACAACTCCATCAATCTCAGTTAAAGTAGTTTTACCTTTTGGCTTACGAGCTTCGAATAGTTCTTGAACACGAGGTAACCCTTGAGTTATATCAACAGTTGAGGCAACCCCACCGGTATGGAAAGTACGCATCGTTAATTGTGTACCAGGTTCACCAATTGATTGAGCCGCAATTGTACCAACTGCTTCTCCAACTTCAACTATTTCATTAGTAGCTAAGTTACGTCCATAACATTTCATACATACGCCACTCTTTGAGTCACATGTAAGATTTGAACGGATTTTAATCTTTTTAATTTGAGCTTTTTCAAGATTTACTGATGTGTCTTCATCTATTAAAGCATTTCTCTTAACAATTAATTCACCTGTTTGTGGGTTATAAATATCTTCAGCAGCATAGCGCCCAATAACTCTTTCATAAACAGTAACTACTACTTTTTGGTCATCACCTAAAATATCTTCTAAGTAAACCCCTTTTGAAGTACCACAATCGTTTTGAGAAACAATAACATCTTGAGAAACGTCAACTAAACGTCTTGTTAAATATCCTGATTCAGCTGTTTTTAAGGCAGTATCTGTAGAACCTTTACGAGCACCATGGGTAGAAATAAAGAATTCAGATACTGATAATCCTTCACGGAAGTTTGCTTTAACTGGAACTTCAATAACGTCCCCAGCAGTATTATTCATTAGTCCACGCATTCCGGCTAATTGCGAGAAGTTAGATGAACTACCACGAGATCCAGAGTCAGCCATCATAAAGATAGCATTGTCCTTTTGATTTGATAATTCTTTCCATAAACCTTCTTGAATTTCACTTCTTGCGATGTTCCATTCTTTTTCAACTAATTTTTTACGTTCTTTATCTGTTAAGAAACCTTGTTCAAATAAATCGAAAATTTCATCTACTTTTTTATCAGCTGCAATAATACGTTCATCTTTACCTTTATAGTCAAGTACGTCTGCTGCAGATATTGTAATTCCTGAAATTGTAGAATACTTGAAGCCTAAGTCTTTTAGTTTATCTAACATTCTAGAAGTTTCAGTAATTTGATACTTTTTAAATATTTCTGTAATAATACGCGCTAAGAATTTTTTCTTAAATGGAGAGACTTCGTCACGAGCTATCATTTCATCATAACTTGCCTTACTAGCTGTATCTAAAAAATATTTAGCTGGCAAAGCTTTTGTTAGATTAATTTCAGTTGGTTCATTTAAGTAAGGGAATTCTTTTGGTAAAATATCATTAAATATTAATTTACCTAAAGTTGTATATAAGTATTTGCTCTTGTTATCTACACCAACAAATTTTGTTTGTGGTAGATAGCTATAGTCAATAAATATACGAGTATGTAGAGTAATTTCTGTATTTTTATAAGCAAGATATGCTTCATCAAAATCTTTATAGAAATGTCCTTCATTATATTCTAATGGCTGAGAATCCATAAATTTTCTTTCCATAGTAAGGTAATAGTTACCAAGCACCATGTCTTGTGATGGAGTAACAACAGGTTTACCATCTTTAGGGTTTAAGATGTTATTTGAAGCTATCATTAATAATCTTGCTTCTGCTTGCGCTTCAAGTGATAGCGGAACGTGAACGGCCATTTGGTCTCCGTCAAAGTCCGCATTAAATGGAGTACAAACAAGTGGATGTAATCTAATTGCTTTTCCTTCAATTAATACTGGTTCAAATGCTTGAATACCAAGTCTATGTAATGTAGGAGCACGGTTTAATAAAACTGGATGTTCTTGAATTACACCTTCTAAAATATCCCATACTACATCTTCTTGATGTTCACATACTTTTTTTGCAGCTGAAATACTAAAACCATCTTTAATTAATTCTCTAATAACGAATGGTTTAAATAGAGTTAATGCCATTTCTTTTGGAATACCGCATTGGTACATTTGTAAAGATGGACCAACAACGATAACTGAACGTCCTGAATAGTCAACACGTTTTCCAAGTAAGTTTTGACGGAAACGTCCTTGTTTACCACGTAATAAATCTGATAAGCTTTTTAAATGATGATTCTTTTCAACTACAGCTTTTTTGCCACGTTTTGAATTATCAATTAAAGCATCAACTGCTTCTTGAAGCATACGTTTTTCATTTTTAGTGATTAAGTGAGGAGCATTTTGTTCATATTGACGTTTTAAACGATTATTACGATTTAAAATACGACGATATAAATCATTTAAGTCAGTTGTAGCGAAACGTCCACCATCAAGTTGAACCATTGGACGTAAGTCTGGTGGAATAACTGGTAATGTTTCAATAATCATCCATTCAGGCTTATTATTTGAAGCTAAGAATGATTCTACTATCTCTAATCTTTTAATAACTCTATCACGACGTTGTTTAGAAGAAGATTTCAATTTACGACGTAAAATTTGAGCTTCTTTTTCTAAATCTATTTCTTGAAGTAATTTTTTAACAGCTTCAGCTCCTGTCATTGCGACAAATGAAGAACCGAATTTTTCATAATTCATTGAATATTCCATTTCAGTTAAAACTTGTTTACGAGCAAGTCCTGTTTTTGCTGGATCTATAACGATATATGAAGCTAAATAAACTATTTCTTCTAAATCTTTTGTTTTAATATCTAATAATGTTGCAAGTGGAGATGGACTATTTCTTAAAAACCAAGTATGAACTACAGGGCTTGCAAGTTTAATATGTCCCAATCTTTCACGGCGCACCTTTGCTTCAGTGATTTCAACACCACATTTTTCACAAATTTTGCCTTTATCAACATTACGTTTTGATTTACCACATGCACATTGATAATCCTTCATTGGACCGAAAATTCTTTCACAGAATAATCCATCTGGCTCTGGTTTTAATGTACGGTAGTTAATTGTTTCATGTTTTTTAACTTCACCATGACTCCAAGAAAGAATTTCTTCAGGAGAAGCTAAACCAATTCTAATATTTGTATACTTTTTATTCATGATTTATCCTCCTTACATTCCAAACTTAGAAATATAATCATCACTATTGAAATCAACTAATGATTTATTTACTTCGTTTTCACCATTTTGAGTCATTAATTCAACATGTAAACCTAAAGCTTGTAATTCACGAGTTAATACTCTAAATGATTCAGGAATACTTGCTTCTGGGATAGGTTGACCATCGACTATTGCATGGAATACTTTATTTCTTCCTACAATATCATCTGATTTAACAGTTAACATTTCTCTTAATGTATGTGCAGCACCATAAGCTTCAAGTGCCCAAACTTCCATTTCACCGAAACGTTGTCCTCCGTTTTGAGCTTTACCGCCCATTGGTTGTTGTGTAACTAATGTATAAGGACCAACACTTCTAGCATGTAATTTATCGTCAACCATGTGTGATAATTTAATCATATACATGATACCTACAGTGACATTATTTTCAAATGCTTCACCGCTTCTACCATCAAATAATACTTCTTTACCATCTGGTGACATTTTAGCTTCTTCCATAATATCGGCGATGTCTTCCATTGAAGCACCATCGAATACTGGAGTTGCAACTTTAATACCTAACTTTTGAGCAGCAATACCTAAATGTAATTCAAGTACTTGCCCGATATTCATACGGCTTGGAACCCCTTGTGGGTTTAACATAATATCAATAGGTTCTCCATCTGCTGTAAAAGGCATGTCTTCTAAAGGAAGGATATTCGATATAACCCCTTTATTACCATGACGTCCAGCCATTTTGTCTCCAACTTGAATCTTACGTTTTTGAACAATATAAACACGTACAACTTCATTAACACCAGGAGCTAATTCATCTCCATTTGATTTTTTAAAGTGTTGAACGCTTTGAACTATACCTCCACCACCGTGCGGAACACGAAGTGAAGTATCACGAACTTCTCTTGATTTTTCACCAAAAATAGCAAGTAATAATCTTTCTTCTGGAGTTGGATCTGTTTGCCCCTTTGGAGTTACCTTACCAACTAAAATATCGCCTTCACGAACTTCAGAACCAGGAATAATTATTCCATAAGCGTCTAAATTCTTCTTCATTTCTTCTCCAACGTTTGGAATTTCAGAAGTGAATTCTTCTTTACCTAGTTTAGTATCACGAGCTTCGGTTTGGAATTCATCAATATGAAGTGAAGTATAATAGTCATCATAAACCATTCTTTCACTCATAATAACAGCATCTTCGAAGTTGTAACCTTCCCAAGTCATAAACGCTACACGAACATTTCTACCTAAGGCTAATTCTCCATTTTGCATTGATTGACCATCTGCTAATATATCGCCACGTTCAACGTATTCACCAGCTCTTACAATTGGGCGTTGAATAACTGCAGTTGCAGAGTTTGAACGTAAGAATTGATATAAATCATATGTTCTAATATTTCCATCAATTTCTTTAATAATAATTTTCTTAGAATCAACGAATTCTACAAATCCTGGCATAATTGCCACACATGCAGAACCAGAATCTTTTGCCGCTTTATATTCCATACCAGTTCCAACAATTGGACTATCTGGAGCAATAATTGGCACAGCTTGACGTTGCATGTTCGCACCCATTAGCGCACGAGTAGCATCGTCATGTTCAAGGAATGGAACACAAGCAGCCGCAACAGATACTATTTGTTTTGGAGATACGTCCATATATTGAACTTGGTTTGGAGCAACGATTTCAGTTTCTCCGTTAACGCGCCCAATAACCTTTTCATCAAGGATACGGCCGTTTTCATCTATTCTTGTAGAAGCAGAGGCAATGATTGCTCCTTCTTCTTTATCAGCAGATAAATATACTTTTTCATCAGAAACATATTTGATGCCATTATCATCAGTTTTAACTAATAAATATGGAGTTTCAATAAATCCATATTCATTGGCTTTAGCATAAGTAGCTAAAGATGTAATAAGACCGATAGATGGACCTTCTGGTGTTTCGATTGGACACATGCGTCCGTAGTGAGAGTTATGTACGTCACGTACTTCAACCCCTGCACGGTCACGAGCAATACCACCATTACCTAATGCAGAAATACGACGTTTTTGTGTAATTTCAGCAAGTGGATTAATTTGATCCATGAATTGAGATAGTTGGCTTGAACCAAAGAATTCTTTTAAAGAAGAAGTAAGTGGCTTAATATTAATTAAATTTTGAGGTGTTGCATCATTTACATCAACAGTTGACATTCGGTCAGTAATGTTCTTTTCTAATTTAGCAAAACCAATACGGAATTGATTCTTTAACAATTCGCCAACTAAACGTAGACGGCGGTTTCCTAAGTGATCGATATCATCAATCATACCAATATTTTGATATAAATTTGCATAATAACTTAAAGATGATAAAATATCACTCATTGTAATATGTAATGATTCTTCACGTGAGTCATTACCAATAATTTTGGCAACAGTTTTCTTATCGCCTTTTAAAACTTCAACGTTTAAAATTTCGCAGTAAGGATCTTCGCATAAAGTATTTCCTAAATCAATTTTTTGACGGAATGCAGCGCGGGCATTCTTTAAAGAAGCTAATACTTCACCTTCAATTTTAGAGCCCTTCTTTGCGATTACTGTTCCCTTAGTACATACTAATTCTCCAGTTTCATCATTAAAAATATCTTCTTTAGCGATAACATCTTCTGCAAGGTTTAAACCTCTTGCGCGATTAAAAACACCTAATTTTAGGTTATATTTATAACGACCAACTTTTTGAAGATCATAACGTCGATCATCAAATAAGCGTGATACTAATAATTGACGTGCTCCATCAACTGGAACTTTTTCGCCTTGACGTAATTTTGAATAAACTTCAATTGCCGCTTCTTCACTATTTGAAGTTGAATCTTTTTCTAAAGTTGCTGTTATAAATTCATTTTTACCAAATAAATCTGTAATATTTTTGTCTTTAGATAGACCTAATGCACGCATAATTGTTGTAAGAGGAATCTTTTTAGAACGATCTAATTTACCATACCAAACATCTTTTGAACCCATTTCATATTCAATCCAAGCACCACGCGTTGGAATGATTTGACCTGAATACTTAATTTGGCCTGTTTTCTTATCGATTTCTTTACCATAATAAGCTCCAGCAGAACGAATAATTTGGCTGATTATAACGCGTTCAGCACCATTTATGATAAATGTGCCTACTGGAGTCATATATTGAATATCACCCATAAATAATTCTTGTTCAATTACTTCGCCTTCAGGTTTATTAGCGTTAACTAATTTAACCTTAACCTTTAAAGGTCTAGCATAGTTTGTATCTCTTAATTTCGAATCAACAACATTATATTTAGGATCTTCAAAATGATAATCACCAAAATATAATTGCATATCACCATTATAAGACTTAATTGGCGATACGTCATCAAATAATTCTCTTAACCCTGTTTCTACAAACCAATCAAAAGATTTAGTTTGAATTTCAATAAGGTCAGGAAGTTCTACTTCTGTACGCACTTTTGAATAGTTACGTCTTTTGGCTTTTTTGCCATAATTTACTTCTTTAAAATTCATGGAGCCACTCCTTAAATAAGATTTTATTTTGAACAAAAGAAGGCTTGTTCATACCTTTTATAAGATATTATACAAAGATGTATATGGAGTACAATTTTTATATTTTTGCTCAAATTTAATAGCTTTTTTGGATTTTAAAGCGCAAAAAAGAGACTTTAAGCATCTTAACATTATATATTTTATTTGTCACTATGTCAATAGGTTTTAAATATTTTTAATAGATTTTAATATATAATAGCCTTTTTCTTTATCAATTATTTCGCAATTTCCAAATAAAATAGTTAAGAAATCTTTAGACGATGGTGCCCCTTGTTTCTTTTGAATAACTACCCATAATTCACCGCCGAAAATTAAGTGATCATAAGCTCCATTATATATCGCTTGAACAACTTGTTTTCCAGCACGAATAGGTGGATTTGTAATAATTGAAGAGAATTTATAATCTTTTAATTCATCATATAAATTACTCTTAAAACATTTGCATGTAGTAGCTTTATTTATTTTTATATTATCTAAAGATAACGAAATAGCTCTTTCATTGATATCAGTCATGATAATATTTTTATTGTATAATTTTGAAATAACAACTCCAACCGGTCCATATCCACATCCAATATCTAAAATTGGCGCATCGATATCATTAGGAATAAAATTATTTAACATCGTAAATGTTCCAAAATCGATATAGTTTTTAGAAAATACTCCACTATCCGTTTTAAAAGTAAATACATTTTCCTTAAAGTTAAATTTATATTCTTGTGGATTTGATTTAAGATCAGTTTGTTTTTCTGAATAATAATGATTACTCATAAATATAGATACAAAAACCTGAGTATTTACTCAGGCTTTTATCATTATTATAAAATTACTTAATTTCAACTTTTGCGCCAGCAGCTTCAACTTTAGATTTGATATCTTCAGCTTCTGCTTTGCTAACTTTTTCTTTAATAGCTTTAGGTGCGCCATCAACTAAATCTTTAGCTTCTTTTAATCCTAAACCAGTAATTTCTTTAACTACTTTAATTACTCCTAATTTAGCAGAACCAGCTTCAGTTAAGATAACGTTGAATTCTGTTTGTTCAGCAACTTCAACTACTGCAGCAGCAGCTGGAGCAGCAGAAACTGCAGATGGATCGATACCGAACGCTTCCTTCATAGCATCTACTAATTCTTTTACTTCTAAAATTGTCATTTCTTTTAATGATTCAATGAATGTTTCTTTTGTTAATTTAGCCATTTTTATATTCCTCCTATAGTTAATTGTTAGGCTTGTTGTTGTTCAACATATAAATTTAATCCAATTGCAAGTTGGCTTACAGTTCCTAGTAATCCAGCAGCTAATTGAGTTAATAATGTTTCGTATGATGGTAATGTAGCTAGTTCCTTTAATTGTTCGAAACTATAAACGTCGCCGTCAACTACTCCTTTTACTACTTTTACTTTATCATTTGTTTTAGCAAAAGCGAATAATCCTTTTGCTGGAGCAATGATATCGTCTTTTGAGAACACTATTGCAACTGGTCCACTAAATGCATCAGTTAACTCATTGTATCCACATTCGCTTGCAGCACGTGAAGTTATATTATTTTTAATAACTTGAATTTCACAGCCATCTTTACGTAATTCATTACGTAATTGCATAAAAGCTTCTACAGTAAGACCTTGATACTTAAAAGCTATAACAGCTTTAGAATCTTTCATCTTAGTTGCAACTATTTGTACTTCATCTTGTTTCTTTAGAATGTTTGCGTTCATTTTTGCACCTCCTATAGTATTCGAATGTTCGCATACGCAGGGTGTTCATCCCTTGACTACAAAATAAAAGGTCTCTTATACCGACGTATAAAAAGACCTTAATCTATTTATAACCTCGGTAGAAATTAAGTACTATCGTACACCTACTGTCTTTGGTAATCTATTAGTTTTTTCTTAAAATTGATTCTTCTTCAACTTTTACTCCAGGTCCCATAGTTGAAGATACTGTTACGTTCTTAACATATGTCCCTTTTACAGTTGAAGGACGACTCTTGATAATAACATCATAAACTGCTTTTAAGTTTTCATGTAACTTTTCAGCTCCAAATGAAACCTTACCGATAGTCATATGTATATTACCTACTTTATCAGGACGGTATTCAACTTTACCTGCCTTGATTTGTTTTACTGCTTCACCAATATTCATTGATACTGTTCCTGTCTTAGGGTTTGGCATTAAGCCTTTTGGTCCTAAAACACGTCCTAAACGTCCAAGTTCACCCATCATATCAGGTGTCGCTACGATAACATCGAATTCAAACCAACCTTGGTTGATTTTTTGTAACATATCAGTATCACCAACAAATTCTGCACCAGCATCCTTTGCTTCTTGAGCTTTTGCTCCACGGCAGATTGCTAAAACTGTTTGAGTTTTACCAGTACCGTTAGGTAATACGATTGCTCCACGAATGTTTTGTTCAGCTTTACGAGGGTCTAGGTTTAAACGGAAAGCCACATCTACACTGCCATCAAATTTTGTAGTTGATGTTTTGCATGCTAAATCTAAAGCTTCTTTAACTTCATATTTAGTTACTTTATCAACTGCTTTAGCAGCTTCAACGTATTTTTTTCCTCTCTTCATATTATTTCCTCCTAAAATGTGGTCTAAGCGGGATATCCTCCCACAAATTTAGGCTGTTAAAAACAACCTTGGTTAATTAATCTTCGACAACGATGCCCATGTTTCTAGCAGTTCCTGCGATGATATTTGTAGCAGCTTCAATGTCATTTGCATTTAAGTCTGGCATTTTCATTTCAGCAATTTCTCTTGCTTTTTGTCTTGAAATCTTCGCTACTGTATGTTTCTTTGAATTTTCAGAACCTTTAGTGATTCCTGCAGCCTTGATTAATAAATCAGATGCTGGTGGAGTCTTTACAACGAATGTAAATGAACGGTCTTCGTAAACAGAGATAACTACTGGTAGAATATATCCCATTTTATCCTTTGTTTTTTCATTGAACTGAGAACAAAAGCCTGGAATATTTACACCTGCTTGTCCTAAAGCTGGACCTACTGGTGGAGCTGGATTAGCTTTGCCGGCTTGGATTTGTAATTTAACTACTTTTACAACTTTCTTTGCCATATTTGTTTCCTCCTTCTTCCAATGATGCGGTCAAACGGATTATATAAAATCCTCCCACGAACGTGATTATGCATACACGTGCTTTTATATTCTATCAAAGTTGTACGTCAATGTCAATAATTATTTTCTTTTTTTCGAAAAATAAAAAACACCAACTAGGTGTTAATTAATTTTCATCAATTTCTGCTCCAAATGGAGTAAATGCTAATTTAGCTAATTTGAAACATTGACGGCCAAATGGTATTCCAATTATTGTTATACACCACAAAACTCCATCAATCAAATAACCTAAAGCAATGATCCATCCAAAGAAAATGATCCAAATTACATTTGCAATCGGATGTTTATTAAAATCAATTATTGCGCTTTTCCCAAATGGCATAAACACTAATTTAGCCATTTTAAAACATTGGCGGCCAAATGGAATGCCAATCACCGTTATACATAAAATTACCCCAAGCACAAACCAGCTAATTGCAGACCCTAACCCTACAAGAATTACCCATAAAATATTTCCTAACGTTTTCATTTTTCTCTCCTAATTTTGATTTTCATTGTTCCTAAAATAATGACTAATAAAATAAATAAAAACTATTACACATAAAAAAACAGTTGAATAATTAAGTATTGCATAATTCGCTGAAACTTTTGAACTAAAAAAACCAAAATCCAATAAATATAATTCTTTATTGGTAATGAATATTTTAATATATCTACAAATATCGTTTAAAAATAAAACTAAAAATATTAAATTAATTAATTTTTTAAATTTATTTCTCATGACACCTCCAAAAAATAAAAAGGGACTTTAAGTCCCTTAAAATTATTGTGCGAATTTTGACACTTGGTTAATCTTAAATTCCATAGGTGTTGAACGACCTAAGAATTCAATTAAGACGAACAATGTATCCTTTTCTTCATTAATTGAAGAAATTTCCCCACTATGACCTTTAAATGGACCTTCTATTACTTCAACTTTATCGCCAACTTTAATTTCTAATACTGGCTTTTGGATAATTCCTATTTTTCTAAGTATTGCATTTATTTCATCATCACGAAGAGGAATTGGCTTTGTACCTCCACCAGATGATCCTAAAAATCCTGTAACTTTAGGAGTATTACGAATCATAAACCAGGCACGTTCGTCCATTTCCTTATCAACTTCCATTTCAACTAAAATGTATCCTGGAAACATTTTTCTAGTTTTAGTTACTTTTGAACCATCTTTTTTTGTATCAATATATTCTTCTTCTGGAACTAAAACTCTATAAATCATATCTTGCATATTCATACTCTCAATACGTCGATCTAAGTCTTGTTTAACTGAACTTTCGTATCCCGAATATGTTTGGGCTATATACCATCTTCTACTCATAATTTACTCCCTACTTATATATATATTGTAATATTTCTGTTATTAAAACATCAAATAAAATAAATAATAAAGCTAAAGTTATTATGAATATAAATGTTCTAACTGTATCACCTAAAAAGTGCATCCATGTTGGCCACGTAACTTTTTTTAACTCTGGCCATGCTGGTTTAAAGAATGGATATAAACCATAAATTAAACCTATAGTTCCGATTACAACTAAAATAATCGCAAATGCAGTAGGGATGCTACCTAAAACAGGGAAATCACTTCTTATAGCTAATATACCATTTAAGAATAATATACCAAGTACTAAAGCTGCTATTGATACTAATACGAATAAATAACTTTCCCATTTTGTTTCTGTAGTTAAAATTTCTAATATTCTACTTTTCTTTTCTGTTTCTTTGTTTTTTATTGCCATTTCTATGTCCTCCTATTTAGTTTCTTTATGAAGCGTATATTTATTACACTTCGGACAAAATTTATTCATTTCTAATCTTTGTGGTTGCTTTTGTTTATTTTTACTTGTAGTATAATTTCTACTTAAACATTCTTCACAAATTAATATTACTTTTTCTCTCATATAAAAAAACCACCTTCAAAAGTGTTCTACACTATTGTACCCTATTATTTTTGTTTAGTCAATATTTCATTATTTTTTTTACATTTATTTTTTAAAGAAAATAAGGCATTGTATATTTTTTTTACATTTAAATTATATATATTTGCTACTTCTATAGGTTTTAATCCACCAATTATTACATCTTTAAGTAAATTTTTTTCCAAATTGCTTAATCCATCAAAATTATGTTCTTTCATTCTAAAACTACTTACTTCTTCCCCTAGTAAATCAATATCTAAATCAAAACTAACATTAATTTGATATTCATAGCTTTTATTCCTTAAACGGAAAAATTTCCTACTAAGTATTAAATCAAAAAAGCAAAAAAATGTTTTATTATATATTTCTTTAAAATTATCAATAGCGTTATAAAGACACATAAAACCTTCTTGAAGATATTCTTCAAAAAATCTTTTAGGAATCTTCATTTCTATTATTTTCTTTTTTATATAAATTCCGTATTTATAGTACATTAAATTTAGAGCCTTTTCATTGTTTTCTTTAATTAAATATAATAATTCATAATCATTTATATCTAAAAACATATAAGCTCCTTTTTATTTATTTTTTACTAAATTCATGCATAATTATTCCAGCACTAACCGAAGCATTTAAACTATTAACATTTCCAGTCATTTCGATTTTAATAGTATAATCCGCTTGTTTTTGAACTAATTTGGATACTCCAAATCCTTCTGAACCAATAATTATCGCTAAATTTCTATTTAAATCAATTTCATTCATTTTAGAAGTTGCCAAAGCATCAGTTGAAATTATCCAAATATCATTTTCTTTTAAAGTTTGAATAGCTTGAACTAAATTATTAACAAAAACTATTCTAACATGTTCAATAGCGCCTGTTGATACATGGGCAACTGTTTGAGTAATACTAACGCTTCTATTATTCGGGAGTATAACTGCATCAAAAGAAAAAGCATCTACACTTCTTAATATCGCACCAAAATTATGAGGATCATTTATTCCATCTAAAATCAAGAATCTTAAATTCTTTTTTTCTAATGATATTATATCTTCTAATGTATATATTTTATAATCCATTCTAAAAGCGCCAAATCCTTGGTGTGTATCTCCAAATAAAGAGTCCATTTTGCCTTTATTAACAATTTCAACATTTTTGACTTTATCTTTAATATGAGCAACTAGCTTTTCTTCTTTTTTCAATACAGAATCTAAAATAAAAGCTTTTTCAATTACATTAATTTTCTTTAATGCCTCATAAAGCGAATTTTTACCATAAATTTTTATCATGTTTTCACCATTGTTTTCCAAAAAAATTATAGCATAAAATAACCAATTTAAAACATTTTAATTATAAATAAAGCACCCTATTTAAAAATAATCTTTAAATGAGTGCTTTATTTTATTTTTTTAGGTATTTAATAATTTTATTAAGTAATAAATCAATATCTAATGGCTTAGAAATATGATCGTCCATCCCCGCATCCTTAGATTTTTTTATATCTTCAGAGTAAACATTCGCCGATAAAGCAATAATAGGTATCGTTTTGGCATCAGGATGAGATGATTCTCTAATCGCTTTAGTTGCTTCATAGCCATCCATCACTGGCATTTGAATATCCATTAAAATCATACCATAATAACCTTTTTCAGATTTCATAAACATTTCAAAACCTTCAAGTCCATTTTCTGCACCGTAAACTACAATTCCATAATTAGATAGTGAGGCTTCAACAATATCTCTATTTATATCAATATCTTCAAACAAAAGAATTCTAGTTCCACTTAAAATTGTTTGATCAACTTCTTCTTTAATACTATCAAAATAATCAACTTTTTTTAGTGTTATTGTAAAGAAAAATTTAGATCCAACATCTACAATGCTCTCAAGATCAATCGTTCCCCCAAATAGATTAATTAATCTTTGACTAATATATAACCCTAAACCTGTTCCACCATATTTAATTGAAATAGAATTTTTAGTTTGCTCAAATGGCATGAATAATTTTGACTTTTGTTCCTCATTTATGCCTATTCCCGTATCTGAAACTAAAGCATATATTGTTAACTTGTCAGCTGTTTCATCGATATTCTTAATCTTGACTGTTATTTTCCCACCGTTAGGAGTAAATTTTATCGCATTACTTGCTAGATTCATTAAAACTTGATTTAATCTCAATCCATCAGTATAAACATACTTATTTTTTAAATCCTCGAAATCAATATTTAACTCTTGATTTTTGTTCTTTGATACATTTTCAATCATGTCTTTTAAAATTAGAAGGTTTTCATATAAATTGATATTTTCATTAACTAATTCAACTTTACCAGATTCTATTTTAGACATATCTAAAATATCATTAAAAATATTTAACAAATGTTTAGATGATTGCAAAATTTGCTCTGATTTTTTTTGTATTTCAAAATTATTTGATGTTGCTTTTATGATATTAGCCATACCAACAATAGCGTTTAATGGTGTTCGAATTTCATGACTCATATTCGCTAAAAAAGCTGTTTTAGCATTTGATGCATCAATCAATTCTTGTTCAACTTTTACTTTTTCGGTTATGTCTCTAGAAATAAATAAGATTCCTTTATGTTCCTCATCATATTTCAATAGGCTCTTAATAATCTCTAAATATTTCTTTTCGCCATTCACTACAATTTCATCACGATAAACTACAGTTTTATTTTCATGAATAACTTGTTCAGATGCATAATTATATTTATCACTACGTTCTTTTGATTCAAATATTTCATAAACATTTTTATTTAAGAAATCTTCTCTTTTTTTACCATATATTTCTAATCCTTTATCATTTACTGAAGTAAACTTTAAATTCGTATCTTTTGTAAATACTCCATCAGGCATCGAATTTATTAAGGTCTCTAATTTAAGCGTTTTATCAAATAAATCATAATTATATTTCTTGTTTTGTTTAATAACTTTTATATTTATATATAATACTCCTGCAATTACAACTATTAGGAAGATAGTTATAAAAACTGAAGCAAATAAAATTATTTTATTACGATATTCTAAATTATCTAAAGTATAATTATACGTTTTATTTTTCCATGAGTAAGAAATTTGGATAGTATCAATTTGAGCTAAGGCCTTATCGACTATATCCCTTAATATAGTACTCTCAAGGCTATAACCGATAAAAGAATCTATAGAGTAATTAAGGGTATATGCTATTTTAAAATAACCTTTTTCTTTATAATTATTTAGATAATTGAAATGATTTTCATTTGTAAAAATAACATCTAAATCACCATTTTCAAGTGCACTTACTGCATCATCAAAATCACTATATTTAAAAATTTTAGCATTAGGAAACCATGATGTTGCATATTCATCATAAACAGTGTCCTTTTCAACTCCAATTTTTAATCTATTTATATCGTTTATATCGATATCTTCTGTACTTGATAAAGTTAAAAAAGAAAAATTAGATGAAGAATAAGGATTCTTACTCCACAAATATGATCCTTCTCTAGATGGAACATAGACCAGTTCACTAATCATTTGAATTTCATTATTACCTAATTGACTTAAAAGTGTGTCAAAATTCTCATTAGTCGATACGTTTTTAAACTCTAAACCAGATAATTCTGTAACTTCAGTAAGGATATCGATAAAAATACCGGAATATAAATTTTCATTTGAATTATAAAAACTTAGTGGATAATTAGTATTTTCATATCCAACTTTTATTTTTGTATTATTATTTATCATATTATTAATATAATTTTTTTCAATATCAGTTAATTGAGAACGAAATAAATATTTTTTAAAATCTTTATCTGTTTTCTTTAAAATACTACTAATTATTTCTCGACCATCATCATTTAAAAATTTATTTAATATATTAATAAATGGAACCATTGAGTCCTTTTTTGTTAAAAATGGCTTGTGATAATTAATTAAAGGAAAAAACTGCTCCTTAACTAAATTAGTTTCATTTTTAAAGTAATAATCAGCAACATCTATATCAAAATATGCATCAATAGTTTTATTATTTAAATCTCTTATTATATCTTCATATGAATTATATATTTCTATATCAAAGGGATGTTTTATATTTTCAGCAATATAAGTAGACATAATTGTCGCACCTAAAAAGCCAAATTTAAGTTTTCTATTTGAAACAATATTATCAAAACTTTCTGCACCATTTAATCTATGCTGTATTATTACTCTTGATAAAGCTGATTCTGTATAATAATACTTTTGTTTTCTTTCTTCATTTAATGTAAATAATAGTGAAAAATCATCATTTTCATTGAATATATTTTCTTCAACTTCTACTAAAGTGTCATACATACTTACTTCAAAATTTATTCCAAAATACTTTGTAAAAAAGTCAGCTAATTCAATGGAAAAACCAACACGGTTTCCCTCATCATCATAATAACATTCTGATGATAAACGTGTTGCAATGCTGATGCTCTCATTATTATTTTTGAAATTTTCGATATAATTTATTTCTTCTAATGTTATACCGTCAATATCTTTGTATGAAGTTTCTGTTGCATTAATTTTAGCTGATAAGAAAAAAGTTATCGTTAAAAATAATATCAATAAATTAGCAAGTTTAATTTTCATTTTCTCAAGTGTCCTTTTCATATTAAGTATAGTTCATTTTTAAATCAAAAGCAATATATTAATTTAGCATAATAAAGTGAACATTGTAAAAAAAAGTATGAAGATAAAACTTCATACTTTTCATTATAATTTAGAGATTACAACTTGAACATTTTGATATTGACGCTTAACCCATGGGACAATTCCCGTCAAAATGTTCATTAATGGTGCAGCAGCCAAACATAATGTAAGCATTAATAGTAAGGCTGACATAGGGAGTGCATTTACAGTTCCACCATAAGATATTTCAACATTTGCAAGGACATCCGTAGTTACTCCATTAATTTCTAAATATCCTTCATCAGATACAGTATAATTGTAAGTATTACGATCACCTTTTGATTCAAATACAGTGTATTTGCCATTAATAATATAGAAACCTTCTTGAGTAATTTGAATTTTTGGAGAAATTATTTTAAAATCTGATTTTTCACCATCAAACATATAATAACTACCACTTATCGTTATAGTTGGAGTATTAGAAAGCGTCATTGTATTATTAATATTTGTACGTGTTCCACCAATTACTAAATTTCCATTTGAATTACATGAAATTAGAGGTTTATCTAGTATTCCAATTTTCTCTCCATTAACAAGTATTTCATAATTTTCACTTAATCGAACTTCATTATTTGAAATTGATGCTTTTTTTGCTTGAACGCTTGTTGGCTTTCCATTAATAACATATTTTCCATCCGTACCAATTTGTACTGTTGGAAAAATATTATAATTAGATACTGTAATACCATCTAAAGTATCTTTGATAGTTATTACTAAATAGCCATTAGTAGTAACTTTAAATGAAACATATTCTGAATATGATATGTTTGTATCTATTCCTTCAACAATAAAATATCCTGATTCGTCTTCACTTACGCTTGGAATTTTTATCGCATAATCTGTTTGAATACCATTTAAAATTAACAAACCATTATCGTTTGCAGATAAAGTAAATGTTTGAGTATCAATTTGCGCTACATATGTTGTAACAGTTCCATCAATTACATAATAACCATCTTTACTTATTGCAATGCTTGGTACATCTCTTAATGTTTCAACTTCTAAAGACGGTGAATAATAATTGTTTAAAGCAGTTACTGGGGAGAATTCAAAGAAACTTGGGAGGAATAACACTAAAATAATGAATAATGCATATACTCCGCCACATAAGAATTTTCTCATTAAATTATAAGGCTTACAAACTTTAAATAAAACCATCATACACGTATGTGTTGCAATAATTACTATAAGTGTAGATGAAGATCTAAAATTAAGATGTAAATTCCCCATTAGTGAGAATACAATGACCGAATTTAAAAGTATGGTCAGCGCTCCAGGGAGAGCTCCCTTTATAATATTTACTAAAAAATTCCCCTCGACTTGAGAATTATTAGGTTCTAATACTAAAACAAAAGCAGGGAAGCCAATTACTAAGAAATCAATTATTACTAATTGATTAGTAGAGATAGGATAAGCACCTCCACTATTTAATGCTTGCATCGCTAATAAAAAACTAAATATAGTTTTTGTTAAAAATAAACAAGCTACTTTTGAAACATTATTTATAACACGTCTTCCTTCAGAAACTACTCTAGGCATTGAGCCAAAATTCGAATCTAATAGTACTAAATGGCTTACATTACGTGCTGCTTCACTACCGGATGCAACAGCAATGGAACAATCTGCTTCTTTTAAAGCAAGAATGTCGTTAACACCATCGCCAGTCATCGCAACTATATTTTTTTCATCTTTTAAGGCTTTAACTAATATTTTCTTTTGAATAGGTGATACACGACCAAATACTGTATATTTTGAAGCAATACGTATTACTTCATTTTCTGGCATACCTTCTAATGATATGTATTGATCAGCATTTCTAATTCCAGCTCGTTCGCTTATCTTTGATACAGTAAGTGGATTATCTCCTGATATAACTTTAACTTCAACGCCACTTTCTTTAAAATAGTTTATTGTATCGACTGCATCAGGACGCACATTATCTTCTATTAAAATTAATGAAACAACATTTACTTCTTCATCAGGTAAGCCATTTTGGCCAACAGATCCATCTACATGTCCCAAGCATAGAACACGGAATCCTTGAATCGCGTGATTATTAACTTCTTTTTCTATTTTAGAATATGATGAACCTAAAACAAATTCAGGAGCCCCTAATATAAATGTTCCATATCTTTCAAAAGTAACAGCACTATATTTTCTTTGAGATGAGAAAGGAATTATTTTAATATGTTTCATTCTCTTTCCGCGACCAAATTTTTCTTCTAAGGCAACAGATGTCAAATTTTTTTCATTCAATGCATTAAGCATTGCTGAAATAACATTTTTAGTTGATAAACCTGCTATAGTGTTATACTCTATAACATTTTTAACATACATTGTTCCATCCGTTATAGTCCCTGTTTTATCTAAACATAACACATTTACACGGGCTAACATTTCTATACAATATAATTCTTGTACTAAGACATTATTCTGAGCTAATTTGATAACACCAACAGCTAAAGCAACTGATGTTAAAAGGTATAACCCAGATGGAATCATTCCGATAACTGCCCCTGCTGTTTTTCTAATTGTTGTAACATAATCTACACCATTTACCATATATTGCATATAGAATAAACCAAGACCAGCTGCAACAACGACGAATGCCATTACCCAAATAATCATATTTAATGATTTCAATAAATCTGATTTAGGTTTTTTATATTTACGAGCTTGATTAGCAAGTTGATTGATATAATTATCCTTACCAATTTTATCCACTCGAGCTTTACAAGTGCCACTTACTACAAATGAACCTGAATATAAAACATCACCTTTGACTTTAATAATGGCATCGGATTCTCCCGTTAATAATGATTCGTTAACTTCAATAGATCCACTAACAACAATACAGTCCGAACAAATTTGTTTACCGGATTCAAGTAATAATAAATCATCTAATACAACTTCTGAAACCGGAGTTTCTATAATTTTGCCATCACGTATAACATTAGCGGTTGGCGCTGATATCAAAGAAAGGCGATCAATTGTTTTCTTTGCTCTAATTTCTTGATATATACCAATAATGACGTTAGCTGTCACAATTACTAAGAAAATTAAATCAGTCCAAGCTTTTACACTTATTAATAAACCAGCAATAATAACCATTATCATATTAAAAAAAGTAAAAACATTAGATACTATTATTGCAGAATATGATTTTGTTGATCCATTATTAGAAAAATTTACTAGTCCCTCATCTGTTCTTGTGGTAACGAGTTCTTCTGATAATCCATTTTCAATATCTGTATCATATCTTTCAATAGTACGTGGCCCTTTTTTATGAATAGCTTTTTGTCTATCTTTTTTTATTTTCTTTTCTATTTTTAAGCTCTTTTTTGCATTTTTCTTTTCTAAATTTAATTTCGCACGTTCACTTTTTTCATCAACTACTATTGTTTCAAGTATTTTAGTTTTATTTAAATCTAAAATTATTGGTTTTTCTTCTTTATAATTAATTCCATCAACTACATTTGATTTGCGAATTTTTGAAGAGTTCAAATCATTTAAATTTTCTTCTATTTCATTTGCTGTTTTATCTTTAGAATTTTTCTTTTTCTTTTTACTTGTATCTAAAGAATCATTCTCATCTAAATTCAAATTATCTTCAACTATTTCTTCGTTTGTAGAATTATTTTCGTTCACGTTAAACACCTCTATTCTGCTAGTTTAATTGCTAAATTTGTAAAATCGTTTATTCTTTCATTTTGATTCAATAAATATAAATATCCAATTAGAGATTCAAAGCCAGTGGCATCAAGGTAATCACTTAATTCAATATTTTTTCTCGTTAAATTAACTTTAGAATTTCTTCCTCTTTTATAAACCAATACTTCTTCTTCAGTCAATAAATTATTATTCACCAAATGCCTCATAATATTAGCTTGAGCTAAGGCATTTGTATATTTAATTGAATTTTTATGTAAATTATTTACTTTAGTATAGCCTATATTTATCATATGTTTTCTAATTTCTAATTCGAAAACCGCATCTCCTAAATAGGCAAGTGTTAATCCATTTAATACTTTTGGATTATCCATCTTATATTAGGTCCCTATTTGCTAAATCAATTCTATAAGAATCTGCTAAAGTAAAATCTTTGTTATTTCTAGCATTCATCCAATTTTTATAAATAGTTAAGTCTTCTTGATTTAAAAGCTCAACTTTCAAATTTAAACCGAAGATATCCATTATTTTTTTAAATGCATTTAATTTTGATGACAATAAATCATATTCTTTATTTCTTAAAGCTTGATTCATTATTTTAATATTATCATTAATTAATGTCATAACATTTTGGACATTAAAATCTTGATTCATAAATTCAATAAACTTATCAATAAATTCAATGTCTAATTCTTGATTTAAATTATTCATATATTGTAATTCTCTAATACTTGATAGATATATACGACGATATTTTTCATATTCTTTTTTATATTGATTAAATAAATCTACTGAGTAATTAATATTGCTTCTATAAGGCGAAAATATAATAATCATTCTTATTATAATAGCTTCATCTTCTGTTAAATCCTTCACTAAAATAACGTTCCCAAGGGATTTTGACATCTTTTCACTATCTAAATCTAATCTTCCAACATGGACCCAGTATTTAGCTAAATTATGATTATACATAGCTTTTGCTTGAGCTATTTCGTTCTCATGATGTGGGAACTTCAAATCCATTCCTCCACCATGAATATCAATTTGATCACCAAATATTTTGTGATTCATTACAACACACTCAGTATGCCATCCTGGACGTCCTGCCCCATATTTCGAATCCCATTTTAATCCCTTAGTAGTACTTTTCCATAAAGTAAAATCTAATGGGTTTTCTTTTTTATCTAAAACCTTAATTCTAACACCTTGATTTAAATCTTCTTGAACTTGATTAGATAATATACCATAGTCTTTTATTTTATGAATTCTAAAATATAAGTCTCCATCAACACTATATGCATAACCTTTATTTTCAAGTTCCCCAATAAAATTTAACATATCATCAATATATTCAGTTGCATGTGGGATAAAGTCTGGTTTATTTGAGCCAACTTTTTGTGTATCCTTAAAAAATTGTTCTTCATATTTTTTTGTAATTTCAGCTTCCGTTATTTTTTCTTCAAAAGCTTTATTTATAATTCGATCATCAACATCAGTTATATTTGATGCATAATTAACTTTATATCCTAAAAATTCTAAATAATTTTTCATCATGTCATAAAAAATTACTGGGCGCGCGTTTCCAATATGTATATAGTTATATACCGTTGGTCCGCAAACATACATATTCACTACATTATCTTTATGTGGAATGAATTCTTCTATTTTATTAGTTAATCCATTATATATCATTAAGCTCATAATTACACCTCTACATTATATATATTATAACGAAAGAGGTGAAAAAATACAATAAAAATCATTGTAATATCTTTGAATTAAGATATATTTCAGTATGATAATAAAAAAATGAATTCAAAATGAATTCATTTTTAAAATAACTATTCTAAAATAAACTTTTGGACAAATTCTGAATATGAATCAAAATTTGTAATAATATCATTTGTTGATGGAACTAATATTTCATTTATTGTAATATCCATATTTGTAGTTACTCCAACATTGCTAATATTAGCTTCTGGACAATTGAATAAAGCAATAGTCATATCTGCATATGTAATTCTATCTATTTCATCAGATATATCAGAAATTGTAATTGATGAATTTTGAGCTAAAATAACACAATCTTTTACAACCGCTTCATATCCAACATAACCAATAATTCCTCCAACTTCATATTCATAAATATCTGTTGAAGTATAATTAATATTTGTTTTCACAGCACAATTTGATATTCCAGAAGCAGCATTTAATGTTCCAGCAAATCCACCAATACGTGCAAAATAAGTCTTATTTAATTTAGTTTCTTTTTTAGACGTAACAGTAATTGTTGAATCAGCATAGCAATTTGTAATTGACGCTTTTGCTAATCCTACAAATCCACCAACAGTGTTTTCAATTAATAGTTTATCTGTGGCTGTATTTGTATTATTTTGATTTACAGTAATATCTGCAATAACACTATTTGTATTTACAACTTGACGAGCAGAATATTTAGTAGCTTCACTATTTTCACCAATGAATCCACCAACAATTCCTCTATTTCTTGTATTAGCAATTATTTTAACATTTGTCGCATGAGTATTAGTAATTGTTGAATAATTATCATTTTTACCAACTACTCCCCCAATATATTGAATACCAGTTCCAACACTTGAAGCTGTTATTTTAATATTATCTAACTTAACATTATTAATTGTTCCATTGTTTAATCCTGCAATAGCACCAATGAAAGTATCAGAAGCTCTACTTGAAGTTATCTCAATGTCATTAAAATTTATATTTTCTACTTTTGATCCTTGAGCTAAAGCTCCAAATACACCTTGGTATTGTGAACTTGAAGTTATTTTAAAATTAGATACTGTATAACCATTTCCATTAAGGGATCCTTTGAATGGAACGCTTGATGTAAATAATGGGGCTAAAGTTTGTCCTTCAGCATCAATATCATTTTTTAAAACATAATACGCACTTTCATCTTTTTTGATTGATACGAATTCATCGAAAGTTGTTACTTCAATTGGTTCATCAGCTATACCTCTATTAGTAGTTGAACATTCAACTGTATCTAATTGATGTTTTTTTCCATCATATGAAGCATATAAATAAACAATATAGTCCGTTAATTTTGATAACCCTGTAAAAGTTTTTTCTTGATTCTTATCGATAACTTTAGCATCAAAGTTTTGCATACCTACTTGAGTTTCATCTTCAGCTTTAACTATTGTCGCATATAAAGAACCTGAATTCACCTTACTATTTTCATCTTGAAATAGTACTGTTATTTTTATAGAATCGCGCATTTCAACTACTTCAACAATGCTTCCCGATGGTTTACTTGAACATGATGCTAGTGATGTTACTAATATTAGTGAAAAAATCACTGTTAAAAATTTATATAATTTATGCATAAAAAAATAATGCCTCCAGTTTTAATATTATCAAGAGTTATTATACCTTAATTTATTAATTCTTACAACAATTATTTTACGATTATCTTTATTTTCACATTTTTTTCAAGTAAAAGTAAATTAATTTTTGTTTTTTAAAAAAAGTCTTGATTATGGGAAAATGTGTAATTTAAATAACACTTTTTAAATTGACTTTTAACATTTTAAATAATATAATTATTTGGACTAGTTTTTTTTCAAGGAGGTACTTTATGAAAATTGGATTAGATATAGGTTCAACTACAATTAAATGTGTTGTTCTTAATGATAAAGAAGAAATAATTTTTAATGACTATAAACGTCATTACTCACATATAAAAGATAACTTAATACAAACGATAGATAACTTGATAGAAAATAAGATAATCGATGGAAATGTCACTGTTGCGATTTCTGGTTCTGCTGGAATGGGAATAGCTAATGATATTAATATTGATTTCGTACAAGAAGTTTATGCAACAAGAATTGCAGCTAATAAGCTTATTCCGGGGACTGATTGCATTATTGAACTTGGTGGGGAAGATGCAAAAATCCTTTTTTTAACTGACGGAATGGAAGTAAGAATGAATGGATCATGTGCTGGTGGTACAGGTGCTTTTATCGATCAAATGGCGACTTTACTTGATGTAGGTATAACTGAAATAAATGGTATAGCAAAAGGTCATCAAAAACTATATAGTATTGCTTCACGTTGCGGTGTATTTGCTAAAACGGATATTCAGCCTTTATTAAACCAAGGTGCTTCAAAATCAGATATTGCAGCTTCAATTTTAAGAGCTGTTGTAAATCAAACTATTGGTGGACTAGCTCAAGGAAGAGAAATAACAGGAAGTGTAGCTTATTTAGGTGGACCACTAACATTCTTATCTGAATTACAAACAAGTTTTAATGAAGCATTAAATTTAGAAGGAATTTGCCCGCCTAACTCATTGTATTATGTTGCGATTGGAGCAGCTTTTGCGGCTAATAGTACTTTAAGTATTGAAGATTTAAAGATAAAACTTGAACAACACACTAATTCTTCTGCCTATGCTTTTAATACTCCTTTATTTAAAGATGAAGAAGAATTAAAAGACTTTAGAAATCGCCATCAAAAAGCAAATGTTATGGAATTACCACTTGATGATTACACAAAAAATTTATATATGGGTATTGACTCAGGGTCAACAACATTAAAAATTGTTTTAATAGATGAGGATGAAAATATTAGATTTTCTAAATATTTACCAAATAAGGGAAATCCTGTTTTAGTTATCAAAGAAGTTTTAACTGACCTTTATAAGAATTATCCTTATTTAAATATAAAAGGCTCTGCTTCTACGGGATATGGTGAAGAGCTTGCCAAAAATGCATTTAACTTAGATAGTGGCCTAGTTGAAACTATGGCGCACTTTAGTGCAGCCAAAAAATTCATGAATGATGTAGATTTTATAATAGATATCGGTGGACAAGATATTAAATGCTTTAAAATTGAAAATGGTGTTATATCTAATATCTTTTTAAATGAAGCTTGTTCATCTGGTTGTGGATCATTTTTACAAACATTTGCAAATGCCTTAGGTTATAGTATTGAAGAATTTGCTAAAGTTGGATTAATGGCCAAAAAGCCTGTAGACTTAGGTTCAAGATGCACAGTATTCATGAATTCATCCATTAAACAAGCTCAAAAAGATGGGGCTACTATTGACAACATTTCAGCTGGTTTATCGATTAGTGTCGTAAAAAATGCCTTATATAAAGTAATTCGTGCTACAAATGTTGAACAACTTGGAAAACATATTGTTGTTCAAGGTGGAACATTCCATAATGAAGCCGTATTAAGGGCCTTTGAACGTGAATTAAATTTAAATGTAGTATGTCCAAACATTTCTGGTTTAATGGGGGCTTATGGAGCTGCGCTTCATGCTAAGGGTTTAAAACTAGATTCTTCAACAACTATTAAATTAGAAGAACTTCTTAATTTTACTCACGACGTAAAGAACATAAAATGTGGTATTTGCGCCAATAATTGTTCCTTAACTATTAATACTTTTGGTAATAATAATAAATTTATCAGTGGAAATCGTTGTGAAAGACCAGTAAGTAAAAAAAGTAGTAACATTGATTTAAATATTTATGATTATACAAGAAAACTTTTAATGTCATTTGAACCTCTTGATGGTCCTCGTGGTACTATTGGAATTCCTTTAGGATTAAATATGTATGAAATGTTACCATTTTGGCATACATTCTTTACTGAACTGGGTTTTAAAGTCATTAATAGTGGTTTTTCAAACTCTAAAACGTACACATTAGGTCAGCATTCAATTCCATCAGATACTATTTGTTATCCTGCAAAACTTTTGCATGGACATATTGAACAGTTAATGCATGAAGATATTAAAACAATATTTTATCCGTGTATGAGTTATAATATTGATGAACATAAAGGAGACAATCATTTTAATTGCCCAGTTGTTGCATATTATCCTGAAACATTAGAAAATAATGTTAAGTCATTAGAAAATGTGACATTTATATCTGATTTTATTGGTGTTCACAATGAAAAAATATTTATAAAAAAAATGCCTTTAATTCTAAAAAAATATTTCTCTAAAATAAGTGAAAAAGAAATAAAAATTGCTGCTTTTAAAGCTTATAAAGCTTATGATGATTTCTTAGCTAATATTAGACAAAAAGCTTCTGAGATTATAACTGAAGCTCGTATACATGATAAGGAAATAATTGTTTTAGCTGGAAGACCATATCACCTAGATCCACAAATTAATCATGGTATTGACAAACTAATCTCTTCTTTTGATACAGCTATTATAAGTGAGGAATCTATTTCTCACCTTGTCCCTAAATTTAGAGTTAATGTTTTAAATCAATGGACTTATCATGCTCGCCTTTATAGCGCAGCTAGATATATTTGTAATGAATCTGATATGAATTTAATTCAATTAGTTTCATTTGGTTGTGGACTTGATGCTGTAACCTCTGATGAAACTAAAAAAATATTAGAAGATTATAATAAAATTTACACTCAAATTAAAATAGATGAAATAACAAATTTAGGAGCAGTAAAAATAAGACTACGTAGTTTATTTGCTGCTTTAAAACAACAAAAGGAGAATAAATAATGATTGATATTGAACCAGATTATCCAAAATTTACAGCTGATTTGCGTAAAACTCATACCATTTTAATTCCTTCAATGTTAGACATTCATTTTGCTTTATTCAAAAACGCCTTGCTTGGATGCGGTTATAAAGTAGAAATTATGAATAATACTTCTCCTAAGGTTATTGAGGAAGGCTTAAAATATGTTCACAATGATACATGTTATCCTGCTTTATTAGTTATTGGTCAATTTATTGATAATTTGAATAATCGTAATGATTTAGATAAAGTTGTCTTACTAATTACTCAAACTGGTGGTGGATGTAGAGCATCTAATTATATTCATTTACTTAGAAAAGCTTTAATTAAGGCTGGCTATGGTTTTATCCCTGTTGTATCATTAAATGCTTCTAGCCTTGAAAAAGATAGTGGTTTACAACTTACTTATCCTTTAATTAAGAAAGTGTCTGCAGCAATGACTTATGGCGATTATATAATGTATTTATATAATAAGACACGTTCATATGAAAAAGATAAAAATAGTGCTAAAGAATTAACTGACAAATGGATTACAATATTACAAAAGCAAATAGACGATAATAAAGGTGTTAGTTTTAAGGCTATAAAGAAAAATTTGAATTTAATAGCTCAAGATTTCGATAAGTTAGAACTTGATTTATCTATTGTAAAACCAAAAGTTGGAGTAGTTGGAGAAATATACATTAAATATGCTGCATTAGGAAATAATGATTTAGAAAATTTATTAGTTGATTACGGAGCTGAGGTTATGGTTCCGGGATTATATGGATTTATTTTATATTGTTTATATAATGGATTATATGATAGAAAAATTTATGGTACTTCAATAAAAGGTGTTATTATTAACAAATTTATTATTTATTATTTAGCTCGTCGGGAAAAAATAATGATTAAAGCAATCAAAAAAACTAAGTTTACTCCAATGCAATTATTCTCTCATACTAAAGAATTATCAAATGGAGTAATAGATCATGGTACCAAAATGGGTGAAGGCTGGTTACTTACTGCAGAGATGATGGAACTTGTTCAAATTGGATATGGTAATATTGTTTGTGCTCAACCATTTGGTTGTCTTCCAAATCATATTTGTGGTAAAGGTGTAATGAAAAAGATTAAATCAATTCATCCAAAGGCTAATATAGTTGCAATCGATTATGACCCTTCTGCAACTAAGGTTAATCAAGAAAATAGAATTAAACTTATGTTAGCTATTG
The DNA here is from genome assembly GCA_031549865.1 of Anaeroplasmataceae bacterium. GTDB lineage: Bacteria > Bacillota_I > Bacilli_A > Acholeplasmatales > Anaeroplasmataceae > JAVBPE01. Next base: position 849 of record JAVBPE010000020.1, on the reverse strand, counting down.
CTAAAGAACAAATAGTAAATGAAACAAAGGTAAAATTATAATATGGATTTCTTATTTAAAGATGTTTTAAATAAAGATGAATTGTTAAGTAATATAAAAATAACCACTAAAAATTTTCTAAAGGGTGAAGTAATTTTTAATGAAGGAACTTCATGCAATAATCTAACTTATATTAAATACGGAACTGTAGTTGCTAAAAACACTTATTATGATGGACATGAAAATATTATTAGAGTGTTAACTGAAAAAAATACAATAGGCGAATCATTAATGTTTTCTACTACTCCGATTTATAAAGCAGATTTCGTTGCTGATAGTAGAGTTACTGTTGAAATCATAGATTATAATGACATTTTAAAATTAATTAATAAATCTAATAAAATAAATTTAAATTTATACCGTAAAATAAGTGACCAACTTATATCTATTAATGACCATTTAAAGATATTAAATCAAAAAACTGTTAATGCGAAAATTTGCTTATTTTTATATTTGGAATATCAAAAAAATAAGCAAATAACTTTCACTATACCTTTTAATAAAAGTGAATTAGCTTTATATTTAAATGTTGAAAGACCTACTCTTTCTAAAGAAATATCAAAATTAATATCAAATAATATTATTTCAAATTGTGGACATTCGTATGGCATTGTTGATTTAAAATTTTTAGAAAAAAGTATATAAAAAAGCATAAGGAAATTTCTTATGCTTTTTCAGAGTGTTGACAAAGTCTACCGAAAGGTAGGCTTTTTCTTTTATTGTAAGTAATATAGTGGAAAAGTAATTCTTTATGAGTAGTTCTAAAAATGGTAAAATATAGTCATAGGAAGTGTGATAAATATGATTACA
>JAVBPE010000010.1:0-33311 GCA_031549865.1 Anaeroplasmataceae bacterium | reverse complement strand
ACTCTCCAAAAATTTATCTTTTTGTTTTTCGTTTTTTCTCTTGTGCTCAATTTCTTTTTGTTATCTTTTGTTATCTTGCAGAAATTGTGTTTTTTAATTCACGATTCTTTTTGTCATTATTCAGTTTTCAAAGACTAATTTTTGCGCCTTCTTCACAGCGCTTTTTTATTCTACCATTTCCCAATATTATTGTCAACACATATTTTTATTTTCTTTCACATTTTTCAAACTATTTTTAACTATATGTAGATTATTCGTAAAACATTCCAATATTTTGTTGTTTTTTCATTTTTTTTATAAAAAAGAAAAAAACGAGGGTTATTAAACCCTCATTCCTTATTTAAAAATTCTTAAAATGTCATTAAACGTTAAATATACAAAGAAAACCATGAGCAATATAAACATAACATTATTTATTGTATTTTCAACTTTTTTATTTATTTTTTTCCTTGTAACAAGCTCATATAATAAAAACACTATTCTTCCACCATCAAGGGCAGGAATTGGAAGTAAATTCATAACACCGATATTTACAGATATTAATCCTGCGAACATTAAGACAGGAAAGAAGCCTAAAGTAACATATTGTGTAATCATTGAAAAAATTCCAACTATAGATGATAAATTATTAACCCCAACTTGACGAACACCACTTGGAGCAATCAATAATTTTAATGTTCTAAATATTAAAGTGAAATCACTCCAAAAACTTTTAAAAGAATTTGTAATTACTCCTGTAAAACTGAAATGTGTTGTTGGAGAAACTCCAATCATAACAATTAATTTTTCTATTCTTTGATTACTTAATAGTTCATTTCCATATGTCCTTATTGGCGTCATCGATTCACTATACATAATCATTTTGCCTTCAGATTGAGAATAAAAATCAAAATATACATTCGCAACATCTAAATCATTAAAAATACTCAACAATCGTTCCCATGAAATAACATCTTCTTCAATATCGATAATATTGTCAAATGATGCAGATCCACTTGTACTTAAACTCTTATCAATATAAATACGAGTGATTATGTCGCCATTTTGAATTACTATTTCACTATCTGATGGAGTACTCGCATAGTTTAAAGCAACGGCACCTACTTGAAGCCCACTAACGTTAAGATCAGCATTCCTTGCAACCGTAATATTTAAATCAGTTAATCCACATGAATTTATAATAGTTGCACATTTTATTTCAAAAGTATAATTTGTATCATTACGAGATACTACAATTTCAGCAGTAGTTTTTCCTTCATAAGCTAAATTAGTCATCTTAGTAGAAAACTCGTTCCATGTTGTAATAGAAGTTCCATTAAGTGAGATAATCTTATCTCCCTCTTCTAAATAATAGCTTGCTGGGTATGAATCAGTAACAGTCCCAATCACTGTTGATTGATAGTTCGGAACCCCCATACCTATCCAATAAATTAGATATATAAATATTGCCAATATCAAATTCATAGTTGGTCCAGCAACAATTGTTAAAAATCTTTGAAGTAATGTTTTTGATTCAAAACTTCTATCGTATGGAGCAATTTGAAATTCTTGTTTCTCATTAAAAATATAAAAAGCGTCTCTTAATACTTCATAATGACATTCTTTGCCAGTTTCGTCTATAATATCAATATATAAAGGATTACCTTCTTTGCCATATAAATCTATTTTAGTAACTTTGCCTCTTATTGGAGCTTCCATTTTTTCATCTAAAATCAATTTAGATACTTTGCTACCTTCTAAAAAAAGGCCTATATTTGAATCAATTTTAACAACTTCATTACTAATTTCTTCTCCAGCCATTGAAACAGAACCACCAATTGGAATAGCTTTAATAGAGAAAGTTGTCTCGCCTTTTTTCCTTTTATAAATAACTGGTCCCATTCCAATTGAAAATTCATAACATAAAATCCCTGCTCTTTTTGCAAAAATAAAATGTCCTAATTCATGAATTATTATTATAATCCCTAATATAAATACAAAAGCGACTATTGATAAAACTATTGTTAAAAAGCTGCCCATTAAAATCATTATTTTTTCACTCCATATTCTTCAAAAATTTGGTTACGAATTTTTTTGTTTAAATCTAAAATATCCTCGATTGTAGGATTTAAAAAATCATATTCTATATATATATATGTCTTTATTATATTTTCTATTTCTAAAAAAGAGATTTGACCATTTAAAAATAAATTTACTGCAGCTTCATTTGCCGCATGGAAAACAGAAGGATAAACTCCACCTTTTTCTCCAACATAATACGCATATTCTAAACAGGGAAAGCGTTCAGTTGTTAAAGGCGCAAATTCTAATTTACTCATGTTTTCTAGATTTAAATTTTCACCATGAAAATATTTATGTTCTCCCTCATTTAAAGCATATAAAATCGGTATGCGCATATCCTGAGTGCCTAATACAGCTTTTATAGAATTATCTTTAAATTCTACGAATGAATGAATAATACTTTGACGATGCAAAATAGTTTTTATTTTTTTATAATCCAAATTAAATAAATGATGTGCTTCTATTACTTCATACCCTTTATTAACCATGGTTGCACTATCAATTGTAATCTTGCTTCCCATTGACCAATTTGGATGATTTAATGCTTCCGTAACCGTTACATTCTTTAATTCTTCACGAGTTTTGTCTCTAAAAGACCCTCCAGATGCCGTAATAATTATCGATGATATATCATTTATATTTTCGCCGCGTAAACATTGCCATATTGCTGAATGTTCACTATCTATTGGAAATAATTTGACACCATTTTCGTTTAATAATTCATTAACAATATCTCCAGCCATAACTAGAGTTTCTTTATTTGCTAATGCGATATTTCGTTTTATTTTAATCGATTCAATTGTAGGTCTTAGTCCAACAGTCCCAACTAAAGCATTTACTAGTAGAGAATCTTTATCATCTTTATTAAAAGTTGCTACTTTTAGTATGCCGTCATCTCCATAAACAATGTACGCATTTGATTTAATTTTATCAATATCTTCTTTTTTTCTTACGCAAATAATTTCAGGCTTAAATTCATCAATTACTTTTTGAGCAATTTCTAAATTAGAACCTACAGTTAACCCAATTACCTTAAATTCAGTTAAATTGTTTCTAACAATATCTAGCGTTTGTAGTCCAATTGACCCACAAGATCCTAATATATATAAACTTTTCATTTTAAACCACGCTTATTAACCAAGCAACAACACTTAATAAAAGTAAGCCTGCAAAAATAGCAGAATCAAGACGATCTAAAACTCCACCATGTCCAGGAAAAATACGCCCGAAATCCTTAATATTTGATGTTCTTTTCATTCGAGAAGCAACTAAATCACCAATTTGTCCAAATATAGATACTAAAATAGTAATCAATATAATCGCAATATAAATCCATACTGAATGAATATTTGATACCATGTTATTACCCAATAATTTATGAATTAAAGTAGGATACATAGGATCGTTCATGAAAAAACCATAAAAAGAAGCGAAAATTGCTCCAATTGCACTACCTAAAATAGTGCCCGCAATCGCACCTTCCCAAGACTTTTTCGGACTAATTTTAGGAGCCATTTTATGTTTACCAAAACGCATTCCAAAGAAATAAGCAAAAACATCCGTAAATATTGTTGTTAAAAACATAAATACTATAAATCTTAATCCACAAAATCTAAGAATTGTAAGTGAGGCAAAGCCTAAACCTACATACACAATTACCATTAATGCTTTACCGACATCGCTACTATTAAAATCATCAAAAAATACAGAATAAGTAAATAATAATAATGTTGAAAAAATAAAAATAGGTAAAAAGTTAATCGTAATATTTAATAGTTTTAATCCATCTATAAAAAATATTTTTTCTTCACTAATATCATTTTGAATTAAATTTACCATTGATGAATATTCAGCTAATGCAGATAAGTATGCTAAGACTGCACAAATCGCAATTGATATTTTAATTATCCAAGACATTTTCTTTTCTTTTTCAAACATTTTAATCATTTCAAATGCTCCAATAATAACTAAAACTAACATTAAAATTTGAAAAAGTGTAAATAATTCTTCAACAATTAATAATGGTAAAAATATAGCTAAAAGAACTGCTGCTGTAATTGTACGTTGTTTCATTTCTTAATACCATCCTTTGCACTACCAAACCTACGATCGCGTTTACTATAATCAGCCAAGGCTTTTAATAATTCATTTTCATTAAAATCAGGCCACAAGGTATCTGTAAAGTAAAATTCCGAATATGCAATTTGCCATAATAAAAAATTACTAATTCTATATTCTCCGCTTGTTCTAATTAATAAATCAAGAGGTGGTAAATCTTTAGTAAATAGATTCTTATTTATTAAATTAACATCTATTTCTTCTGTATCTATTTCATTATTCTTAGCCATTAATGAAATATTCTTTATAGCAGTTATTAATTCATCCTGACTACCATAATCTATTGCTAATACAATAGTTAACCCTGTATGATCTTTTGTTTTATCTTTAGCTTCTATTAAGCAGTTTAATAAATCATTAGGTATACGATCTTTTCTGCCTATTGTATCAATTTTCATATTTGAATCAAATAGTTTGTTTTTATATTTTTTATAATATTTTATTGGTTGATTCATTAAATAACTAACTTCTGATTTATCTCTTTTCCAATTTTCTGTACTAAAACAATAAACAGTTAAATATTTTATTCCTAATTTATTACAGCTTTTTGCTATATCAATTAAATTTAATGCACCTTTACGATGACCAAGTACGCGTGGCAATCCTCGCTTATTTGCCCATCTTCCGTTACCATCTAGTATTATTCCTAAATGGTTAGGTATTATTAAATTACTTTTATCTACTTTTGACATTTAATCACCCACTTCATTTATTATACACTAACAATTATTTTTTTTATAATAAAAAATTAAAATCATTCAACAAAATAAAATAAAAAATGGCGCTTCAAACGCCATTTTTATTAAACAGTAAGTAATTCTTGATTTTTCTTTGCTGCAACTTCTTCAATTTTTGTAATTTTTGCGTCTGTTATTTTTTGAATATCTTCTAAATAACCTTTTTCATCGTCTTCAGTTAAACCAATTTTTTTAATTTCATCATTAGCATCACGTCTAATATTTCTTATTGCAACTTTAGCGTTTTCTTCATATTTAGCAACAATTTTAGTTAATTCTCTACGACGTTCTTCAGTCATCTTAGGGATTATTAATCTAACACCGACTCCATCATTTTGTGGAGTTAATCCTAAATTCGAAGCTAAAATCGCACCTTCTATTAATTTAATAGAAGATTTATCAAATGGCTTAATATATAATTGTGTCGGTTCTGGAATAGAAATAGATGCTACTTGGCGAATTGGAGTAGCTACACCATAATAATCAATAGAGATAGTATCTAATAATGCTCCATTTGCGCGTCCTGTTCTTAAAGTAGAAAGTTCACGTGAAAAACCTTCAATAGCTTTATCCATTCTTTCTTCATTTTCAAGTAAGCTCATATCTGCTGCTTCAATTAATTCTGACATTTCATTTCCTCCTTATTTAATTTTTACTCTTGTTCCGATTTTTTCACCTTTAATAACTCTTACAATGTTTCCATTTGTATTCATATTAAAGACAATCAGCTCTAATTTGTTATCTTTACATAAACTAGCTGCTGTTGAATCCATTACAGCTAAATTTTTATTTAATATTTCTTGGAATGTTAACTCTTCATACATTTTTGCGTCAGGATTTAATCTTGGATCCGAATCATAAACACCTTCTGTTTTGTTTTTTGCCATTAATACAACATCACATTCAAGTTCTGTTGCGCGTAGTACTGAGGCTGTATCAGTTGAGAAATAAGGAGATCCTAATCCTCCAACAAAAATACATACACGTCCCTTTTCTAGGTGTCTCATCGCACGACGTCTAATATAAGGTTCAGCAACTGCTTTGATTTCTAAAGCACTCATTACACGAGTTGGAACATCTAAAGTTTCTAAAGCATCTTGAATGGCAAGTCCATTCATAACAGTCGCAAGCATTCCCATATAATCTGCTTGTGCACGGTCCATTCCTAATTCTTCAGCTGTTTTACCACGCCAAATATTACCACCACCAACAACAATTCCAATTTCAGCACCTAAATCATGGGCATCTTTGATTTGTTTTGCAATTTCTTGAACAGTAGATGGTTCAATTCCAAAACTTGTTTCACCTTTTAAGGCTTCACCACTCATTTTTAATAAAACTCTTTTATACATAAAAATAACCTCACTTAAAAATTTTTTTTAAAAAAAGGAGCAAAAAGCCCCTCTTTAAATTACTTGTTTAAGCCTGCTTGTGCGGCAACTTCTGCAGCAAAATCAGTTACTTCTTTTTCAATACCTTCTCCAACTTCAAGGCGAACAAAATTAACGACGCTCATTTTAGCACCATTTACATATGCTTCTACTGTTTGATCAGGATTTTTAACAAATTGTTGAGATAATAAGCAAATTTCTTTTAAGCCTTTTTCTAAGCGTCCTGGAACGATCTTTTCAACAATAATGTTTTCTGGTTTTGGTTTAGCAGCTTCAGCATTTTCATTTAAAGCTGTTGCCGTAATAATATCTTTTTCTTTTTGAATTTCTTCAGCTGGAATATTTTCTTTTGAAATGAATTTTGGAGCACTTGCAGCAACATGCATAGCAATATCTTTAGCAACTACTTCATCAGAACCATTTAATAATGCAACAGAAACAATTCTTCCACCCATATGCTTATAAGCACCGAATACTTGAGAATCCGTTTTAGAAATTCTAGAAACACGACGTAATGATAATTTTTCACCAATAACGCCTGCATTTTCTAAAATAATAGTTTCAATAGTTTTACCATTAGAAACTAAAGCTAATGCTTCTTCTGTATTTGTTACATTTGAATCAACCATTAATTGACCAATTAATGCAACTAATTCATTAAATTTATCATTTTTAGCAACAAAATCTGTTTCTGAATTTAATTCAAAAGTTACAATTGAATTAGCATTTTGTGCAAATGAACATAATCCTTCTGCAGCAACTCTTCCAGATTTTTTTTCAGCTTTAGTAATACCTTTTTCGCGTAACCAAACGATTGCTTTTTCAATATCGCCGTCACATGCATCTAAAGCTTTTTTGCAATCCATCATCCCTGCGGCTGATTTTTCGCGTAATTCTTTTACCATTTGTGATGTAATCATAATAAGCCTCCGTACTATTCTACTTTAGTTTCTGCTGGTTTATTTTCAGCAGGTCTTTTTGGTGCTGATGAAGCTGGTCTTCTATCTCTGTTATAGTTATTATTGTTGTTATTATAAGGTTTCTTACCATCTCTATTATTGTTATATGGTCTTCTTTCCTTCTTTTCTTCTTTGTTGATTTCTTCGCTTAAATTTACACTTTCATCATCGAATTTTTCAACAACTCCACCTTGTGCTTCAATTGCAGCATTTGCCATTACCCATGTAACTAATTTAACTGCACGAATGGCATCATCATTAGCTGGAATAACATAGTCTACATCATCAGGATCACAGTTAGTATCAACAATTCCAAATACAGGTATGTTTAAAATACGAGCTTCTAAAATTGCATTGTGTTCTTTTCTTGGATCAACGATAAATAAAGCATCAGGTGTCTTTTTCATTTCTTTAATACCACCTAAGAACTTTTCTAATTTTTCTCTTTCGTTGATTAATTTAATAACTTCTTTTTTAGTTAATTTATCAAAAGTTCCATCTTCTTCCATTTTGTATAAAGATTGTAACTTTTGGATACGTTTACGAATAGTTTTAAAGTTTGTTAAAGTTCCACCTAACCATCTTTGGTTTACATAGTAGTGACCACATCTAGCTGCTTCATCCTTAACTGCTTCTTGAGCTTGTTTTTTAGTACCAACAAATAAAATTTTACCATCGTTTTTAACGATTTCTAATAAAGCAGCATATGCTTTTTCGATTTCATTTGCAGTTTTTTGCAAGTCGATAATATAAATACCATTTCTTGCAGTGAAGATGTACTTAGCCATTTTAGGGTTCCATCTACGAGTTGCGTGTCCAAAGTGAACACCAGATTCTAATAATTGTTTCATTGAAACTACTGATTCAGACATTTAAAATTCCTCCATTTTATTTTTGTTTTGTCCTCTGTTTTCTTCAACGCTAGCCTCCATCAATATAAATTGCACACGACGGCTCGCTCCAAAAACATGTGTATTTTGTGCCTTTAATATTTTAACATAATAAAATCAAATATGCAATAGACTAAAAAGAAATGTTAATATTTTCATACTAACATTTCTTTTTTTACTTTATTATTCCGTTTTCTACATTAAAAACTATTGTTGGATATGTATTTTCGATATTTTGAAAGTATGAACTTACTTCACCTTTAATTTCTAATTCATAAGAAATTGGCGCTAACACATAAGTCTGAAGTACTAATTTAGATACGCCATTATCAATTTTAAAATGTTCAACATAATATGGAAGATATAATGTATATAAATAACTTCCTTTATCTAAACTTTTATTTTTTGTTTCTTCATCAAATGTATAATTAGTTCCCCATAAATTTAAATGTTGATCAATAATACCTTCAGGAAATAAAATAGTAGTATCATCACCGATTATTGTTGCAATTTTTAAAGCAACATCTGCTGACATATCATAAGTTGTTCCATAATTAACATTTATATTAACACTTTTTCCATGGATTGAATTTGAAGTTTCAATAATATTTAATCTTAAATTACCAGCTACATCTAAAGGAGCATATACAACTACACATTCTTCAGTCTCACTATAAGCGCTAATTTTTTGACCTACTGGAGTACCTGAAACAATGCTGCCACCATTTCTAGTTTCTACTGTTAGGCCAAAAACATCATTCAACCATTCTTTTGAAAGTTCTGAATCAGTAATTCCTTTATTAATTAATTCATAACTTGTTTTATTATTATTACATGCATTTAATGTGAAAATGCTTGCTATTGCTAAACATATTGCGAAAATTTTTTTCATTTATAAAACTCCATTTCTTTAACATACAAAATTATATCATAAATGATACATATTATCTATATTTTTTTATTTTTTATAAATTACTGCTTTTTTACCCATTTACCAAAGATATTCTTTTTAAATGTATCTATTTTCTTTAAAGCATCCTGGTCATCTTTTGAAGCAGCAATTTTATAATACTTTACAGCTTCACCATAATCAACAAAAGTGCCGATTCCTTCTTCATAACAAATTGCAGCGTTAAATGCTGCTGATATATTATTGTTTTTTGCTCCCTTTATAAACCAGTATAAAGCAATTTTTTCATCTTGTTCAACTCCGATTCCATTAAAATAGAATTGGCCTAAATAATTTTGTGCTTCACTATTGTTTAATTCTGCTGATTTTTTATAATAATTAAATGCTTCATTATTACTTTGTTCAACTACTATTCCTTGTTCATAAAATAGTCCTATATTTTTCAATGCTTCTGAGTTCTCTAATTCTGCTGATTTCTTATAATATTCATATGCTTTTTCTAAATCTTTTTTTACTACAATACCATTTTCGTAGTAATATCCCAGCATATTTATTGATTCAGAGTTTTCTTTTAAAGCTGCTTTTTCAAAGAAATTTAAGGCTTTCTTTTTATCTTCATCAACTACAATACCATTAAAATAAAAACATCCCACTTTATAACATGCATTTGGATAGTCGTCATTTATTAAACTTTCATAATAAGCAAACGATTTTTCTAAATCTTTTTTTACTCCGATTCCTTCTTCATAACATCTTCCAAGCGCAAAAATCGCTTCAAAGCAATTTAATTCTGCTGATTTTTTATACCATTCTACTGCATCAATTGGACTTAATCCCAATTCAGGTGTAGTTTCATAAATGTGTCCTATCATATAGATTGCTTTAGCATGATATCTTTTAGCAATATAATCAAAGAATCCCAAAGCACTAATTAATGATGCTTTTTTATCCTCCTTAATCATTTGTACTCCAATATTATATAAGGCATCAAAATTTTTTTGTAAAGCAGCTCTTCTAAAGAAATCTTTACCAAGTTCCTCATTTTTTGGAAAATATTCTCCTTCTAAAAAATATTCACCAATTTTATTTAAAGCCTCAGGATAATTTACTTTTTCACATATATCTAATATTTTTTTTCCTGCAAATTCGTCAGTTTCAATAACAATTAATCCATATTCATAACAAGCACAAACGTCATTAGCTTCATATCCAATTTTAAAGTGTTTAAATGCTAACTCTAAATTTTGCTCAATTCCATAACCATATTTGTAACATAAACCTTTATAATAATGGGCATATACAAAATCATTGTCAATAAGTTTATCCAACATTTCATTTAAAAGATTGTAATCTTTTAAATATTCATAAAGACAAAAAACATATAAAAAATCATCTTTTAAATCATTTTTATTTAAATTAAGAAATGCTATTTTAACTATTTCATTTTGAATTTTTCTATAATCTGAATTTTCAATTACTATAGAATGAGGATGTAAATCTTGATTTTTATATAAATCTATAAATTCATTTTGATTTATAACAAAGTTAGTTTCATATTTCATTATATATATACCTCCATTTCTATTTATAATAACATGATTTCTAAATTATTTAAAGAGGAACAAAATTAAAAATCAATCTATACTTTTTCCAAGTTTTTTCTTTTTAATATATAGTATTTTTTTTTCAAATCAATAAGATTAATTAATGCCTTATTTGTTTTAAGAGTATTTTTATATTTTAAAAAAAGTTTTTTTCTAATTTTAACATTTAAATATGCCAATTGTTTTGAAGTAGTACAAATCAAAAAGTTATATAATAAACAATCTTTTTGAGTTTTATTCTTTTCACAATCTTTGATAAAATAATAATTTATAGCCTTAATTGCATTATCTAATGAATTACTTGAATCAATGATTTCATTAACTTTGCTTATCATTCGTTCTAAAATAGGTTCTCTTAATTTTATTTCTTTTGAATTGAATCTATAGTAGTAAAAATAAAATGATTCCTTTTCAAGATTATAAATTTTACTCTTTCCAAACGGTTCTAATTGATGCACTTCCAGTAGCAATTCATTTTTTAAATAACTGTTTATCAATTCATAATTATTTAAAGCTATTGTATTATTATTTGAAAAAACAATTATATCATCGCCGTATCTAAAGTATTCTCCAGATATATTTTCATTTACATATTTATCAAAGTTTATTAAATATAAATTCATTATAAATGCTGAAAAGGGACCTCCAGCATATACACCTTTTTCTTTTTCAAAATATTCCTCATTTAATCGTTGATGTGAAATAAATCTTTTTAATAACACCTTAAACTCCAAATCATTAATATTCTCATCAATTATTTTTTTCAAAATTCTCAAATTCATATTATTAGTAAAATTAATCAAATCGATATATAACATTGAATTGTATTCATTTGTTTTTAGCTTTGGAAATATTTTTTTTAAAATTTGGCTAGCACTTTTTTTTGGTAAAAAACCATATACAGATTCATTAAAAAAAGTTTCGTTTTCTAAATAAAATTTTTTTAAACAACTATCTTGTACAATATAATCTTCCATCGTCATCGAAAAAACTATTCTGCTACCTCCCCTGCTTTTTGGAACTATCAATTTATTAACTTTGTGAAAATAAAATGATCGAGTATTAACTCGATCACATATTATTTTTATTTTTCTGTCAAAATCAATATCATTTGTTTTACTAAAGTCAAAATTAACATTTTTTTTATTAATTGCCTTTAATAAAGATTGTTTTAATTCATTTTGATTTAAAATCATTTGATATCCTCCTCGTTTTGGGCAGTATACCTGAGAATATCAATACTGCAACCATATAGGTAATCTTTTAATGCTTAATGCAGTAAATTCATCAAAAGAATTTACACTTTATATTAACATTTTTAAATCGAAAAAACAATACTTTGCTATTTGTTATAATTTTTTTTCAAATCATTTAATCCAGTTGATAAAGTAAAAGTAGGCTTCCATCCAAAAATTCTTTGCGCTTTAGCCGTATCAAGTACCGAACGCTTAATATCACCCAATCTAGGGCCTGCAATTCTAATAGGGATATTTGTTTCAAATACTTTTATTAATTCATCATATATATCTAAAATTGGCAGTTCTATTCCACTTCCTATGTTATATACATCATTTAATCCTTTATCTGTATTTAAAGCTAAAACATTAAAATCAACAATATCGTTAATATAAATATAGTCTCTTGTGCAACCTCTTGGCATATCTTCATATGTAAATAAAATCGATTCTTTTTGTGCAAAAAGATTATTTAGGAAAATAGGAATAACACCGCACTCTCCGTCTGCAATCTGTCTAGGTCCATATGCATTTGCATATCTTAATCCAATCCAACTAAATCCATATAATTCTGAATAGTTTCTTAAATAATGTTCTCCACAGTATTTTGTTATTGCATATGGAGACTTTAATTGAGGAATATCATTTTCACATGATTTTTCATCATTTAAAATTTCTTTTGATAATGCTCCTCCACTTGAAACATATATAAATTTATCGATTTTATATTTAACTCCTAAAGTAATCAAATTTAATAATCCTATTTCGTTTATCATTGCATTATAAATTGGATTTTCAACTGAATAAGATACCGATTTTTGTGCTGCATGATGATTAATAACTGTTGGTTGATATTTAATAAAAACCTTTTCTAATTCTTCTACATTAGTTATATCACAATTTTCTATATGACATAGGGGTGAATTTACTACATTATTTAAATTAGACATTTTCCCTGAAGAAAAATTGTCTACTATTATTACCTCATGATTTAACTCAATATATTTTTCTACTATATGTGAGCCAATAAACCCTGCTCCACCTGTGAATAAAATTTTTTTCATAATTTTTTTCTCCTTTTTTAACATTATATCATAATTTTAATTATTTAAATGCTTTATAATTATTTTTAAAACTCTTTTCAATTTATAAGAACTACATGCAACATTCAACCTTATACAGCTTGAATAATTTTCACCATATATATATCCATAATCAACAGCTATTTTACATTTTTTTTCAAAGAAATTAATAATTTCTTCCTTAGAAAAATAATTAGAAAAATCTAACCAAAGCAAATATGTTGCATTAGAATCAATAATTTTTAAATTGGGTAAATACTTACATAAAAATTGTTTTGAATGTATTATATTTCGCTTTATTTTGTTATATATATTATCAAACCATTTTTGATTTGTATAGATTGTTTTTACGGCTTCTCTAGCAAAACAATTTGGATCGAGTAAAGAGTAATTTGACAATATTTTTTTCATTTTCGATTTCAACTTTTCATTTTTGCAAACTATATAAGAAATTTTTAGACCTGATATTGAGAAAGTTTTTGATGGAGATAGTAAAACTAAAAAGTTATTATAATTATTAAGCTCAAATAGAAAATTATGTTTATTATCAAAACAAAAATCGCAATGTACTTCATCAGATATAATCAAAATACTATATTTTTCACATAATAAAATCAATTTCAGTAAATCTTCTTCCTTTAATTCAATACCTAAAGGATTATTAGGATTAGACAACAAAAAACATTCTATATTATTTGAATTAAAGAAATTTTCTAAAATATCAAAGTTTATATAAGGCTGTCCGTTATCATCAAAAGAAAATTCAAAGGGGCATGGTATCTTTTCTAATCTAGTTATAATTTTATTAAATACATAATATGATGGATTAAAATATGCTACTTTTGCATTTTTATTAGTCATTTTATCAATTAAAACACTTAAAGTAATTATTGTTCCTGAAGTAACAATAAAATCACTTTCTAAAACATCAATTTCATATTTGCTTTTTAACCATTTCTTTAAATATATTTCTGGCTTGGTATCTGCTGAATATCCAAATATTCGATTATTTGACATTTGTATTAATTTATTCGCAAGTTTTTTACTTGTTTTAAAATCCATATCTGCAACCCACATTGGCGATAAAGAAGAATCGCGATATAAATTATAAAGCGTCTCTTCATTCCATTTTATAAATCTGTCTTTAGTATATTTATTCATTTATTTGTGTACCTACAAGTGTAAATCCACTGCAGTTGCTATATATATTTGATATTTGTTTTATTTTCAAATTAAATAAATTAATATCTTTATTTTCAATATTATTATAACTTATGAATTCGTTTGTTGAATCCTTACATTTTAATGTGTAATATCCTTTCTCGTTTATTTTATTTGAAAAGAAAAAATTTTTATATAATAAAAACGGATATGTAAGATTCTCAATAAAATCATTTTTGATGTGTTCGTTTTCACTTATCTTTTTTATATCTAAATTAATTTGAACATATTGATTATTAATATATAATTTATTTTCGTTAATAATTATCGTATTGTCCATTATTTTATAAAAGCCTAAAAAATAGCCTCTTATTAATGAAATTTCATTATTAACAAATGTAATTAAAGGAAAAAGATACTTTTTATCATTTTTTTTCACAACTATTTTAAAGATTACTTCATAATAATTAATATGCTCTATTTCATTTATTGTAGATTTCATTTTTGAAAAAGTAATTATTATTTCATTTGTAAATAAATTTAAATCATTTTTTTCTTTTAATAAATCCCTAAAATCATAAAATTCATTTAAAACTACATTAACAGAATAATTATCCCCGCTGAATTCATTTGGAAATCGTAACATAACATACCCCCTTTATTTTCTTACAAGATATACAATCCATACCATAGTTGGAGTAAACTGCTTTATAATTTGTCCATAACTTTTTTCTTCAAAAACGTCTTTTGAAGCAATACAATATTTATACTGGCCATTTAAAAATTTTTCATAGGCAAGGCATTTACTATTTTCATAAAAAACCTGGACTTTATCATCTATATTATTTTTTAAAAACGATTCTGTTGATGAATGAATTATTGCAGTTAAATTTTTACATTCAACATTTTCAATTAAATACATCTCTTTTGTTTTTAATATAAATGTATTTATTACATCTAGTTTTTTTATATACGTAAAATGATAATGCACCCAATTTTTTCCTGTGTACTTATTTTCAAAACCAACAGGCATTATTATATATTCTTCAATCAAATTATCAATATTATTAAATATATCCTCAAATGAAGCATATGTTATGATTTGTCCATCTGAATTCTTAAGCCAATTAACTGCAGCATTATATGAATCACTTTTATTAGGTCCTAATGTATTAACAATCATATTATTCACCTTAATTCAAAAATAGAAATTTCGGGGAGTAATTCTTGATTCTCTAAAAAAATAAGTTTTTTCATATCATCATAAATATTAGTGTACTGATTCAAGTAAAATGAATTAATAAAATATATAGATGATATACATAACTCTTCTTCTTTGATTAATCTAATAATTTTTTCGATTATAATAATATCTATTACTGGATTATTATATAAGTTAACGATTTCATTTTGTAAAAAATTGGCTCCATTATTTTCTTTTATACTAAATTTATTTATATTTAAATAATTTGTGACATCTTTCGCAATATATTTATAAAAAAAACCGTAAGTTCTTTTTAAATAGTAATCATTATTGGTAGAAAAATATTTTGTCAAATAGTAAAATGCTGCTTGTATATTATATTTGCATATATCTTTTTTATTTAATAGATTTTTTTTAATTATTTTTATCAATTGTAATTTATCAATATAATTTTCGCTAGTATCTATACTTCTAACGAATAAATTATTTTTGTTTTTTATAAAAGAAGATTTTAAACATATGATAAATGAATAATTATAATTTTTCTTTTCTTTGTTTAAATCTTCTAAATATTTTCTCATATTTAAACAACTATAAATATTTTCTACAACTATTAAATAATCTACATCTGAATATTCGTTATGTTCATTTCTACCATATGATCCAGATAAAAACAATGAAAAATCTATATTACATTTTTCAAATATTTTTGCTAATTCTTTATCTTCCACATTCCCCACACCCTTTATATTATTCTAGTTTTGAAATAATAGAAAAATCACATTCCGACTCCTTTGATAAATAATCATCTATTATATATTTTAAACTTAAATTATTTACTTCATATATCTTTAAAAAATAATTAATATCTTTATTCATCATATTTAATGAAAAGCTAACATCTTCATAATCATTTGTTAGTATTTTTTTTAGCTTTCCTTCACATACTTTTGACATCCAACCATCATTACATATTATTTTACTTATAATATCGAAATCATTTGATTTTATTAAATAAGGCAAAAATATTTTAATGCTATATAATAAAAAAGCTCCCCAAGTATTATAAACTAATTTAAATTTCGTTGCCTCTCCAAGTGTTTTAAATCTATATTGATTTAAACTTATATCACTTAGAAGGTTATTTAATTCATTTTTTTCTGCTTCAAAAAATAAAAAAAATGATAGTTTGCCATTTAAAGATCCCATTTTGCTTCCAGTAAGCGGTGCTTCTACTGGGATACAACCTATTTGTGATATATACGATCCCCATTTTATAATATAGTTATAACTTAACGTGGAAGTTTCAATACAATGTATTTTTTTATTTTTAAATAATTTTAAAAATGATTGAGATGTCCAGAACCTCTCGCTGTCTTCAACATTTCTAAATGAAGACAAAATAATATCATATTGAATTAAATCATCTAATTCTTCTAAAGATTTAAATATTTTAATATTTTCGATTTGTTGATTAAAATGTTCACTTACTAAATAAATTTGATATTTTTCATCAAAACTTTTTAATCTTTTAATTATCCCATCTGTAATTATTCCATAACCTCTAATCACAACATTTATTAATTTTGTCATTTTCCCCTCTTCCAGGCATAAAAATTAGAATCTATTATGATATTCATAATATGCATTTTTTAAAGACATAAGATTATCTAAATAATTTAAATCTGTGCTATAGCCAAATTTATTTATACAATAATTTCTTACAGTTCTAGACATCCAAGTGTCAAGGCCTTTAATTAACGATAAATTATTTATAAATAATATATCTATAATGGCCCTAAACTGCTTTGCTTCAATTTCATCAATTAAATTTTTATTTTTTGCCATAGAAATATTAATATTGTCAACAATTTCATTTAGACTATTGTTTTTTTCTTTATCATTTATTAAATTAATTATTCTTAATTTAAATTTCTTAATTTTAGTGTTATTTAAAGAAATACATTTTTTTGATATATTAAAGTTTGCAAATTTGATATATTCATATGGCGTTAATAAATTTACCATTTTAAATTTAATTTTTTCGTAAACACTCAATTTCAGCTCATTATTTAAAAAAAATTTCATTTTATCGAAAATGCTTATCAAGGTTTCTCTATCCTTAGACAAAATTACAATATCGTCCACATATCTTACAAAGCACGAATGATTGTCCAAAAAATTTGCTATATAATTATCTAATTCATTTAGATATAAATTTTCTAAGTCAGATGTTAAACATCCCCCCTCAGGAAGACCGATTGTTCTTTTTATAAAAACATTCTCAAATAAGCTGCCCGTAGCAATATATCTTAATAACAGTTTAGATATAATACTTTTTTTATCAAAATTTTGATTTATAATTTTTTTTAAACTGTCATGATCAATTGTTTTACCAAAAGAAATTATATCTGTAGAAATAACTTCTGTATATCCATTTTGAATACTATTATAAATTTTTGAAATAGCATTTCTATAAGTTTTTTTTCTTCTAAATCCATAATTAAAATTAGTTATTGAACACTTTGTTTCTATGTAAGGGAAAATAATAGCATGTAACCCTTTTTGCACTAAGAAATCTTCTATATTAGGTATGTTTATTTCACGAAATTTTAAGCTGTTTGGTTTTGGTATTTTAATTTCAATAAAATTTTTAAAAAAGTAATTCCCATTAATCACTTTTTTTACTATACATCTAATATTTTGCATCAAATTTTTTTCAAAGCTTTTTCTTGTTAAATAGTTATTTATTTTTAATTTTTGTTTATTTGAATATGCAGTTGGTCTCAATTCAAAATATTCATTATAAATATTTAAAATTAAACTCTCTGTAAATTTTTCTTTCAATTCATAATCTGTAATCATACTACCTATCCCCCAAACGGAAGGGCTATCGTCATCTTTTAGTAGCGATTCTAACGATAGCCGCTCGCTACACTCACCATGGAGTATAAATTTGACACATATCACTCTAATAAAGTGATAGAGATGCCATGCACCTTTGGAGTCCTTATAAAAGAAAAGCAATTTGCCAATAATAACCTACATTATTATTCTCCATGATTATTATATCATATATCTTAAAATTTTTTATAATTAAATTTGTTTTTTATTTATTTCATATAACTCTTTATATATCCCATTCATCGCTATTAAGTCTTCGTGATTTCCGCTCTCTACAATTTTTGAATCATCTAATAAAAAAATACAATCTGCATTATTTATTGTAGTTAAACGATGAGCAACAATTATAAATGTTATGTTGTTATAGTTTTTCTCTATATTATATAAAATTTGTTTTTCTGTTTTATTATCTAAAGCACTTGTAGCTTCATCTAAAAGTAATATTTTAGGTTTGTTTAGTAATGATCTAGCAATACCTATTCTTTGACGTTCACCACCAGAAAGTTTAACACCATTTTCACCAATATACGAATTTAAACCATCCTTTAGCTTTTCTATAATTTCGTCAACACATGCTGTTGATATTGCAAGTTTAATTTCTTCATCAGTAGCAGTTGAATTTGAAAATATTATATTTTCTTTTAATGTTGAATTAAATAAAAATGGATCTTGAAAAACATAACTAATATATTGTCTAATAGATAATTTATTTTTTTCATTTAACTCATAATCAAATATTTTTATTTCGCCTTGATGTCCAGAATAAAGTCCTTCACATAATTTTAAAATTGACGTTTTTCCGCTGCCTGTTGCACCGACAAAACCATACTTCTTTCCCATTTGTAAATTAAATGTTATGTTATTTAATATTTTTTGTTCATTATAACCAAATGAAACATTATTAAATGATATACAATTTAAATCATTTAAAACTAGTTTTTTAATATCATAGTCATAGCTATTATCTGCTTCAATTTTATAAATTGAATTTAATCTATCTTTTGAAATTCGCATTTTAAAAATATCTTGAAAAGAAGCTATTATATTTTGAAATGGAGCAGTCAACAATGTATTATAAGTAATTATCGCAATGACTGCCGCAACCGTTGTTTTATTATTTAAGATTAAATAAGATCCTAAAATTAAAATTATTGCTGTTAATATCATAAAACTGAAATTATTCAAAAAACTTATTAAACTACTATATTTTGCAGTATTATTCATATTTTTATAGACGTTTTCACTTGCATCATTCATTTTATTATATCTTATTTTTTCTTGTTGAAAAACATGTATATCACGCATGCCCTTCAAATTCTCTTGAGTAGTTTGCCATAATATAGTATTTTTTTTACGATTTTCCTTTGCTAAATCTTTGAATTTTCCACCTGTTATTTTAGTTAAGATACCTGTTATTAAAGCAAATGGGAGTAATACTAAAGTAATAATAGGATCTATTTTGCACATAAAATAAAGTGTAAATGTTAAGCCAAATATTGCTTTACTAAAATTATTAATTGGTGATATAAACCCTTGCACAAAAATATCAGTATCTTGAATCACTTTACCAGTGATTTCACTTGTATCATTTTTATCAAAAAAATCTTGATAGAGTTTTGAAATATGCTGATACATATCCATTCTAGTATTATGCGATATTTTCGCATGCACTTTTCCTAAATAAAATTTTTGAATATTCAAAACAAATACTAATGCTATTTGCAAAGAAATATATGTAATAATAGATGAAATTAAATCCTTAATTACTGGTTCATTAGTTAAATCATAACTAGTTTTAATTATTTCATTTAATAATTTATTATATATAGTTATTGGAAATGTAGCTAAAAAAGATGACGTTAAAGAAATTAAAACCAATAAAATCACTTTTTTCCAATAAATTCTAAAATAATACTTAAATGAAAATAGCCTATCTCTATTTTTCAACATAATCCCCCCTGATATATTGTTTTTCATGTTTTTTTTATTTTACCTATCATTATATTTGTTTTATTTATTTTTGCAATAGTTTTATTTATTTTTTTAAAATTTTATAAATAATTATAAAAAAAACCTATGAACTAAATTTTTCATAGGCTTAATTATTATAAAATGCTATTCATTAATGCTTCTTGTGTTTTTGATGCAATATATTTTGGTGCTATATCAAAAACCGTATAACAACCATATTTTTGTTCTTTACTTAATCTATAAGCTGCTCTGGCATAAGATACCATTACATTACTTGTAAATTCAGGGTTTGAATCTAATTTAATATTATATTCAATAATATGTTTATTTTCATTATTAAATCCTGTTTCACCAGTTCTAATTACGAAACCTCCATGAGCAATACCGCTATGATTTTTCTTAAATTCATCAAGTGATATGAAATTAACGATTGTATCATAATCGCTAAAATAGTTTGGCATTTCTTTAATTGTTTTTTCAATCAAATCCGAATTTGCACCATCTTTTAATACAACGAAACATTCGCGTAAATGCTTATCTCTTGTAGATAAAACTATCTTCTCTTTACTTCTAACTTTAGTTAATGCTTCTTCTTTGGGAATTGTATATTGTTTAGCATCTAAAACACCATCTATTCTTCTTATTGCATCACTATGCCCTTGGCTTACACCTTTACCCCAAAAAGTAAATGTATCACCTTGTGGTAATATAGCCTCCGCATATAATCTATTCAAAGAAAACATTCCAGGATCCCAACCTACTGAAATAACACCAACCGTATTATTTTTCTTGCATTCTTTATCAACATTATTAAAGTGTTCATTAATTTTAGCATGAGTATCAAATGAATCAATCACATTAAACATGTTTGCATATTTAGGGGTTTGGACTGGAAGATCAGTTGCAGAACCTCCACATATAATCAAAACATCTATTTTACCAACATAATTTTCTAGTTCATCAACATGGCAAACATTTGCTGTTTTAGTATTGATTTTTAAATCACTAGGATTTCTTCTACTAAATACTGCTACTAACTCCATATCAGAAGCTTTTTGTATCGAACTTTCTACTCCTCGTCCTAAATTACCATAACCACAAATTCCAATTCTAATCATATATTTCAGCTCCTTCTTTTTTTTAATGGTCTTATTATATCAAAAAACGATTTAAAAATAAAGTTTTTTTATTAGTTTTCTTCTAATATAGCCATTAATTCAAAATATTTTTCCATATAAGTATCTAAAGTTTTTTTAGTTTCTTGTAATTTATTATGGATATCCATAATTTTTGTATATTCACTTGTTAAAAGGCTTAACTCTTTTTCATAATTTCGAATTATTAATTCTAATTTTGATATTTCTTCTTCAACTTTTACAAGCTCTCTTTTTTCTTTTTGAAATGTATTAGTTTTATTTCTTATAGGCTTGGTTATAGTATCAATTTCTTCTTTATTATTAATCTCAATATATTCACTAAATGAACAGGCATATTCATTTATTTTTTTATTCTCAAAAGCAAATAATTTATTGCATACTTTGTCTAAAAAATATCTATCATGGCTCACTATAATAATTGGACCATGAAATGACTCTAAATAATTTTCAAGTATTTCTAAAGTATAAATATCTAAATCGTTAGTTGGTTCATCTAAAATTAATAAATTAGGATTTTTCATTAATACTTTTATTAATTGTAATCTTCTTTTTTCTCCACCACTAAGCATTTTAATTTTTGTATACTGCATATTTGAATCAAATAAAAAATTTTCTAATAATTGTTTTGCACTAATTTTACCATCTAAAGTATTTATTTCTTCACTTTCTTCTTTTATATAATCAATGACTCTGATTTCTTTATCTATGATATCTAAATGTTGAGAAAAATAGCCAATGTTTAAAGTTTCACCTAAATTTAATTCTCCTTTATCTAATGTTTCTTCTCCCATAATAATTTTAAACAAAGTGGTTTTACCAGCTCCATTATCGCCTATTAAGCCTACTATATCACTTTTTTGTAATGAAAAATTAAAATCGTTAAAGAGAAGTTTATCTCCATATGCTTTAGTTCCATTTTTTATTTCAATTAATTTCTTACCAAGCCTTGTTTTAATGGAATTAAATTCAAAAGTTTCCTTATTATTAAACTCTATTTCAGACATTTTTTCAAAACGCTCTATTCTATTTTTGCTTTTAGTACGTCTTGCTTCGACTCCACGTTCCATCCATGCTTTTTCAACCCTTAATATTGATTTTAATTTTTGCATTTGATGAGCTTCATTTTTTATTCTTTCTTCTTTTAATTCTAAAAATTTAGAGTAATTTGCTTCATATAAATGAGCATTAGCAAAATCAATTTCTAGCATCCGATTACATATTCTTTCTAAGAAATATCTATCATGGGTAACCATTATTAAAGCTTTTTTGAAACGTTTTAAATACTTTTCCAGCCAAACAATCATATCATTATCTAAATGGTTAGTAGGCTCATCTAAGATTAAAAAATCACAATAAGTTACTAAAACTTTCGCAAGCGCTAAACGTTTAAGTTGTCCTCCACTTAAATTACCAGCTAGTTCTTCATGATTATAAAGCTTTAATTTATTTAAAATTGATTTTGCTTCATAATCATTTACTTTATGAAGTTTATCATCATTTAACATAATACAATCTATTAATGTCATATTCTTTTCAAAATTTGGTTCTTGTGGAAGATAGTTAATAATCATCCCTCCACTTTTTATAATATTTCCTTTTAATGGTTTTTCCAATTCACAAATAAGTTTTAACATAGTTGATTTGCCACTACCATTAACTCCTATTAAACCAATTTTATCAGCGTCTGTAATACTAAAAGATACTTCATTTAAAAGCATTTTTTCTAAATATTTGAATGAAACCTTATCAAATGTTATAACCATGTTTAATCACCTTATTTATTATACAATAAAAAAGCTATTTTTAAAAAATAACTTAATTATAATATTAATCCACAAGCAATCATCTCTAGTGATGCTCCCGAAGGATTCGTTTTAAAATCATCTGATCCTTTATGAATAATTATTAACTTTCCTCTAATATCATTTATACTAAATTTATCATAAAGATTAACACTAAATGAATATCCTTTATTGCTGTAAATTGAAGCCAAATCGCCATTATGAGCACCATGCGAACAATTAAAACTATTATAATGTGTATTTACGTTTATGTATTTGTCATTAGCATATTTGCAATCAGAGCCATCATGAATGTGGCAAGCATGAAATTTATTAGCACATATATCTTCACTTGTATTTATACCGCTAATCTCTATAATCACTAAAACTTTATTACTAATTTCATAAAATGTAGCTTTTCCATTGATATTTTTATTGTTTTCATTTCCTTTAATTATTGCCGTTAAATTAGGCTTATTATTTAAAAACATTATCTAAATCAACCCCTATATATAATATGGGACTATTAGATAATGTGTTATTTTATATTTCTCTTAAATCATCAAATGCATGTATATCTTTTTTTAGTATTTCAACTACTAAATCAAAGCAGCCTTTAGCATTTACTAAATATGATAATGCATCACCAAAATAAAATTCTTTTGCTATACCTTCTTTAATCATAATTGGCAATAGTTTTTCATAATTATCTGAAATATGTGGACATTTTTCATTATAATGTCTAAACATATTAAATTCTAAAGTTTTAGTATCATCAACTTTGGTTATAAATTTATATTTTTTAGCTGTAAAACGGTCAGGTACTTCCATATATTCTTCAATGCTATGAACAAATGTATTTTTAGATAATGGCGCACCTATAAATAAAATATATCCCTTATAATCTTTTAATTTACCAAAAGAACCAAACACTGGCGTTGGAGTTATTGCCTCATCATCAGATTTTATATATTCTAAGGCATCATAACCATATGCAGCAACTGAATGAGTTGGATGATTTGAACGATGGAATCTTTTATCATTTATTACTAAATTTGTTAAATAACCAACACATGAATTCGTATCTCTTTTATCCATTATTTGATTATCTTCTTTCATTGTAGCCCAAGTGTGGGTTGGAAATAATATTAAACCGTCTTTAAAATAATCACAAAAAACATTAATAATAGTTTTATCTTTATTTTCTACTTCACCAATACTTTTATAAGAAGAATGAATCATTAAAACATCATTACTTTTTAATCCAACTTTTTTTAAACTTTCAAATAAATTTTGGTATGTATGCATAATATCACCTTAACTTTTATCTTATTATAACATATAGAAAAATAAAAACTATAAGGAGTCTTATAGTTTTTATTTTTAATTATTTATCTGTTTTTTTAGTTTCTTTTACTTCTACTACTTCAGGTTTTTTTTCAGTCCCTAAAAATTTAGGTAATTCCATTCCTGTCATATCATATAAGTCTTTCATTGGAGGAACAGCCTTAATTAAGTTTTGAGCAAAGTTTGCAGTTGATGAATTTCCATCTTTAGAACCACCGTCCCAAACTGTAACTTTATCAATCTTTAAGTTCTTAATTGCATCTACTTGAGTTGCAACTAAAGTTTCCATCTTATCTGTAATCATTAAGCGAGATGCATTTTCAGCACCACCAGCTGCCTTAACGATTTGAGCAAAACCTTCTGCTTGTTTCATTAATTTTTCTTGAACTCCGCGTGCTTCTGCTTCCATCTTTAAGAATATAGCATCTGCTTCCCCTTTTGCCTCACGACGAATTCTTTCTGCTTCGGCTTCAGCTTGAAGTTCGATTTTCTTCTTCTCAATTTCCATTTTAACAATAACGTCAGCTTCAAGAGTAGCTTTTTCTCTAGCAGCACGTGCAAGTTCAGCTTCTTGTTGAGCAGCATATGCTTCTTGTAAGGCTTTTGCTTCGTTTATTTTTTCAGAAGATGTTGCACGACGAGATGCGTCTGCTTCTAATTCTCTTAATGTTGCGTTAGATTGAGCAACTTTTGCTTTTGCTTCGTTTTCCCCAGTGATTGCAATTGAGTTGGCATCACTTACTTTAATACGTTCATCCATTTGAGCATTAGCTTCACCAATAGATCCATCACGGTTACGTTCAGCAACTGTTTTCTTTGCATCATTTATTGCTTTTGCTGCAGCTTCTTTACCTAACGCATTAATATATCCTGATTCATCAGAAATATCTGTAACGTTAACGTTAATTAATCTTAACCCGATTTTCTTAAGTTCACCTTCAACGTTTCTTGAAACTGCTTCTAAGAATTTATCGCGGTCAGTGTTAATTTCTTCAATATCCATTGTCGCAACAACTAAACGTAATTGTCCAAAAATAATATCTTGAGCTAATTCTTTAATTTCATTTAATTTTAATTCTAATAAACGTTCAGCAGCATTTTGCATTACTCCATTTTCAGTAGAAATACCTACTGTAAAACGAGAAGGAACATCAATACGGATGTTTTGACGAGATAATGCATTTTTTAAATCTACACTTATTGAAATTGGAGTTAAATCCATAAATTGATAAGCTTGAATTAATGGCCATACAAATGATGCACCACCATGAATACATTTAGCACTTCTAGTTTGACCATCTTTTGAACCAACACGTCCATAGATAACCATTATTTTATCTGATGGACATTTTTTATAACGTGATACAATTAAAGCAATTATTGTAAATACGATAATTACTATTGCTGCAATAATAAATCCTACTGTTGTAGGGCTAATTCCTAAAATCATCTACTATACCTTTTATCTTTCTTTATTATTTTATATTTCTTTTATTTTGCAAATGTTAATATTTATTAATCTTAAGCCAATTTTTTTTATTTCATCATCAATATTTTTTGATAATACTTCTAGGGAGTAATCTCTTCTAATATCTGCGTAACTATTTTGGCTTATGTATAATCTTAATTGATTTATTATTATGTCTTTTGCAAGTTCTTCTATTCGTGTTAAAGACATTCCTAATAAACGTTGTGCGGCATTTTCCATGATTCCTTTTTCGGTTGATATCCCAAAAGAAAACCTTGTATTTATGCTTACTTCTTGTTCTTCATTTGAAAATGCTTGTTCTAAATCAATGCTTGTAGTAATTGGTGTTAAATCTAAAAAATCATAAGATTGAAGAAATGGCCATATAAATACAGCCCCACCATGGATACATTTGCACGTTCTTTCCACTCCATTAACTGAGCCAACACGTCCATAAATAACCATTACTTTATCCGAAGGACACTTTTTATACCTACTTATCATTGCAATCAACAATGTAATCATTATTATTATAAACGTTACTGCTACAAATATAAAAACTTGAGGATTTGTTTCTAATATCATATTTTTATACTTAATTTTTCTTAACAACTACATAGTCATTATTTTGAGAAACAATTAGGACTTCTGAGCCCGTTGGAATATCTTCTTCATCTTCACTCATTGCATCAAGTTCAACAAATCTTTCTTGAATTAGGACATTAACTTTTCCCATACCAGCTCTTTTACCTGGAATTTTTAAATAAACTGTGCCAATTTTACCAATAGAATTTGCAATATCAATATTTCCACTATCTTGTAACTGCATAGCTTTTTTCATTGCATATGAACATAAAACAACCATTATTAAGCCTACAATTATACCAAAGATTATTGCAATTGGATAATTTTCTGATAATTCATAAATGATTATCATAGACCATCCACCCATTGCTAAAAAGATAAAGAAATTTCTAATTGATAAAATTTTCAATCCGAAAACATCTGCAAAAGTTCCATCATTATAGATGTCACCATCACTATCAAAATCACCATCGCCATCAAAATCATGATCAGATCCAAAACCTATTATTAACATAATTAATTGAATCAACATTATTAGTGTCGCGCAGATTGCAACAACTGCTACTCCTTGGAAAAATGGTTCCATTGCATTATACCATTCTAACATTATATCACTCCTTTTCTTCTTTTTTTCTCGCTCTAGGATGAGCTTGCATGTATTGATTCCTAATTGCATCATAGCTTACATGCGTATATATTTGAGTAGTCGATAAACTCTCATGTCCTAGCAATTCTTGAACACTTCTTAAATCCGCTCCATTATTAAGTAATGCTGTAGCAAAGCTATGTCTAAGCATATGCGGACTAAGTTTGAAATTTTCACCAGCATCAGTAATTATTTTATTTAAAATAACTCTAACTCCTCTGGTTGTTAAACTACTACCTTTATTATTTAAAAATACATTTCTATTATCTGGATTATCACTTTTAGATAATAAATCTACTCGTTCATATGTTATATAATGTTTTAATCTTTTCGATAAATCATCATACATTAATACTATTCTATCCTTATTACCTTTACCATTAATTTTAATTTCTAGTTCCGCAAATTCAATATCTTTTATTTTCATATTGCATAACTCAGAAACACGAAGTCCACAAGCGAATAAAACTTCTAAAATCACATAATTTCTATAACCTAAAGTATTTGAAGTATCAATACTATCAAATAAAATTTTGAGTTCCTCGTTATTTATTATCTTTGGTAATCTTTTAGCTAGCTTAGGTCCTTCAATATCTATAAAATAGTTTACTTTAATTACTTTTTGTTTTAATAAATAATTATAAAAGCTTCTTATTGCAGATAATTTACGATTTATTGATGATGTTGCTTCCCCTTTATAAGATAATGAAGATATGAAATTTTTCCCTGGTCTATCATTTCTAAGTGCTGATAGGCTTGGAGCCATATGCTCATCAATTATAAAATTTTTAAATTCTTTTATGTCATTTAAATAACTTATTATAGTATTATTGGAATAATTTTTTATAGAATATAGATAGCTTTCATAATCTAATAATAAATCTTCATCTGTCATTAGCTATTTCTTCCTTAATTCTTTTTATAGTCTCTATTGCCCTTGTTCCATATAATGCTTTTCTATCAGCTTTTTTATGAGGACAATCTAATTCTTCAATAATTCCAAAATTAGCATTCATTGGTTGAAAATCAGACTGGGTGGCATGAGTTATATAATAAGTTAATGAGCCAATAATTGTTGTTCTTGGAAATATTATCATATCCAATGTTTTTAAATAACGATCTAGATTTAAAGCTGCAAATAAACCAGATGCTGCACTTTCAACATATCCTTCAACGCCAGAAAGTTGACCGGCAATAAATATATTTTCATATTTTTTAGTTTGAAAAGTTTCATTCAATATAATAGGAGCATTTATATAAGTATTTTTATGCATTCTTCCATATTTTGCAAATCTAACATTTTCAAGACCAGGTATCATTTGAAATACGCGTTTTTGTTCCAAAAATTTCAAGTTTGTTTGAAATCCTACTAAGTTATACATACTCTTTGAAGCATCATCTTGACGAAGTTGAACGACCGCATAAGGCTTTGAACCATCTGGCCTTCTTAATCCGACTGGTTTTAAAGGTCCAAAAGTTA
Source organism: Anaeroplasmataceae bacterium (assembly GCA_031549865.1). Classification (GTDB taxonomy): domain Bacteria; phylum Bacillota_I; class Bacilli_A; order Acholeplasmatales; family Anaeroplasmataceae; genus JAVBPE01. Next base: position 4,620 of record JAVBPE010000010.1, on the reverse strand, counting down.
ATGTTTGTCTTCCTCTTTTAGCCATTACTTCAACAGGCATACATCCCTCAAATACCTTTAATTCAAAATCTTTTAACTCTACAGTTTCAGCATTTATTAAATTTTCGTAAAAATTATTAAATTCTTCTTCTGTCATTGAAGCGTTTAAGTATGACGCCTCACCTTTATCATATCTACTTTTGAAATATAGTTTTTCCATATCTAAGCTATCCGCATAGACTATTGGAGCTTGGGCATCGTAGAAATAATAGTCATCTTGCCCAAATAATTTTTTTAACTCTAACCCTAATCCATCACTTGTTAACGGTCCAGTTGCAATAATCGTTGGTACACTTGGATCGATGGTGGTTATTTCACCATAGATAACAGTTATGTTTGGATTATCTTTTATTTTTTTTGTGATATACTCTGAAAAACCTTCCCTATCAACTGCAAGAGCTCCGCCCGCCGGAACACTGTTTAAATTTGCAGCTTCTAAAATTAATGAGTCAAACATTTTCATCTCTTCTTTTAGAATTCCACAAGCATTTTCTAAAGAATCACTCTTTAGTGAATTTGAACAAACAAGTTCACCAAATTTTTCAGTTTTGTGAGCTGGCGTCATTTTAATTGGACGCATTTCAAATAAATTAACTTTATAGCCTTTATTTGCTAAATAATTAGCAGCTTCACAACCAGCAAGACCTGCGCCAATAACATTTACCATAACATCACCTCACTATTTTATTATAACACGCATACTTTTTTTTGATATCTTTTTTTCATAAAATATTCATATTTTTTTTACTTTACTTTGCTAAACTAGTCCTCACCTCACAAACATCAAAATTTTGGCTCATGAGTCAAAAAAAGAGACCCTACTAGAAATTAGTAATAAGTCTCGAAATTTAATAAATGCCCGGGTTATATAACCGTCTTGACGAACATTTAACAAGGAATGCTTTCTACTCCCTTATATGAACTTTTATACCCTCATTATAACATGTTTATTTTCATAATCAATAATATTTTTAATTTTTTTCATTATATTTTTTCATATTAGTTTTTTTTAAAAAAAATTAATTAAAATGTAATGTTTTGAATAGTTTCTATTCTAATATTTTTTAATAAAATCCATGTTTCATCTAAATTTAATATCTCATGTTACAAAAGCATATTTGTTTAAAATATAAGTAAAAAACATGAGAGATTTCTCATGTTTATTGAATGTCAACTTTTTTATCAACTAATTTAATAGTTAAAAATAATATTAAGATAGTAACTACTATATAAATACCAGACATTATTCCAAAAAGAATATTTACACTTGATATGCTATTAAGCATAGAAGTTTGCCCTATAACTATTAATAATGGCAGCTGAGAAATTGTATTAATCGCTTGTGATAATATAACATATATTACAGCAATTATAATAAATTTATATTTTCTAACCTTTAATGTATTAAATATTGTTGAGGCAAAGAAGAAAATTGCTGCACTGTTTACTAGTGAAAAGAAGAACATTGAAAAAATATTAATTATTGTTAAATAAGATCCTACTTCCATTTCAAAGATTATAGAAGCCGTCCATTTTATAAATTCTAATGTCTCATTAAATCCATTTAAAATTGCGAAAAAGAAAACTAGTGATATTAATAATGCAATATAAATTATTATTGCTAGTACAATCATCGCCAAAAATTTTCCTAATATTATTGATGAAGTTTTAGCAGGAATAATATTAGTTAAATATCCTTCATTATCAAACATAGATTTATAAAATATCCTATATAACATTACAACAACCATGACAACAGCTACAAAAAATACTATTAAATAGAATAATATTCCAAATGATACCGCTAAGAAATTACCAGTTTTTATAAGAAAGGGGCAAATCAAACTGGCAATAATAGGAATTAAACTAATAATACCAATTTCTTTTATTGATAATTTTATTTCATATTTTAAAATTTTACCTAACATTTGAACACCTCTCTAAAGATGGCATCAATACTTTTTTCATGTAATAGCATTAATTCTTCTTTATCTTTATGCAAAACTATTTTCCCTTTTTTAATAAAAATAACTTCATCTAATATACTTTCAATATCAGAAATTAAATGAGTTGATATTAAAACAGTTGAGCCTTCATTAAGATTATTCATTATTAAATTAAAAATTACATCTCTTGAAGCAGGGTCAACTCCAGCTATTGGTTCATCAAATACATATACTAATGCATTTCTTGATAATGTTAAAATTAATTGTAATTTTTCACGATTACCTTTTGATAATGATTTAACCGATGTAGCTAAATTGATATCAAATTGTTCTAATAATTTTATAGCTTTGAATTTATCAAAATCTGCAAAAAATTCTGTATAATATGCTATCGCAGTTTTTACAGTAAATCGTTCACTTAAAAAATCGTGATCAGCTAAATATGCAACCTTGCTTTTTGTCTTAAATCCAATTTTTTCATTTTCTACTTTTACTTCACCACTATAATTTTTTATTAAACCCGCTATTATTTTAATTAATGTTGTTTTTCCACTACCGTTTGGACCTAACAATCCAATAATTTTTCCTGAACTTAATGTTAAATTAACATCATCTAAAGCTTTAACATTTGGATATCGTTTAGTAACATTTTTTACTACAATTAAATCTTCCATACAATCCTCCTAAATTATTATATTTTTAATTTTATTTTTCTAAATTATATTCTACATTTTTTGTAATAACAACTTTTCCTTCTTCATCAAGCAGTGGAGTTAATCCTCCAGAATAACCTGACATATGATAAATATAATTGACTCCTGTTTCTTGATCAATCCATATTTCTGTGACATTTAATTTACCTTGTGTATATGTTCTAATAAATCTCTCTTTATATTTCATATTATTATCCTTTTTAGATGTCTATTTGTTTCTTATAAATTTATTATAACAATAATTTCACATTTTACCAATAAAAAAAGATAATCATTTAACAATTATCTCTTTATTTCCTCTTAACCAATTATTTTCATTTAATTTTAATAATTCCATCGGACTAAGTCCGTATTTTGCTAATACATCTTCTACTGTTGTATTGGAATTGGTATTATTCATATTATTTGTTTTTATATTTTGATTACCTTGCAACTTAAGTTTTAAGATATCATTATATTTTAAGAAATTATCTAGTGTAAGATTATTTTTGCTTAAAACATTATTTAGAGTTTCTCCTTCAGTTGTTTGATAGCCATCGCTACCATTGCTTATTGGAACCATTAAGATTTGATTTGGATATATCATTGTTGAAGGCAATTGATTCATATTTATTATAGCGTCAACAGATGTATTAAAATCTATTGCAATTTTATAAAGTGAATCTCCTGGCTTTACAACATATTCTAAGGCTTGATTTCGACTCATATTAAATGAGTTCATTTTAAACATAATTAATCACCAATATATTATATGTCAAATAAAGTTAGATGTTCCCTTTTGACCCAATTTATTTCACCCATTAAATTTGATTTTAGAAATTCATTTGTCTTACTAAATGGCTTAGATCCAAAAAAACCATTATAACAAGAAAGTGGTGATGGATGGGCAGATGTAATAATAAAATGTTTAGGATTATTAATTAAAGGGATCTTCTTTTTAGCATAGTTTCCCCATAAAATAAAAACCATAGGTGTATTTCTTTTATTTAAATAGGATAATACATTATCACTAAATATTTCCCAACCTTTATTCTGATGTGAAGCTGCCTCACCTTTTCTTACAGTTAAAATTGTATTTAATAAAAGTACCCCTTGACGAGCTAAATATTCTAAATTGCCATCTTGATTAATATTTATATTTAAATCTGATTCCATTTCTTTATAGATATTTTTTAAACTCGGTGGTAATTTTTCACATAAAACACTAAATGCTAGTCCGTGAGCTTGATTAGGTTCATGATAAGGATCTTGACCTAATATTACAACCTTAACATCCTCATATTTAGTTAAATTGAAAGCATTGTAAATTAATTCTTTTTTTGGATAACATATATTATTTCTATATTCATTATCTAAAAACTCATTTAGTTTAATATAATATTCTTTTTCTTCTTGTTTAAAAAATTCATTCCAGCTCATATAATCCCTCATTTTAAATTCATTTTACCTATTTTTTCAAAAAAATTCAAGAAAAACATGGATTATTAAAAATATATTGTATAATAATCAAATAAAAAGGAGGAAGAAATTATTTGAAAATTTGTAGAAAATGTAATAATGAAGTTATGGAAAATATAAGGTATTGCCCATATTGTAAAGCTTCTTTAAAAAGAAAAAACTCAATAACATTAATCATATTTTTACTTACCATTTATGCAGTAGGTTTGTTTGGGATTTTATTTGTATTACATCAAATATTATTACCTCTAATAAAACACTAATATGTTTGAAGTATAAAATTAACTTATTGAAAATAAAAAGCTATAGGATTTTTTCCTATAGCTTCAGAGTGTTGACAAAGTCTACCGAAAGGTAGGCTTTTTCTTTTATTGTAAGTAATATAGTGGAAAAGTAATTCTTTATGAGTAGTTCTAAAAATGGTAAAATATAGTCATAGGAAGTGTGATAAATATGATTACAAA
>JAVBPE010000031.1:0-29946 GCA_031549865.1 Anaeroplasmataceae bacterium | reverse complement strand
TTAGCTAATATAATATATCAGCGAACTATGAAACTATCTAATACTATAAAGATTTTCTTTAAGAAAGTCTTTTTTTTAACTCTAACTTCTATATAAATGAAAAAGGCACTTATAAAAGTACCTTTTGTCATCACTCTGAAGATATATCTATTTTGCAAAATAGATATATCTTTTATATTTTAAAAACTATAATTAAAAATTTATTCAATAATTTCTTCACAAAATCTTCATTGAAAAAAAAGGGTAATAAATATATAATTAAGATATAAAATTAGTAGAAGGTGATATTATGATAATTACAATTATTTGTGATATTCCATTAAGAAATAACAATGGAACGGCTATTGCAGCGGTAAATTTGATTAATCATTTAAAAGAAAAAGGACATGAAGTAAGGATTGTTTGCCCTGATAAAGATAAATTAGGACTTGAAGGTTATTATGTAGTTCCAACATATAATTTATTATTTTTAAATTCTTATGTTGAAAAAAATGGTGTAGTCTTGGCTAAACCAAAAAAAAATATAATAAAAGAAGCTATAAATGGTAGTGATGTAGTGCATTTATTAATGCCATTAATGCTTTCAAAAAAAGCAGCAAAAATTGCCAAAGAAATGAATATTCCTATTACAGCAAGTTTTCATTGTCAAGCTGAAAATGTGACAAATCATTTCTTTTTAATGAATTCGAAAAAAAGTAATGATAAAACATACATGAATTTTTATAATAAAGTTTATTCGTACTGCGATGTTATTCATTATCCAACTAAATTTATACAAGATATTTTTGAGAAATCGATAAATAAAAAGACAAACGGGTTAGTAATCTCAAATGGTGTCAATAAAATATTTACCGAAGCATCAAAGAATCCCTTAGATGATGGTATATTTAGAATTTTAACAATTGGAAGATATTCAAAAGAAAAATCACAATCAACTCTAATAGAAGCAATTAAAAAATCAAAATATAAAGATAAAATTGAACTAACATTTGCCGGAGATGGTCCATTAAAAGATAAATTAATAGAATTATCAAACGAACTTTTAATTAAGCCTCATTTTGAATTTTATTCAAGAACTGATTTAATTAAAGTTATTGAAAAGAGTAATTTGTATGTTCATACTGCTGAAATAGAAATTGAAGCAATATCATGTTTAGAAGCAATCTGCGGAGGATTAGTACCTATTATTGCAAATTCAAATAGAAGTGCAACTAAAGCTTTTGCTCTTGATGAAAATAATTTATTTATGGTTAATGATAGTAGTGAACTTGCAGCTAAAATTGATTATTTTTACGAAAATCCAAAAGTACTTAAAGAATACGAAGATAAGTATCATGATTTTAAGCTTAAGTTTGATCAACAAGAATGCATGAATCAAATGGAAGATATGTTTTTAAATATAGTTAAAAAATAGAGGTATTAATGGAACTAATAATAAAGAGATTTGATGAATTATCCCTATTTGAATTATATGATATTATAAAACTAAGAGAATCTGTTTTTGTTGTTGAACAAACATGCCCTTATCAAGAAGCAGATGGTAAAGATCAATTTGCGCTTCATGTCTATATAAAAGAAAATGATAAAATATTAGCTTATCTTAGAGTTTTGAACTTATATAATGACCCTAATAATATTAGAATAGGTAGAGTCTTAACTGTCAAACGTAATTTTGGATTAGGTAATATGATTATGACTGCAGGAATAAGTGTTTCAAAAGATAAATTTGCGGCAAAAACTATTCACATAGATGCTCAAACATATGCTAAAGGATTTTACCAAAAATTTGGATTTATAGATACTAAAGAAGAATTTATAGAAGATAATATCCCACATACAAAAATGGTTTTAAAACTTTAATATAATTGCTATAACAAAAGAGTTATAGCTTTTTTATTTGTATAAGAAAAATTAGTTTGGGTATGATATAAGAAAAAGGAGCATAGCATGAACTATTTAATTATAAATTCGCATCCATATGATGAATCATTCACATGTCATATGATAAAAGAAATATACAATATTTTAACTGAAGAAAATATTGTAACAAATATAAATTTAATAAAAGACGAGTTCGATCCTGTAATGAGACCAAATGATTTAAAACTTTGGAGCATAGGACAAACTGAATCAGAGCTGATACTAGAATATCAAAATCATATTAAAAATGCCGACGTAATCATTATTCCATTTCCTATTTGGTGGGGATTACCGCCAGCGATTTTAAAAGGTTTCTTTGATAAAGTATTTTTACCAAATTTTGCTTATAAATTTAATGAACACGGTCAAATGGAAGGAAATTTATTTGATAAAAAAGCTATTGTTATTACAACGATGGAAACGCCAAAAGATATTTTTAATACCTATATGAATGATCCTATAAGTGGGTCAATCTTAAAAAATACGTTAACTAAATGTGGTATTGAAGTTATGAAATATATTCAAATTGATAAAATAACATCTGGTGGAAAAGAATACACAACGGCAGTTATGGATGATGTAATAAAATTCTTTAAGAATATTAAATAACTTTTAAATTTAAAATAGGATTTAATCTAAGATAAACAATATATGCTATAGATATTGAAATCAAATCTTTTATAATAAAAGGTAAGATAGTTATATTTATAATGTAGATAAAACTACTATGTATATTTAAATAAAATGTAAAAATAAAATAAGTATAAAAACTTCCAAAAATATAAATAATTAGTAATGAAATAATTAAGAAAAGAATTTGAAATTCTTTTCTTTTTTGTTTCTTAGCAAAATTAAAACCAAAAACTGAAAATAAAAAGCCCAATAAAAATCCAAAAGAAGGAGAATAAATAATCGTAAATCCTACTGATGTAGAAAAGACAGGTAGTCCAATAAGACCAAGACAGATATATATACTAATTACTATTAAAGCATTCTTTTTATTTAAAATTAATGAGATAAAAGCGATAGCAATTGTTTGTAGGGTCATGGGAATTACTCCAATTGGAATAATAATTTTACTTGATATTATCAATAGACCAAGTAATATCGCATTTATTGAAATGTTATAAATCATATTTTTTCTCATATTTTCACCTAAAATTAAATTCAATGATATAAAAAAAGTAGATAAATGTCAACAATTTTTCACAAAATAAAAAAACCCTTTGAATATCAAAAGTTTTTATTGACATTGCGGTATTTAAGCAGTAAAATGTAAAATGTGTTTTACAAAAGTAATGGAGGAAGAAAAATGATAGAGAAAATTAAGGATATATTAGTATCAACTACAAATGTAGAAAGAGCTATTATCAATGAAAATTCAAGTTTAAAAGATGATCTTGGAATTGATTCATTGGATTCAGTTGAATTAGTTTTAGAACTTGAAACAGAATTTGATATTCGCATTGAAGATGAAGAATTACAAAGTTTAAATACTGTTTTTGACATTATGAATTTAATCAAAAAAAAGACTAACTAAGAGCTTAAAGCTCTTAGTTTTAATAAGGGAAGAGAATATGACAGAACAAATAGAAAAAATAATTAAAATTTTTGAAAAAGCTAATGTTTCTAAATTAGAATTAGAAATTGAAAATATAAAATTGAAGTTAGAAAAAAATGATAAAGAAATAAATTATTCAACTCAAAATAATAAGATTGATACAAAAGAAGAAGTTATATTAGAAAATAAAAAGTATGTTACATCCCCGGTTGTTGGAACGTACTATCAAGGTCGTAGTGAAAAGAGTGCACCATTTATTGAAGTTGGTAAAAATGTAAAAAAAGGTGAAGTTTTATGCATTATTGAAGCTATGAAAGTAATGAATGAAGTAGTTGCGCCATATGATGGTAAAATTTTAGAGATTCTAGTTAATAATGAAGATTTTGTGCAGTTTGATCAAAAACTAATCGTAATGGGTGAGGATAATGATTAAGAAGCTTTTAATTGCTAATCGGGGAGAAATTGCTGTAAGAATTATTAGAGCCTGTAAGGAAATGGGAATAAAAAGTGTAGCAATTTATTCAACTGCAGATCAAAAAGCATTACATGTTGAGCTTGCTGACGAAGCGATTTGTGTTGGTGGTCCTAAGGCTAAAGACAGTTATTTAAATATGAGTAACATAATAAGTGCTGCTTGCTTAAGTGGATGCGATGCAATCCACCCTGGGTTTGGATTTTTATCTGAAAATTCTAAATTTGCACGTTTAGTAAAAAAATGTGGCATCATTTTTGTTGGACCAAATCCTGATGTTATTGACAAGATGGGTAATAAAAGTGAAGCCCGTAAGATAATGATTAAATCAAAAGTTCCAGTAGTACCTGGTAGTAGTGGAGTTGTTGATAGTGTTAACGAAGGGAAAAAAGTTGCATCTTTAATTGGCTATCCTGTACTTATTAAAGCTTCTAATGGTGGTGGTGGTAAGGGGATGCGTGTTTCTAATAATGAAGATGATTTTGAAGATGCATTTTATAACGCGAAAGCTGAAGCTAAAGCTAATTTTGGTGATGATGATGTATATATAGAAAAATTGCTGATTAACCCTAAACATATTGAAGTTCAAATACTAGCTGACAAGCATGGAAATATTGTTCATTTATTTGAACGAGATTGCTCACTTCAAAGAAAGAAACAAAAAATGGTTGAAGAAGCGCCTTGCTTTTCTTTAAAAAATGAAGTTAAAGAAAGAATGTTTAATGATGCTATAAAGGCATGTGAAGCTGTTAAATATGATAGTGTTGGTACTATTGAGTTTTTAGTTGATAGTGACGATAATTATTATTTTATTGAAATGAATACGAGAATTCAAGTTGAACATCCTGTCACAGAAATGATAACTAATATTGATTTAATTAAGAATCAAATAAAGGTTGCGGATTCTCAAGTGCTTCAATATAGACAAGAAAATATTAAAAGGTTAGGTTATGCTTTAGAATGCCGTATTAATGCTGAGGATGTAGACCGTGACTTTGCTCCATCCCCCGGGAAAATAGAATTTTTACATCTTCCTGGTGGTAAGGGAGTAAGAGTAGATAGTGCGGTTTATGCATCATATGAAATACCTCCTTTTTATGATTCAATGATTTTAAAATTAATTGTTTTTGCGCCTACAAGATTAGAATGTATAAGAAAAATGCGCGCAAGTTTAGAAGAGTTGATTGTTAGTGGTATTAAAACAAATATTGAATATCACTATATGATAATGCACAATCCTACCTTTATTTCAGGAAATTACAATATTGGCTTTATTGAAAATTTTTCAAAGGAGTTAAAGAATAGCGATGAACGTATTTCAAGAAAGAAAAACTAAACTGAAATCATTTAGAAATGATATAAAAGAGTTAAATTTAATAAAAGAAGAATTGCCTATTAAACAAATCGAAATTCCAGATGATGTTTTTCATTTTTGTGGGAAGTGTCAAACTAATACATTAACTGAGGAATTTAATCAAAATTTATATGTATGCCCTAGTTGTGGATACCATGAAAAAGTAAAGACAAAGCACCGTATAAAGCAAATTTGTGATTCGTTTACGGAAATAAATGGTGATATGAAAACAATAAATATTTCATTTCTTGGGTATCAAGAAAAATTAGAAAAGTATTGTTTTGCAACTAAATTAAATGAAGCAGTAACAACTGGAATTGGCATGATTAATGATGTAAAAATAGCTTTAGCAATTATGGATTCCAACTTTATGATGGGAAGCATGGGAAGTGTCGTTGGGGAAAAAATTACTATACTAATTGAAGAGGCAATAAAAGAGAAATTACCTTTAATTATATTTTGTGCCTCAGGTGGGGCTCGTATGCAAGAAGGAATTATTTCTTTAATGCAAATGGCAAAAATAAGCGGGGCATTAGGACGTTATAAAGAAAAAGGATTATATATAAGTGTTTTAACTCACCCTACGACTGGTGGAGTAAGTGCTTCATTTGCATCTTTAGGTGATATAACAATTGCTGAACCAAAAAGTCTAATTGGATTTGCTGGTAAGAGAGTAATTGAAAATACGATTAAAGAATCTCTTCCTGATGAATTTCAAAGTGCAGAATTTTTACTTGAGAAAGGCTTTATTGATTTAATAGTAGAAAGGAAGGAACTTAAGGATACTCTTTATAAAATCCTAAAGATCCATAAATTTTAATGAATATAATTGAATGTGAAATCCTGGTTGAAGGATTAGAAGATAAATTAAAATATGTTGATGAAACAAATAATAAAGAACGAAAAAGAATAGAAAATGAAATAAATAAAATTAGAAAAGAAGCTTATACTGATTTAAAGGCTTGGGATAGAGTCTTAATTGCTCGAAATACTAAAAGACCAAAAGCTTTCGATTATATAAATGCTTTAATTGATGATTTTATCGAACTTCATGGAGATTATTATTTTGGTGATGATGAGTCTATTATTGGAGGAATTGGTTATTTTAATAAAATGCCAGTAACTGTTTTAGCCCAAGCAAAAGGGCGTAGTATTGAAGAAAATATAAAAAGAAATTTTGGATCAAATAACCCAGAGGGTTTTCGTAAAACTCTAAGACTTGCGAAAGAAGCCGAAAAATTTAATCGTCCAATTATAACAATAGTTGATACTTCAGGAGCATATCCAGGTCGTGGTGCTGAAGAGCGCGGTCAATCAAGAGCTATAGCCAATAATTTATTAGAATTTTCTAAATTAAGTGTTCCAGTAATAGCGATAGTAATTGGTGAAGGTGGTAGTGGAGGAGCATTAGCATTAAGTGTAGCAAATAAAATATTGATGTTAGAAAATGCAGTTTATTCAATTTTATCCCCAGAAGGCTTTTCTTCTATTTTATTTAAAGATACAACAAAGATTAAAGAAGCAGCACAGATGATGGAACTAACTGCAAGTGATTTATATAATAAGAAAATTGTTGATTATATAATTAGTGAACCTCTTGGTGGAGCACAAAATAATTTTAGAAAAGTAATTGAAAATATTGATAAAATATTAAATATAGAATTAAATAATTTAAGTAAATTATCTAATGAAGAAATTATTAATACCCGCTATCAAAAATTTAGAAATATAGGAATAATTTAAAATGAGTAAAATGAATATTTTAGGTAGCGGATATTATGTTACTAAAACTATAATAAAAAATGATGATTTTAAAGAAATAATTGAAACATCTGATGAGTGGATCAAAACAAGAACTGGAATTGAAGAACGTCGTTATGCCATAACAGAGTCAACTCTTGATTTAGCATATAAAGCATCACTTAATGCCATTAATAATTCTAAAGTAGATTTAAGAGATATAGATTTAGTAATAGTAGCGACAATTACACCAGATAACTTTACACCAAGTGTTGCTTGTACTTTACTTGAAAAATTAGGTATTAAAGAATGTATGGCATTTGACATAAGCGCAGCATGTAGCGGTTTTATATATGCTATTAATACAGCAATATCTATTTTATCATTTAACAAATTAAAAAAAGCCTTAGTGATTGGTTGTGAAGTTTTAAGCAAATTAATAGATTATAAAGATCGAGGTAGTGCCATCTTATTTGGTGATGGTGCAGGAGCAATTGTAATCGAAGAAGGTCATAATAATTGTGATTTTTATTGTCGTGCAAAAACAGATATTGATAATGTACTTTTTGCTCGTTCACTTTCAAGCGTTAATAAATTTGAAAATTCAAAATTAGATAATCATTATTTAACAATGAATGGACAGGAAGTATTTAAATTTGCAATTGTGGCAATGAATGAAGCAATAACTGAAATATTAAATAAAAATAAATTAACTATGGATGATATTGACTTAATTATTCCTCATCAAGCAAATGAAAGAATAATTTTAAGTGTTGCGAAAAAGATGAATATTAGCATGGATAAATTTTATATCAATGTCAATAAATATGGAAACACTTCCGCAGCAAGTATTGCGATTGCATATGCTGAATGTGTGGAAAAAAATATAATAAAAAAAGGTCAAAAAATAATTTTAGTTGGTTTTGGAGCAGGTCTTACTTGGGCTTCAATGCTATATGAAAATTAGGAGGTAAAATATGTTATTAACAGATATATTAAATATTAAATATCCAATTATAGGTGGAGCAATGGCTAATATCTCAACAGCTACTTTAGCGGCTGCTGTTTCTAATGCTGGTGGTCTAGGAATAATTGCAACAGGTGCAATGAACAGCATTCAAGCAAGAGAAGAAATTATAAAATGTAAAGCATTAACTAATAAGCCATTTGGTGTAAATATAATGCTTATGAATCCACATGCTTCTATGATTGTTGATGTAATATGTGAAGAGAAAGTTTGTGCTGTAACTACAGGTGCAGGGAATCCGGGGATTTATGTTAAAAAACTTCAAGATGCAGGCATAAAGGTATTTCCAGTTGTTGCTCATGTAGCATTAGCTAAAAGATTAGAACGCTATAATGTTGATGGATTTATAGTTGAAGGAACAGAAGCCGGAGGGCACGTAGGTGAAGGGACAACAATGGCCTTAGTACCACAAGTAATTAGAAGTATTAATACCCCAGTTATTGCGGCAGGTGGTATTGCAAGTGGTAAGCAATTAAATGCAGCTTTAGCTTTAGGTGCAATTGGTGTTCAAGTAGGTACATGTCTGTTATTAGCTAATGAATGCGAAATTCATGAAAATTATAAGAATGCAGTTTTAAATGCTAAAGATACAGATACAGTTGTGACTGGTAGAACAATCGGTGCTCCCGTTAGAATAATGAAAAATCAAATGAGTAAGAAATATCTTGAAATGGAAAAATTAGGATCTAATACTCTTGAAATGGAAAAATTAACTTTAGGAGCTTTAAGGCGTGCTGTGTTTGAAGGTGATATGGACAATGGTTCTGTAATGATGGGACAAGTTGCGGGAATGTGCGATAAACGTTTAAGTGTTAAAGAAATCTTAGATAACTTGATAATGGATGCTAAAAAGGAGAAAACAGAATTAATTAATAAAATTGATTCTTTATAAAATATGAAAATAGGTTTTTTATTTGCAGGTCAAGGAAGCCAAGTTGTTGGAATGGGGAAAGATATTTATGATAATTATCAAATAGCTAAAGATATTTATTCATATTTAGATTCTAATATTAAAGATGTTTCTTTCAACGGACCAAAAGAATTATTAGATGAAACAATGTATGCCCAACCTTCTATTTTAGCTTCTTCACTAGCAATTGCTAAAATTTTAGAAAGAAATAACATTATCCCTTCTTTTGTTTGTGGCTTAAGCTTAGGAGAATATAGTGCTTTGGCTTTCAGTAATGTATTTAATATAAATGTTGCAATTAAATTAGTTACAAAGCGTGGAGAAATAATGCAAAATGCATTACCTAAAAATGAAACTGGCATGGTTGCAGTTTTAGGTATGGATAGTAATATAATTTTAGAAGAAATAAAGAAAGTTAATGGAGTATGCGAAATAGCTAATTATAATTGTCCTGGTCAAATAGTAATTAGCGGTGAAATTAAAGCATTAGATGAGGCAATAAATTTATTGACTTTGAAAGGTGCACGAAAATGTATTAAACTTAACGTAAGTGGGGCATTTCATTCTTCACTACTTGAAGGAGCAAGCCTTAAATTAAAAGAAGAATTAGATAAATATGAGTTAGGTGATAAAACTTATGAAATTGTTTATAACACTTATGGTGAACCATCAAATATAGATATTAAAACGATATTAACAAATCAAATTAAAAGCAGTGTGAAATTTGAACAAAGCATTAGATATATGTTAGATAATGGTGTCGATACATTTATAGAAATTGGCCCAGGTAATACATTAGCTGGCTTCGTTAAAAAAATTAATAAAGAAGTTAATGTTTATAGTGCATTTAATATGGAGTCATTAAATAAAGTAATAGGAGAGTTAGTATAATGGTTGCGATAGTTACAGGTAGTACTAGAGGAATAGGAAAAGAAATAGCTATATCTTTAGCGCGTGTTGGGTATAATGTTGTAATAAATTACAATTCAAGTGATGCGAAAGCTTTAGAAGTTAAAGCTATATGCGATGAATATAATGAATCGTTAATAGTAAAATGCGATGTTTCAAGTTTTGATGATACCTTAAATTTAGTTAACAAAACAGTAGAAAAATTTGGACAAATCGATTTATTAGTTAATAATGCAGGGATTACAAAAGATAATTTAGTGCTTAAAATGAATGAGACTGATTTTGATGATGTTATAAATATTAATTTAAAAGGTGTATTTAATATGTCAAAACATGTAAGCAAAGTAATGTTTAAGAGTAGACATGGCAAGATTATTAATATTGCATCAGTAATTGGTGAGGTTGGAAACATAGGCCAAGCAAACTATGCTGCTTCAAAAGGTGGCGTTATAGCGATGTCAAAATCAATGGCAAAAGAATTCGCTTTAAGAAATATTAATGTTAATGTAGTTGCTCCAGGGTATATCGAAACAGATATGACAAGTATCTTAAATGAAGAAGTAAAAAATAAAATATTAGAAACTATTCCACTTAAAAAATTAGGAACTGCATTAGATGTTGCTAACGCTGTTTGCTTTCTGGCATCACCTTTATCAGACTATATAACAGGTCAAGTTATTAATGTCTGTGGTGGAATGGTTATATAGGTGTAATATGAGAAGAGTCGTAATAACAGGGATTGGAATGATTACTCCAATTGGGAACAATGTAGTAGAGTCTTGGAATTCTATTTTAGAAAAAAAGTGTGGAATAGATAATATTACTTATTTTGACACAACAGATTTTAAAGTAAAATTAGCTGCAGAAGTTAAAAATTTAAATTTAGAAGAACACTTAGATTCAAAAGAAATAAGAACAAATGATAAATTCGTGGTTTATTCTAAAATAGCAGCTAAAGAAGCAATTATAAGTTCAAAACTTAATTTAGAAGAAATTAATCACGACCGCTTTGGGGTGATTGTGTCCTCAGGTATTGGTGGTTTAGAAACTATTCAAGATACAGCATTTACTTTAAAAGAAAAAGGGAATAGCCGAATTTCTCCTTATTTTATTCCAAAATCATTAATAAATTTATCAGCGGGCTCGATTGCTATTGATTATAAAGCAAATGGATATGTTACAAGTGTTGTAACAGCCTGTGCTGCAGGAACTAATGCTATAGGTGATGCCTATTTAAGAATAAAGAATGATTATGAAGATATTATGATTTGCGGTGGAAGTGAGGCAAGTATTTGTCCACTTGGAATCGGAGGATTTCAGGCAATGAAAGCCTTAAGTCAAAGCACAAATAAAATGCGTGCATCAATTCCTTTTGATAAAGAGAGAAATGGCTTTGTAATGGGAGAAGGAGCAGGTATTTTAGTTTTAGAAGAATTAGAACATGCACTCTCACGTAACGCAAATATAATAGCAGAGGTAGTTGGATATGGAGTTAGTTGTGATGCTAATCATATTACGGCACCTTTAGAAGATGGCAGTATTGTTGCTAAAGCAATTACAAATGCTTTAAAAGATGCTAAATTAAACCCAAGTGATATTTCTTATATAAATGCTCATGGAACTAGTACACATTTAAATGACTTAACTGAAACTAAAGCTATTAAAAAGGTTTTTAAAGAAAATACTAATGTTATGGTTTCATCAACTAAATCAAATACAGGCCACTTACTTGGTGCTGCTGGGGCAGTTGAGGCAATATTCTGTGCCTTAGCATTAAATGAAGGTGTCATACCTCCGACAATTAATTATTTAGTTAATGATGAAGAATGCGATCTTGATTATGTAGCAAACGAAATAAGAAAAAAAGAAATGAATTATGTAATGAGTAATTCATTAGGCTTTGGAGGACATAATGCCTCATTAATTTTAAAGAAGTGGGTAAAGTAAATGTTATATTCAAGCGATGAAATAAAAGAAATATTACCACATAGATACCCTTTTTTATTAATTGATAGAATTATTGATTTATCCAAAATTGATGGTCAAGTAGTTATTAAGGCTCAAAAATGTGTAAGTTCAAATGAAGGCTTTTTTCAAGGACATTTTCCTCTTCATCAAGTTATGCCTGGTGTTCTAATATTAGAAGCAATGGCTCAAGCAGGTGCTTTTTATGTTTTGTCATTAGATGAATATAAAGGAAAGATTGCTTATTTTGCTGGAGCAGATAAAGTTAAATTTAGAAGACAAGTCATTCCTGGTGATGTCTTAAATATTGAAGTGACTTTGGGTGAAGTAAGACGTGGTATCGGATATGGTTTTGCTAAAGCCTATGTCGAAGAAAGTTTAGCGTGCCAAGCAGAATTAACATTTGTGATAAAATAATGGATATTAAAATAATTGAGGAAATAGACTCCTCAAACAATTATTTAAAAGATAATTATACTAACTTATCAGATAAAACTCTTATTAAAGTAAATAAGCAAACGAATGGTAGAGGTAGGTTTAATAGAGTTTGGGAATCAGAGATTGGTGATTTTATGGTTTCTTTATTATTTAAAAATAATAATTATAATCATAGTTTAATTGCCCCTTTATCAATAATTAATACCTTAGCATATTTTAATATAAATGCTTATATAAAGTGGCCCAACGATATATATATAGATAATAATAAGCTTAGCGGTATTTTAATTGAAAGTATTTTTCAAAAAGGAAATAAAGTTTGTGATATCATTGGAATTGGTATAAATTTTCGTAAAAAAGATAATTATTTAGCATATTTAGATAAATATAATATTGATATTGAAAGATTTCTAAGTATATTTGTTAAAAATTACGAGTTTATGTTAGAAATTTCTAACTTAAATCTTTTAAATTTATATAAAGAAAAAAGTATTGTTTTAGATAAGAAAGTTATGTTTCAAAATGAAGAATATTTTATAAATGATATTAATTTAAATGTTGAACTTATTTTAAAAAATGAAAATAAAACAATAATTGTAAATGCTAATGAATTAGATATTAAAACTTCTATAGTAAAATTCTAAGCATTAAAATTGACTATCCTTAATTCCTATTATATTATTAATTTATATGGAGGAGTATTTATGTTAATTATAAATAAAGACAAATGTCCGCAAAATCATAGTTGTCCAATGATTATTAAATGTCCTGTAAATGCTATATCTCAAGTGACTATAAATAGCTTGCCAATAATTGATAATAATAAATGCATTAAATGTGGTATGTGTATTAAAACGTGTCCTAAAGGTGCATTTGAAAAAAAGTAATTTAAGTGTCAAATTTGACACTTTTATTTTTATCTTAATAAATATAATTTTATTCTTCTAAAAAGCATATATTTATGATATAATCAATTTAAAGTAAAACGTTTACAAATGAATAGGAGATGGTTATAATGGCGTATACTAGAAGTAAAATTAGAAACATCGCAGTATTAGGACATCAAGGAAGTGGAAAAACTTCTTTAGTTGAATCGTTATATTATATAACAGGTGGAACTAAACAAAAAGGTAGTGTTGAAAAGAAAAACACAGTTAGTGACTACATTTTAGAAGAACAAACAAGATTATCATCAATATCTTCAAGTATTGTTCCTGTATATTATAAAGATTATAAAATGAATTTAATTGATTTACCTGGTAATGATGATTTTATAACAGATGCTTTATCTGTCACAAGAATTATTAAAGGGGCAGTATTAGTAATTGATGCTTCAAGTGGAGTTCAAGTAGGAACTATAAAACATTATCAAATGCTTAGAAAACGCGGAGTTCCTACGATAATTTATGTTAACAAAATGGATAAAGAAAACATTGTCTTTGAACAAGTATTAACGGATATAAGAACAAAACTAGGTAAAAATGCTGTTCCGTTTTGTTATCCTATGGGACATGATGATGAGTTCGATGGATTTGTTAATGTTGTTGATTTAAAAGCTCGTAAATTTAACGGTATTGAATGTGAAGATTGCGAAATTTATGCTGATAAAAAAGCAAAAGTATTTGAACTTCATAATATGATTTGTGAATCTGTTGCTGAAAGTGATGAAGAATTATTAGATAAATTCTTCAGCGGTGAAGAATTAACAAAAGCAGAAATTCATAAAGGACTAAGAAAAGGTGTTTTAGATGGAGAATTACTACCAGTATTAGTAGGTAGTTCTTTAAAAAATATTGGTGTTCATACAATGCTAGATATGTTTATTGATTATCTTCCTGATCCAGATGATTTAAAACCGCTTGTTGGTGTTAACGAAAAAGGTGAAGAAATAACAAGAAAAACAGTAATTGAAGAACCATTTAGTGCTTATATTTTTAAAACTATTTGTGATCCATATGCAGGTGTTATAAATATATTTAAAGTTAATTCAGGTAAGATATCAGTTGGTGATGAAGTCTACAATATGGATACATCTGAAACTCAAAAGATTAATACTTTATTCACATTATGTGGTAAGACTCAAACTGCTGTTCAAACATTAGAAGCAGGAGATATTGGGGCTATTGCAAAACTTAATAATATTAAGAATGCAATGACAATTTGTGACCCTAAAAATCCGATTAAATATAAACCTGTAACATACCCAACTGCAGTTTACTTTAAAGCTGTAGTACCAAAAAATAAAGCAGACGAAGATAAGATGTCTTCTGTTTTACAAAAGTTAATGTTAGAAGATTCATCTTTAGAAATAAAACGTAATGTGGAAACAAAACAATTATTATTAGGTGGTCTTGGAACATCTCATATAAGTTATGTCATTGAGAAAATGAAAAATATCTATAAGGTAGAACTTACAACTGAGGATCCAAAAACAGTTTACCGTGAAACTCTTAAGCAATATGGTAAAGCCCCTGGGGTTTATAAGAAACAAAGTGGTGGTGCAGGGTTCTATGGTGTTGTTGAAATGAGTTTTGAACCTGCAGAAGAAAACATATTTACTGAACAAGTATTTGGTGGTGCAGTTCCTAAAAACTACTTCCCAGCAGTTGAAAAAGGATTCTTTGAAGCATGCGAACAAGGGCTTCTTGCCGGATTCCCTGTAATAGGTGTAAAAGCTACTTTATTAGATGGTAAATATCATGCTGTAGATTCAAATGAATTGGCATTTAGAATGGCTTCAATCTTAGCATTTAAAGAAGCATATATGCACTGTAAACCAACGATTTTAGAGCCAATTATGAAATTAAATATTAGAATTTCTTCTGATTATATTGGAGATGTATTATCTGATATAAATGGTAGAAGAGGTAAAGTTATTTCTATGGAAGAAGCAGGTGAAGGGATGCAAGAAATTATAACGCATGTTCCAGAAGCTGAAATTATTAACTATGCTAATGATTTGAAAGCCTTAACGCAAAGTAGCGGTTATTTTAACCGTCAGTTTGTTTCATATGAAGAAGTACCTCCACATTTAATTGATAAAGTTATAAAAGAAAATAAACTTAATTAATAACCAAAAGCCTGAATCTAAATGATTTTGGCTTTTTTATATAAAAAGTAAACATAATGTCAAATAGAGTAAAAAAGTAAAAAAATATGTCGTAAAGCAATATTTGACATTTATTTTATGTAATTTATAATTAAAGTAGGTACCATTAAATTGGTTGGTAACGATACAAACTATGAAATCAATTAGGGAAAGGGAATTATTAACTGAATATAATTATTGTCCTTAATGAATTAGGTCGTTAAAATCAGTTTAAAGATTTTAAGAAAATAAAAAAAGGAGAAAATAAGATTTATGAAGAAAAAAATATTTTTAAGTTTATTTGCTTTAATGTTTTCATTGCTTTTCTTTACAGTTAATGCTAGCGCTGCATCACCTGATGTTCGTTCCTATGATTATGCAGAAAATAATTATAGGCTATTAAGTTCAAATAATTATTGGAATAATGGTTTCTTTTATTATTATGAAGAAACTGGAACTGATCTTAGACCTTATGTCAGTGATTTTACACCAAAATTTTCTATAAATATAATAGGCTACGATACAGTTCATGTTATATTTAAACACCCAACTGAAATAATATATGATTTGGATGATAGTTATGGTGATTATCTTTATACTTCCTTAAATTTATTTAGTTATGGCAATTTTTTGAATAATTCATCATATAATTACTTTACATATCAAGGATATTATGGGGATAGTAATCATCGTAATGGAACAAATGTTCAACCATTTTTCTTATTTTATAATGGGTATAGTTATACCCCAAATTCAATTGCAAAATATGATGCATATTATTATTATTATGCAACATTTACACTTCCAACATTTCCTGTTAAGCGTAACTTTCAAATGGGTATTTCTTTTACAACAAATTATTTGAGATATGAAGGACGTTCTGGATATGATTATTGCTATTGGCAATTAGGCAATACTAATATAGTTTTATCAGATGATTTTTATCTTAACTAAGATCATAAAAGCCAGTATATTTTATGATTTAACTTTTTTATTAAATGTCGAACTTTATTGTTTGATAAATAAAAAAAATATTTTATAATTAAATTAGGTACCAAAAAAATTGATTGGTAACGATATAAACTTTATAAATTCTATTAGGGAAAGGGAATTTTTTAACTGAATATAATTAGTGTCCTTAATGAATTAGGTCGTTAAAATCAGTTTAAAAACTTTAGAAAAAATAAAAGGAGAAAATAAGATTTATGAAGAAAAAAATATTTTTAAGTTTATTTGCTTTAATGTTTTCATTGTTTTTCTTTACAGTTAATGCAAATGCTGCGTCGCCTAACGTTTTGACATATGAATTTGCTACTAACAATACAAGATTGCATAGTACTAATCATGCTTGGAATGATGGCTTATTTTATTACTATGAGGAAACGGGAACGGACCTTAGACCATATGTTAGTGATTTCACTTCAAAAGTAACACTAAATATAGTAACTTCAAGTGAAATACATGTTGTTTTTCAAAACCCAAACTCAGTAACATATGGTCATGATGTTTTCTATGGAGATTTAGTTTATAATTCTGTAAATTTATTTACATATGGTACTGTCGCCAAAGTATATAATCATGTTACATACTATGGTAATTCAAATTATGGGGATGCCGCTCATAAAAATGGCAGTAATGTTCAACCATTCTTTTTATTTATAAATGGTGTTGGAACTGCTTATGCTCCAAGTTTTGTAGGTAGTTATAATTCAAATTATAATTATGCCGCATTTAATATAAATATTCCAAAAAACCAAAATTTTAAAATAGGTATATCTTTTACTACAGCATATTTTGAATATATTGAAAGATCTCCAGAAGACTATTATTGGCAAATTGGAAGTTCTAATATTGTATTATCCGATTATTTATATTTAAATTATTAAACAAAAAAACTCACTAAGTGGTACCTTAAGAGTGAGTAAATAGTTATATTAAAGACGAATCTATTTAAAACTAGATCGTCTTTTTTTAATTAGTAATTAATGTTTAGTAAAGTAAATATAGAAGTGGGTGATAATGTGAAATGTTTTATATGTGACGAGATTTTTTTTATCGAAAGAAGATTTCATGAGTTATTTTCTTTTAAAAAACTGCTAATTTGTGATAAGTGTTATAAAAAAT
The DNA here is from genome assembly GCA_031549865.1 of Anaeroplasmataceae bacterium. Taxonomy (GTDB): domain Bacteria; phylum Bacillota_I; class Bacilli_A; order Acholeplasmatales; family Anaeroplasmataceae; genus JAVBPE01. Next base: position 12,438 of record JAVBPE010000031.1, on the reverse strand, counting down.
ACCCTTTAAAAATAAATGTCTCAGTAATACCTTTAAATGGAGTTAATGTTTATTTTTATTCTCTTTTTGATAAATTTTTCTATATTAATTTTAATGCCTTTGCAGTAGAGTATTCAATGGTCTTTAAGTCAATAAGAAATAATCATAAAGATAATTTAATCTTAGCTTTAGATTATATTATAATTAATGATTTTTTTATAAAAATGTTAAGTTATTTTTCATTAATTGAAAAAAAAGATATTTATATAATTTGTTATTACATAAAAAATTAGTCGAAATTATTGGTACGAAATAAATTGAAAAAATGATAATAAATTATAAAATAGAAGTACACAAGGAGGTATTGTATGTTAGTGGGAAAAGTGAAATGGTTCAATAATGAAAAGGGATATGGATTTATTGTAAAAGAAAATTACGATGATATTTTCGTTCATTATTCATCGATTCAAGATGAAGGATTCAAATCATTAGCTGAGGGGCAGCTAGTTGAATTTGAATTAGTAGTAGGAAATAAAGGACTTCATGCTCATAATGTTTTCAAAATTTAGTCATAAATATTGAAAACGTTTTACTTACGTGATATAATATAGGTAACAATAAGTACGAAGGAGTTGAATTTTATGAGAATTGAAATGGTTGGTAAAAATGGGTTTGCGCCATCTTTAGCAAACAAGGAGTATGCTGAAAAGAAATTATCAAAACTTGATAGCTTTTTAGATAATCCAGAAGAATTAACTGCGAGAATTGTCGCTAAGGTTTACAAGGATATGCATAAAGTAGAGGTAACTATCCCAGCGAAAAATTTGATTATGCGAGCTGAGGTATACGAAGCAGATGTTTATGCAGCAATTGATAAAGTCGTTGACAAGTTGATGTCTCAAGTTAAGAAGTATAAAGAAAAGACGAAAGTAAAAATTGGAAAAGATACTATTCGTACTCAAGAAATTCTTCCAGAAGAAAAAGAGCCTTCATTAGTAAGAAACAAAGAAATCGAATTAGAAGCATTAAGTGTTGAAGAAGCAATTGATCAAATGGAATTATTAGGACATGATTTCTTTATTTTCTTAGATAAATCTACTAGAAAAACGAATGTTGTTTATATTAGAGATGATGGAAATTATGCAGTAATTGAAACAAAAAATAAATAAAATAATTTAAGCCTGCATTTGCAGGCTTATTTTTACGCTTCAAAAAGTAAAATGCGCTTAACTTTTCGCTTGATATTATCAAAAAAAGAGTATATAATTATATTTGTTTTGATATTCAAACAAAAAGGAAGAAAATATATGGCAATAAAAATTATAACTGATACTGGGTCTTGTATCACAATAGAGGAAGCAAAAAAATATGATATTGAATTAATACCAATAGAAATCATAATTAACGAAAAATCATATAAAGATCAATATGAAATAACTAATGAAGAATTTTATGAACTTCAAGAAAATTTAAAAGAATTACCAAAATCTAGTCAACCATCACCGGTGGTTTTTAGCGAAATATTTCAACATGCAAAAAATAATAATGATGAAGTTGTATGCATTTTATTATCCTCAAAGCTATCTGGAACTTATAATTCAGCATTAATTGCTTATAACGAAGTAGGGTATGATAAGGTATATATAATTGATTCACTATCAACCATTTCAAATCAAAAGATATTAGTGTTAGAAGCAATAAAATTAAGAGATAACGGCGTATGTGGTAAAGATATTTATCAAGAAATTTTAAAGCTAATTCCAAGAGTTAAAATATATGCAGTTATTGATTGTCTCAAATATTTATTTAAAGGTGGAAGATTATCAAAAGCAGGATATGCATTAGGCTCAGTTCTTCAAATAAAGCCTGTAATAAATTTAGAAGGTGGGACAGTCAATGTAATAGAAAAATCGATTAAATTTTCTAAAGCTTTAATTAATTTAGGGGCTTTAGTTGAATTTGAAAAGATTGATTTTAATTATCCAGTAATCTACGGATATACAAAAACTACTGATAATATGGAGAAACTTATCGATTTAATGAATAGTAAAGGAATTACTTATGAGTATAGTATTTGCCATGTTCCAGCAGTAATTGGAGTACATGTTGGGCCTAATTGTTGTGCAATTGCTTACGTTTTAAAAGAAAATAACTAAAAATGACTTTTGAGGTCGTTTTTTTTAATTTTATGGGGCAAGATAATTCTTGATAATGATGTTTTTTTAATGTATAATAAAAAATAGTGTTATAGTCTAGAAAATGGTGGTATTAATAATGTTAAAAAGTTTATTTGACTCAGGATATAAAGAATTAAAAAGATGTAAAAAGATTGCTTTAAAAGTAATGAATTATGAAAATGAAATTCAAAAATTAAGTGATGAAGAATTAAAAAATAAGACGCCATATTTAAAAGAATTATTAAAACAAGGAAAGTCTTTAGATGATATATTACCAGAAGCTTATGCTGTTGTAAGAGAAGCTGCTTTTCGTGTTACAAATAAAAAACCATTCTACGTTCAAGTTGTCGGTGCTATTGCGATTCATGGTGGGAATATAGCTGAAATGAAAACTGGGGAAGGTAAAACTTTAACAGCAGTTATGCCAGCATATTTAAATGCTTTAACTGAACAAGGTGTGCATATAGTTACAGTAAACGAATATCTTGCTCAACGTGAAACGGATGGGGAAATCGGTGAAATCTATCGCTTTTTGGGTTTAAGTGTAGGTTTAAACTTACGTGATTATTCAAGAGAAGAAAAAAAGGCTGCATATGCATGTGATATTCTTTATTCTACAAATAGTGAATTAGGTTTTGACTATTTAAGAGATCACATGGTTGTTTATAAAGATGATTTAGTTCAACAACGTGGACTAAATTATGCGGTAATTGATGAAGTTGACTCTATTTTGATTGACGAAGCAAGAACGCCTTTAATTATAAGCGGTGGTGCCAAAAATAATTCTCAATTATATGTTCAAGCTGACTCTTTTTGTAAAGCTTTAAAAGATGAAGATTATGAAATTGATATCGAATCAAAATCAATTTCATTAACACAAGAAGGGATTAAAAAAGCGGAAAGTTTCTTTAATATCCCTAACTTATATGAAGTTCAATATGTTAATTTAGTACATCGTTTAAACAATGCTTTAAAAGCAAACTATATTTTCCATGAAGGTGTAGAATATGTTGTACAAGATGATGCAATCTTAATTGTCGACCAATTTACAGGACGTATTTTAAAAGGAAGACAATATTCAGAAGGATTACATCAAGCAATTGAAGCAAAAGAAAATGTTGAAATAAAGAAAGAGACAGTAACTGTTGCGACAATTACTTATCAAAATTTCTTTAGAATGTATAGAAAATTATCTGGAATGACTGGTACTGCAAAAACAGAAGAAGAAGAATTCAGAAATATTTATAATATGTATGTGGTTGAAGTTCCAACAAACTTACCTATTGCTCGAGTTGATAGACCAGATTTGTTATTCGTAAAAATGGATCAAAAGTTTGATGCTTTAATTGAAGAAATTAAAGTTCGTCATGAAAAGGGTCAACCTATCTTAGTGGGTACTATTTCAGTTGAAACATCGGAATTATTATCAAGAAAATTAAGATCAAAAAATATACCTCATGAAGTTTTAAATGCTAAAAACCACGAACGTGAAGCAGATATAGTTGCTAAAGCTGGAGAAATTGGAGCTGTTACTATTGCGACGAATATGGCAGGACGCGGTACCGATATTAAAATTAATGATGAAGTTAAAGCTTTAGGTGGATTATGTGTTTTTGGTACTGAACGTCATGAATCACGTCGTATTGATAACCAATTAAGAGGTCGTTCTGGACGTCAAGGAGATCCTGGATTCTCACAATTTTATACTTCAACCGAAGATGAATTAGTTCAAAGATTTGGTGGAGAAACATTTAAAAATCGTCTTGCTTTCGCTGTTAGATTAGGTGCTGGTAATGAAGAAAATGCGAACGAACCACTTGAATCTAAAGTATTCACTAAAGCAATGACAAATGCTCAAGAAAAAATTGAAGGACATAACTTTGATGCTCGTAAAAATGTTTTAAAATATGATGATGTATTGCGTCGTCAACGTGAATTATTTTATGCTCAAAGAACAGAAGTAATAACTCGTGATTCAATTGAAGATATTGTTGATGGTATGATTGAAAAAGCCTGCGAAGATATAGTATATTCTAATATGCGCCAAGTTGGTAATAATAAGTTTGATATTAATGATGAAGCAATTGCTCAAGTCTGCAATACAAATTATTTTGGACCTAATTCAATTGATATTAATCATATGAAAACTTTAGATGAAGATGATATTGTTAATTATTTAAGAAGTGTTGCGAAGAAAAAAATGGAAGAAAAGAAAAATGCTATTCCATTAGAATTATATAATGAATTCTTAAAAGTTATTACAATTAAAGTACTTGATACTCATTGGACTAAACATATCGATGAAATGTCAGAATTACGCCAAGGTGTTAACTTGCATTCATATGCGCAAGGAAATCCATTACAAGTTTATCAAAAAGAAGGATATAAGAAATTTGAAGTAATGACTAAAAATATAAATTTAGACGTTACTAGAAGTTTAATTAGATCACAAATTAGATCAAACTTAGAACGTGAAGAAGTAAATAAAAATACAGTTACTAATGATATTAAAGAATCTGCAACAAAAAAAGATCCAAAATCAGCAGGACCAAAAGTTGGTAGAAATGATCCATGTCCATGTGGAAGCGGTAAGAAATACAAATATTGTCACGGACGTTAAAAGACTCTTAGGAGTCTTTTAGTGCCTTATAAATGAATGAGAGGTAAATATGGAAAAGTATGAAATAAAAAAATATTTTGATTCTTTTGAAACAAAAATTAATGATTTATATATTGCTTTATCTATTGAAAAAAATACTCCAATACTTTTAAATTTAGAACAAGAAATTGAAAAAATTGATTTTTGGAATGATCAAAAAAGAGCTCAAAAAATAATTAGTCAAGCAAATATTTTAAGAGAAAAAATTGAAAATTTCAATGATATTAAAAAAGGCTTTAATGATTTAGAAGAATTATTAGATCTAGCAGATATTGATGATGATGCTAGTATTATGTTAGAAGAAGAAATCTTAAATTTTGATAAGAAAATTACTTTATTAGAAGAAGAATCTTTATTAAGTGGCAAACATGATATGTGTGAGGCAATAGTAGAACTGCATCCTGGTGCTGGTGGAACTGAGTCGATGGATTGGTGTGATATGCTTTATAGAATGTATATTAGATATTGCCAAATGAAAAATTTTAAAGTGACAGTACTTGATTATCAACCAGGGGATGAAGCTGGGATTAAAAGTGTAACTTTTTTAGTAAAAGGGCGTTTTGCATATGGCTTGCTACGAAGTGAAAGAGGAGTTCATCGCTTAGTTCGTATATCGCCATTTGACTCAAATGCTAGAAGACATACATCATTTGTTTCATGTGATGTTGCGCCTCAAATTGAAGAAGCTGATGATGTTGTAATAAATGATGAAGATATTAAAATTGATGTTTATCGTTCAAGCGGTGCTGGTGGTCAATCTGTTAATACAACAGATTCTGCAGTTAGAATAACGCATAAGCCAACTGGTGTTGTAGTAACATGCCAAAATGAACGTAGCCAAATAAAAAATAGAGAAGTTGCAATGAAAGTTTTAAAATCAAAATTATTAGAATTAGAACTAAAAAAACAAGAAGAAGAGCTTAATAATATAAAGGGTGAACAAATGGGAATTAACTTTGGTTCACAAATCAGATCTTATGTTTTTTGTCCTTATACTTTGGTTAAAGATCATCGTACAAACTGTGAAGTAGGAAATATAAATGGCGTAATGGATGGGGATATTGAACCTTTCATTCATGCTTATTTAAGACAAGAAGCAGGTAATAAATAATGAAAATAAAAGAATACATTAAGAAATATTTAGAAATTACATTAGGTATATTATTATTAGATATTGGATACTATTTTTTCTTTACGCCTACTAATTTAGTAACTGGCGGGGTAATGGGTATTGGTTTATTATTACAAAACTACTTACCTATTCCAACTTCAATGTTCATTTTAATTGTTAATGTTATTATCTTAATTATTAGCTTTTTTACATTAGGTAAAGATTTCTTTTTAAAAACAATTTATGCAACAGTTCTTTCTCCTTTAATCTTATTAATTTTAGAATCAACTTGTGATACTAATTATTTTATTCAAAATGTAAATGAAAATAAATACTTGATTGCTGCAATATGTGGAACACTATTATCAGCATTAGGATTAGGTTTATGCTTTAGAAATAATGGTTGTACAGGTGGTATGGATGTCATTCAAAAAATGATGGTTAAGTACTTAAGGGTACCGTATTCATTAACAATGTATTTAACGGATTGGGTAGTTGTATTTTTAGGTGGATTCTTATCAATTAATGGCTTATGGTTTGAAGGTGGTAAAATAATTTATAATTTGGAACCAGTAGTTTATGGAATTATCTGCGTTTTATTTGTTGGTATTATTGTTGATTATGTTGCTTTACATGGTAGAAGCAGAAGAACAGCTTTTATAATTACTAAGAAACCAGAAGAAATAAAAAAGGCTATATTTGAAAGCATTGATCGTGGAGTAACTGAATGTGATGTTAGAGGCGGTTTTACTAAAGATGATAAAGTAATGCTTATTTGTACAATGAATAAAAATGAAGCTTATAGATTTTCTGATATTATCAATAGTATCGATAATGAGGCGTTTACTTTCTTTACATCTGCTAAAGAGGTTAGAGGCAACTATGAAAAAGGTCGAGGCTTATTTTAATGGAGATATTAAAGCTTTCTAAAACTAAGAGTGATTGCTATAATTTAGAGCTATCAAATAATGAAGTCTTAAAGCTTCATGAAGATATAATTATTAAATATCGCTTAACTAAAGGAAAAATAATTGATTTAGATTTAATTGATATACTAATACAAGAACAACTTTATTTTTCTTTTTATAATAAAGCTATAAGTTACTCTTTAAAAGGAATGAAATCAAAATTTCAAATAAAACATTATTTAATTACAAAAGAATGCCCTAAGGAATATATTGATCAAATTATTGATAAGTTATATGATTTAAAATTAATTAATGATTTAAAATACGCTAATACATATGCAAATCAATTAATAAAAAAATCATATGGAAAAAAAATGATTGAAGCTAAGCTTAGTCAAATTGGAATCAGTAGCGAAATAATAAATGAAATATTGATCAGCTTTGACAATGAAATGTACTTAGATTATGCGAAAATAATTGTAGTCAAACAAAGAAAAAATTATAAAAAATATGATTTAAAGGAACAAAATAATAAACTTGTTAAATATTTAATTCAAAGAGGATATTCAACTGATATAGCATTTAAGGCAATAGTCTAAAAAGAGTTTGGAAAAAAGCTCTTTTTTGTTATATAATAGAGTTATATTAATAAAGGTCAGGTGATAGTATGTCAGTAAGAGACAAAATTGATTCAAACTTTTTATATTTTTTTGATCAAGGTAAGGTTACTAATGCTTATGAAGTATTTGGAGCTCATTTAGTAAAAGATGAAGAAGGAAATAATATTGCCTGTGAATTCACTTTGTATGCACCTAATGCAAAAGAAGTTAATATTATAGGAGAGTGGAATGATTTTGATCCTAAAAAAACAAAAATGTTTTGCATTGATAGTAAGGGAATTTGGTATGCAAAACTAGAAGGCAATTATGAATGGTCAAGATATAAGTATCAAATAATAACAAAACAAAATAATGTAAATTATAAATCAGATCCATTTGCATTTTATTCAGCACTTCGTCCACTTCAAGATTCAAAAGTTTATAATATTAATGATTATAAATGGAATGATGATATGTGGATGTATACCCACCCAAAGACATATGATAAACCAGTATGTATTTATGAAATGCATCTAGGTTCTTGGATGCGTAAGGGTGAAGGTGAAAATGATTTTTATTGTTACACTGAAATAGCAGAAAGATTAATTCCCTATTTAAAAGAATATGGATTTACACATGTTGAATTTTTACCAGTATATGAGCATCCACTTGATGCATCTTGGGGATATCAAGGGGTATCATATTATTCTGTATCTGCAAGGTACGGAGATCCAAAAGGCTTAATGTATTTAATCGATCAATTACATCAAATAGGAGTCGGGGTTATCCTAGATTGGGTTCCTGGTCATATATGTAAGGATTCACATGGATTATACATGTTTGATGGTACAGCTTTATACGATTATAGTGATGAAAATATTAGAGAAAATAAAAGCTGGGGTACCGCAAACCTAGATTTAGGAAAAGGTACAACAAGAAGCTTCTTATATTCAAATGCGATGTTTTATTTAAAATATTTTCATGTAGATGGATTTAGAGTAGATGCAGTGAGTAATTTAATATATCATTTAGGAAACAAAGAAAACGGAGTAAACATAGGAGCATGTGAATTCTTAAGAGAATTAAGTGCGCATTTATTTAAATATGATGACCGTTTAATTTTGAGTGCAGAAGATTCAAGTGATTACTGGGGTGTTACAAAGCCAGCTTCAATTGGAGGACTTGGATTTAACTATAAATGGGATATGGGCTGGATGAATGATACATTAAAATATTTTAAGCTTGATCCAATTTATCGTAGATACGATCATCATAAACTAACATTTAGTATGGTTTATAACTACAATGAACAATTTATACTACCTTTATCACATGATGAAGTTGTTCATATGAAAGGATCATTACTAAATAAAATGCCTGGTGATTACTGGCAAATGTTTGCGAATTTCAAAATATTAATTGGTTATCAAATGACCCACCCAGGTAAGAAATTATTATTTATGGGTAGTGAACTTGCGCCATTTAGTGAATGGGGATTTGCCCGTGAATTAGACTGGAATCTAATGGAATATGAATCACATAAAACAGCAAATCAATTTGTTAAAGATATAACTAATATTTATAAAAATGAAAAAGCATTATATGAACTTGAATTAGAGCCTAAAGGATTTACATATATTGATGCTGATAATGTTAATCAAAGTTTATATTTTTATGCGCGCTTTGCAAAAGATTTTAATGAACATATAATTGTTGTGATGAACAATACGCCTAACACATATTTTAATTATCGTATCGGAGTTATGGGTGATAGAAATTACTATGAACTTATAAATAGTGACGATGTTAAATATGGTGGAAGTGGGAAAATAAATAATAGTGAATTAAAAATAGAGAATTATGCATTTAATAATCAAAAACAGTCAATACTAGCTACTATACCGCCACTTGGAATCGTATTATTCAAAATGGTTAAAGAAAAACCAATTAAAAAGAAAAACAAGGTTTAGCTAAAACGCTTTACACCATATAAGAAATTGTTTATGTAGTCGATATATGGTATAATTTGGAAGTAACTTAAGGAGGAATATAATGAAATATCCCAATTTTAAAGATGTAAAAACATTCAAAGAAGCATTCGTTTCTAATGTAGAAGCAAAATATGCAGTTGATTTTAAAGATTCAACTTCTTACCAACAATATGTTGTTTTAGGTGAGATGGTTAGATATTATATTGCGAACGATTGGAAAAATACAATTGAACAAACGCAAAAACAAAAATTACGTCAAGTATACTATTTTTCAATGGAATTCTTAATGGGACGTATGATTACTAATAATTTAATGAATGCTGGTGTTTATAATATTGTAAAAGAAGCATTTACTGAATTAAATATTGATATTAATGAAGTTGAGCATCAAGAAACAGATGCAGGACTAGGTAATGGTGGGTTAGGACGCTTAGCTGCTTGTTTTATGGACTCAGTTGCATCGCTTGGTTTACCTGTTCATGGTAACTGTATTAGATATCGTTATGGTTTCTTTGAACAAGGAATTCGCAATGGATATCAAGTTGAACATCCCGATCGTTGGTTAAAAGACGTTAACGTATGGGAAATTAGAAAAGATGAAGAATCAGTAGAAATTCCATTCTACGGCTACATTGAAATGAATTCTGAAAATTCAAAATTACATGTTAAGCATTGTAATGCTCAATATGTAAAAGCTGTCCCATATGATGTACCAATTATAGGAGATAATAATCAAATCGTAAATACATTACGCTTATGGAGTGCGGAACCAGCTTCTGTATATCCTGATGATGCGTTTGGATATCATCGTTCATTAAGAGAAATCTCTTCAATGTTATATCCTAATGATGACACTGAAGAAGGAAAAATCTTACGTTTAAAACAACAATATTTCTTCGTTTCTGCAGGTGTTAATAGTGCACTTAAACAACATAGAAGTACATTTGGAAGTTTAAAGAATTTAGAAAAAAATATTTGTTTCCATATAAATGATACTCATCCAGTATTAATTATTCCAGAATTAATGCGTATTTTAGTTGATGAGGAAGGCTTTGAATGGGATGATGCTTGGAAAATTGTTAAGCAATCATGTGCCTATACAAATCACACTATTTTATCAGAAGCTTTAGAAAAATGGCCTGTATCTTTATTTAAAAGATTATTACCAAGAATTTATACAATAACAGAAGAAATAAATAGAAGATTATTAATTGAATTCCAAGCTAAATATGGTCAAAATAGTAAAGAATCATATGAAATGGCTATTATAAAAGATAATTTAGTACATATGGCTAATATTGCAATTGCTGGTTCATTTAGTGTTAATGGTGTTGCTGAGTTACATACTGAAATTTTAAAGAACATTGAAATGAAAACATTCAATGATTATTATGAAGGTAAATTTAATAATAAAACAAATGGTATAACACATAGAAGATGGTTAGTTCATTCAAATCCAGAATTATTAGAAATTATAAATAAATATTGTACACCTGAGTGGATTAAAAACCCAGATTTATTAGAAAAATTAATGGCGTTTAAAGATGATCCTAAATTACAAGCAGAAATTGCTAAAATGAAAATCACTCGTAAAGAAGCATTAGCTAAAAAGATTTTTGAATCTCAAGGTGTATCGTTAGATGTTAATTCAATTTTTGATATTCAAGTAAAAAGATTACATGAATATAAGCGTCAATTAATGAATGCTCTTCATATAATGTATGTTTATAATAAATTAAAAACTGATGAAGTTTTTAAAGCAAATTATCATCCACATACATTTATCTTTGGTGCTAAATCAGCTCCAGGATATTATTTTGCAAAGAAAGTTATTAAATTAATTAATACTATTGCAGATAAGGTTAATGATGACGAGGATACAAATCATTTATTAAAAGTTGTGTTTGTAGTTAACTATAATGTTACATATGCTGAAACAATTATGCCAGCTTCAAATTTAAGTGAACAAATTTCTACTGCTTCAAAAGAAGCAAGTGGAACAGGAAACATGAAATTCATGATGAATGGTGGTATCACAATTGGAACACTTGATGGCGCAAACGTAGAAATCAATCGCTTAGTCGGAGATGATAATTCAATTATTTTTGGTATGACAAGTGATGAAGTAAATGAAATTTACAAAAATAATAATTATAATCCTAAATATTATTATGAATCAGACGCGCGCCTTAGAGAAGTATTAGATCAATTAACAAACGGATTCTTCGAAAGAGTATCAAAAGAAGAATTCTCAATCATAAGAGACAATTTATTATCTCGTGATTCATATTTCATTTTAAAAGATTTTGATTCTTATGTAAAAGCTCAAGAACGTGCTAATGAATTATATAAAGATCAAAAGAAATGGTTATCAATGTCAATTGTTAATATTGCAAAATCAGGTTTCTTTACAACAGATAGAACAATGAAGCAATATAATAAAGATATTTGGCATTTAAAAACATTAACTAAATAATAAATTTTATATAAAAAGATGAAAACTTAGATTTCATCTTTTTTTTCTATAGAAAAACCCCAGATAGTCTGGGGGTTCAAAAAAGCTTATAGCTATGCAAAGAAAAAAACCTTTGTTAAAATATAAAAGTAGTCTGCCAACTGCAAATATAAAATAACAAAGGAGAATATTATCAAGTGACTGATAACAATAGTAGTTTAGCACATACTCAATGGAATTGTAAGTACCATGTAGTGTTTGCCCCAAAATATAGAAGAAAAGTATTCTATAAAGACAAGAGATTAGAAATAGGCCAAATATTAAGAAAACTATGTGAGTATAAGGGAGTAGAAATAATGGAAGCAGAAGTATGTGTGGATCATATCCACATGCTTTTGAAAATACCGCCAAAGATAAGTGTATCAGGATTCATGGGATACCTAAAAGGAAAGAGTAGTCTAATGATATATCAAAAATGGGGAAACATGAAATTCAAATACCGGAATAGAGAATTCTGGTGTCGAGGGTACTACGTAGATACAGTAGGAAAGAATACCAA
>JAVBPE010000015.1:0-41970 GCA_031549865.1 Anaeroplasmataceae bacterium | reverse complement strand
CTTTTTTTAGTAGTAGTTTGGCCAATTACTAGCCTTAATTTACTTTATCTTTCTTTTTTTGTACATGACCAAAACTGGTCATTTACTTTTCTTTTGAAATGTGGTATGGAAGCTTTAGAAAATATTAAAAAACCGGCTTTTACCGGCTTTTTGGGTTATTTTGGATATTTTTGCATTAAAAAAGATTATGATTTTTTTCATAATCTTTCGTTTTTTATTTTATTTTGTATATAGGGTAATTATTTGTTTCCATTATTTCTTAATTATCTTAAATCTTTTTTGTTGTATTTTTACTTGATTTTTTTTATGAATTTTTCTAAACGATTTAAAGCTACTTTTAAATCATCTAATGAATATGCATATGAAATCCTTAAGAAGCCTTCTCCACATTCACCAAAAGCTGTTCCTGGTACTACAACTACCTTTTCTTCATTTAATAATTTTAAAGAAAATTCTTCACTTGTCATATTAAACTTTTTAATTGATGGAAACAAATAGAAAGCACCTTCTGGTTCAAAACAATCTAATCCCATTTCTTTAAAACGACTTAATATAAATCTTCTTCTTTGGTTATAAGTTTCATTCATTTTTTTAACTTCATTATCACAATTTTTTAAAGCTTCTATAGCTGCAAATTGAGATATAGTTGGTGCACACATAATAGCAAATTGATGAATTTTAGTCATTTGTTCAATTAACCATAAAGGACCTGCACAATACCCAAGTCTCCAGCCAGTCATTGAAAATGCTTTAGAAAATCCATTTATCACTAATGTTCTTTCACTCATGTTCGGTAATGATGCAATTGATGTATGATGTTCATAATAACAAAGTTCTGAATATATTTCATCTGATATAACAAAAATATCATTTTCAATACATACTTTCGCTATTTCTTCTAATTCTGCTTTATTCATTGTAGCGCCTGTTGGATTGTTTGGAAAAGACATAATAAGTATTTTTGTCTTAGGTGTAATCTTTTCCTTCAATTCTAAAGCAGTAATTTTAAATTTATTTTCTACTTTTAAATCTAGTGTTATTGGTGTTCCGCCTGCTAGTGTCGTACATGGTACGTAAGATACATAACAAGGTTGGGGAATAATTACTTCATCACCCGCTTCAAGCATAGCACGTAGAGCAATATCTATCGCTTCACTACCACCTATTGTGACAAGCGTTTGAGTATAATTATAATTTAAATCATATTTGCGTCTTAAATAAGTACAAATTTCTTCTCTTAATTCTTTTAAGCCAGAATTAGATGTATAGAAAGTTTTGCCATGCTCAAGTGCATAGATTCCTTCTTCTCTGATACTCCATGGAGTATCAAAATCTGGTTCACCTACTCCTAAAGAAATAGCATCTTTTATTTCTGAGGCAATATCAAAAAATTTTCTTATTCCAGAAGGCTTAACATCTTTAACTTTATTAGTTAAAAATTCTCTCATTAAGCACTCACCATCATTCTATCATCTTTTTTTTCTATTAAAATCGTACCATGATCTTTAAATTTTTTAAGTACAAAATGCGTAGCTGTTGATAATACAAAATCAATAGTTGCTAATTTTTCAAAAACGAAGCGTGATACTTCTTTCATTGATTTTCCTTCAATCATTACTGCAAAATCATATCCACCGCTCATTAAATAAACAGAAGATACTTCTTCAAATTTATATATTCTTTCTGCTATTTTATCAAAGCCTAAACCACGTTGTGGTGTAACTCTTACTTCAATAAACGCTGTTACTATTTCTTCTGATGTATTGTCCCAGTTAATTAAGGTATGATAACCACAAATAACTTTTTCTTCTTCCATCGCTTTAATCTCTAAGGCGACTGCGTCTTCTTTCGCTCCTAATAATATAGCAAGTTCTTTTATATCGATTCTGCTATTTTTTTCTAAAAGTCTTAAAATTTGTTGTCTCATATTTTTCCCTCATTTCTATTTATGATATTTTACCTTTTTTTAATCAAAATTACAAGATAAAGTAAATTTGTTTTGAATAAAAACACTCTATTTTTTAAAATAGAGCATTATATTATATCCTATTAATAAAATTTCTTGTAATATCTAAGATTAATTCTCTTTTAACTAATTTTTGTTTCCAAAAATATGGTACTTCTTCAAGTCCATAATAAATTGAGCATAACGCCGCACATAATGCCGTTATTCCATCAGTATCATGTCCTAAATTAACACATTTAATTAAAGCTCCTTTATAAGTTTGAGTATTTAAAAAACACCATATAACTGATTCTAAAGTATCAACTGTATAATTAGTTGAACTAATTTCGTTTTCATTAAAATTCATGAATGAATTTATATCTAATAATCTTTTAAAAGTAGTATTAAATTCATTTATAAATAATTCATTATTCAAATAATATTCCATAACATAATCAATTGCCTCTTTTATAGATTCAATTTTTGATTTATTCATAAGCAAATTTTTACATATATAAAAATATATTGCATTAGATATAATTACTTTAGGAATATTATGAGTTATAATAGTTGTTTTTCTTATTATTTCAAATTCAGCATCTTTATTTAAATTATTAACCATTAAATAATATGCAATTGGTATCATTCTATTCATTGAACTATTAGTTGAGCTTGAACTATCAGTTGCACCACATAATAGTGCATCAATTCCCAAAGAGAAATTAGTAATAGCATTAAGTGTTATTTCACTTATATCAAATGCTTTATCCATAGAACAATACTTACTCTTTTTAATAAAACAATTTAGTTTTGATAAAAATTTACTATAAATGATTTCTTTGTCAATCGCATCAATAGCAGCTAAAAGCATACTGGTATCATCGCTCCAAGTTCCAATATTAACATTATGGGGTCCGCCTACTGTATAATTACTTACTGGTTCGACAACTAAAGCTCTTCTTGGCAATCCTTCAACAGGAAGACCCAAAGCATCTCCAATTGCAAAGCCTAAAACAATTTCTTCGAAACTGCGCATAATAACACCAGCCTTTTCTATAATTCTACATTAAAAAGCAATTTCATTCAATCTTTTAATAGCAAAACATTTTTTTTAATAATCATAATTCAGTATTGCTAATATTTTAAGACCATGAGTCATAAAATAGATTAAATAATATTTATTGGTATTTACATTATTAAAAGAAACATGTTATAATCATAATTGTAAGAAACGATTAAAATTAAATAAGGAGAACTATAAAAATGTCAATTGTAAATGAAAAAATTAAGGCGTTAAAAGACAAAGAATGCAAATTACTTCTGATTATTGGAAAACCTGGCAGTGGCAAATCGAAATTAATTCACGAATACTCTTCAGAGTGTGGAATTAATATCCTGGAAATTGATCAAATATTAGGCGATAAAATACCTTACGGTAAAGATATTACTTATATCACTGATTTCTTAAAAGGGTTTTTAAAAACTTATGCACATGAAGCTGTATTATTAGATAAAAAAAGAATATTATATAGTGATGAAAAAATAGATTTATTAGATTTTTTATATGATTTAGCAAAAGAAAAAATTGTAGTAGCAACATGGAATGGATATATAAATGATGATAAATTAATTCATATTTGTTCAAAAAATGATAATAATTTAGAATATGATTTTAAAGCATTAAAATGTGATTATATTATAGTTTAATAGTAAAAAAGCCTTATATAAGGCTTTTTTTGTTTTTTATGATATAATAAAAGCAAATTCAATTATGAAAGGATGATGTATTATGAAAAATAATAATATTACTAAACGTGATTGGAGAATGCACATTAAATAATTCTTCTAAATTATTTCAAGGAGAAAATTATGATTATTTTAAAAGAAGTAAATGAAAAAAACTTTTGGGATGTTATAGATCTAAAAGTTAAAGATGAACAAAAAGATTTTGTTACATCAAATGCCGTCTCTTTAGGGCAAGCATATGTCCAAAAAGAATTAATCCCACTTGCAATTTATAATGATGAAACATTGGTTGGATTTATAATGTATTGTATTGATAAAGAGGATAATGAATATTGGATTTATAGATTGATGATTGATGAAAAGTATCAAGGAAAAGGTTATTCTAAATTAGCTTTAAATGAGATATTAGTTAAAATTAAAGCTGATAAAAAACATCACAAAATCTTTTTAGGATTACATATTGATTCTACTAATGCCCTAAATTTATATAAAAATTTAGGTTTCAAATTTGATGGTAGAGTATTTGGTAGTGAACACATTATGATTTTAGAATATTAATAACTACAAATAAAAAGATAAAGCTTGTAACTGGCTTTATCTTTTTTTAACTTTTAGTAAACATTTGAGTGAAGTAAAGTGGACCATTTGTTCCTTTTTTTGCCACTCCTACTCCAATTTGATTATAATTTGGATTTAAAATATTAGCTCTATGACCACTAGAATTCATCCAAGAATTAACTACTTCTTGAGCTGTTTTTTTGCCATAAGCAATATTTTCTGCTGCCTGACTATATTTAATTCCATACTTATTAAGCATATTAAATGGTGTTCCATATACTGGAGAGTTATGAGAAAAATAATTATTATTAATCATATCTTGAGATTTTGTTCTCGCTACTCTTGATGTTTCCCAGTTTTCCGTTAAAGGTGCAATACCTTGTTTTGCACGTTCTTGGTTAACTAATTTTACTATTTCTTGTTCCATTGTTCTATAATTTGATTGCGCTGGAATGTTTACTTGTTGACCGACATATATCATGTTAGGGTTCGCTATTTGTGGATTGGCGTTTATTAACTCCTGGACCCCGACTTGATAAAGATTAGCAATTTTCCATAACGAATCGCCTGGGCGAACCGTATATATATCATTTCTATTATTCATCATACATTTTAATATATGATTAAACTTATAAAGTGCTACATTAAATACATATTGACATAATGATACACCTATAAATCGATGCATTATTTTAATTTGTTATATCCTTTGTTTATCAACTACTATTTGTAAGCTAACTATGTATCACAAGTTAATACGATGAAATGATAAAAAATAAAAAAAGAATTAGGCATAATGTCCAATTCCATCATTCTTTATTCAATGTAACAACTACTAACTCTGCTCGATTATTAAATCTTATCGGAATAATACTATTACCCAGTCCACGACTTACAATCATTGATGTATTATTTTTTTCATATAAACCATTAGTATATTTAGGGAATAATCCTTGATTAGGAGCATAGATGCCTCCAATAAGAGGAAATACAAATTGTCCACCATGAGCGTGCCCAGAAAATACTAAATCTATATTATAATTAGAATAGACATCAAATAATTCAGGTCGATGTGATAATAATATTTTATATGAATCAGAATCTAAATTTAAAGCTTTTAAAACGTCATTAACTTTGGTTTTATCATCCTTATAATCATTTATATCTATATTTGGATCATTAATTCCTACAAGTTCAATAATCGCTTCATTATGTCTTAATTGAGTAATTTCATCATTCAAAACAATAACTTCTAATTCTTGCAATTTTCTTTTGAGTTCTAGATATTCTTCTTTTCTCGATTCATGATTTCCAGTTACATAATAAATTGGGGCAATATCTTTTAAACTTTCAATTAGAACAATTGCTTTATCAATATTCGTATTATATGAATCGATTAAATCACCAGTAATAAAAATAACATTTGGTTCTTCATTTTTAATTTTTTTAATTAAACTTTTCTTTGTTTTTATATTATGAAAATCAGAGATTTGAATTATTTTAAAATTAGAAAATTCGGTTGGTATATTTGAATCAATAATTTGATAATAACTTGTAGTCATTGTTGCATTTCCCCAAACCATATAACTTATAAAAATAATAAAAGAAATTGAAAGTATAATCTTAAGACGTCTTCTCTTCTTCATATTTTCTCCTAATTTAAAATATCTAATAATTTTTTTAATTCATTTATTACATATTTTGAGTTAATTGAAGTATCATTTTTAATATGTTCAAAGTTAAACCAAACTGCATCGATACCAATATTATTAGCACCTAAAATATCATTTGTCAAAGAATCACCAATCATTAAACATTCTTCTTTTGAAATGTTTTTAATATCATTTAAAACATATTGAAAGAATTCTTTTTGAGGTTTTTGATAACCTATTTCATCAGATATGTATAACCCCTTAGAATATTTTATTAAATTACTATTAGTTAATCTTTTTCTTTGAGTATTACTTACTCCGTTTGTTAAAAAATATATATTATAATGTTTTGATAATTTTTTTAATATTTTTTTAGCATCTTTAATATATACAATTTCATTACTTAAATTTTCCTGATAAATATCTTCAGCAAGTACACCATCTAAATCTAGATTTAATGATTTAAATAAGTCTTTATATCTAGTGTATACACACTCATGTCTTGTGATTTTACCTAAGGAATAATCACTCCATTTTTGATGATTTATTTCTTGATATTTAATAAATATATCTTTTGTATATTTAATATTGAAATGTTTTAGCATTTTCTTAAATGCAATAATCTCTGTTTTATTAAAATCAAAAATTGTATTATCAATATCAAAAAATAAATTTTTATATTTCTTCTTTTCTTTGATTATATTATATGCCATTTTAAAATCTTCTTCTTTTACTTCATCACCACAAGCTATTTCATAACCTAAACTAATAACTTTACTTGCTTCATTACAACCTGTTTTAAAAGAATCAATAATACATTTTGTGTATGTTTTACCATGTTTTTTTAAAGAAGATATTTTGAAATCTTTTAATACTTTATTAACATTATATGTTAAATTTTTAAATTCATAATTTATTTCTTTATCAATATTTATAATCAAAAAAGTTGCATCAAAATTACCGGTTTCTAAAATTCCTAAACTTCCTGGATTTAAAAATATTTTGTCATTATTTTTGTAAACTCTTTTTTTATGTGAATGTCCGCTAACATATAAATTATATTCCTGCTTTTGCATATATTCATTTAGGGTATTGAAATCCGTAAATAATTCACGATTGTTAGTAGTAGAACCATGGGCAAACAATATTTTATACTTATCTACTTCAAGTTCATAATATGGGATAGTGTCTTTTAAAAAATTTAAATATTCTTTTCTTATCTTCTTTTTAGTATATAATATTGAACCGTTTAAAGAAGTCATTTGTTTAATATTTCTTACATCTTCAATATTTTCTATATAATCTTCTCTATTTCCTTTTATAAAAATAGAATCATAATTTTCTTTCAAATCAAAAAGAAGCTTCATTGTTCGATTTGGAAATGGACAATCAGTTAAATAATCTCCTAAAAAAATTAATTTATCAAACGTTATTGATTTTATATATTTTGTCACTTCTTTTAATGCATAATAATTTGCATGGATATCGCTTATAACAACAATTTTCATATCTAATACCTTCTTTAATCAATATATTTTACATTATCTTTATATTAAATACAAGTTATATAAAAGTTAGTTTCTACATAACGCAAGTTATAATAAAAAAAAGAGCCCTAAAGCTCTTCTTAACGTGTTTTCGTACCTAACTGTTGCCACATATTCCATTTTTGATATGGATATGTAACTGAAGTCCAAAGACCATACTTATCCGTAATTACTAATCTTGGTTCTGTTTCATGATCTAATGTTGTAGCCAATGCTAGTCCACTACTATGTTGCGGATAGATAAAAATACCTCCAACACTCCAATTATGTACAAACTTACTTCCCCATAATATTACATTAGAAAATGCGCCAGGGTAGTCTGTCAATTTTACTTCTAATGTTACTGAACCAAAAGTCGTTAAATCCGTAAATTGATATACTACAATACCTGTTGCCTCATACAATGCCTCTAATCTTGAAGATGCATAACTTACTTCAACAATAGAAAATGCTTGATTATTCCATTCTAATGTTAAAAAATCTTTTGGACCTGGATTATTTTCAAAAATATATGCATATATTTGAACTTGAATATAATAATACCCTGCTTCACCATTCATAATCCAGCCAGTTGTAGTCATTTTGTATGAGCTTTGCCCAACACTCATTACAGATATGCCACCACTAGATTTTGTACTACCGCTATTACTGCTTTCGTACATGTATTCTTCATCAATTGATAAAATTTGAATATCATATTGATCAACCATACTTTGTGCTTCTTCTATATTTGAAGATACACTTACGGCCTCACTTACATATTCCCCATACCACTTATCTTCTAAAACTTCATCCTCTATCTCTAATAAAAATCCACTTTTAGCCGCGCTTGCTTCAAAACTACAAAGAAAAACAAATAGCAATCCCAAAGAAAATAAGAATACTTTTTTCACTATACTACTCCTTTATTTTTGCAAATTTATAAGCCATAACATAAAAGAAACTAAATAAATAAAATAGAAAAAGTTGGACAAATAAATTATTAAATACATAAAAATTCATACAAATAAAACTTATTATATTCGTTCCAATTCCAAGAAATAAAAATAATAGCGATTTTTTAGTCATATTTTTAACTTTATAAACCATAAATACATAAAATAAAATAATTAACATTGGTAAAACTGAATAAATCATTTCTATAAATGATTTCAGTTCTATTGCAACATATATAAAAACCACTGCATATATTAATAAGAAATATACTTCCCAGGTTCTTAAGGCCTTATTATATTCAAATTTGTTTTCTTTATATTCTATTTGGCTTAGATAACGTAAGCGAAAAAAGCAATAAAATATGGGACTTATTACGGCTGATGAAATACTTATCACTTGAAAGGATATATAAAGTTCTAGTGATTCGTAATACACTATATCTTGCAGTACGTAAAATATAATGCTCATCAGACTAACGACTATACAAGCAAATGTTGCAGCTTTATAATGCATAATATGCTTAAAATCAACAATTGTAGTAGCTTTAACTTTATCCTGTTTGTCATCTTTACCAAATAATTCTTCAATAGAAATATCTAGTATTCTTGCTATAGCAGGAATATCGTTAACATCTGGTTTAAGTACACCTTTTTCCCATCTACACACAATAGTATCGGATACACCCAACAATTCCCCTAATTCTCGTTGAGTAATTCCCATACTATCCCTTTTCCTTTTTATATTTACTCCAATTGTGTCCATATTTTCTCCTTTCTTCGCTAAGTTTACCCAACGTCAGTTTAACATATATATTGCTTTTTCGACTTACGTATTTGGAAAGTTTCAAGTTTTTTACTCTACTAAAAGTAGAATTAGCATTTTTTTTGATGAAAATAGTATAAAATGATAAAAACCGAACGAAAAGTTCGGTTTTTTATTGAAATTATAAATCCATCCATGCTGGATCTGAAGGATTCTTTTGAAACGCTAAAATCTTTTTAAGATCTTGTGGTTCAATGTAATTATTGTTTGCAGCAAATTCTGCTAGCACTTCAAAATTAGAAAGTGAATAATTTATGACATTTGCGGCAGCTAATTTTTCAATTCCTTTTTGTAAATTGTAGGTAAATATAGATACTATACCAAGTACGTTACATCCAGCCTCACGTAATACTTCAACAACTTCAATTGATGATCCTGCAGTAGATATCAAGTCTTCAATTACAACTACATCTTTACCAGTAGGTATAATTCCTTCAATTTGATTTCCACGACCATGGTCTTTTGCACCACCACGTACATATCCCATTGGTAATCTTAAAATTTCAGATACATATGCAGCATGAGCAATACCGGCAGTAGATGTTCCCATAATAACTTCACATGTAGGGAACTTTTCTTTAATAGTGTTTGCTAATCCATTTTCGATAATATCACGTACTTCTGGAAATGATAGAGTTAATCTATTATCACAATAAATTGGTGATTTAATTCCACTTGCCCATGTAAATGGATCTTGTGGTTTTAAAAATACAGCTTTTATGCTTAATAATGCTTTTGCAACTTCAACACTTAAATTATTCATATTAACAAAACTCCTTCACACATCTTTTATATGCAGCTACTGGATCAGTGGCTGCAGTTATTGAACGTCCTACAACAATATAACTAGCTCCTAATTCTTTTGCATAGCTTGGTGTTGCAACACGCTTTTGATCATCTTTTGAATCATCAGCAAATCTAATACCAGGTGTAACAGAAATCATCCCAATTTCTTTCATGATTGAAGCTTCAAGAGCTGAACAGACAACTCCTTCAAGTCCTGCTTTTTTAGCATTTAATGCATATGCTTTAACTACATCATTAACATGCCCTGGAATTAATAATTCATTATTCATTATTTCATCAGAAGTTGATGTTAATTGAGTAACCGCAATTAATAGAGTTTCTTTACCATCAATTGAACCTTCTTTTAAACCTTTTTTAGCTTCTTGCATCATTAATATTCCACCAGCAGCATGACAGTTAGTTATTTCAACACCAAGTGATGCAATATTTTTCATTGCTTTATGAACAGTTGTTGGAATATCGTGTAGTTTTAAATCTAAGAATATCTTACAGCCCATATCTTTTAATTTTTTTACTAACTGTGGACCTTCTTTATAATATAATTCCATTCCAACTTTTAAAAATGGATTTAAACCTTGAAATGGTTTTAAGAAAGTAAATAATTCTTCTTGGCTTGAAAAATCACAAGCTATAATTACATCATTCATTTAAAAGACCTCCCGATTATATCGCTTAAATTTGTTATTTTTAATTCTTCCATTACTTTTGGTAAATCTTCAATAATTTTTTTGCAGGCATAAGGGTCAACTAAGTTTTGAGCCCCTACCATTACTAAACTCGCTCCAGCATACATCATTTCAATTACATCATAAGCATTTTCGATTCCACCCATTCCAATAACTGGAATTTGAACCGCTTGTGAGACTTCATAGACCATTCTAAGTGCAACAGGGAATATTCCAGGTCCACTATATCCACCTTTTTTAACACTAATAATAGGTTTGGCAGTTTTTAAATCAATTCGCATACCTACTAAAGTATTTATTAGGCTTATTGCATCAGCCCCAGCATCTTCAACTGCCTTAGCCATTTTTACAATGTCTGTAACATTAGGTGATAATTTTACAATTATTGGTTTTGTCGCAACTTTTTTAACTTCCTTAACTAAAGAGTAAGCCGTATTTGGATCTAACCCAAATGTCATACCTCCACCTTTAACGTTAGGACAACTAATATTTAATTCTACTGCAAATACTTCATCACAATCATTAAACTTTTCAACAGTATATAAATATTCTTCTAAGCTATGGCCACCGACGTTTGCGATAGCTTTATAATTATATACTTTAGCTAGTTCTTTAACTTCATGATTAACTACATTTAATACTCCTGGATTTTGAAGTCCAATAGCATTAATTAAACCTGATTTGCATTCTGCTATTCTTGGTAATGGATTACCGTATCTAGCTTCTTTTGTAGTTCCTTTTAAACATATAGAACCTAATATATTTATATCATAAAAGTCATGAAATTCATATCCAAAACCGAATGTTCCACTAGCAGGTATAACTGGATTATTTAATGTATGATTTAAAAATTTAATTTTCATATCCATTACCATATTACCTCACTTGCCATGAACACTGGACCTTCTTTACAAACTCTTTTTGGACCATTAGTTGTTTCAATTGAGCATCCCATACATGCTCCAAACCCACAACCCATTCTTGCTTCTAGTGAAACCTCACCATTTGGATTATGTAGACTTAAATATTTTAACATTACAAGTGGTCCACATGCATAATAGAAATCATAATTAACTTCATTTTCCTTTAAATAAGATACCGCATTACCTTTAAATCCATATGATCCATCATCTGTTGTAACTATTACTTCACCAAATTTTTTAAGTTCATTAACATAATACATTTCTTCTTTATTTCTAAAGCCTAAGATAATTATTGGTTTTATATTTTGTTCATTAAACTTTTTAGCTAAGTTATAAAGTGGAGCTAAACCAATTCCACCACCAATGAGTAATGGCCTTTGGCTTTTTGATAAATCAAATCCATTACCTAAATTAACTAATGTATCTAATTTCATACCAGGTTTAAAACCTGTCATATCTTTTGTTCCATGACCTAGCACCTTATATAATAATACAAGATGGTTAGAGTCATAATCTGAAACACTTATAGGACGACGTAAGTAGTAATTATCTAATTTTAATTCAACAAATTCACCAGAATTCTTAATTGAACTTAAATCACCTTCTAAAGTCATTTGATAAACATCATTAGTAACCTTTTTATTCTCTTTTATTTCTAGTAATACTTGTTTCATAAAAATCTCCTATTCTGCGTCTATTGTTGAAATACCCATAGTAGTTTCTTCAAGCACATTTAATAATACATTTACTGTGTCTAAACATGTAAATACTGGAACATTATTATCAATAGCAGTTCTTCTAATTAAAGTACCATCATTTCTAGTTTGGTCATCACCTTCAGAAGTTGTGTTAATGACATAAGTTACATAGCCTTTTCTTAAAGCTACTAGTATTTCTTCAGAACCATCACTAATCTTCATTCTTACACGTGTACGAATACCTTGTTCTCTTAAATGTTTTGCAGTTCCACTTGTCGCTTCAATATTAAATCCTAAATCATAGAATCGTTTTATAAGTGGTGTTGCAACCTCTTTATCAGCATCGGCAACAGTTGCAAATACTGTACCGTAATTTGTAACACGTTGTCCACTGGCTTTAAGTGATTTATATAAAGCTCTATTTAAACTCTTATCATAACCGATTGCCTCTCCAGTTGATTTCATTTCTGGAGATAATACAGCATCAAGTCCTGTAATTTTAGTAAATGAGAATGTTGGTGATTTAACAAACCATTTTGTTTTTTCAGGATATGATCCTACATAACCTAATTCTTTTAAAGAATGTCCTAACATTACTTTAGTTGAAATATTCGCAACCGCTACTCCTGTTGATTTTGCTAAGAATGGAACACTACGGCTTGAACGCGGATTAACTTCAATGATTGAAACTGTTTCATCAGTTTCAACAATAAATTGAATATTAAATGGTCCAACTATTTTTAAAGCAACACCGATTCTTGTAGTGTAATCACAAATTATATCTTTAACACGTTGACTTAAAGAATAAGGAGGGTATACGCTCATAGAGTCTCCACTATGAACACCAGTCTTTTCAATATGTTCCATAATTCCTGGAATAAATACATCAACTCCATCACAAACTGCATCAACTTCACATTCTTGACCAACGATATATTTATCTACTAATACCGGATGTTTTGGGTTTAAATCGATTGCTTCTTTAACAAATTTTCTTAATACTTTTTCTTCATAAACAATGTGCATCATTCTTCCACCTAAGACAAATGATGGACGAACTAATACTGGATAACCTATATTTTTAGCCGTTTTTACTGCATCTTCTACACTAAATACTGCTTGACCAATAGGCATTGGAATATTTAGACTTTTAATTACTTCTTCAAATAAATCACGGTCTTCTGCTAAATCAATCGAGTGAGCACTACTACCAATTATATTAACTCCTGCTTTATCTAAACTTGAAGCTAAGTTAATTGCAGTTTGTCCACCTAAAGCAACGATTACTCCTAATGGTTTTTCTAAATCAATTATGTTCATAACATCTTCAAATGTTAATGGTTCAAAATATAATTTATCTGATAATGTGTAATCTGTTGATACAGTTTCAGGGTTATTATTAATAACGATTGCTTCATAGCCTTCTTCTTGAATTGCCCATACAGCATGTACGGTAGAATAGTCAAATTCAACCCCTTGACCAATACGAATAGGGCCAGAGCCTAATACTATAACTTTTTTCTTATCACTTACAATTGATTCGTTTTCATTTGCATAAGTTGAATATAAATATGGAATATATGATTTGAATTCAGCTGCACATGTATCTATCATCTTATAAACTGGATAAATATTATTAGCTTTTCTAATATTATAAATTTCTATTTCATCCATATTAAAGCATTCTGCGATATATTGGTCAGAAAATCCCATTTTCTTAGCTTGCTTTAATATTTCAATATTCATTACATTGTTTTTAATAACTTCTTCAAACTTAACAATGTTATTTAATTTTTCAATAAAGTATTTATCAATTTTTGTAGCTTGATATAATTTTTCGATTGAAACACCTATTCTTAGGGCATGACACATTTCATATAATCTTTCATCCGTATGACGATCAATTTTCTTCATTAATTCTTCTTCACTTAAACCATTTAATTCTTTTAATTCTAAGTGATATGCTTTAATTTCTAATGAACGTACAGCCTTTAATAATGCTTCTTCAATTGATGTTCCAAGTGACATAACTTCCCCAGTAGCTTTCATTTGAGTTGAAAGTGAACGATTTGCACTAGAGAACTTATCAAAAGGGAAACGTGGAACCTTCGCAACTACATAATCTAATGTAGGTTCAAATGCTGCATAAGTATTCGCAATTTTAATTTCATCTAAACGAAGTCCACATGCAATTTTTGCAGATACTCTCGCAATTGGAAATCCTGTTGCTTTAGAAGCTAAGGCAGATGAACGTGATACACGTGGATTTACTTCTATAACATAATATTGAAATGAATATGGATCAAGTGAGAATTGAACGTTACATCCACCTTCAATTCCTAATGCACGAATAATTTTTAAAGCACTATTACGTAGCATTTGGCATTCTTTATTTGTTAATGTTTGGCTTGGCGCAACTACAATTGAATCCCCTGTATGGATTCCTACTGGGTCAACGTTTTCCATGTTACAGACAACTATTGCTGTATCATTTTTATCACGCATTACTTCATATTCAATTTCTTTATAACCTTTCATTGATTTTTCAACAAGCACTTGTCCTACTGGAGAAAGCTTAAAGGCATTTTTACAAATTTCAATTAATTCATCATCATCATCTGCAAATCCTCCACCAGTCCCACCTAGTGTGAAGGCTGGACGAATAATAATTGGATAGCCAATTTTCTTTGCAGCTTGTAAAGCTTGATCTAAGTTAGTTGCCGTATATGCTTCTAAGATAGGTTCACCAATTTCTTGACATAATTTCTTAAATAATTCACGGTCTTCAGCCTTAGAAATTGCATCATATGAAGTGCCTAATAGTTCAACTTGGCATTCTTCTAAAATTCCTTTAGTTGATAATTGCATTCCTAAATTTAATCCAGTTTGTCCACCAATTGAACAAAGAAGTCCATCAGGTCTTTCATAGCGTATAATTTTTGCAACATGTTCTAAATCAAGAGGTTCCATGTAAATTTTATCGGCAATTTTAGTATCAGTCATAATTGTAGCTGGATTAGAGTTTACAAGTACAACTTCATAACCTTCTTCTTTTAATGCCAAACATGCTTGAGTACCAGCATAGTCAAACTCAGCACCTTGACCAATTACGATTGGACCACTACCAATTATCATTATTTTTTTAAGATCAGTTCTTTTTGGCATTTTTTAATACTCCTTTATTCATTAAGTCTATAAACTTCTTGAAAATATATTCGCTGTCTTCAGGACCAGCTGCAGACTCTGGATGGTATTGAACAGATATTACATCATTTTCTTTATCCATTATTCCTTCTGCTTCATTATCTAATAAATTAATATGTGTTAATTCTAAGCCTGTCCCAACTAAAGTTTTAGTATCTATCGCATAACTGTGATTTTGAGAAGTTATTTCAACTTTATCGGTTAATAGATTTTTAACAGGATGGTTTGCACCGCGGTGCCCAAACTTCATTTTATAAGTTTGTGCTCCATAAGCTAAGGCAATTATTTGATGTCCTAAGCAAATTCCTAAGATTGGTAATTTTCCTTTTAAATCTTTAACAAGATTGATAACACTTTCAGCATTAACTGGATCCCCAGGACCATTAGATATAAATACTCCATCAGGATTATATTTTATTACATCATTATATGTTGCCGTGTAAGGCAAGACAATCACATTACATCTTGCTTCATTTAATTTACGAACAATATTTAATTTGCAACCGCAATCAATCGCAACTACAGTGTTAAGTGGATTTCTAGTACGTGATATCCAAGCTTTCTTTGTTGACACTTTTTTAAGTTGATTTGTTGGAAATTGATAAGCGTTAAGCTTATTTAAGCAATCTTCATCACTTAGTTCTATATCAGTAATAATTGCTTTCATTGCGCCATTATCTCTTATTATCTTAACTAATTCTCTAGTATCAATTCCATATATTCCACTTACGTTAGTATCTTCCATTTCTTCAGCCAATGTTTTTGTGAAACGGAAGTTAGATGGTTTATCATTATATTCATTTACAATAAATCCTGATAAGAAGATTTCTTTTGACTCATAGTCATCCTCAGCTAATCCATAGTTACCAATTAATGGATAACTCATAACTACTATTTGATCACAATATGATGGGTCAGATAATATTTCTTGATATCCTACCATCGATGTATTAAAAACTATTTCAGCTATTTTTTCTTCATTTGATCCAAAACCTTCGCCAATAAATACTTTACCATTTTCTAAGACTAATTTTTTCTTCATATAGTTCTCCTTATTCACTATAAACTACTTTGCCTTTATAAATTGTTAATTTATTAAAGCCATATAAACTCATTCCAACAAATGGAGAGTTCTTCCCCTTTGATAAAATTTCATCTTCAGTATAAGTATGAAGGTTATTTATATCAAGAGCAATTATATTTGCGTACTTTTTTTCTTTTATTTCATTAGCCTCTAACCCAAAAACTTTCGCCGGATTAGTAACTAACCAATTTGTTAAATCAGTAAGTGTCGCAATACCATTTTTTATTAAATTAGTATATACAAGTGGAATCATTGTTTCAAGACCTATTATTCCATTTGGAGTTTTATCATATTCTAAACTTTTCTCTTCTTTAGTATGTGGGGCATGATCACTTGCAAGCATCAAAGCTGTATTATCTAATAAAGCCTTAATTGTAGAAAGCCTATCCTCCTCACTCCTAAGTGGAGGGTTCATTTTAAAATTAGGATTATTATTAATCATAGTTTCATTTAAGAATAAATGATGTGGAGCAACTTCACATGTTACATTTAATCCTTCTTTTTGAGCTTCTCTTATATATTCAAAACTTTCCTTAGTTGAGATATGACAAAAATGATATTTACAATTTATATCTTTAAGCATTTCAATTTCTCTTTTCACCGCAACATATTCACCAGCTGGAGCATATTTATAAAAGTTGTCTTCCGCATGCGATACAATCATTAAATTATTATCTTTAGCTAATTTCATAGCCTCACGTAACAATTCTAAGTTATTAACACCGCGTCCATCATCTGTAAAATATCTTGTATGATTTTTAAGCTTTATAATATCAGCTAATTTTTCATCTTTTTCTCCAACAGTTATACATCCATATGGTATAACCTCAATTAAGGCATTTTGTTTTATTAATTCTTCCTCAATTTTTATGTTTTCTACACTATCAGGGAAAGGATTTAAATTTGGCATCGCTAAAATCGTTGTAAAACCACCCTTAGCCGCACTTTTTGTTCCATCCTTGATTGTTTCCTTATGAGTAAACCCTGGCTCTCTTAAATGCACATGAACATCAATTCCTGAAGGCATTAAATATAAAGAGGTACAATCTATAACTTCGTAATTATCTTTTACTTCAATATTACCAATTTCTTTTATTATTTCATTTTCAATTAATATATCTTGTTTAACTAATTCATTATTTAGATTTATAAAACCATTTTTAAGTAATATCATAGTTCACCATCCAAAGCTTTAGAGATAACAGCCATTCTAACATATACCCCATTGCTCATTTGATTAAATATTCTTGATTTAGCACATTCACAAACACTTGATGCAATTTCAACCCCGCGGTTAAAAGGTGCCGGATGCATTATAATTGCCTTATCTTTCATTTGTGAAACTCTCTCATCTGTCATACCATAATTCTTATGATATTCTTCAACTGTAATTCCCATTCTTTCTTTATGACGTTCGAATTGAACTCTTAATAACATTATAACATCACAAGTTTTACAAGCCTCAATAAAATCCATATGAGGTGCGCTACCATCATCAAATTCTGTTGGTCCTGATATATAAACATCCATTCCTAAGCGCCTCATAATTCCAATATTTGTATGGGCTACTCTTGAATGCGAGATATCTCCAACTATACATACCTTTAAACCTTTAAAAGTTTTAAATTCTTCATAAATAGTCATTAAATCTAGCAAACTTTGAGTTGGATGATTTGCACTTCCATCTCCACCATTTAAAATTGGAATTTTTACATTTTCAAGTTCTTTATAGTATTCATTAGCTTGATGCCTAATAACTAATCCATCAAGTCCAAATGATTCAAATGTTCTTACAGTATCATATAAGGATTCACCTTTATTTATTGAAGAGGCTAAGGGATTAAAATAAACCACATTTATTCCTAAGTTAATCATCGCAACTTGGAAAGAATATTGTGTACGAGTTGAATCTTCAAAAAAAAGAGTAGCCATTTTCTTATTTGAATAAGATTTTTTTAGTCCACCCTTAAATTCTAAAGATAAAGATATAATATCTTCGATTTCTTTTATGCTTAATTGTTCTAATGTAAATAAACCTTTCATATTGGCACCTCACATATAAAAAAATAGTTTCTAGCCAAAGAGCTAAAAACCATGCAAGCACATAAGAAAAGAAAATATAACGTATGTCTTGTTAGCCTCTCTGGACTACCTTAAAGTATTTCAAAAGAATTATAACATAAGTGATTAAATACTGCAATAAAAAGATTAATAATTTTATTTTTTTTATTTTAAAATATTTATTAACATATTTCTTAAAAAATATTCAGTGATAACAATTCTTATAAAAGCACTTAATTTATTAGTTTTTTTATAAAAATAAATGCGTTTTATATTATAACTAATGAGCAAATTTCAAATTTTATCAATTATAAAAATACATGAAAAATAGCACAGTTAAGCACTATTTACAATTAATTTTATTAATGATATTATCTATTTGTCACCATTAGGTGAATAATTTTATAGGAGGAAAAGAGGATGCATTTTCGCTTGAGGGAAACTTTAAGGGAATAAGGAGGTTTAGGTGGAATACCTAATTACTCTTATCATTGTATTATTATTAATATACATGATTATTAAGAGTAACATTACTTCTAACAAGAAATAATACATCATTACACGTCCCTTGTTTCTTCATAAAATGAGAAAAGAGATTAGCACCCACTAATCTCTTTTCGTTTTTACACGTCCAATGACAATATTATTATATGCTATATTTTATTTTAATACAATAGTTTATTCAATATTTTTATTTTACAATATTCGTTAATTCACCAATGCCTTCGATATAGCAACTTATAACATCGCCTTCTTTTAAGAATTTAGGAGGGTTAAAACCCATCCCTACTCCGGCTGGTGTCCCAGTTGAAATTATTGTACCCGCTTTAAGTAACATTCCCTTAGTTAAATCTTCTAAGATATAAGCAATGTCAAAAATAAAATTCTTGGTATTACTATTTTGTCTTAATTCTTTATTAACATAAGATCTAATATCTAAATTTAAATCTTTAAATTCATCAATTGTAACAATGGCTGGTCCCATTGGACAAAATGTCTCTAAGCTTTTTCCAAAGTACCATTGCTTATGGGCAGTTTGAACATTCCTAGCACTTATATCATTTATTATTGTCAGACCAAAGATATAATCCATGTAATCTTCTTTTTTAATTTTATAAGCATCTTTTTTTAAAATTATTCCAAGCTCAACTTCATAGTCTAAAGAATCAACCATATCAGGATGTGAATCAATATACTCTAAATGCCCAATGGCTTTAGCGACACGTTTTGAAAAATATACTGGTTTTTCAACAGGTTTAAATTCTTCTTTTTTAAATCGCATTGACTCAATTGCATGATCATGATAATTAAGTCCCAAACATAATATATCTTGAGTAGGCTCAGTAATGGGAGCCAACAAGTTAATTTCTTCAATATTAATCCCATTATATTTACTAAAATCTATTTTATCTACATTTAATTCATCATAAATTTTAATTAAATCATAAACATTTTTTGCCTCTATATTTAACAATTCAAAAGAATAAAATAAATTATCATTTAAAAAACCTGATACTTCTTTATTGTTTATCTTCGCTGTCATTATCTTCATTTGACTCACCCTTAGTATTATTAATTTCTTTAAAAGTTTTGTATGTTCCTAAAGCACAGCCAAGAAGACCTCCAAAAGATACAAACGCTAAATAATAAAATAGTATATTAGATGTTTTGTCAAAAGTAATATAAAAGGCAATTCCACCTATTAAAAATATGATAATAAGTATAGCATATGTAATAAAAGCTTTTTTACTAGTCATTATTATTTTCTCCTATTAAATCATTTATTATTTCCCTAGCAATTAGTAAACCACATACAGATGGGGTAAAAGCATTTGATGCTGGTATACTCTTCTTTGTTATATCATCAACTAAAGGTGATATAAATGGTATTTCTTTAGAAAAACATACTTTTACATCTGCTATATTTCTTTTTTTAAGCTCATAGCGCATAACACGAGCTAAAGGGCAAACTGAAGTTTGATTAATATCTTTTATTTCAAATAGCAACGGGTTACTCTTATTTCCCGCTCCCATAGCGCTAATAACTTTTATATTGTTTTCTTTCGCTTTTTTTATAATAGCTATTTTTGCGGTAACATTATCTACACAATCAACTACATAATCAAATTTAGAAAAATCATAATCATCTAAATTATTGGCAGTTATAAATAACGGATACGCATCTATTATTGCATTAGGATTAATAGATAAAATTCTTTTTTTCATTGCAATAACTTTATATTCACCTAAGGTATCAAAGGTTGCGATTATTTGTCGATTTATATTTGAAGGACTCACCACATCATTATCAAATAGCGTAAATGAATAAATTCCACTTCTTGCTAAACCTTCACAAACATAACCACCAACTCCACCAACACCAAAGATAGCAATATTTACTGTCTTTAATTTTTGAATAGCTTTACTTCCTATCATCAATTCAGTTCGGCTAAATATCTCATTCATCATCTAATCCTCATTATCATAAGTTTCTAAAAAAGTATGCTTTTCATCATTTGTTTTGTATCCAATTACTTGATTTAAAATGATATTATAACTAGACATAAAGATGTTTTGATCCACAATTGAATGTTTCTTTTTTAAATCTTGAATCAATAATTTCATTTCTTTTCGCTTTGAATCTGATGATCCATCTTGATAAGTTTGACTTTCTTCTGTGAAACGACAAGCGCATTGTAAGAATTTTAAATCATTAAAGCTTGCCCAATTTAAAATATCTTGTTCTTTAATTTGATATAAAGGTCTAATTAACTCCATGCCAGAAAAGTTTTCACTTTTTGCTTTAGGTAACATTGTTTTATATTGTCCATTATATAGAATTCCCATCATTATGGTTTCAATAACATCATCAAAATGATGACCTAAAGCTATTTTATTACATCCTAAGCTTCTCGCATTTTCATATAAAAAACCTCGACGCATTCTTGCGCATAAATAACAGGGGTTTTTATCAACATTTGTTACAATATTAAAAATTTTTGATTCTCTAATAGTAATAGGAATGTTTAACAATTTAGCATTTTCAATAATCATTTCTCTATTTTTAGGATTATATCCGGGATCCATTACTAAAAATTCTAAAGAAAAAGGGAAGTCTGAATGACGGGCAAGTTCTTGAAAACATTTAGCTAATAAAAATGAATCTTTACCACCAGAGATACAAACACATATTTTATCATTTGGCTTTATTAACTCATATTCTTTTAAGGCATTCACAAATTTCGCCCATATTTTAGAACGATATGTTTTTATTATTGAACGTTCAACTTCCTGATATTTTTCCATAAAATTTCCTTACATCTATAATTTTTTTTCTAATGCCTTAATAAGACTATCTAATCTATCTACTACTGCTTTATAGCAGGCTGTATCTGTTAAATCAACATTTGCTTTCTTAACTAACTCAACTGGATCCATACTTCCACCAGCTTTAAGTAAATTTAAATAGTCATTAAAAGCATTTTCTTCTTTATTTTTTACTCGTTCATATATCGCTAAACTTGCTGCAAATGATGTAGCATATTGATAAACATAAAACGATGAATGGAAGAAATGAGGAATATATGCCCACACATATTCTTTATATTTTTCTTCTTTAATGTCAATATTATAATAATCTTGATATAAATTTATCATAATGCTGCTTAATTCATCACTTGTTATTACTTCTCCATTTTCAACTAATTTACTTGCTTCATACTCATATGTTGCAAACAAACTTTGTCGGAAGAAAGTTGCTAAAATTGAATCTATTGCTTGTTGTAATAATACTATTTTCAAATCATTATCTTCAGTATTATTAATCATATAATCTAGCATTAATTGTTCATTAAATGTTGATGCTATTTCGGCAACGAAAATAGTGTAATTGCATGTTGCATAATTTTGAGATTCGTTAGAATACATGGTGTGCATTGAGTGCCCTGCTTCGTGGGCTAATGTAAATAAATCATCTAATGTTCCGCTATGATTAAGTAAAATAAAGGGTGAAACTCCATAAACACCAGTCGAATAAGCACCACTTCTTTTGCCATCTTTGATCGCTACATCTACAATTCCATCTTTTAAAACAGCACGGGCTTTTTCTGCAAATTCTCCACCAATCGAATCTGCTGCTTCTAAAAACATTTTTTTGCATTTTTCATAATCGTAATTAACATCAACTTCTTTAAAATTTAAAAAACGATCATAAGTTTGAATTTTTTCTAATTTAAAATATTTTCTTCTTATTTCATAATATTTTTTAATTAAATTTGTATTGTCTTTCGCAGTATTTATTAAATTTAAATAAACGTCTTTCGGAATATTATTTTTATATAAATAACTGTCTAATATCGATTCATAACCCCTATTTTTTACGTTTGATAATGATTCCTGTAATAATATATTATATATTTGGGCAAAAGTATTTTTATGAGTATCATAATATTTAAATATAGTTTCAAATACTATTCTTCTATCTTCTTGAGATTCTAGTTTTTCTAAATACAATCTAAAATTACTTTGATTAATAGTAATTTTGCTACTATCACTAAGCGTAATAACTTGATCTGAATTATCAGATGTTGCTAATTTATCATATAAATCTGATATAGCATTAGATGTATTAGCGTAATTAGCTATTACAAGTTCTAATTTGTCATCTAAAATATGCTTTTTATTACGATATAATTTTTCAATTTGAAATTCATATTCTTTTAACAATTTGCTTTCATTAGCCCATTTTTTAAATTCTTCTGGATTGTTTTGAACTAACTCAGAATTAACAAAACTAGTTTTTTGAACTATTGTTGAATATAATTGTGTAACACTACCAAATATTTTATATGCTTCTTGAGATTTTTGATTTAAATCATAATTCATATGGGCATAAGTATATAATTTTTCTAAAACCTTTGATAATTCTTCATCTTTTTGATATAACAATTCGATCGTTTCTTTATTATTTAATTTACCACGATATTTTTCGAATTCATCTAATGAATCTGTGATATATTTTAAATCGTGATTAAATTCTTCTTTTGTTTTATAGATAATCTGTAAATTCCAATTCATAATAATCTCCTTATTTGTCCTTGTATGGACTATTTTGATATCCCTTTTCATTTAACTTTTTAACAAATTTATCTAAACTATTTTTAATTACTTTATTAAATAATTTTGTATTCTTAAAGATCTTAATGAACATAGGCGATATAGTATAATATGTGCGTATAAATACTTTACCATACCATTTTTTATCCAAATAATCGTCTCTAAAGCGTCTAAGAGTCCACACTTCTTTACAGTCATATGAGCCATATAAAGAAGTTGCAACATAGCACCCTTTCTTCTTTGGTTTATTATCCCATGAATTACGAACTTCTTTTGGCGAATCTTGCTTTAAAGCAATTTCTTCTGCCTTTTTCATTTGATTTCTTCTATATTCTTCTTCTTGAAGTTCTTTTTGTCTTTGTTCTTCTAATTTCGTTTGATAATCATAGACAACAAAGGCTTTGTCATTTTCCAAAAAATCTTTTTCCCATTTTTTTACTTTGCTATTTTCTTTAAATAATGGATCTTCTTCATCCACAATAACTTTATCACCAACAATTGCTTTACTTCCAACATATTCAACTGAATATGGTATTCTGATATTATTTAAAGCTAAACATCCCTCAAATGCGTGTTCTCCAATGTATTCTACCATCTGTGGTATATCAATATTAGTTAATGTACTACACCAATAAAAAGCTGTTTTACCAATTGATTTTAAATTTATTCCTTGTTCGAATATAATTTCTTTTAATGATTTACATCCTCTAAATAAGTCTTGCGATAATTCAAAAACAAGTGGAGGAATATTGATATGCTCTAATCGATCACATTTAGAAAAAGCACCTATTCCTATAGTTTTTAATGACTTAGGTAGCTTTATATATTCAAGTTTTTCACAATTACAAAATGCATAATCATAAATCGTTTCAATAAAAGGATCTCGATTAAATTCAACTGAACTTAATACTTTACAATTCATAAATGCTCTTTCTTCGATTTCAAATAAATTTTGAGGAAATTTAATACTTAACAAATTAATGCAATCTTCAAAAGCTCCCTCACATATCCCAACAACACTATTTGGGATTGCAATATTCAATATTTTAGAGCCTTTAAATGCATTTTTGCCAATAGAAGTTATAACTGCGTCTTTATTTAATGTTATTTTTTTAAGTTTAATTGAATCTTTAAAACAATTTTCACCTATTGTTGTAACAGAAGCTGGAATGTCTATTTCTTCTAAATTGTTACATTTAGAAAAAGCATTCTTTCCAATGATTTGAAGTTTTGAATCTTCTTGGAATATTACACTACGTAATGAATTGCATTCATAAAAAGCATTTTTACTTATTTTAATAACGTGCTTAGGGATCGTGATACGTGATAAACTATCACATTTAGCTAAAATATTTTCCTCTATAGATTCTAATAATGAGCCTTCTTCAAAATCTAAACTCCATAAATGGACACATCCATTAAAAGCATTTTCTGAAATTTGCGTTACACTTTTAGGAATAGTTAACTGTGTAATATTAATACATTTAGAAAAAGCAAATTCACCAATATACTCTAAATTACTATTTTCACTAAAGTTTATACTTTTAATCCCAGTGCAGCTTTCAAATGCACTTCCCTCAATTCTAGTAACTGAAGATGGGATATTTAGTTCAGTTATCTTATTACAGCCTTCAAATGCACATTCACTTATTATTTTTAAAGTTTCAGGAAAGACAATTTTTCTAATATCTGTTGTCCCTGAAAAAACATATTTTCCAATTGCTTTAATTCCATTAGGAATAATTACTTCTTCTTCAAAACCTTTGTACTTTAACAATACATTTTTTTCAATAACAAAAGCCTTATCTGCTTTAATTTTAATAGTCCCTTCTTCGTCTTGGTCAAAATCATCAATTGTATCAATTGCTTTAATGGCATCTTTGACTAAAAAATCTTCTTTACACTTAGGACAAGTAACAATTTTTTCATTTCCATTTAATTCTACATTTACCTCACAATAAGGACATACAATAATCTTTGACATAAGTTCCTCCAAAATCGAATAATATAGTCTATATTTTACTATATTTTCCAAAAAAAAGAAAGTAAAATCCTAAAAGTAAAATCTATATTTATCCATACTAAAATTTATGTTATAATTTTATAGGTGAGATAATGAAAAAAATTGGTATTATAGTTGAATATAATCCACTTCATAATGGACATATATATCATATTAATAAAATAAAAGAAGAAAATAATGATGCCATTATTATTGCAGTTATGTCATCTTCTTTTACGATGCGTGGAGATTTATCAGTTTTTAATAAGTTTATTAAAACCAAACAAGCTCTAATTGCAAATATTGATTTAGTTATTGAATTACCTTTTGTTTATTCTATAAATAGTTCAGATATATTCGCTAAATATAGCGTCAATATCCTTAATACTTTGGGGGTAGATGAAATATGGTGCGGAAGCGAGCAAAATGATATATCAAAATTAATAGAAATTAACAATATAATGAAATCATTTGAATATAATTCTTTATTAAAAGAATTTTTAGATCAGGGATTATCTTATAAAAAAGCATCTATAAATGCTTTAAAAGAATTACACATTTGTGAACTTAAAAGTAACGATATTTTGGCCTTAGCATATTTAGACGAAATTATAAATTTAAAATCTAAAATATTATTAAAAACGATAAAACGCATCGGAAATAATTATAATGATAAGGAATTATCAAATGAAATTTATGCATCCGCAACTTCATTACGTTTAAATAAAGATTTGATTAATAAATATGTACCAAATAATGTCTTAAATGATTACTTCGAATTTAATTTTTTAGATTATAATAAAATTTTTATTTACCTAAAATATCAAATTATGAATTTAAATTTATCTGAATTAAAAGATGTTTTTTTAGTTGAAGAAGGAATTGAAAATTCTTTAAAGAAAATTATTAGCTATAATAATATTGATGACTACATAGCTTCACTTACGACAAAAAGATATACTTCTTCTCGAATTAAAAGGATGTTATTATATATTTTATTTAATATAACAAAAAAAGATATTTTAAAAATTAGGAGTGAAGAGCTTACCATTAGAATCTTAGGATATAATAAATTAGGTAGAACTTATCTTAATGAAATAAAAAAAGAAATAAATATTATTACTAATATAAAAGATGGTTTAAATACAGTTATAGATATTGAATATAAAATATCTAAAATATTAGATTTAATTTATAATCAGAATTTAGCTCTTTTAGAACAAAAAGGTCCAATCACATTGTGATTGGACTTTATTTTACCCTAATATCATTGAATCTGGGATATCAGCATCCTCTGTAGTTGCTTCGAATAAAGCTAAAAGTTTTTCAACTGTTAATTTCTTTTTTTCTTCGCCTTTAATATCGATTACAATTTTTCCCTTATCCATCATAATCAATCTATTTCCGTATTTAATCGCATCACGCATATTATGTGTGATCATTAATGTTGTTAAATTGTCTTCACTTACAACATTTTCAGTGATTTCTAATACTTTTTTAGCAGTTTTTGGATCTAAAGCAGCAGTATGTTCATCTAACAATAATATTTGTGGTTTTTTAAGTGTAGCCATTAATAAAGTAACAGCCTGTCTTTGACCACCTGATAATAGTCCTATTTGTTGAGTCAAGCGATCCTCAAGCCCTAATTCTAATACCTTCAATTTACTTTTAAAATAATCTTCTTCCTTTTTAACAAAACCCCATTTTAAACTTCTTTTTTTGCCTCTTCTATAAGCTAAACTCATATTTTCAACAATACTCATCTGAGCAGAAGTTCCCATCATAGGATCTTGGAATACTCTACCTAAATATTTAGCACGACGATTTTCAGATAATTTAGTAACATTTTCTCCATCAATTTCGATACTACCACTATCAACCGTGTAAACTCCAGAAATAATGTTCATAAGTGTAGATTTGCCACTACCATTGCCCCCAATGATTGTAACAAATTCTCCGTCCTCCACTTCTAAACTAAGCCCATCTAAAGCTATTTTTTCATTTTCAATATTTTGACCAATATTAAATACTTTAGTTACATTTGTAATTTTAAGCATCAACTTGTCCCTCCTCAATTAATTCTTTAGCCTCTTTCTCCCTTAAGGCTAATTTCTTACTTGATTGTTTTTTAAATTGAGGAATAATTAAAACAAACACAATAATAATTGAAGCAATTAATTTTAAATCATTCGCTTCAAAACCTATATTGATGGCAATCATATATAATAATTGATATGCAAATGACCCCACCAAAACTCCAATTAAATGACGCTTAAAAGTTTTTCTTCCAAATATTGCTTCTCCAATTATTATAGATGCAAGACCTATAACTATTGTACCTTGACCCATTTGAACATACGCTGAGCGAGTTTTCATCACCAAGAGCGCTCCACTTAAAGCAATCAAGCCATTCGCTAAAGCTAACCCAAATATGATCATTGCTTTTGTATTTATCCCTTGAGCTCTACTCATATACTGATTCATACCTGTACTTCTTAAAGCCATTCCAAGTTCTGTTCCACAAAAGAAATATAACAAAGTCGCAATTATTCCAACAATTAATAATGCAACAATAATTATTGCGATAACATTAATATTTTGATAAAAAAATCCTGAAGTGATATTCATTCGATTGATTAAATTATCTCCTATGTCGGATAAACCGGTATATATAGTTGATTTGCCAAGTAAAGAAAGATTAGCTTTCCCCCCCATTACTCTAAGCACAATAGAATATAAGCCGGTCATTACAATAATCCCCGCTAATATTGGTGGTATCCTAAATTTAGCATGTAAAATACCCGTAATTGCCCCAGATATAAGTCCGCAGACAAAAGCACATATAATTGCGATAATAGGTGAAAATCCATTAATAACTAATACTGCCGCTAATGCTCCACCTAAAGGAAAGGTTCCTTCCGTCGTTAAATCAGCGAAATCTAGTACTCTATATGATATAAATACACCTAATGCTAAAAGTCCATATATTAATCCTTGTTGTATTGCTCCAAATAAAACATCAGATACAGAAAATAATAACATAATTAAAACTTCTTTCTATTTTTTATTCTTTTGGTAATTCTACATAACTTAAATTAGTTAGTGTATCTGGTAATGTAATACCAAGTGCAGTTAAAACATCACTATTAGCAATAGTACCAGTTGGATCACCAAATTCTACTGGCAATTCATTTGCAGTCTTTTCACCATTTAAAATTTTAACAGCCATTAAGCCTGTTTTATAACCTAAGTTATAATAATCAATACCATAAGTTATTGTACCGCCTTGAGAAACCATACTTTCTTCGCCACAAACAACAGGAATTTTAACTGTATTTGTGCAAGTTGCAGCATAAACTTGAGGCATATTTGCAGCAAGCATATTATCAGTTGGAATATAAATGCAATCAACTTTTTCTGTATTTATTAAAGCGCGAACAGTTGCTTCAATTTGTGTTGCATCAGTTATAGTTTTAATAACAGCTGTCATATTAGCAGTTTCTATAGCAGACTTGGCAATTTCAGCTTGAATTTGAGAATTATCTTCTGAAGCAGTATATAATATACCTACTTTAGTAGCGTTTGGAGCTACAGCTTTAACTAAGCCAATTTGATCTGCGACTGGATTCATATCTGAAGTACCTGTAATGTTTTTACCAGGAGCTTCATAACTATTTACTAATCTAGCTGAAATAGGTTCTGTAACTGCAGTAAATAATAATGGTATATCTTTTTTTTGAATGTCAAGTTCAGATGCAACCGCAACTGATGCATCGGTTGCAATCGTTAGAATTAATTTTGATTTTGATACTAATGTCGTTGCCATTGCCGCCATAGTAGATGCATCTGTTTGAGGATTTTGTTGATTTATTTTAATATTTTCCCCGTTTACATATCCATTATCAGCCAATGCTTGAACGAATCCTTCATTTGCTTTATCTAATGCTGGGTGAGATGTTAATTGTAATATCCCAATTTGAATTTTACCATCATCACAAGATGCTAAGGCAAAAATTCCTAATAATGCGATTAATAATGCACTGCACAATTTTGTAATTTTTTTCATTTTATTTTCTCCTTAATTTTTTTTAACACTTAACTAATAAAAAAAGAGTAACTAAAAAAATTTTAATCACTCTTCATCTTTCCATAAAATCATATTCTCAAAAGAATACTAATCTAA
Organism: Anaeroplasmataceae bacterium; assembly: GCA_031549865.1. Taxonomy (GTDB): domain Bacteria; phylum Bacillota_I; class Bacilli_A; order Acholeplasmatales; family Anaeroplasmataceae; genus JAVBPE01. The sequence goes on along the minus strand of JAVBPE010000015.1, from coordinate 12,001 downwards.
GCCTAAGATTTCAGTTTATAAAGTTTTAATCAAATAGCATTAATCTCTTACTATCTTTCTCCTAAAGAACCTTCACAAAAGCCTATAATGCTAAATGTTTAACCTGTTTAGTTAAATACATGTGCTATTATACCGAATTTTCTTCTAAGAATCAAGATGCTTTTTCGCTTTTATATGTATTTTTTTAATTATTTTTCGAATTTAATTCTAAAATGTTAATAACTCATTATTCCAACTAAAACATCTATTACCAAATCAAATATATCTTGAGATAAATTATCGCTATCAATGGTTATTGCAACAACCACATCACATATTGCTGATAATAACAAAATATCATTATCATTTTCTTTTAAATTGGCTAATGTTTCAATAATAAGTGAAACCGAATTATCTAAATTTATAATATTTTTCACTTTATTTAATTCATCAAAACTTGCTTCTTTTATATTTAAATGAAGCATTGCATTTTTATAAATATTATAATTTTTCAAATTAAAAATATTATAAGTAGCCATAACAATTCCCATCAATAAATCAATAAATTTAGAAAATTTAATAATGCCACTTGTATCTACTCGATAAATTATTTCCTCTAAACCACTCAAAAATAATGTATTAGTAGTCTTTAAGTCTTGGTTACTTAGTAATTCTATTGATCCATTTAATATATTTTCTGCTTCATCATATAATGAATCTATTTCTTCTTCTGATGTTTCAAGAAATTCTTCATCGATAACATCATTATTAGAAATATTGTTTAGCTCATTAATAAAACTTTGTAAGTAATTGATTTGTAAAATATCAATGTTATTATCTGAGAGCACTACGCAAGTAATAAATAATATTAAAGAATTATTGTAGGATTCATTTCCTAATAAAGCTGAATCCAAAATGTTGTTATGAACACGTTCAAAAAAAAGTTTATTACTTATTAATTTAGATAGTTCAATTGTTGTTTTAGCTTTTATATTTAACTTAATACATAGTTTTTTATAAAATTCAAATTCTATATCACTAATTTTATAATCAAACATTAAAATGGATAAAGCGAATTCCGAAAATGCTACTCCAAATTCATGGGTATTTTTATATAATTCATTTTCTATTAATGTTTTAGTATATTTTTGATATATATCTTTTAAGCCCTCTAATGCTTCATCTAATACTATATTTAAATCCTCTTGACCCTTTTCAATTAAATAATCTAATAGTTCCTCTTTATTCATAACATCCTCCATTAAACTTTATTTAAATAAGCATAAATAGCAATTATAGTTTTCGCATCCTTAATTTCCCCACTTTTTATTAACTCTAATGCCTCATCAAAACTAAATTCATAAACTTCAATAATTTCATCATCATCAAAATGCTGTTTTGTTTTTGTTAAATTATAAGCATAATAAATATAAATTTTTTCATTAGAATATCCACATGTTGGGTATATTGTTTGCATATATTCGATATTTTCTGCAAAGTATCCCGTTTCTTCTTCTAATTCTCTTTTAGCACAAACTAATGGATCTTCACCTAATTCGATTTTACCTGCAGGTATTTCATATATAACTTCATCATAAGCATATCTATATTGTTTAATAAGTAGTATTTTATTTTCATTAGTTATCCCTATTATGGAAGAACCACCATTATGATTTATTATTTCTCTTTTAGATAAGTTACCATTAGGACATAATACCTCATCATGGTATACTTTTATTACTTTACCTTCAAATATAACTTTACGATTTAACATCTTTTCTTTCATATCCATATTTATCACCTTTATTATAATATGAATTATAACATATTTAGACAAATTATAAATAAAATTAAAAAAATCACAAAAATAAATTAATGTGATTTCTTTTATTCTATTTTCTTTATAACCTTACAAGGATTTCCACAGGCTATAGTATTTGATGGGATATCTTTAGTCACTACGCTTCCAGCACCAATAACAACATTTGAACCAATTGTAACATTAGGCAAAATCCTAACTCCTCCACCAATCCAAACATCATTTCCTATAATAATCGGATGAGCTGTTTCTAAACCTTTATTTCTGATATCTTTATCATCTGGGTGACTTGCAGTATAAAACCCACAATCAGGTCCAACTAAAACATTATCACCAAAAATAACTTTAGTACAATCTAATATAACACAATTATGATTCATAAAGAAATTTTTACCTATTTCAATATTGTATCCATAATCACAATAAAATGGAGAAATAATATTAAAATTTTCTTTTACATTCTTAAATAATTCTTTAATAATATCTTCTCTTTCTATTAAATTTGAAGGCATTAATTGATTATATTTAAAACAAATATCCTTACAATTTAATCGATCATTAACTAAGCTTTTTTCATTGGCATCATATAAAATACCTGATAACATTTTTTCTTTTTCAGTCATTAGATAATAATCTCACTAATTTCTGGTTCTGGGTCCCCTATATGCATATCCTTATAACCATTCTTCTTAAGATCTTTAAAGAATACTAAAAGGAAAATTAATGATATTATAAATATTACTGTATTACTTATCCCCATGGAAATGCCCGCTGCTTGATAATCCATTTTCACAAAATCATGTAAAATCCATAGCGTTAAAATCCTTGTTCCAATTCTACTTAAATTAAGTATTGTTGATAGTCCTGTTTTTCCAAATCCGTATAATAAACCTAAAACTGCAGCATTGAAGCCTAATGTAATAATACTTATACTATCATATTTAAAAATACCCTTTATGTATTCAACATTTTTAGCAGACTTAATTTGTTCAGCAATTATTTCTGCTTCAGTCATTGAATCTAGTTTTGGTTTTGATCTAAACATTTCTACTAAATTATCTAAGAAAATAAATCTAACCAATATAAATCCAACAAGTGAAACTATCGAAACCAAAATAAATGTTTTTGTAAATGTCTTTAAAGCTCTTGTCATATTTCTCGAACCCAAATTTTGGCTTACTATTGTCGATTCGCCTTCTTCAAAAGCATTTGTAGGACTAGTTACTAATCCACTTAAATTGTTCGAAACTGATAATGCGCCTACTATTAAACCATCAGTTGCGGCATTATAATAACTTCCACACATTGCATTTACGAATACTTTTCCAAAAGACATAACAAATTTTCCTAAGAAAATCGGAATAGAGATTTGTAATATTGGCCCAACATAACGCCATTTTAAAGAAAAATCTTTAAAGCTGATTCTAATAATATTTCTTGGGCTAAATAATTTAAACATTGCAATAGCAAACAATGTAATTTGTCCAAGCATCGTTGCGAATTCCACCCACATTATATTTGTAACACCCATACCATATACAAATAACATCGTAAATGACAATTTTACTATTAAAACTAAGATGTTTAAATAAAAAATCATTTTTGAGTTTCCTTTGGCTTTTTCTAAACCAATAAAAACAGAATTTAATGTAACGAAAGCTAATTCTACTAATTGTAATCTAAAATAATTAACCGTATTAGTATCAACATTAGGTACTTGGGCAATTGTAATTAACGTTTTTGCAAATGGAACTAAAATTGCAATAACTATTAATGATACAACAATACCTAATAAAAATAAGACAGCCGAATTTTTCTTAGCTTCTTTTACATTCCCAGCGCCATAATGACGAGCTACAATAATTGCACCACCCGCTGCAACTCCCGCCCCAAATGATGATATTAAAGCTTTAATTTGTGATAATGCAGCAACTTTTGAGATACTGTCTGAATTAATTGAAGCACATACAACACTGTCTATAAGTCCATAGAAGCTATTAAATAAACTAAATATAGCGATTGGAAAACATATCGAAATAACTGTCTTCATTAAATCTCCGGTTAGAATTTGTTTTCTTTTTTTTGCTGATTTACGCAAAGATGAATTTACCTTCATTTTATGAATTCCATATTTATCTAAATCTTCAATCGAGATATTTATGTTTTCTAATTCATTTTCAATTTTCTCTATTTTTTTAAATAAACGTTTCTTGCATATTCCATCCAATAAATTTAATTTTTCTTTATTTTTTATTAACTCAATTTTTTCATTTATTATATTAATTTTTTTAATTAGTTTTTCTCTTTTTTTCTTTAAAGAAGTTTCTAAATAAAGAATAGCTTTATCTTCTTTTATCATATCATTCATAAAACTACCTCCTATATACAACTTTATTCTACCCCTAAAGTTTTATTAAACAAGGAAATATTCACACAAAAATAAAAAATGATGAATTTTATAACTCATCATTTTATTATATTATTTTTTTGAAGACTCTATTAATAATTCACACATTGTTTTAGAAAACTCAACTGGATCATCAAGTTCAATTCCTTCAATCAATAAAGCTTGTGAATATAATAGTTTAGCGTATTTACCTAAGTTATCTTTGTTATTATTATATGCATCTTCAATTACTTTAAATATTTCGTGATTTGGATTTATTTCCAAAACCCTTTGAGCTTTAACGCTATTATTTTGGGCTTTAAGTACTTTTTCCATTTCAAATGAAATACCTTCTTTTGCCGATAAGCATACTGCGCCATCAACTAAGCGTTTAGATATAATTACATCCTCAACCTCACCGTTTAACGAATCTTTAATAGCAGTTAAAATATCCTTCTTTTCTTCCTTTAATGTCTCAAGATTCTTAACCTCATCTTCAGTTAATAAATCAAGATCACCTTGAGAAATAGATTTAAATTCTTTACCATCATAATCTTTTAATACTTGAAGCATAAATTCATCAACATCATCTTTTAATACTAAAACATCATACTCTTGTTTTTTAATTAAATCCATTTGAGGTAATTTTAAAACAGATTCCTTATCTTTACCTGAAGCAAAATATATTGCCTTTTGATTTTCTTTCATTTTGCTTACATATTGTTCAAATGTAATCGGTAATTCTTCATTTAAAGATTCTAAAATTATTAAATCTTTTAATGACTCCTTCTTAGCACCATATTCCTCATATAAACCGTATTTTAAATTCAATCCATATTCTTTAAAGAATTCTTGATACTTATCAAAATCATTATTCTTCATTTTAGATAATTCAGCTAATACTTTCTTTTCAAGGTTTGTTGCAATTTTCTTTAATTGACGATCTTCTTGAAGCATTTCACGGCTAATATTTAAAGATAAATCTGCGCTATCAACTAATCCTTTAACAAAGCGTAGATAATCAGGTATTAATTCCTTGCATTTATCTAAGATAAACACACCTTTAGTGTATAATTGTAACCCTTTTTCAAATTTTTCAGAGTACATATTAAATGGAGATTTTTTAGGAATAAATAATAATGCATTATATGTAATATTACCTTCTACGTTTACAAACATTGATGACATTGGGTCTTGGTAATCCATAAATTTTTGCTTATAGAATTCATTTAATTCAGTTTCTTCAACTTCAGCTTTATTTTTTTTCCATAAAGGAATCATTGAATTTATAGTTTCTAATTCCAAATGAGTTTTTTCTTCAACTTCTTCTTTTTCATCAGTTTCAGAGGCATTTTCTACTTCATCATATTTTGTTACCCAAGTCATAATTGGATATTTAATATAATCTGAATATTTACGAATTAAGCGTTTAATTTCATATTCATCTAAATATTCATCAAAGTTATAATCCTCTGTATTATCACGCAAATGAAGTACAATCTTACTTCCAACTTCAGCATCACTATTTTCTTCAATAGAATAACTTTCCAATCCCTCAGATACAAAACTATATCCAGTTTCTTCTAAAGCTTTTTTCGTGATTACATGAACTTCTTTAGCCACCATAAACGCTGAATAAAATCCCACGCCAAATTGACCAATAATATCAACTTCACCAGAAGTTTCATCATTCTTTACTTTTTCTAAAAAGTCTTTAGAACCGCTTTTAGCGATTGTTCCAAGTAAATTTTTTAAATCTTCTTTGTTCATTCCAATACCATTATCACTTATTGTAATAGTACGGGCTTCCTTATCAGCTTCAACTAAAATTTTATAATCTCTTACTTCTAAAAGACTATTTGTTAAGCTTTCGTAATGGTACTTATCGATTGCGTCAGATGCATTAGATATTAACTCACGTAAAAATATTTCCTTATGGGTATAGATAGAGTTAATCATCATATCTAACAATTTTTTGGTTTCTGTTTTAAATTCATTTATTTCTTTCATAATAAGATCCTCCTATGTTACAAAATCAATTATACCATTTATCTTGGCACTGTCAATACCAAAGTGCCAAAAAGATAACAAAAAAAAGAATTAGGTCCTAAACCTAACTCTTTTATATTCTATAAGTTAAAATTTAACTTGCATAAACTCCGCATAATACTACTCTTGAGCCTGAAGTAAGTTCAATAGTTTGACCTGCTGCAAGTGTACATGTAAATGCATATGCAACGCTTGACGATGCCGGTTTAATTGTTTGAGAACCATTAGGAGTTGTTATTATTATATCTTTAGAAGCATAGCCATTAGAATCAGCAGATGAAAAATAAACTGTAAAACTAGCTGTTCCTGTGCTTGTGTTCGTTATAACAAATATATGGTTATTTGAAGCCGTTCTTAATTCTTTACTAAATTTTCTAGCTGCAGCATCATTTGAAGTTGTACTTCTTTCTGCAACAATATATTTACTATTACCTTTTACTGTTACACTAAATAAATCACCTACATATGCCGAAGCATTTGTACTTGTGGCATTTGTAGTAAGTGTACTAGCATCAAATAATTCTCCAGCACTTAAGATTGCATCAGTTTTAACTTTAGCCATATCCGCTATCGCTTGTTCTACAATAGTGGTTACCTCTTCAATTGCAACAGCTTTTTCTATATCACTTAATGCTTTTACTTTTATTGCAGTAATATCTGCACCTTTCATTGTATAATCTTTTTCTAAATCATATTTTGCATACTCTGTATTAATATCTATTATAGCTAAGGCTTTCGCATCACTTAAAAGTTCTGCTTCATAATCTGATACAACTTTTTGTAAATCAGCTAATCCCAAAGAAATTATTGTATCAACATGATATTTAGCTGCATCAAAATCAATATATTGACTTACATTGATAGCATCTAAGTCGTTAATTAAATTAATATATACATTTAATAAATTAGTATAAGCATCTGAATTTTCAGGAATATAAGCTTCATCAATGCCTTCCAAATAGCTAGTAATTTGCTCAGTAAATTGCTTTTCTATATATGATTCCAATTTTTCTTGAAGTGTACCAAATGTACTTGGTGTAACATTATCTTTATTTTCAATATAAACATCATCGTCTGTTAAATTACTATTATTAATTTCAACTTTTGCATAGTTAACTCTATTTGCTATATTATCATATGTAGAAAATTCAGCAAATCCATAGTTATTATCAGAATAAAATTCACAATCATTTAATATTGCATCTAGATTTGTAATATAACCTTCTGCACTATCAATATTTAATCCATTTCCTGTTAATTCTGCACCATTACCGTAATATGTAGGATCATTTGCCGCACCATGGGCAATAAATAAGCACTCGTTAAATGTGTATGTCCCACTCTTTAAGTAAGCACCATCGGCTCCTTCAAATGTACAATTTTCAAATACATAGTCATGATTACCAGCTAAATACATACCAGTTCCTAGTTCATTATTACCAATAAATTGGCAATTTATAGCCATGATTGTAGCACCTGAATGTGATCCATTTGTATATAATCCACCATATTTTCCTAATGCATTTATTCCATTTAAAGTAACTGTTGTGTTTCCTTTTGATGAAACGTAAATTGCATAATCTGCAGCAGTTGACCCAATACTTCCTTTTACTTCTGCGCTATCAGTTATTATAATATCAAATGTACCACCAGCCGCACCATTGCTTGATCTGAAACTTCTAATATCTAATTCACGACCAAACACATGGCCATTAAGATCAAATGTAAAATCTAAGTCTCTAGTTGTATAATCTTCATCACTAATTATATATGAAGCAATTCCATAATCACCTAAATATTTATCATCAGCATCTAATGAAGCAATATCTTCAGTTAAGACAATTAAATCATAATTACCTACCGCTGCTGTTAAATCATTTAAAGATGCAACACCTTTTGATGTACTTACAGCATCCATAATAACCTTAGCATTTTCAAAAGCTGTTTCAATATCAGCAATTAAAGTTACATCCGTTATTTCTTTTTTTGCAGCCGTTAAAGCTGTATCATAATCACTCTTAGTAAATTCATAATTAGATGCAAGATAAATTTCTTCTTCTAATTCTTTGATAGCTTGTGTTTTTGCAGTAGTTAATTCATCTGCTACTGTTTGCGCTATCGTTTTAATTTCATTCATTGCAACGACTGCATTATCATAAGCTTCATCAACTAAATCTTCAGTAGAAGCTAATTCTATTGCCGCTATACCATCATTTTTTGCAGCTGTAATTAATGCATAATTATCAGATGTATAATCATTTTCAATATATGTTCCATATTTTGTAGTTAAATTTGCTATAATTAATTCTTTATATTCATTTATAGAAACGCCTTCATATCCTACTACAACATCGTCTACAGAAACAGTTCGTGTATTAGCTGAACCAGCTGTACAAAATTGAAGCGATGCAATGTTATCAAAATTAATATTTGCATCAGACAATACTAAAGCGCCATTATAAGAAACATTAATTTTCTTTGAAGTAAAATCAACCGTTATTTTAATAGTTATCCAAACATCTTTTTCATTTGTAACAGTAGGCACAAATTCGCTACCATCACCAACATTTGCACCTGATGCATCAGTTGAACCAAAACGGTAACCTACACGAGTTTTATCTTTTGCAGATTTAACAGCGAAAACTTCACTTCCATTTTCGTTTATAAGCATAACTTTATTCCAGTTACCTGAGACCTCATTAACTAAAACTTTAGTATAAATATCAAGAACGCCTACCTTATAAACGCTTGGTAATGTTATACAAGTATTATTTGTTTTAGTTGTATCAGTATCAATCAATTTCATGAAGCTATTTCCACTTACAGATACAACGTCAGTATGAAGAGCCGCAGTTTTTTCTTTAATATAGATAGTTCCACTTTGTGCACCTTCATTGATTTCTATGCCTTCAGATTCAAAATTCTCAGCATATACAACTGTTCCATTAACCAATCCCTCATACCACTTAGTCACTGGACCTTCAGATGTTGAAGTTGAAGTGTTTGTTGGAGTACTTGTTGGTGTGCTCGTTGGAGTACTTGTTGGTGTACTTGTTGGTGTGCTCGTTGGAGTACTTGTTGGTGCGCTTGTTGGAGTACTTGTTGATTCACTTGGCAATGTACTTGTTGGTTCACTTGTCGGAACTGTTGTACTCGTTTCTGTAGGTACACTTGTTATTGACGGTTCATCATCACCACCACAAGCAGTTAAACCTAATGCAACAACACAAATTCCAAATAATGCTGCAATTTTCCCTTTTATTTTCATATTTTCTTTCCTTTCATATTAGATAATGCTAGATACCCCTAATTTATCACCGAAAGCGTTTTATGTCAAGACTTTACGATATATTTGTGAAATTAAAGTGATATATTTCCGCTCTATTACAACGTTTTTCCACATTTTTCCAATTAATAACATTAGTTAAGTGAAAAATACATCATTCTTAGTTTATAAAATAAAAAATGATGCAATATCTTTCGACTTACATCATTTTTTTAGAATAATTTTTAAGTTAACTTCTTAGTTTACACCAACAATTGTTATTGATTGTGTATAAACAGTATATTTACCAGCTGATTTAATTGTAAATGTGTCAGCCGCAGCACTATTAATCGTAATCGTAAATGTGCTACTTGAAGCAGTTGTAGTATAACCAGTACCAGTACTATATGTTGCTTTATTATCAGCATCTTTATCAATTGTAATATTATATCCGTTTGTAGAAGTAATTACCATACCTCTACTTGCAGAGTTTACATATAAAACTAACGTAATTGTTGATTCAGCCGTTGTTGAGAATGATAATGCAGCTTTATCAGCTTCTTGGAATTTTAATCCATTTGCTTCAATTTTCATATTACTTGAACTTTCAGCAATATTGAATACAACACCTTCTTTTGTAGTTACTGAATCACCACCAACAAACTTGAAATCAGCAGTCATATCCACACTTTTATCTGATGTTGTTGTTGTAGCTGTAGCTAATTTGAAATCAATTGCGGTTGATACTTGAGCTTCTCCTATAATTGGATCTTTTTCAACTTTAGCCATATCTTCAATAGCTTTTTCAACAATTGTAGTTACTTCTTCAATTGCAACTGCATCAGCAATATCAGTTAAAGCTTTTTCTTTTATTGCAGTAAGGTCAGCACCATTTGTAGTATATTTAGCTAAATTATATGTTGCATATTCATCATTAATTTCTTTTACAGCTTCTTCTTTTGCTATAGCTAATAATTCTGCAGGAGTTAAAGTTTTTTCTTCAACAGCAGCCATTGCAGCTATTGCAGTTTCATATGCAGCATCAACTTCAGCAAATGTTGTTGCACTTTCGATTGCAGTTAAACCACTATCTTTTGCAGCAGTAATCAATGCATAATTATCTTCTGTATAATCAGTTGAAACATATGTTCCAAAAGCAGTTGTTAAATTTTGAGATGCTACAGTTTTGTAATCATTTAAAGAAGCTTCAGTATGACCTACAACTACATCATCCACAGAAACAGTTCTATCTGTAGCCGCACCACCAGTGCAAAATTGAATTGCAGTAACATCTGAAATTGCTTGAACATGTTGAGTTAAGATTTCAGTTCCATTGTAAGACAAACTTACAGTTCCAGCAGTAAAGTTAACAGTCATTTTTATTGCAACCCATTGGTTAATAATGTTAGATACAGATGGAGTAATTTGAGTACCATCACCAGTTCCAAAACGATAGCCTATATAGTTTTTATCAACAGAACGTACTGCAAATAATTCAGTATCAGTTGAATTAACTAAAGCAATTTGATTCCATTTTCCCGCTAATAGATTAATATTAACTTTTGCATATACTTCAAGAACTCCACTATTATAAGTAGCAGGTAATTTAATATTTGTAAAATTTGTTTTATCATTAGTGTCAACTAATTTCATAAATGTATTACCATTTAAAGTAACTAAATCAGTATGAATTGCTTCAGATGCATCTTTAGTTATATAAATAGTTTTTCCACTTTCAGGATTAGTACCAATTTCTAATGCTTCAGATTCGAAGTTTTCTGCATATACAATAGTTCCATTTACTAAGCCTTCAGCCCAAGTATTATCTGGTTCTTCTGTAGATGTTGGAGTACTTGTTGGTGTGCTCGTTGGAGTACTCGTTGGTGTACTCGTTGGTTCACTTGTTGGTGTGCTCGTTGGAGTACTTGTTGGTGTGCTCGTTGGAGTACTTGTTGGAGTACTTGTTGATGTACTCGTTGGTTCACTTGTTGGTACGCTAGTTTCTGTAGCTGTACTTGTGTTTGATGGATCCTCAGTTCCATTACATGCAGCTAAACCTAATGCAACTACGCATACGCCTAGTAAAGCCGCTATTTTTCCTTTAATTTTCATTTTTTCTTTCCTTTCATCTTAAAAATACTAGATATTAATAATTTATCACCGAAAGCGTTTTATGTCAAGAGAATATGATGTCTTTGTGAATTATTGGTGACATTTTAAACTTAATTACCAATGTTTTTCCATATACTTCCAAATTTATCTTAGAATATAGTGATAATTTATTCATATTACATTTTATTTATAAAACAACTTTATAATTACATTTATAAAAATATAAAAAAAGAAATTATTCTCTAATTTCTTCTTCAGAGTGATGACAAAAGGTACTTTTATAAGTGCCTTTTTCATTTATATAGAAGTTAGAGTTAAAAAAAAGACTTTCTTAAAGAAAATCTTTATAGTATTAGATAGTTTCATAGTTCGCTGATATATTATATTAGCT